>CAZJWV010000015.1:0-29941 GCA_964549855.1 uncultured Ohtaekwangia sp. | reverse complement strand
CATCTTCCTCAAGATCGATAAGCCGCCTGTGCCGTTAAGACTCTTCACCGACGAAAAGAAGGCCATGGAGTGGGTGAGGCAGTTCCTTGGTGAGTAATTGATCGTATAGCACCTTCCCTAAAAACCGCAAAACACAAAACAGTGAATGTAAAATGTAAAAGGCCCTTTTACATTTTGCGGTTTTACATTTTGCTGTTTTGCGGTTCTCAGCCCAGCCTTTGAGAAAGACTAAAACGCTCGCTCACGTTGTCCCAATTGATGGTAGGGAAAAGGCTGTCGACAAACTCTGCCCTGCGATTGCGATATTTCAGATAGTATGAGTGTTCCCACACATCGATAACCAGGAGCGGGATTACACCCCATTGCGTTAGCTTCTCGTGGTTTTCGCACTGGAGTACGGTCAACTTTTGGGTGTAGGGTTGATATCCAAGAATCCCCCAACCATTTCCATCAACGCCTTTGGAAGTTTTCACCAGGAGCACTTTCAGTTTTTCATAGGAACCAAAGTCTTTTTCGATCTGTCGAAGCAATGCGCCCGACGGATCAGTTTTCTTGTTCGTCAGGTTGGTCCAGAAAATGGTGTGGAGAATATGTGAACTGAGGTGGAATGAGAGTTTTCTTGTCCAATAATCTACGGTGTCGACGTTGTTTTGATCGACGGCCTGGCGGATCATCTGAAGGTCTTTGTTCGCAGCCTTCACGGCGTCGCCGTGATGAAAGGTGTAGTGGAGATGTAAGGTCTCCTGGTCGATCACAGGTTCCAGGAAACCCTCCGCATAGGGCAGTGGCTGCAGCGCAAAGTTGCCGTCTTTGTCGGTAAGCCGGTCAGGCCCAGCCTGAACAGTTTGTGAGATAGCATTTGTGGAGGTGAGCAGTGAAGCGGCACCGAGAATTGTGCTGCTTTGGAGAAACGCGTTTCGGGTCATAGGATTGATGTTTTAATGGCTTGGCATAAAGTAATTGATCAACACACCGGTAACCGCGGCGACAGCAATGACGAGCGGCTCCTTAAGGTTCTTGAATTTCAACAATACGGCTATCGTTACCAAAGCGATCGACACGGTGGCAATGTCAGTCAACGAGCGTCTTCCCAGCACGAGCACGGCCCCGGCAATGGCGCCGATGGCGGCGGCGGTCACCCCATCTACGAATGCCTTGACACCGGGAAGGCGGCCATACTTTTTAAAGTAAGGAGCAGGAAGGATAGTAAACAGGTAACAGGGCACGAAGGTGGCTGCAGCCGCCACGCAGGCACCACCGACCCCATGCACCAGGTACCCGATGAAGCCAACAGTAATGACGACCGGACCTGGCGTGATCATGGCTACCGCCACGGCGTCGAGGAATTGTTGTTCATTGAGCCATCCGAATTCTTTGACAACCCCTCCATAGAGAAACGGGACGATGGCGAGCCCGCTTCCAAAGACAAAAGCGCCTGCCTTCGTGAAAAACCAGGCGATTTGCCAATAGCGCGGTTGATGAATCATCGGTTCCAGGACCAACAGCAGTGGCGTTACTGCCGGAGCTGGGCGTAACCAGGTCGGGGGTGCCTTTACAAACCAAACGAGAAATCCGGCTAGCAGCATCAACCAGGCCAATTCTTTTTCCAGTAGGAAGGTAGTGACAGCAAGCACGAGGAAGATTACCCACAACAAGGTGTCTTTCCCAATACTGCGCGAGGTGAGTTTGTAGCTGCCGACGGCGATGATGCCGATCACCGACGCGCCGACGCCATAGAAGACGGCTTGCATCCAGGGCAAGCCACCGTATCGCACATACGCAAACCCAATGGCAAGCACCATGAGGAAGGAGGGGAGCACGAACGCCAGACCGGTGAGTGTGGCGCCGCGAACTCGGTAATGCACGTAGCCAAGGTAGATAGCCAGTTGAGCTGCCAGCGGCCCGGGCGCCAGCTGCGACAGGGCTAGCCCTTCTCGATAATCTTCTTCATCGATCCATTTTTTCTCCGTTACCAGATCGCGGTGCATGTACCCTACAAGCGCAACGGGACCGCCAAACCCCCAGGTGCCAAGCTTGAGGAAGTATAGCACCAGTTGCTTCAAGGTGTAAGGGGCACTCATGGGTCAGGTAGCCTGAGACCAGGTGTGTTTTTCATCACTGACGAACTTCGCCCAACTATAAAGTGCATCATACACTTTCATCCCAAAAGCAAGCTGCTCATGATCCTGTTTGAAGTTATGGGAAAGTCCAGCGGAAATTGCCCACAATCCGGCTGCCTCCGGTGCCAGCTCAAAACTGTCGGTATCGGCCCCGCGAACGATAAGGGCTATCCGCCGCACAGCGGGGTCTGTAATGTTGTGCCTCTTGACGATGTAATCGAAGGTACAGTGGTCTCCTTCGTGGGTGTACTCGGCACCTGGAATGTCGTAGGGGATAGCGCCCAGGGCCTTGGCTTTGAAAAAGACTTGATCCCTCGGCACAAAGATGAATTCGGCCTGTGGGTCAACGAAGTTCCGTATCAACCAGGGACAGGCGATGCGGTCTACCTTGGGGCGTTCACGGGTTATCCAGACCATGATGGAAGGATTAAAGGATTGAAGGATTAGAATAAAGGATTGAAGGATTGGGATTCATTCTTAGGCGAATTGGAATGTGGATGGATGCTTTTGAGAAACAGCCTTTTCGTACACAATGGCTGCAGAAACAACATCTTGTAAAGCCATGCCCGTGCTGTCGAACACAATAACTTCATCATCGGACGTGCGTCCTTTTTTCAGGCCGGCAATTACTTCACCGAGTTCGGCGCGAAGATGGTCTGCTCCGACCTTCTTCGAAACCAGGGCGTGGTGGAAGTCGCCAAAGGTGGCGCTCTGTTCCTTGATATCGGCGATCAGTACGCTGGAGGCGATGAGGAAAGGATCAATTTCACTTTTGTCTTCACTGTCTGTACCCACGGCGGCGATGAAGGTTCCGGGTCGAACATCTCCAAACATTAACACAGGCGTTTTCGAGGTTGTGCAAGTGACGCAGATGTCTGCCCGATTGGAAGCGGATCTAAAGTCTTCCACGAGCTCAACGGGGATGTGGATGGATTCCGACATTTCCCTGGCGAATGCTGCCGCGCGTTTCTTGTCAATGTCGTAGACAAATGCCTTCTCAAGCGGCCGAACCCGGGAAATGGCCTGCATGGATACACGCCCCTGGTTTCCACATCCGCAAATGGCCAGCGACCTGGAGTTTTCGCGGGACAGAAACTTGGCAGCCACTCCCGTTGCTGCGCCGGTCCGCACAATAGTGAGTGCGCTCGAGTCCATCAGCGCCAGTACCCGGCCGTCGGCGGCGTCATAAACAGCAACAACCCCCTGGATCGTGGGAAGTCCCTGGCTGTGATTGCCGGGAAAGTTGGCGTTGATCTTGGCCACATAATAATTGCGGCCGAGATTCATTACGCCGGCCTTGATGTGAAAACCGCCACCTTCAACATGGGTGGCCAGTACTTTGGGCGGCTGTGTATTTCCCTCCGCATATTGATGGAATGCCATCTCGACGGCATGCATACATTCGCCTAAGTCCAGCAGGCGGGTGACATCGTTGTGGGAAAAGAGAAGCGAAGCAGGAACTTCCATAGCCTTAACTGTTTTTTAAACACAAGGCTAGGAATGAATGACGGGGCGAAATAGAATGCTATTTACTTTTTGTACCAGGTTTACTTTTATGCAATGCTTTTTTGAAAGCAAGGGGATTCTTGCCTGTTTGCTTCTTGAAAATCCTTGTGAAATGACTCTGGTCTGAAAATCCCGTCAGGTAGGCGATCTCCGACAAGGTGTGCTTGGACGTGTGGAGCAGCTGAATGGCCTTTTCGATGCGCAGCTTGCGGATGTAATCCCCGAATGAAAGGTCCTCGAAATATTTTGAGAACTCACGCGAAAGATACGACGGGTGTACCTGGAGGCTTTCAGACAAGCCCTTCAGGCTTAGCGACAGGTGGGTGTCGAATTGATCCTGGATAATCTCTTTCAATTCCCTGGCCCACTTCGGCATTTTTCCGGATCGCTTCGCGAGGAACTTCTTGTACACATCCAGCAGCATGCCTTCGATCGGGCTTTGGGTATGCTTCACTTGCTGAAGATGGACGGCCCAGCTATATAGTGCGTCATAAAGCAGGAGCCCGCGCTCCAGCAGCTGACGGTCATCGGTGATGTTGTGCGCGAGACCTGCCGAGATGGCCCACAACCCTGATGACTGCGGCGCAAGGTCGTGACGGTCGGTGTCGGCTCCTCGCACGATAACGGCCATGGTTTTCAGTGCCTTATCGTTCAGTTTGTGCTTTTTGAGGATAAAGTCGAAGGTGCATTCGTCGCCGTAGTGGGAATACTCCACTCCTGGAAGATCAAATGGAATGGCGTTGAGCTTCTTCGCCCTGGGAACCACCTCCTCGTAAGGGGCGTAAATGATTTCAGCTTGTGGGTCAACGAACCGCTTGATCAGCCACGGGCAGGCAAGGCGGTCAATTTTTGGGCGTTCGCGGGTAATCCACTTCATGCAAATGGCTTTTTGGGTTGCTCCAGTGAAATTAAGCAACCGCCGCGCTTGAAAGCACCGCAAAACAAAAAAGCCCCGACGAGTCGAGGCTTTCACAGTAGCTGTGTAAGGTTAGTTGACCTTCTTCAACCCCTTCGCCTTGTCTTTTTCCGACTTGGATTTTTCTTTTTCTTTCGACTTCTCCTTCAATTCCTTGTCCTTTGAAGACTTCTCCTTCTCCTTGGCTTCCTTCTCTTTGTTTTTGTCCTTGTCATCGTCCTCGGACCAAATGATTACTTCATCGTCATCGTCATCTTCGTCAATGTCGATATCGATGTCGTAGTCCTCGTCGATGTCGAAATCAAAGTCGAAATCAATGTCCGGGATGTCAATATCAATGTCAAAATCCGGGATGTCGATATCGATTTCATCTATGTCTACATCGATGTCCCGATCTATATCGATGTCGATTTGTGCTAGTTCGTGATTGAGGTCCCCCAGGTCAATCTCCAAATCTTCCAGCGCCTCTTCCACTGATTCCATGGCGCTTTCAACAGCGGCCTCGATCTGAGCTTCCAGTTCGTCTTCATCAATTTCCTCGACCTCGCGGTGCCACCGACTTTGCCGCTTTTCGCCTTTATGGAGGAGAATCAGGCCCTCCGTCGATTTTACTTCCTTTTTTGGTTCTGGAGCAGTTTTGGACTGGCCCAAGGCCACCATGGAGGCAGCGGCAAGAAAGGCCAAAAGGAGAGAAATTCGTCGAAATGAATTCATAAGCACGGGTTATATGAACTAATACTCATCCCAGAAGGAAAAGTTACGTCCAGGCTCGGACTCCTCATTGAAAAGTACCCACAAGAGGCCTTTGGCGGTTGGCTTTTGGCCTTTGGTGGACTCCGCTAACGGCTAACAGCCAATAGCCAATCTGGAATCGTAGTGCAGTCGTGGAAATATGCAGAGGTGCTGGAGCCAGACTTAGTCCTTAATGTAACTCTCCGTCACCGAACATCCATCAGGAGGGTAAACGAGCGTGAGCTGGTCTTGGACCAGGACATAGCTGGGCGTGAAAGATCCGCCGGCACTTGAGATAGTTAGAATGTGCCCGTTGAGAGTGTAGCTAAAATTGTAACTCCCACCGCTGGTTAAGAAGACTATGGTGTTGGCCGTAAAGGTGAGGGTAGGACAGTCGGTAGTGCACGAAGTAACGCCATCATCAGCAGGGTCGCTGCAATTCGTAGCGGTAGCGCCCTTGAATCGCCAAATACCGATAAGCGGATTGAGCGTGAATGGCGTGTCGCTCAAATCCGATTGCCCGGCAACAGTAACGGTGATCACGCCAGACGTGGCGCCCGCAGGTACTGTGGTGGTGATGCTCGTGAGGGTGCTGGCCGTCACGGTCGACTTCACCCCATTGAAGCGCACTTCGTTTTCAGTCTCAGCATCGCTGAAATTTATTCCGGTGATGGTGACTGTGCTGGCCACTGGTCCCGACTTTGGTGTAAACCCGGCAATTGACGGCGCGGGCCGGACGTCGGAAGTCTTGCAGCCTGTCAGCATCACCAGGGTGCTCCAGATAGCAATCGGGACTAACGGGAGCAGACGAGGCTTCATGGTTGGGGAGAGTATGATTCATGGAAGGTACCATTGTAACCCGATTGCACAGCATTTTGCCTTGAAAGTCACGCTATCAGCGGTACGCGCTCCACTGTAATTGTTCATGTTCGTAAGCAGTTGGGTCCTTCTTTAAGGAACCAAATCACACCTCATTATGTATTTTGGGTGGCTGACGAAGCACAATGACGGATTACAGATGAAAAGCGAACCTCTCATACGAAAGAGTTTCCCCGTCCTGCAGATGACGTGTGCCGCTTGTGCCGTGAGTGTAGAATCCATGCTGAAGGCTGCAACGGGTGTGGTAGGGGCCTCCGTGAACTTTGCCAATAAAACAGCCGCTGTAGAATATGATCCAGCGCTCACCCAGCCCTCCGAACTTCGGAAGGTCGTCCAGTCCATCGGCTACGATCTGATCGTCGACGCTGAGGACCCCATTGAAGCCCAGGAAAAGGCAGGAAAGGAAAGTCTTCTGAAGCTGCAACGGCAAACAATAGGCGCGGCGGCGCTGACGCTTCCAGTTGTGCTGGCAGGCATGGTCTTTATGGACCTTCCCTATGCGGCCTACATCTCCATGGCCCTCACGTTTCCCGTTGTGTTTGTGTTCGGCCGAACATTTTTCGTTCACGCGTGGAAGCAGGCACGCCACGGCAAGGCCAACATGGATACACTCGTTGCCCTCTCAACTGGGATAGCTTTTTTCTTCAGCGTGTTCAATACCTTTTTCCCCCAATTTTGGCACAGCCGTGGAGTGCACGCGCACGTGTACTACGAAGCAGCAGCGGTCATCATTACCTTCATCTCCCTTGGCAAGTGGCTTGAAGAGCGAGCCACCACAAGCACAGGATCTGCCCTTCGTAAACTCGTTGGGCTTCAGCCGAAGACGGTCCGCGTGATTGTCGACGGAAGCGAACTTGAAATGCCCATCGCCAGTATCCAACCCGGCGCGCGCATCATCATTCGCCCCGGCGAACGAATTCCTGTTGACGGACTGATTGTGAGCGGAAGTTCATATGTGGATGAGAGTATGATCACTGGTGAACCCATCGCTGCGGAGAAATCACCTGGAGCAACCGTATTTGCCGGGACCATCAATCAGAAAGGGAGCCTTCACATGGATGCTCGCAGTGTGGGAGCTGATACCCTGCTGGCACAGATTATTCGCCGCGTGCGCGAAGCACAGGGAAGCAAGGCGCCCGTGCAACGGTTGGTTGACCAGATCGCCGGGGTTTTCGTTCCCGTCGTCATCATCATCGCCGTCGTCACTTTCTCCGCCTGGATGATCTTCGGAGGGCAGGATGCATTTACACATGCCTTGCTCACGTCGGTGTCCGTGTTGGTAATCGCATGCCCGTGTGCGCTCGGATTGGCAACACCCACGGCCATTATGGTCGGAGTGGGCAAGGGTGCGGAGAACAACCTGTTGATAAAGGATGCGGAGAGCCTGGAAATGGGGCGTCGCGTCGATACCCTCGTGCTTGATAAAACGGGGACCCTCACCGAAGGAAGACCTGAAGTCGTGAATGTTCACTGGGTCAACGATTCTCAGGAAGCAATTTCTGCCTTCTACAGTATCGAGCTCCAGTCAGAGCATCCGCTTGCCGAAGCGGTTGTCCGCTATCTCGGGGAGCACGGCGCCAAAGCAATTGAAGTAAGAGATTTCATGAGTATTACGGGAGTTGGTGTCGAGGCCAAGGTGGAGGGAGTTGTGTACCGGGCTGGAAGTCCGGGACTCCTGGATAAACTGAACATTTCACTGCCTGCAAATCTCAAAGAGTTGTCCAACCAATGGGCTGAAGAAGCGCAAACTGTCGTGTACTTTGTTAAAGAAAATGCAGTGTTCGGTGTCCTGGGCATTGCCGACCGGGTGAAGTCAACGGCCGCTGAGGCCATCGGGCGACTGGAAGCGATGAACATCGAAGTGCACATGCTCACTGGCGACCAGGAGCGCACCGCGAATTCAGTCGCCCGCCAACTTCGTATTCGTCACGTTCGCGCCGGTGTTTTGCCGGGCGAGAAATTTGAATACATCCGCAAACTTCAATCTGAGGGAAAGGTGGTGGCCATGGTAGGCGATGGCATCAACGATTCCGAAGCCCTGGCACAAGCTGATGTGAGCATTGCCATGGGCCGCGGTTCTGACATTGCCATGGATGTAGCTCGCATGACCCTCATCAGCACGGACCTCAACGCGCTTCCGAAGGCGCTGCGGCTCTCTGCCCTTACGGTTCGGGGCATTCGCCAAAACCTCTTCTGGGCATTCATCTATAACCTGATCGGGATTCCGATTGCGGCGGGCGTTCTGTATCCCATCAATGGATTTCTACTTGATCCCATGATTGCAGGGGCGGCCATGGCACTTAGTTCCGTGAGCGTGGTGGGGAATAGCCTTAGATTGAAGTGGGTGAAACTGTAAGGTGTCGAAGTGTCGAAGTGCCGTGGTGTCGTGGTGTTTTGAGGTTGGAAGAGTATCTTGGAAGTCTGATTTCGTTCCAAATGAATCCCTACCTGGTGGATGGCTTGTCGACGCCACGACTGGTATTTAGACGCTTGGAGCCAAGGGATTTTGAAAGGGCCCTTCCATTCTTTGAACATCCGTTGTCACACCAGTATTGGAACACTGGAGGGAGGGATCCGAATGTCCTATGTCGTGAATGGTTCGATAAACAACAATGGCGATATGTCAATGCGCGTGGCGGAGCAATGGCCCTCGTGGAAAGGAAGTCCGGTGAGTTAGTTGGCTGGTGTGGGTTGTTGGTTCAGGAAGTCGATGCGATCCGGGAGCTGGAAGTTGGCTACTCCATCATGCCTGCCCATTGGAGGAATGGGTATGCAACCGAAGGAGCTCGCGCCTGTCTTCAATTTGCTTTTGAGCGCAATCTCGCAGAGTCAGTCATTTCGATCATCCAGGTAGACAACCTGCCTTCGCAAGAAGTGGCTATAAAGAATGGGCTGACCCGCGGGAGGCAAACCACCTATCATGGCAATCGTGTCTATATATATCAGATTAACCGAGAGGGTTGGAACACCCTGAATGCTCAGCGTCTATAGTATCGCAGGTAGTTCTCCCTGGTAGCAATGCCAACGACCCCGTTGTAGATGCCTCCCATGTGCCCGATGTCATTCACCAACACCTCAATCAGGTTGGGACCATTCTTGATCAGCGCTTGCGGTATGGCATACACGCGATCCTTCGACCAGGATTCGCTTTTCCCGAATGCACGTCGATCATTGGTGCTGCCAATCAGTTGGCCATTAAAATAAACCTGGTCGAAGTCGTCGATGCGACCCAGCATGAGCACAATGTCTTCGGTGGGAGCATTCGGGGGAAACGTGACGGACCGTCGGTACCAGGCGAGGCCATCGTATTTCGGGTACCCTTGAAATTCCCAGGCACCGGGCACCATCATTCGGTGGAAGTCTGTCTCATTGGGGCGGTCACCATTGCCTGTCACGGCAAATGACCAAATGCCTTCGAGGTCGATTAGCATGGATTTATTGCGCTGTGACCGATAGACGCCGAGACGGCCGTCGACGATGCCGCCTGCCAGCGTGTTGTCGAATACGCGGATGGCAATGGTATTCGTGCCTGAAAAATTGATGATGTCATTGGGAAGGGGATATCGACGCTCGGTATTGTAAGCGGTTTTGAACCTTGGTGGCATGGAGCCGGAGAAACCAACAAGCCTCCCGTTTACGTACACTTCATCACAGTCGTCGATGAATCCGAGTCCCAGGTAGTAGATTTCGTTTGCGTTGAGGAGCTTGCCATCAAATGTTCGGCGGTACCAGGCGAAGCCATCGTACCCATGGAACCCCTCATCTTCCCAGGCGGACGGGGTGAAGATCTGTTCCCACTTTGAATCATCAAACTTAGGGTCAGACCAGGCGGGCTTGTCGTCGATGTGAAATTTCCACTGTCCGCGCAGATCGATGGCCTGGCCCAGGGCCAACGCGGGAGAAATCAGCAGGATGATCAGCAGGGCTTTCACGATTGCAGACGGGGTAAGGTACCATTTCAACTGAAAAAGGTGAGCGGCCCGTTTCTCAGGCCACCCACCCTTAACAAAACTACCCAACTAGTTTATCGCTGCCACCAACGGGTGGTTGTAGGTTGTGGATTCCAGGTGAGGGGTGTACCCGCCATCTTTCGATCCAACCATCTTGTAGCGGACGGTGAGGTCGGCGGAACTTACTTCCACCCAGAAGATTCTTTCGTTGATCCGGCTCACGTCATACTTCTTGGAGAAGCCGTTCTCGAAGCTGCCGGCTTTGATCCGGTCTGCTTTCAGGATTCCGTTTTCCCCGAGAAACTTCACGCTAACCGTGCTCTCGGATTTCTGGGCGTAGAGCACTTTCAGCATGCCCTTTTCTGCGGCCGGCAAAATCTTCACGGCCGATTCGATTGACTGTGCCTTGCCGCTAAATGCGGTGCTGAGCGTAATGACCAGGCCGGCGAGGATTGATTTCGTTTTCATAACCGAGTTGTTTAAGTGTGGTGAGTTTGTTTGCTGTCTCTGATACAAAAAACGGCACACCGGGACCCGTAGATGTCATGGTTGGGTAAAGGATTGTAACAAGATGTCACGACGGGATACGGGACGCGGGATGCGGGATACGGGATACGGGATGCGGGATGCGAGATGCGGGATACGGGATACGCGATGCGGGAAACGGGAAACGGGATGCGGGATACGGGATGAGGAAAATGGGATGAAAACTGTCAGGAATTCTGTCTTGGGAATTGTTGGCGCGGGCTATTCAAATGATTTGATTGCCGGCCAAATGAGTTACCGCAACTTGGAAATCTGGAAATGCGCCAGAAACTTGAGCATAAGGGTTCATGAAATGTCCCTGACACTGCCAAGATTCGAGTTATATGAAGAAGGGAGCCAAATAAGGAGATCGGCAAAATCGATTCGAACGAATATTGTCGAAGGTTATGGACGTCGGCGGTACAAAGCAGATTTTATTAGATTCCTTGTTTATGCGCATTCATCAACCGATGAGACGATCGATCACCTGGAAACACTTTGGGAAACCGGGTCACTGGCTTCAGAAGGAACTTTTAAAAGCCTCTCAGCCGAAGCTGATATTTTGGGCAGAAAACTGAACACCTTTATCAAGGCAGTTGAAAAGGACCACCAAGTCTAAACACTTTCTCATCGCGCATCCCGCAACCCGCATCTCGTTTTAGGTGACGATCAGGGCGGGAACAACGCAGCCCCGTATTAAAGCCTCACCCGTATCTCGCATCTCGCAACTCGCATCTCGAAATAGGTGATGATGCGCACGGCAGCAATGATGCTCCTTATCAAAGCCTACACCACCATTTTATACCCCGACCCGTGGACTGTGAGGATAACCTTCGGTGTATTTGGATTCATTTCGGCTTTCTGTCTGAGTCGTGCAATGAAATTGTCGACGGTACGTGTGGTGATTTGCTCCTCATACCCCCACACATGCTCAAGCAAGTCGTAGCGGCTTACGACCTGGTTCCTGTTCTTGTGCAAATAGGCGAGGATCTCCACTTCCTTGTGGGATAGCTTCACCTCGGCCCCCGACTCGTCGGTGACACCGAAGGTTTGAAAATTCACCCTCAACTTGCCTATGGCCGTTGCAGGCCCTGCGGTTTCGCCGCCCTGGCTTCGGCGCAAAATCGCTTTGATCCGGGCGAGCAGCTCACGCACGCCGAATGGTTTGGTGATGTAGTCGTCAGCGCCCAGTTCAAGTCCCAGCACTTTGTCGATTTCTTCACCGCGCGCAGTGAGCAGAATGATGGGTGTCTTGACGCCGGCTGCCCGTGCTCCCTTGCAAACGTCGAAACCGGAAAGTTTAGGAAGCATGATGTCAAGCAACACAAGGTCATAGGCCTTTGACTTTACTTTCGCCAAACCTTCCTCCCCGTCACCGGCAATATCAACCTCGTAGCCTTCCAGCGTAAGGTTGTCTTTCAAACCCATTTGCATGGCCGGTTCGTCTTCGATAAGGAGGATACGCGCCATGGGCTATAACATCTTTTCGAGCGGGAAAGATAAGGTGAACGTGGATCCTTTCCCCGGTTCGCTGTAAAGCGTTATCGTGCCGTGCTGGGCATCCATGAGTTGTTTGACAAGAGATAAACCCAGCCCCGTTCCCCGCGTCTTGGCCAGGTTGCCGCTGGAGACGCGGTAAAATTTGTCAAACACGTGCTTCTGATCTTCGTGGGAAATGCCCACGCCGTGATCGCGGATGGAAATTATTCCGTACCCCTCCGTGCGGCGGCAGTTGATTTCCAGCTTCTTGACGTCCTGACTGTACTTGATTGCATTGTCAATTAGGTTGCTGACCACCTCGACAAAGGCTTCACGATCGGCACGAATGTAAAGGTCCGGGCGTTCGTTGAAGGTGTAGGTAAACCCTTTGTTGGACAAATGAAAATCGTAGGTCTTCAGGACCTCGCGTATCTCGGTATCGGGATGGATCATCCCCAGTTGAATGAGTTTCTTCTTGGCCTCGGCCTGGCTGAAGTTGAGAATTTTGTTGACGATGCCGGAAAGACGGTGTGCTTCCCGGTGAATGATTCCGTAGTACTCTTTCTTCTTTTCTTCCGTGGGCACGCGATCCAACTCAAGGGTTTCGGCGAACATGCTGATCAGTGCCAGGGGTGTGCGGATCTCGTGCGAGACGTTTGAGACAAAGTCTGATTTGTTTTGTGCGAGCCGCACTTCCTTTCGCACGTTGCGGAACACGAGCACCACGGCCAGCACCAGGGCCAGGTCGACGGCTACCAGCAAGATGATGTTGGTGGTCGTCCGCTCGTCGATGACTTGCTGAAGAGAAGGTCCTTTCGGCCGGATGCCAAGCGCGTAGTCGGGGAGCAGCCAGAACTCGCGCGTCAAGGCTTCCGCGCGCACGCCTGCACTGTCGGTAGGCGCGGTGTTGTAGACAGGAGTGCCTCCGCGGTGAACAGATATGACAAACTGGTCGCGGGCAATGCTCTGAAGTCTTGGCCCGATCATGTCTTCTACAAATACTTCGGGTTCGATAAGGATGCCGGCCATGCGGTAATTCGAAGGCTGGTCCCTGAGGTCTCTCGAAGGGTGGTCCCTGAGGTCTCTCGAAGGGTGGTCCCTGAGGTCTCTCGAAGGGTCGATGATGAAGATCAACCATTGATAATTTCCACCCTCGATCGGGTCGGTTTCCAGCGTTTCAACTTTCTGGAAACCGCTGCGCTTGTAGCTCATGAGTTGTCCGAACTTTTGGGGCTGCTGCCAGGAAGTACTGGTCAGCGATTGCCGAACCCTTGTTGCCAGGGCTGCATCAAGAGAATGTATCCGGGGTTGTGCCTGTTCGTTGATGGAGTCGATAATCATTACCGCTGCGATGGCGGCATTTCGTTGAAGCAGGCTATTGACGGCTGGCGGGATTGAGTCGGTAAGCGACGCCGAAGCCCCGGATTCCACCTGCATAAGCCACCGGCTGAGCACATCGTCGGAGTATTGGTTGACAGAAAAGAGAATGGCCTCCAATTGCTTGTGATATACTTCCTGGATCATCGCCTCGTCCTTGTTTAGCGACGACAATTCATAGCCGGAAAAGAAAAGAGCCGGCAGCAGGAAGACGACGGCGAGCAGGAGCGCTATCTTGCGGGTGGCGTTCACGTGGCAATCTTACGGAATTTTGACCTCTGCCGTTTTCGGGGATCGCGAACTTGGTGTAAATTTCAACTACATATGGCTCAAAAGTTCACCAAGGCGATCAAGCCCGTTGAAAAACATTCCGACATTGTCCTGATGGGCGCCGGGATCATGAGTGCCACCCTGGGAATTATCCTCAAGGAGCTTGACCCCACGCTAACCATTTCGATTTTTGAGCGCCTGGATGAGGCGGGCATGGAAAGTTCTGATGCCTGGCACAACGCTGGCACAGGTCACGCGGCCTTTTGCGAACTGAACTACACTCCTGAAAAGGAGGGGAAGGTGGATTGTGCCAAGGCGATTAAAATAGGTGAACAGTATGAACTGTCGCGTGAGTTCTGGTCGTACCTCGTCGAAAAAGGATATGCCAGCCAACCGTCCACTTTTATAAACCGTGTACCACACATGAGCCTGGTGTGGGGCGACACCAACGTTGGATTCCTTCGCAAGCGCTACGCCGGGATGCGTGACTGCCCGCTATTCAAGGACATGGTTTGGTCAGAAGATCGCGACCAGATTTCGCGCTGGGCGCCGATCGTCATGGATGGACGCGGCGCAGATCAACCGCTGGCGGCCACCCGCATGGAAATTGGGACGGACGTCGATTTCGGGACACTCACCCGGGCGATGATCCGCGCCCTGTCGAAAATGCCTGGGGTGCATATTCATTATAATGCTGAAGCGCTCGACCTGGATCCGGATGGAAAAGGCGGGTGGAATGTCTTCGTCATGAACCGCTTGAACGATCACAAGGAAAAAATCAACACCAAGTTCGTCTTCATAGGTGCGGGGGGCGCCACCCTGCACTTGTTAAAGCGCGCTGAGATCGAAGAGCGGAAAGGGTTCGGCGGGTTTCCTGTCGGTGGACTTTGGCTAAAGTGTCTTAATCCAGCCGTGATCAAGGAACACCATGCCAAGGTGTATGGAAAAGCCACGGTTGGTTCGCCGCCTATGTCGGTGCCACACGTAGACACACGGATGATCAATGGCAAGAAGGAACTGCTTTTCGGTCCGTTTGCTGCCTTTTCAACAAAGTTTCTCAAGAACGGATCGATGATGGATTTGCCGAAGTCGATCAAGTTCGACAACATGATACCCATGGTATTTGCCGGGCTAAAGAACATGCCGCTCACAAAGTACCTGATCGACCAGCTGCGGCTAAACCACGAGGACCGGGTCAAATCGTTGCGTGAATATGTGCCAAGTGCGAAGCTCAGTGACTGGCAACTGCTGGAAGCCGGTCAGCGGGTACAAGTGATCAAGAAGGACAAGAAGGAGGGAGGCGTGCTCGAATTCGGAACTGAAATGGTGGTGTCCAAAGATGGCACGGTGGCCGCGCTGCTGGGTGCCTCACCGGGCGCATCAACCGCTGCCGCAGTGATGTTCAATCTCGTGGCCAGGTGTTTCCCGAAAAAGTTCAACACACCTGCCTGGCAGGAAAAACTCAAGGCGATGGCACCCTCTTTTGGTCAACCACTGGCCAAGGATGCTGGCGCGCTGGAGGCGTCGCGTAACCGTACGGCCCGCGCCCTTGGCCTTGGTTAACGCGCGCAAGTGCTCAAGTACTCACGTGCGAACATGCGCACCTCAACACTTGAGCATTTTCTTAAGGGAAAATGAACTTAATCCCGAAGGAGGGGTCGGGAGCAGCAGCCACGTGACCCCCTGTGCCAACCTCAATAAATGGTTTGAGGTCTATGCTGATCGCGATGGGGATGTTGTCCGGAAGGCGATACTCCAATCCGATCACACCGTTGATCCCGATCCCCATGTCATTTCCCGAACGGTAGTCGACTTCTCTTCCGAAGGATCCACGCGAAGCAGGTCCTTCATAGAAGGCGAGGTGTGCGCCACCTCCGTAGTAGAAGCGTAGTCCCTGGGCTCCTTCGAAAGGAAGGTGCTTCTCCAGCAGGGCAGTCACACTGAATCCGTTGCCGAAGGTGCCGAGGATTCCTTCCCACGCCATCGTTTCGCGGTAGAAGTGCTTAACGGTCACGCCGCTGGTACCGCCCAGCCGCAGGCCCGCCGACGTGCGGTAGAGATCCCGTCCGATTCCGTTCTGCCCGGGCGATTGAGTGGCCGCGGCGCAGACGAAGAATATCGTCCACACCGCGGCAAGGAGCGCCACCCCGGATCGCTCCTTACTCAATCTCATTTTTTGCAAGGTCTTCATGTCGTGTTTTTATTAGGGGTACTATTTCTCCAGTGCAGCAATGCGATCTTGCGCCTCGGTCTTTCCAAAGGCAAGGGCCATCTTATAAAGTTCAACGGCTCTTTGCTTCGTATTGCGCTTTTTCTTCGGCGCAAAGTGGGTCCTGCGAGCCGTTTCTTCTACTTCCTGGGCCCTGGCAAACAACGCCTCGCCCTGGTCGACCTTCGACTGGGTCATCAATTTGTCCACCTGGTCTGCCAGTTGAACAGTTTTCGTTTCTGCATTCTTCAAGTCAGCTTGCGTCTTGGTAATTTCGTCATGTTGCGCAGCGACCATTTTCACAAGGCCTTCATTTTCCTTCTGGAAGAAACCTAACTGTTCCTTAATGGCGGCGAGTTCGTTGTTCCGCATATCAAGGTCACGCTCCAATTGCTTGATGGCAGCTTTGAGTGCTTTATCGTTTGATTTCCGGGCAGTACGCTGCAATGCAGCCATCTTCGCTTCAGTCTTCTTTACATATTCGTTGATACCCTGCATGCGGTCAACAAAGGTTTCATAATTGCTCACCTCGAGCGCTTGTGTACGAATCAGCTTGCGATTGGCATCAATCGAGTCGATCAACACGCCGATTTCTTCCAGCGTCTTGTTCATTTCGCGGTTGATCGCGAGTTCATTCCGCAGCGAGTCCAGTGTTTTCTGAGAGATCTCCACTGTTTTCTTTTCGCAGGCACTGAAAAGCGCAACTACAGACAAGACAATGAGAATTCGAGTTTTCATCACGTTGGTGTTTTGTTATACCCGTATAAACGCACTAGAGACCCCCGATGAGGCTCTCGCGGGGTTGAAAGACCAAATAGGTCGATGGAGCTACGAGGAGGACGACCAGTGAACAGTGATCCGTGATCAGTAATCGGTGGTACTTGCTAAATTCTGAGCTTGGATTGCCAATTTAACGCGCACCACCGATTACCGATCACCGATCACCGATTCGTACGGCCGGGTGTCGGCGATGACTGTCACAACAGGAGGAGCCGGACCTCAACCAGGAACGTTTCATCAAATGGACTGTTCTTTGTGTAATCGGAGGCAGGAATAATAGGATGATCTCTGTTGAGACCCTGCTCCAAAATTCCGATTTTCACATTCCAACCAAATCGGCTCAAAGCGTGTCTAAAGGGTATTCAGCGGGAATGCTAAGCGAGGAAGCGCTTATTGAGGGCTGTGTCGGGAACACCAGGGCCTGTCAGGCGGAACTCTACTCCCGCTATGGGAGGAAGATGCTGATGGTCTGCCAGAGATACTTGCGCACAACCGAAGATGCCGAAGATGTATTGCAAGAGGGATTTGTAAAAGTATTCCTGAACATCAAGACATTCAAAAAAGAAGCGAAGCTCGAGACATGGATGACCCGAGTATTTATCAACGCGGCGTTAAATCACCACCGTCAAAAGTTAAGGCTTTTCCCAATGATTGAGGTAGAGGAATCAACCCTCATCACGTCTGATGACATAAACCTGAGCAACATTCATTTGGAGGACTTGCTCGAGATGATCAAGTCACTGCCGGACGGATGCCGTGTTGTGTTCAATCTTTTTGCCATCGAGGGATATACACATAAGGACATCGCCGGAATGATGAACATCAGCGAGGGCACCTCTAAATCACAATACAACAGGGCGAAGGCGCTCCTCAAGGATCGACTTCACGAATACGAGAACGAATATGCAAGACGTGGACAGAAGCGGGTTTGAATCCCAATGGCAAGGGGCCTTTCGGGGCGCTGAGGCACAACCCGTACGGGATGTGTGGATGGCCATTGAGAGCACGCTGTCAAGTGTTGAGAATGAAAACAACAAGCGGATGGTCGTTATGTACCAGCGCATCGCCGCTGCCCTCGCGCTGTGCCTGGTTGTCACGGGATCTCTCACTGTGTATAAGTGGAACCGTTCCGAAGCCGATCATGCCGCAGGGCCACAAAAGGCCGCAGAAGGATTGCCGCCGGCGCCCTCGACAAAGACATCCGAACCCAGTAACCAGTTAAATGCAGCGGGTAAGAGTAGCACCTCGACCACGGATGCAAGCCGTACTGTGGCGGAGACCGGAACGAAGCCCGTCACGACGAAGGTCCCATCCAAAAAATCCGCGATTCAGTCACCTACAGTGGCCATGACGGTCGAGCCGGGTATGGTTGCTGCTTACGCGGGAGACAGTGTGATGACAAATTCGATGGATCGTGCAAACGTGGAAGGGCAGCCTGGAGATAGCATTGCTGTGATCGCTTCAGAACCACCAAAGCAGTTGACCGAGGAAGAAGAAAAGGCCCTCGTGAAGAAACTGCTGGCAGAACCCGAAGTAATCGTTGAAAAGAAAAAGACGGGAAGAGTGTGGGCTTCGGTGGGGGCTGCGGCAGGAAGCTATCTGCCCGACTTAGGCGGCGGAGTTGCTGCTGCCCCTCAATCCTTTAGTCCATCTCCATCAAACTCCATATCCGTATCGAAATCCCCTGAGGGCACTGCATACTCCATTGGTGTGCTCGTGGGTAAACAGATTGGCAGCAGGTTTCAACTACAGGCCGGGCTAACATACATGAACCAGCGAAGCGAGTATTTATCCAATGTGGCGTCAACCTTTGACAATAAGGTCGCATTGTTTCAATCAACGGCTCCACTTGGAGCTCAATTAACAAGTCCATCTGTGCCCTCCGGCTATGTCACATCAAGCTACACAGTCAATAGCTCCACGAACTACCTGTCGGTTCCGCTTCAGGTGGGGTACTTGATCGTGGACAGGAAGATCGGACTGGCTGTGAACGGGGGCCTGGCAACTGACCTCTTCCTTACCAACACGCTCAGCGATGCATCAGGGCAACTGCAACCATTCACGCAACACTCCGGAGATCAAGGTCTGTATCGAGGGATTTCCTTCGCCGGCATTGGCAGCATGGAGGTAAGTTTCCGGCTTGCCAACCATTACCAGCTCGCCCTGGTGCCAGGCGTGCGATACTCCCTGACAAACGTGTACCAAGGAGAAACGCAGGTAAACAGGCCACTTATTTTCGACGTGGGATTCCGTTTCCGGTATATTTTCAGATAGCATACCAACCTTTGGCGGGAATCCAGTGTCCAATGAACACGGATTCAAAAAGATCGGGTATGAAACAAATTCTTCGTGGCACACTGTTGGTCTTTGCTTGCAGTCTGTCGTTCCAGCAATGCGGCGATACCTGTCAGGTAATCAACACGTACAGGTATTATGAGCCGGTCTACTCCACTTCAGCGGAGGTAAGGGCCGCAGTCCGGTTTGAAGAGCCAAAAGAACTATCCAATCCAGGACGCATCTATTTAAAGGACAACATTCTTTTCATCAATGAGTCCGGCGAAGGCATCCACGTTATTGATAACCACGACCCGGCATCACCCGTTTCCATCGGATTCCTGAACATCCCGGGCAGTTTCGAACTGGCGATTCGGGGCAACCTGCTGTACGCGGACAGTTACATCGACCTGGTCGTTTTTGATGTCAGCGACGTTTCGGCAATAAAGGAAGTCGGGCGGGTTGAGGGCGTTTTCAGTGAAGGCTTTGCCTATGGCTATGCGGTTTTTGCGGATGGCCGGGTGCTAACGCGGTGGGAAGAGAAGACGTCCGTCCAAATCAATGAATCTCCCTGCCATGGTTCGGCTGGTCCGACAGCGGCTGACCAGTTCATGCCCTACGGTCAGGGTATCATTGCATCCAAAACCATGAGCCTGGACGGGCCCTCCGTAACATCGGCAACGACGGGAGTGGGTGGATCGATGGCAAAGTTCACTTTGTCGCACGACTACCTCTACGCACTCAACGGTGGAAAGCTAAAAATGCTGAGCCTGTCTAATCCCAATTTGCCTGTCGATGGCAACGAAATCTATCTATGGGACGCTGAAACTCTATTCCCACATGATGACAATCTTTTTATCGGCTCCCGGAGTGGAATGTATATATATGATTTGCAAGATCCTGGATCGCCCTCCTTGCTGAGCAAATACGAACATGTCCGCAGTTGCGATCCTGTGGTTGTGAATGGAGCCTATGCCTATGTAACGCTGCGCAGCGGCAGTGAATGCGAAGGATTTACCAACCAACTGGAGGTGATCGACATCACCAACCTCTCTGCACCGCAATTGGTTAAGATCTATCCGATGACCAATCCCCACGGACTGGGCATTGACAACAGCCTGCTGTTCATTTGCGATGGCGCGGACGGGTTGAAAGTGTTTGATGCCTCAGACGTTGAAGCCATCGACGCCAACCAACTTGGTCATTTCCCCGGCATCTCGGCCCTGGACATCATTCCTTTCCAGAACGTGGCGATGATGATTGGTGAAGATGGGTTGTATCAATACAGCTATGCCAACCCCGCCAATGTGTTTTTGCTGAGCAAAATGCCCTTCGTGAGGTAATGAAACAAGTTGCTCATTTGTCTTTATTCCTGTTGGCATCCATTGCCGTGAATGCGCAGGATTCTGTGGGCGTGAGGAAGCCACACTATTTCATGACCTACACCAGCGGTATGATGATGGGGAGAGAACTACTGGATGCAACGACTGTGGGGTTCACAACCAGCCTCGTTCAGGGGGTTGTGGTTGGACGTCTCAGGGCCGGAGTTGGGATCGGGTATGACAGTTATACCAAATGGCAAACCATGCCGGTGTTTGGCCAGGCGAGCTATGACATTCTTGGCAAAGGGAATGCACTTTACCTGCAAGTGGGTTACGGTTATGCATGGGCCTGGAGAAAACCTGAACTGTACGGACTTCCAACGGAATCTGAAGGAGGGAGGAGTTTTACTACAGCACTAGGCTACCGTGTCGCGGTTTCAAACGTTCGCCTGAACTTTACGTTAGGATACAAATTCCAGAGCGCGACCGTTTCAACGTACTATGCGTATTACACCAACGATGTATTTGCACCCGCGTTCAGTAATGTGGTCAGAGAAGATCTCAATCGCGTCGTATTCTCCATTGGCATCGGGCTTTGGTGACGGGACTAATCCGTAGCGACGAGGGATTGCTCCCAAGCCAAATAAGAATTCAGATCCGTGCGCACGCGGTGATAGACCCATGTGAGTACAGCAACATCATCCGTCAAACCAAAGCCGATCAGGGCATCGGGGATAAGGTCGAAAGGGTTGATAAAGTAGACGAGTGCAGCTGTGGCACTCAGCAACGCGCTTTTGGGAACCGCTCTGTAAGAACCTTTCGCATAGGCCGACACCATCCGGGTCATCGTTGAAGCCTCGGCGCGTACCGTTTTCAATTGGTGCAGCGCCTTCCCGCTGGCCATCCACTTGCCAGCCTGCACGGCAAGTACCAGTAATTGCGCAGGCTTCCCGGCCAGCCGGAGGGCTTGATGCGTGGCTATGCGAAAGAATGGGTTCATCATCTAGAAGCCGAACAAGTAACGGTCAATCAACGTTCAAAAATAGGCCTTAATTGCTCCAGTTATCCATTTTTGACTCAATCCATGAGGCCTTATGGAAACCGAATCCTCTTCAATTGCGTATATTTGATGTCTCTTGAAAACGGTTAGAATCATATTGTCCCTGTTCTTCGCCTCCCTGGTGCTGCTTTCCAGCACGAGTTTTATGGTGGGTATCCACCGTTGTGGCGGCGAGGTAAGGCACGTTGCGCTGTTCGACCAGGCGGCCAAGTGTGCACAGGAACAGCAAACTCCTCCCTGCCACCGGAGCGAATTACCACCGTGCTGCCAGGATTCCGCAGTCATCCATGAACACCAGGATTTTAGTGCTTCGGCCCAATCGTTTGATCTTTCACCGAGCCTCATTGGCGACGCCGTTGTTTCTGTGGTCGTGGTGGCCGAAGTGATTCCATCCATTGCTACTCGTCCATCCTTTGCCGCCCATGATCCGCCGTTGCTAACAACGGACCGCGTGATTGCCCTCGGCACGTTTCTTATCTGATTTTTTCTAGTCCGCGCCACGGAGTAGCCAAGGCTGCTTCGTGAGTCTGTATTTCCGGACGGTTTTCACTTTTTCATTTTTTGCGGATTACCATTCTAAGTCATGATTGAACGTGCCATCTCATTTTCAATGCGGAACCGGTTCCTGGTGCTGCTCATCGCCACAGGAATGTTCGGGTGGGGCCTGTTGGCCGTGCGCGACAACCGGATCGACGCCATTCCCGATCTCTCCGAGAACCAGGTCATCGTGTTTACGGAGTGGATGGGACGCAGCCCTCAGTTGGTGGAAGACCAAATCACGTATCCATTAGTGACTAATCTGCAGGGGCTCCCTAGTGTGAAATACGTACGCGGAACCTCCATGTTCGGCATGAGTTTCGTCTTCGTCATTTTCCAGGATGACACAGAGATTTACTGGGCTCGCGAGCGGGTACTGGAGCGGCTGAACTACGCGACACGTCTCCTGCCAGCCGGTGTTACTCCAACACTCGGCCCGGATGGTACCGGCGTAGGGCATGTCCTCTGGTACACCCTCGATGCGCCTGGTATGGATCTTGGCGAGCAGCGTGCGCTGCAAGATTGGTATGTGAAGTTCGGATTGCAGAACGTTCAAGGCGTAAGCGAGATTGCTTCCTTCGGCGGTTTCCAAAAGCAATACCAGGTTACCCTCGACCCGGGGAAGTTGACCTACTACGACTTGTCGGTACCTGAAGTAATCGCAGCCATCCGCGACAACAACAACGAGGCGGGCGGGAGGAAATTTGAGCGCAGCGACATCGGCTACATCATCAAGACCACTGGCTACCTGAAATCGGTGGAGGAGATCGAAAACATTGCTCTTCGCACAGACAATTCCATTCCACTAAAAATACGCGATGTTGGTACTGTTCAGATGACAGGCGAGCCAAGGCTTGGATTGTTTGACCGCAACGGAGATGGGGAAGTGGTTGGGGGCATCGTAGTGATGCGCTACGGAGAAAATGCGAATGAGGTCATCGATGCAGTGAAGAAGAAAATGGTTGAAGTTGCCCGGGGATTTCCGGAAGGCGTGAAATTCAACATCGTCTACGACCGCAGTCGCTTGATCGAGGAATCCATCTCTTCCATTCGCATTACGCTCCTCGAGGAAATGGCCGTGGTCTCCCTCGTGGTGATCTTGTTCCTCTTCCACTGGCGGAGTGCTGCCAGCATCCTCATCCAGATCCCGGTGACCCTGGCAATCAGCTTCCTGCTGCTCAATGCCTTGAATATTTCTTCAAACATCATGTCACTCACCGGCATCGCCCTGGCCATTGGTGTAATCGTCGACAACGGAATCATCATGGCCGAGAATGCCTACCGGCAGCTGACGCAGCGATTCATGGAATTGAATCCAGCAGGGGTGAAGCCTTTCCAGTACATCGCGGAAACTGAGCGCCTCGCGATCATTGAGCGATCGTCACGCCAGGTGTCACGCGGCGTATTCTACTCCACGGTGATTATCATTGCTTCGTTCCTGCCTGTGTTTATGCTGACCGGACAAGAGGGGAAACTATTTCACCCGCTGGCCTGGACAAAAACATTTATCCTGCTGGTCGACGCTGCGCTCGTCGTCACGCTTGCACCGGTTCTGATTTCACTTTTCATGAAAGGCAGGTTCAGGAATGAGAGCGGGAATCCCCTTAACCGGTTCCTGGAGCGTGTGTATGAGCCGGTGATCCGCGTGTGCCTGAACTGGCGCAAGACTACGCTGGGGATCAATTTGATCGCCCTTGCTGTGAGTGTGCCATTGCTTCTCGGTCTGGGCACGGAGTTCATGCCGCCACTGGACGAGCAATCCATTCTGTTCATGCCAGTCACTCTTCCGGATGTCTCCAACGACGAAGTGAAGCGGATTCTCCAGGTTCAGGACAAGATCATCGCCTCCGTTCCGGAAGTGGACGAGGTTCTCGGCAAGGCAGGACGCGCCAGCACGGCCACCGACAATGCCCCGATGAGTATGATCGAGACCATCATTTTGCTAAAACCGAAATCGGAGTGGCGCGAAGGGATTACCAAGAAGGACATCATCAACGAACTGGATGCCAGACTCCAGATCCCCGGTGTTGTGAATGGTTGGACCCAACCGATCATCAACCGGATCAACATGTTGGCCACGGGTATTCGCACCGATGTAGGGATAAAGGTATACGGGCAACAACTCGACACACTGTATGCGGTGTCCGAGCGGGTGAAGGCGGCACTTGCCGGAATCCCTGGCGTAAAGGACCTGTACGTCGACCCCATCACAGGCGGCAAGTACCTTGTGGTGGATATCAATCGCGAGGCGTTAGGGCGGTACGGGCTAACGGTTGCCGACGTGAACATGACCGTGGAGTCGTCTATCGGCGGCACAGCAATTGGCCAAACCATTGAAGGCCGCCAGCGCTTTAGCATTGCGGTTCGCCTGGCCCAGGATTACCGCCGCAGTGTTGACCAACTGAGACGGATCCCTATTCGCACACCGGCGATGGGTACGATTCCTCTTTCTGCGGTGGCTACCCTTCGCGTGGAAGACGGTCCGCCAATGATTGTATCGGAAAATGCAATGCTCCGTGGCGCCGTGTTGTTTAACGTGCGCGATCGCGACCTCGGTGGCACCGTCGAGGAAGCGATGGAGACTGTCAATAGAAAGATGGGGGCGCTTCCGAAGGGTTATTATTTGGAATGGAGCGGACAGTATGAGAACCTCATTCGTGGCAAGCAGACCTTGTTGATCATCCTGCCTGTCGTGCTGTTGATCATTTTCATGTCGCTCTACCTTGCCTTCCACTCCATCCGTGAGGCCATACTCAGCCTGATCACGGTTCCGTTTGCCCTGATCGGCGGAGCCTACATCGTGTACTTCTACCACGTGAATCTTTCAGTAGCCGTGGCCGTGGGCTTCATTGCATTATTTGGTATTGCCGTGGAGACGGGTGTTGTGATGGTCATTTACCTCAACGATGCCATGCAGCGTCTGGCGGCGAAGCGCGGGAATTCGTCCGAGACGATCTCACGGGAGGAATTAAAGGAGGCCGTGATCGAGGGCGCAGCAAAGCGTCTGCGTCCTAAGCTCATGACCGTGAGCGTTGCGCTTTTTGGCCTTGTGCCCGTGTTGTGGTCGACCGGCGTGGGCAGCGATGTGATGCTCCCGATCGTCCTGCCAATGATCGGTGGAGTGCTCACGTCGTCGACACACATTTTGCTGGTGACGCCATTGATTTTTCTGTTGACGAAGGAATACGAGTTGAAAAAGTTTGGAAAGCTGGATCTGGGAAATTCCTCTAAGGATGAGGTTCCCGAAGACCAGGCCGGTAAAATCTAATTTGATGACAATGAAAGCGAATACAAAAACAATCGGTCGGTGGATCCCGATAGCCATCGGGACACTCGCCATCATGGGTTCCGCCCTGGAGGCTGGCGCCCAAGTCATGACGCTTGACACCGTCCTTGCCATGATTGACCGACGCAACCCTTCCTTGCAAGAATTTTCGCAGCGATCAAGGGCTCAACAAGTATATACCGAGGGTGCGAAAGGATGGATGGCCCCGATGGTGGGTGCTGGCACTTTCATGACACCCTATCCGGGTCAAAACGCGATGGAATCAGACAAAGGCAGCGTGATGTTTTCTGTTGAGCAGAGCATACCCAGCGGGGCGAAGCTTCGGGCCAATGAAAAGTACTATGCTTCCCGGGCGGCTGTGGAGGATCAGGCGAGGGCAGTTCAGTTCAACGAGTTGCGCGCCCAGGCCAGGACGGCATACTACCAATGGGTTGTGGCGGAGAAGAAACTCCGCGTGCTTCAGGAAAGTGATGAAATCATGAGCCTGCTTCAAAAACTTGCGCGCCTTCGTTATCCATACAACCAGGGAACCCTTGGATCCATTTACAAAGCAGAAGGTCGACAGCATGAGATTCAAAACATGGTGCTTATGACTCGCGGAGAGATTGACGATGCGGCCCTTAAACTCCGGGCATTGATGAACCTGTCGGCTGACGCTCCCCTGATGATAGACACGAGTCGTTACGCCACTTTCGATCCGAATGCGCTGAGCGCGGATACCGTGGCCCTCCGCTCTCAGCGCAGCGACATTCAACAGTTGGACAAGTCCATTGAAGCCATGCGCCTGAACCAAAAGTTGCAACAGTATCAGTCGAAGCCGGAGTTTCGACTGCGTTTTGACCACATGCAACCGCTCGGCCAAGGCATGCCGACCCAATTCACAGCGATGGCCATGGTGTCGATCCCAATCGCTCCCTGGGCCTCCAAGAGCTACAAGTCCGAGACGAAGGGCATGAACCATGATATCCTGGCCATGAAACGCGGGCAAGATGCCATCGTGCTTGAAGCCCGTGGCATGCTGGCCGGTATGGCCGCACAGTTGGGGCGCATGGAGCAGCAACTGGAAAATTATCGAACGAAGATTATTCCAGCCTTGAAAAAGAACTACGAGGCGACCCTGCTGGCTTACGAAGAAAACCGCGAGTCATTGCCAGTAGTGATCGACGGATGGGAAGCACAGAATATGGCGCGGCTGGAGTATGTGGAGAAACTTGGAGAGTACCTGGAAATGGTAGTGAAGTATCAGCGGGAAGCAAATCGTTAAATGAAGTCCATCATGAAACTAGCATTCTTCAGTCGTAGCCGGGCAAAGAGATTCTTACCGAGTCTACCGAGTACCCAGTACCCAGTGCCGAGCGCCCTACTCTTAATAGGCTTCCTACTCTTCCAACCCAGTTGCACCCCAGATAGGAGTTCGGCTTCTGCCGACCAGTACACCTGTCCAATGCATCCCACGGTAGTCTCCGACAAGCAAGGCGCCTGCCCCGTGTGCGGCATGGATCTCGTGCGAAAGGCGCGTGCCGGAGAAGAAGTGAAAATCACCCCGGAACTTGCCAAAGCGTTGACTTCGCCGAACCAGGCCGTGTTGGCATCCATCCAAACCATCCGTCCCGTGTTTGAGGCCCGGCCAGTGAGCATTACCTCCCAGGGAAAGGTGGCCTATGACACCCGATCCATTCAGACTCTCGCCGCGCGAATCGGCGGAAGATTGGAGCGTGTCTACATCAAGTATCTCGGCCAATCCGTGCGGACAGGAGAAAGGATCGCAGATATTTACAGCCCTGAGCTTGAAACAGCGGAGCGAGAGTTGATTTTCCTCCTTGATCATGACGGCGCCAATGCGGACCTCATCTCTTCATCGAAACAGAAACTGTCCTTACTCGGGATGGGAGAGGAGGAGATTGCACAGCTGGTGGAATCAAGAAGGACAGATGGCCGGTTTACCCTGTTTAGCCCGGCATCCGGATATGTAGTAGAGACTGACCCTTCCAGCACCTCCACCGAACCTTCTGGGAGCTCTGCCGTGGAGCGCGGTGGCATGTCGACGCCAGTTGCACCCTCCTCCGCCACGGCTTCGGCGGGCAGGCAAATGGCTACTAAAGCGGGATCAAATTCAATTGCCTCCCTTCTGCGTGAGGGCGACTATGTATCGCGGGGACAAGCATTGTTCAAGATCGCCAGCCGTCGTGCATTCCGGTTGGAGTTCAATGTGCCAACACCCATGGCCGCAGGAATTCGTGTCGGCGACACCCTGGACATCTTGACAGACGACGGACGTTCCTTCCGGGGTACAGTAGACTTTGTGCAACCATTTTTCACCGATGGCGAAGCTTTTCAGAAGGTCCGGGTATTTGACCAGCATGCCGACTTGCGTATAGGCCAGTTGGTCACAGGCACTCTTCGAGGGAAGGCGCGTGAGGCCCTATGGATTCCAAGGCAATCCGTGTCCGACCTTGGGGCCGAAACGGTCGTTTTTGTTAAAGATCGTTCGGGAGTATTCAAACCTCGATCCGTTACCATCGGCCAACGCTCGGGTAACTGGGTGGAGATACGTCAGGGGCTTGCCTCTTCCGAAGAGGTTGCCGAGAACGCCGCATTCCTCGTCGACAGTGAAAGTTTTATCAGCAACAAATAAACTCCCATGAAACCGAGCACTCTCAATTTCCAATTTCCATCCCGGCACAAGGCCGGGACCATTTTCCTGCTCTTCCTTGGCTTGTTGATTCTCCAA
Source organism: uncultured Ohtaekwangia sp. (assembly GCA_964549855.1). Lineage (GTDB taxonomy): Bacteria > Bacteroidota > Bacteroidia > Cytophagales > Cyclobacteriaceae > ELB16-189. Next base: position 1,988 of record CAZJWV010000015.1, on the reverse strand, counting down.
CCCAGTTGCAGCCCGGAAAGGAAACCCACCGCTTCGAATACGGAATACACCTGTCCTATGCATACGGACATTCTGCAACCCAATCCGGGAAAATGCCCGGTGTGTGGTATGGACCTGGTACTGAAAGGCAAGACTTCCGGGTCGTCGGGGCTCATGCTTACCGAAAGCCAGGTAAGACTTGCCAACATCAGCACGAATCGTGTGGCCCGGCAGTCAATCGGCCAAACTATTCTGCTCACCGCACGCCTGGCTGTTGACGAACAGCGATCAAGAGTGGTCAGCAGCCGTACATCCGGACGAGTTGAACGTCTATATATAAAGGAGACTGGGCGTCAGCTTCTACCGGGTGAGCCCTTCATGGAGATTTACAGTGAAAACCTGCTGACCCTTCAGAAGGAATTTTTGTTGGCCCTGGAGCAAAACCGCCAGCTGGCCTTGCCTCGCTACGGCACATTTGTAAAGTCGGCACGGAAAAAATTGCTCCTTTATGGCCTGACGTCGGCACAGGTGGAGGAGTTGGAACGCACTAAGGAACTCCGCGACCGGATCACCTATGTGGCGACAGCAGGAGGCATCGTATCGGACATACTCATCACCGAAGGCCAGTACGTTGAGGAAGGTACCCCCCTGTACCGCGTGGATGATGTCAGCCAGTTATGGGTGGAGGCTGAATTGTATCCCGGCGAATCCTCCCTTGCACGTCCCGGCATGGTGGTCCGTGTAAAAATCCCCGGTCAACAGCCGGAGGCCATGAGCGGGATTGTTACGTTTGTAAGTCCGGAGTACCGCGGGAAATCCCAAATCACTGTGCTCCGGGTTGCTATCGACAATCGAGGACTGACACTTAAGCCTGGAATGCAAGCCCAAGTCATTTTGGCGTACGATCAACGGGAGGCGCTCGCGGTTCCCCTCGATGCGGTGATTCGTGAAGAACACGGAGCCCACCTGTTCGTAAAGACGGCGACAAACACTTTTGATCGCCGGACAGTGCAAACAGGCCTTGAGAATGATGAACTAATCGAAATACTCTCCGGTATTAAAGAGGGAGAGGAAGTCGTGGTCACCGGCGCCTACCTTTTGCACAGTGAACAAAGATTGCGGGGAGACGCCACGGCAGAGCATCACCAACATTAACAAGTAACAAACTCAAATCAGATAAACACTATGAAGTCCAAAACCACAATTCTATTGATCGCAGTCCTCACCTCGCTCATCTTCTTCACGCAGTGCGGCGGATCGAAAACCGAGGATACTCAGGATGAGCAGACCGAGCCTTCTAAAGACTCTGACGAGATGGTCGCAGCGGGCGAACCCCAGTTTGAAGTTGACGCTACTTTCCAGGAGCAATTGGTACGCACCTTCCAGGCGTATCTCAAAATGAAGGACGCCTTTGTCGCGACAGATCCTGCCCTGGTGAAGACGGAAGCAAGCAACCTGAAAACCGTCCTGAAGGCGATAGATCCCAAAATGCTCAGCGGCCCTGCCCTGAACGATTGGTCGAACTATGCCAACAACATCGATATGTTGCTGATGGAAATTGCAAGCTCTGACGACATCGAAGCGCAACGGACCTCCTTTAGCGCGCTCTCCGACAACCTGTACAAGAGCATCAAGGCTTTTGGCCTGGGTGCGGCCACGGCCTACTATGATTTCTGTCCCATGGCTTTCAACGACCAGGGAGCGTACTGGCTGAGCGATAACAAAGAGATCCGCAACCCCTATTTCGGCGACAAAATGCTGACCTGTGGAAGAGTCGCGGAAGAATTGAAGTAGGGTTCACAGCCAAACTCCTCATGCGACGCTTGCTGCTTCTTTCGCTGGTTGTTCTGCTGTCCGGTTGTTGGCCGAAAAGGGAATCAACACTGACTGTCGCGGAGTTGAAGGTTCCGGCAGATTCACTCACCTCGGTACCTCACCTGGTCACTGACGGGCGTGGCAATGTGTTGCTTTCCTGGGTGGAAAAGAGAAAAGACACCAGCCGGTTTTGG
>CAZJWV010000014.1:35312-56461 GCA_964549855.1 uncultured Ohtaekwangia sp. | reverse complement strand
ACATCACCATGTGAGCCCGAATATCATTTCGACGTCCGGTGAAGTCGCAGAAATTCTGGAAAGCAGCACGACGGCCTCCAGGCGTGCGTGGGAGGGAAGCGTGTTCTCACAGCTCGATGGATCATGGCAAACTCGTTGGCGTTGGAGCCTGGGTCTCCGCGTTTCCAGTGCGTTCCTTGAAAACAAAACGTATGTGAATCCGGAGCCCCGGGTTTCGCTGCGGTACTCTGTAGATGCCCACACAGCCATCAAGGCAAGTTATTCGCGCATGGCCCAGTACCTCCACCGGGTGTCGAGTGCAGCTGTTGCCTTCCCCACCGATATCTGGTACCCGGTGACAGAATCAGTCAAACCCCAGCGTGCCGACCAGTGGTCGTTGGCAGTGCAACGGTTCTTCCCAAGCTCAAACGTCTTTATCAGCCTGGAGGGCTACTACAAAACGATGGACAACCTGATCGGCTACCGCGAGGGTGCAAACCTTTTCATCAAACGGGATTTCGAATCACAATTGATCCAGGGCAATGGAAGATCGTACGGGATGGAACTGCTGGTGAAGAAAGAGATTGGCAAACTTACCGGTTGGATCAGTTACACCCTGTCGTGGTCGGAGCGGAAATTTGATCAACTCAACGGAGGAGATTGGTTTTACGCACGTTACGACCGGCGGCACAACGTGGCGATCGTCACCAGCTACCAGTTCGCACGGAAGTGGTCGTTCTCGGCCGTATGGGAATTCATTTCCGGTTCACGGTTTACCCCGATCATCGGTCGGTACACCGTGCCGGCACCGACCATGGCGGGGGTGAGCCTCATCCCAATTTATGCTCCTTTGAATTCGGTTCGACTGGCTGACGCGCATCGACTTGATCTTGGTCTAAAATTCAAACCATCAAAAATTGGCAAGAGATTCCAGGGAGAATGGTTCTTCGGTGTTTATAATGTATACAATCGGGCCACGCCGGTAGCAATCGCGATTCGCTCCAACGGCGATGGATCGTTCCGCTACGAGCAGCCTGGAGTATTTGGCTTTTTACCGTTTGTGAGTTATGGCTTTACCTACTAGGGCAATTTGAGAATTTGAAAATTTGAAAATGATGGGAGTTTGTTCTTTTTCGAGTGGGTTGCTCGTGCTTGTGATTGCATGCCTAGCCGGTTGTATTCCGGATCCGTTGCCTGTTGACAGTATCCCCGCGGTTCAACCGAAGCTGGTGATCGGCTCGCAGGTGATTCCTGGCCAAGGGTTGGTGGTTTACGTGACCCGGACTGTCGGGGCGCTGGAGGCAGGCTGGAATTCAGAACTTCAACCCCTGCTCGAGAAAATTGCCGTGATGGATGCAGTGGTCACGCTGGAGCATGACGGGGAAGTGGATACCCTCGTTCACCAGGCTTATGGTGTTTACGCAGGGGCGTCGGGTGACGTGGTGGGAAATAATACTTATACACTGAGAGTAAAGAGCGTATTGTGGGGAGAAGTAGAAGCGACCACAACGGCGCCGGCTTTTGTGCCACTCACTTCGGCGGACGCTGAGCTTTATCTAACCGGTTATGATTCCCTGGCCAGTGTAACCTATGGTTTTGAAGATCCCCCTGCCCAAAACTGGTACATGATCAATGTGCAGAAAATTTCGGCGGCCGACGAGATCGACAAATACCTCAATCCTCGTGTGTTCACCCGCCTCGTTAGCGACGATGGATTCAATGGGCAGCCATTCTCTGATCAATTCAATGTCGTCTTTCAGGATTATTCACAGGGAGACTCGGTCCTTGTAATGATGTCCAGCATCAGCGAGGACTACTTCAACTATTTGACATTGCGGAACGACAGCCGGTACAGCCTGGCGGGCTTTGCATCCGAACCGCTCAACTTCCCTACAAACGTGAAGGGCGGGTATGGGTACTTCAATTTGCATGTTCCTGATGCGAGGGTGTTTGTGTTGGAGTAGCGGTGTTGAGAGTATTATCGGGTGGGGCTAAATTGAATTTCATTTTCTCCTCAGCCCCAGCGGGGCGGCGTGTTGATTGCCCCGGGCGTTAGCCCGGGGTTAAGGTTGCAGAGACGATCGAGGGCCACAGGTGAGTTCGCTTAGTTGAGGTAACCCTGATTGGCCCGCACAGATGAACCATGACCAAGAGGTGCACAACCTTCGAAAAGAGCTGCTTCATGGCTGATAAGCCCTCGCCCTGGTTGGTGTTCCGCCTTCGAGAACCGGATAGCATTAGGATTTTACAAAGACCCGCAGGCGCCATTCGGAACCTAGCGGTCACCAACCAGCGCACGGAACGCGGAAGGTTCGCGACTATTTCGTGCGCAGGCTGTTTGGTGACGGAAGCCTAACACCAACCCGGGGCGTCTTTTTGGGCTTGGATTTTCAATATCTTAGAACATCTATTCCTTTGTGATGAAACGCAACCTGACAATTATCCTCGTGATGCTGTGCCTGCTGACCCAGGCACAACCAAAAGCAAACGTGGTGCTGGACGCCACTGGCGTGATGCGCTGGGGCGCCAAGGGCCCTGAAGTGAAAGGCTTTGGTGTGAACTACACTACTGCCTTTGCGCATGCCTACAAGACGGCAAAGAAGAGAGGTGTGTCATTGGAGAAGGCTATTGACGACGACGTCTACCATTTTGCGAGACTTGGATTTGATTTCTTCAGGGTTCATGTGTGGGATACCGAAATCAGCGACACGCTGGGGAATCTCCTCAACAACGATCACCTCAAGATGTTTGATTACACATTGGCCAAAATGAAGGAGCGTGGTTTTAATTTTATCATCACGCCCATTGCATTCTGGGGCAATGGCTGGCCCGAACCTGATGATAAAACACCTGGCTTCTCCAGGAAGTACGGCAAGGACAACTGCCTGACGAACCCCGACGCCATCCGTGCGCAACAGAATTACCTGGCGCAGTTTGTGAAGCATGTCAACCCGTACACCGGGATTGCTTACATGGACGATCCTTCCTTCATCGGATTTGAGGTGAGCAACGAACCTCATCACCGGGAACCCGCTGAAAAAGTGAAGACTTACATCACGGGCATGGTAGATGCAATCCGGAAGGTGGGTTGCAAGAAGCTAATCTTTTATAACGTAAGCCATGGTATCAATTATGCCGAGACCTATGCTGCGTCAAAAATCCAGGGTGGCACGTTCCAATGGTATCCGACCGGCCTTGGATCGCAGCATGAGCTGGGCGGCAACTTGTTGCCAAACGTCGATCGTTACCTCGTTCCATTTACGGGCTCACCGGCGTGGAAAAAACTGGCGAAGATTGTCTACGAATTCGATGCAGCGGATGTTGGCCGATCCTACATCTATCCTGCCATGGCCCGCAGTTTCCGCGAAGCGGGCATGCAGGTTGCTACGCACTTTGCATACGATCCCACCTACATGGCCGACGTGAATACCGAGTACGGAACTCACTACATGAATCTTATATACGCGCCCCAGAAGGCGTTGAGCTTGAAGATTGCTTCTGAAGTTTTCCACCGCGTGCCCATGAACAAATCGTATGGCCGCTATCCTGCAAATGCACGCTTTGAGAATTTCAGTGTTGACTACGAGAAAGACCTTGCCGAGATGATCACCGACAAGGAGTACTACCACACAAACACCACGGAGACGGCTCCTCCGTCGCCGCAGACTTTGGAGCATGTTGCGGGCTCGGGCAATTCACCGGTTGTTAAGTATGACGGGACTGGGGCTTACTTTCTCGACAAGCTTCCGAACGGAACCTGGCGGCTTGAAGTAATGCCCGACGTAGTCTGGACAAGTGACCCGTTTGCTCCTGCAAGCCCTAAGAGGCGTGTTGCAGTCATTCAATGGAATCAGCGAGCTATGACGATTAACCTGTCGGATCTAGGTCCGTCATATAGGTTGTTTCCTATAAATGACGGGAACAGGCATGAGGCAAAGAGCTCTGAGAGGACTGTCCAGGTTAAGCCTGGTACGTATCTCCTGATCAGTCCAAGTGTTGAACATGCACTCACTGATGACTTGCAAAAAGTGCTTCAAGGCGGCGAGACCACCGTGTCCTTTGGCGTTACAAAAATCGGCGGCATACGACTTATTGAGTTCGCCGCCCCACCTCCGACTGTTGATAAACTCTATGTGCTCCACAAGCCACTGACTGAGGTTTCAGAAGGCTCGCCCCTGGAAGTGACCGCAACGATCGTTGGCCCTAACGAGCCCACCTCAGTTGAAGTGCGGGTTCTTGGTCAGGGGCGGAGAGGTGCGGAGACGATCCCAATGACGAGGGGGAATGGCTTTTCGTACACCGCGACTATCTCTCCCGGTCAAAACTACATTCGGTACTACATCGTGGTGCGAACGGCCAATGAGCGCCGGACTTATCCTGGCGATGTCGACGGAGAACCAAGTGAATGGGGCTTTGATTGGCGCAAGACCTACGATGTTCCGGTGATACCGAAGGGTGCTCCACTTTACCTTTTCGAGTCAACAGCTGACGCGAACGATTTGTCCCGCACGTGGCTACCAGGTGCAGGAAATGTCCCAACAGGACAGGCGGGTTTGGCCGAGCTCAGGATTCCCGTTCAGCAACTCATTGTCCCTGACAACGAGAATCCAAATGGCGCCAAGGTGGCTGATTACTCCATGCGTTTCTTTTTTGGTCAGAAAATTTCAGGCCGCAGGGGAGAACTTCCCGGCCGTCAGCGATTGGTCGTAAGTGGTCGTGGACTGAATGACAAACCTTGTCCCATCCAGGTGGCACTGATTACGAAAGGAGGCCAGGCCTATGGGGCTACGATTATCCTGCCACAATCTCAAGGCGAGATCACCATTTCCATTTCTGATCTAAAGCCGGTGAAGCTGGTAACGCTGCCGCGACCTTACCCAACGTTTCTCCCATACTTTTTTGAGAGCGGTACGCAACCGGCGTTCAACATAGGCGACATCGAGACACTTCAAATTTCGATCGGACCGGGATTGAGCGAGGAAGAAAGCAAGAAGCCACAGGGTATTGTCATCCGGTCAGTGCGCCTGGAATAGTTCTGCTATGATTCGGCGGTGTTGCCTGCTTCTATTTTTCTCACTGGCCTGCCTTTCCCTTAGAGGACAGAAGGACGTACCCTTCTTCGAAACCATCGACGGCGATAGCGTTCGCTTGTACCTGGAATCCGCCAGCCTGTTCGGCTCTTCACGCACCAGTTTCACAGGCAAGGACTGTGCTAAAGGATATCGTTGTGTCCGGATCTCCAAGGATGGGCAGTTCGAAGGCTTCTTTAAGGATTTCAGACTTGAAGGATTCCACCCTGCAACGTTGGCTGCCGAAGGCCGCTACCGGGCGGGAAAGAAGGAGGGGCGTTTCGTTTTCTACCACAGGAATGGACGGGTCATGACGGAAGGTCAGTATCAGAACGATGAACCGGCTGGTGAATGGAAATTCAACAATGTGAACGGGGAATTGGTAATGACTCTTCAATTCGACGGAGGCCCGGACCCGCGAATACTCTACATGTACGACCCCAAGGCGAAATGGGTGCTCGTGAAAAACGGCAACGGCGAAGCAAGGTTTGTATCGCAGGGAGATACCCCGTACTCGATCAGCGGGAGGGTTAAGTCGGGGCTTGCAGACGGCGAATGGGTAGGCGAGGGCACCGTGTTGCTTGACGGGGTGCCCTCAAGGTTCATCCGCAAGGAGACGTACCGCGAAGGCAAGATGGTGTCAGGAAAGCGACTCCAGTCGGGACGAACCATGGACGTGTGCTGCAACCCGGAACTAGCCCTGATATTTCCTACGGACGCCATCTACGATTTGATCTACCTCGAGGGTTTTCCCATTGAACCCTGCCCCGGAGATGTCCAGGTTATTGCACAACAAGATTTGCCGCCGCCAAGATCCGTCGAACCTGTCACCGACCTTTTCAATTTCCGCTCTCAAGTGAAATCAATCATCAAGGACAAGAACCGGGGGCGTCAGGTTGGCGAAGGATACAATCCCACCATACCGGGAAATGAAGAGAGCCGGCTGGTTATGCACTTCAATACGAATGAGAGTGGCCGTCCCGTGAAGACCAGGTTGGTCTCGGCTTTCGGAAGGGAGTTTTACCCTCCCATCAAGCGGGCGCTTGAGAGCTTGACCAAATGGCAACCCAACCAGGAAAAACTTGTGCTAACGGTCTACATCAGGATGGGGGTATCGACGTATAGTTATCGCACGGATTTTTCACTTGACTGAGACGCGCTGACGTGTGGACGTGCGGACGTTTGGACGTGCGGATGTTGGGACGTTTGGATGTTTGGATGTTTGGATGTTGTCTGATGTCTTCAACTATATTTGTGCGCCCGTTGAAAGGCTAGCTTGAAAAACAAGACGTTCCGTTTTAAAGTCATTGCTGAAAGAGCCAATGTGCTTGAGCCCGGCAAGGAGTTGTACACCGCCATAAAGGGTAAGTGGAATGAATCCTACTTCCCTGTTGCACAGCCGATCACAGTTGAACTTGCTTGTGGACGCGGCGAGTATTCGGTGCAGCTGGCTTCCCGGTTTCCGGGAAGAAATTATGTCGGTGTGGATGTAAAAGGCGACCGAATATGGAAGGGGAGTACGCTGGCCGTCGAACAGCAGCTTACCAACATCGGATTCCTGCGGACAAACATACTCGCCCTGGAAACATTTTTTGCACCGACCGAAGTTGACGAGATCTGGATGACCTTCCCCGATCCGCGGCCGCGCAAGCGTGACATCAAACGCAGGCTCACCAGTCCGCGCTTCCTGGAGATGTACAAGAAAATCCTTCGCCCCGGTGGATACTTTCGCTTGAAAACCGACAATACTTCGCTGTTCCAATACTCCCTGGAAGTTCTTGGCGAGCGAAAAGACATTGTGGACCTTGTCCACACACCGGACGTCTACGCATCCGAGCTCCGACTGGAGTGCTTTGACATTAAGACTCGCTATGAGGAGATGTTCGCTAGCAAAGGGGAGACGATCAAGTACCTGCGGTTTCGATTTAAGACCGAATAACCGGTTATTCATTGGTCAATAAATCCTTTTTACTGTCTTCGCGGGGGCTGTCTCAGCAACCCGCGAAGACAGTTGAGACAGGATGATAGAAGCCAAGTATTTTTCTTCCATTTGCAAAATGACCATTGGTTATTGAATGTAACATTATGGTAATGTGAGGGTAGTGCGGGCAAAGGTAAAGGCTCGTATCTTTGACAAACGGCTCCGAAACTTGGGAAAGAAAAAGCGCGAAGTTGAATTGGTCGTACTCTCCGACATTCACCTCGGCACCTACGGCTGTGATGCCGAAGAATTGCTCAAGTACCTGAAGACCATCAAGCCGAAGACACTCGTTCTCAACGGCGACATCATCGACATGTGGCAATTCAGCAAACGGTATTGGCCACAGTCGCACATGCAGATTGTCAAACACATCACGGGCCAGATCGCCAAAGGGGCAAAGATCATTTACCTGCCAGGCAACCACGACGAGATGCTTCGCAAGTTCGCGGGATTTCGACTGGGCTCTTTTCAGATCCAGAATAAAAAGGTGATCTCCCTGCAGGGCAAGAAGGCCTGGATATTCCACGGCGACGTGTTCGACGTTACCATGCAGCATTCGAAGTGGCTGGCACGCCTCGGTGCAGTAGGGTACGACATGCTTATTCATATCAACACGTTTGTCAACTTTGTCCTGCGACTTTTCGGAAAGGAAAAGATCTCCTTGTCCAAGAAGGTGAAGGACAGTGTGAAGCAGGCCGTGAAGTTCATCAACAACTTTGAGAAGACGGCGGCAGAGATAGCCATAAGCCGTGGTTACGATTACGTTGTTTGCGGGCACATCCACCATCCCGAGATGAAGGAAATTACAACGGAGAAGGGGACCGTTATGTACCTCAATTCCGGCGACTGGGTGGAGAACCTGACGGCACTTGAGTACAACGGCGGGTTCTGGTCGATCTACAAATATGCTGAGGATGCAGTCGCTCAATCCATGCGCATCCCGAAGCGCTTTCGCCAGGCGTTGGACAATGACCGGATATTTAAAGACCTTGTTGATCAGTTTATTGATCCCACAAAGGCATGAACATTTTGTACGCCATCCAGGGAACTGGCAACGGTCATCTCAGTCGGGCTGTCGACATTGTGCCTGAACTTCGCAAGTTCGGAAAGGTCGACTTGTTTGTCAGCGGGGCCCAGGCGGAAGTATCACTTCCATTTCCAATCAAATACAAGTCGAAGGGGTTGAGCTTTTACTTTGGCAAGAGTGGCGGGATCAATTTCTACAAGACGTTTCAGCGCAACAGTTCGAAGGATGTGATGAAGGAGATCAGCCAGTTTCCTGTGGACAAGTATGACCTCATCGTCAACGACTTTGAACCCATCACGGCATGGGCCGCACGGAAGCGCGAGGTTCCCATCGTCGGGTTGAGTCATCAAAGCGCGCTGTTGTCGAAACATGCGCCGAAGCCGAAAGTTAAAGACCCGTTCGGCGAGTGGCTGCTTCGCACCTATGCACCAGTGGATAAGTACATCGGGTTTCATTTTCAGGAATACGACAAGAACATCTACACTCCTGTGATCCGATCGGCAATAGCCGAGGCGCCGCGGACCAACAAGGGACACTACACAGTCTACCTCCCGGCCTATGACGACAAAAAGTTGGTGGCCCTCTTGATGAAGCTGCCCAGCCTGAAGTGGCACATTTTTTCCAAGCACACGAAGCAGGCTTACCACGTTGGCAAGATTTCCGTCTACCCGGTCAGCGGCGACGACTTTGTGGCGAGCATGGTTACCAGCGAAGGTGTCTTGTGCGGCGCTGGTTTTGAGACGCCTGCCGAAGTGATGTATCTCGAGAAGAAACTGCTGGTGGTTCCCATGAAGGGCCAGTATGAGCAAAAGTGCAATGCGATTGCTTTGAAGAAAATGGGGGTTCCCGTACTGAAGAAAGTGAAGAAGAAAAGCCTGTCGCGAATTGAGAAGTGGTTAGACTCCAAGGAGACCGTCGACGTTGATTACCCTGAGGTTGCGGAGAAAGCAGTGGAGAAGCTGATGAAAAAGTTCGGACCGGAAAGCTAGCTGTTCAGTTCTTCAAGAACTTCCGCGAGGTGGTCATAATCTTTTAGTCCAGGCACAGTTTCGATCGAGCCGCGCAACGCCACACCTGCTGCACCGAAGCGTTGGAGATAGGCAATCACTCCACCTGGGAACGCGTTCCTGGCGATGAGGATTGGAGCAGTCAATTGCAACGGTTCACTCACGTCGTCAGGTGCATCGGTCACGAGCCAGTACGCGACGTCCTTTCTCCCACGAAGCTCCTTTGAAATTGCAGATAGTTCATGAAATGTGATTTCAACGATCAGCTTTGCTGAAGTGACTGGATGGCTCGCGAGCTGTTTTAAGCCCAGGTGTATGAAGTCCGGTGAATAGTCAGTCTGAATCTTGTCTTGAACCGTTGTGTCGCCATATTCAACAACGCGTGCCGGCCCTGAAACCCAGCCGATCAGTTGTTGGTAGGTTTCGACGCTTACAAAATCCGGATCAGCCGGATCAATAACGAATCCAAGGAGGTCAACGCCCATGCCGGCGCAGTAGCGTGCGTCGCTCAGGTTGGTGATGTGGCTGACGTAGATGACGGGACGGGGCATTGGTGTCGGGGTGTCGTAGTGTCGTGGTGGCTTAGGAGGAAAGGCGAGACCAGGCAGGGCCAAATATCCAAAAGAAAGAAATAACTTTGTGAAATTCGTTGTGGTGAGATTCAGAGGTTTAGGCTGCATACTTCTTCTAGTTTCCATTTTTGCCTGCGATTCGCACGAGGCCGTGCCCGTGCGGACAGGGGCAGAGTTTGTGCCCATGCGCGTGGGTGCCTACTGGGAGTACTCGATGATGGAAACCACCATTAGCCCTGTTAGTGGCCAGGTGAACACCTTGACCGAATTGCGCGTGGAGGTCCTGGATTCGGTGATCAATGATGAAGAGGTCACCTATGTATTGGGACGCTGGACCCGCGACCAGGGAGCAGCAGTTTGGGTGGCCACTGAAACCTGGTCGGTGCGTCAAAGCGAGTTTCGCTGGATCATCCAGCAAGGGAATGTCCCTTTTGTGAAGCTGTCGTTTCCACTCACGGAAGGGAAAACCTGGAATGGGAACATGTTGAACTCACTGGGTGGGACAGAGGCTTGCCCGGATGGAACGGATGGATGTGATATGTACCTATCCTCCAACCTGCAGAAGCCATTCGAGATTACAGGCTCCATTTCTTACGACGATACGGTGACCATTGTTGAAAACGAGGAAGAGGATCCGATCGTGGGAAAAGATATTCGTAAGACCATCTATGCCAAGGGCGTGGGGTTGGTCTATCTTGAAATAACAGCGCTCGAGTACTGCACGGTAGGTTCCTGCATTGGGCTACAGGTGGTAGAGAATGGATATATTCTCAAACAGATTCTGACGACCTATGGGTTGGAGTAGATTCCTGTTTGGCTTGTGCCTGGTTGCCTCGCCCGCGACTGCGCAGATCGATCGGTACATGGTCTTCTTCGCCGACAAGACCGGCACACCCCACTCGGTCAGCACACCTTCTTCGTTTCTTTCGCCACGGGCCGTGCAGCGAAGGACGAAGGCAAATGCTGCCATCACAGCTGACGATTTGCCTGTCGTTCCATCCTATGTTACCCAAGTGCGTGCCACGGGGGCAAAGGCATTCTTTACGACGCGGTGGATGAATGGAGTGCTCGTAGAAGCAACACTGGCGCAGCGCACCAGCATTTTGAGCCTTCCCTTTGTGACCGCAGTTGACCTTGTGGCTCCAGGCACCAGGCTCTTGTCGTCGCGTAGCAAGACAACGGTTTCCAGTTCTGCGATCGCGACATCTACGGATCAGCAGTTGTCCATGTTGACTCTTGACAGCATGCACAACGATGGCTTCCGGGGAGAAGGAATCATGATCGCTGTGTTAGACAGCGGGTTTCCCGGGGTGGAGAGTACGTTGCCATTTGAATCGTTGCGCGATGACAACCGGATCCGGATGACGAAGGACTTTATCACCAACTCTAACAACGTCTACCAGTTCGATGAGCACGGTACGGAAGTGTTGTCGATCATGGCAGCTGAAACCACCACATTCACAGGTGGAGCACCCAAGGCTGATTATTTACTTTTCGTTACGGAGGATGACCCAACTGAATACCGTATCGAAGAATATAATTGGCTGTTTGCAGCCGAGCAGGCCGACAGTGCAGGTGCCGACATTATCCAGGCGTCATTGGGCTACACCACCTTCGACGATCCGTCCATGGACTATACCGTTGGTCAGTTGGATGGAGAAACAGCCATCGTATCGAGAGCTGCAGGATTTGCCCGCGACCGGGGCATAGTTGTCGTCGTAAGTGCCGGGAACGAGGGTGTTACACCCTGGCAGCTTGTGGCAATGCCCGCTGATGTGGCAGGCATCCTTGCAGTCGGCGCTGTAACCATCAGCGGTGTCAAGGCCGCGTTTAGCTCAATAGGCCCTACGGCAGACAACCGACTGAAGCCCGATGTTGTCGCGCTGGGTGCGGGGGTGAGAGTGATTGGATCGAGTGGGACCGAGGGTACTGAAAACGGCACGTCGATGGCCGCTCCCCTGGTAAGCAGCCTGGTGGCTGGCTTACTTCAGCGCTATCCTACCAAACCACCCGAACAATTGGTGTATGAAATTTGCAACAGTGCGTCAAAAGCGACATCGCCACCTGATAACAATCTCGGGTATGGCATACCGGGTTACCTGGCTGTTGTCAATTTCCTTGAGCCATACTTCTCTTTAACCGCCTGGCCCAATCCAGTAGTTGACAAGCTCTTCCTGAACCTGAGTCCGTGGTTGCCACTTATGCGAATAAGTATACAGGACACTATGGGAAAGACTGTCTATCAGTTGGATAATCCGAACATTACGTGGTCAAACAGCAAGAGCCAGCTCGACCTTACTGGCCTCACCAGTGGAGTCTACATACTTCGTATTGATTTGACAATTGAGGCGCGGATGACCTTTCGCTTCGTAAAGCTTTAATGGCTAATTTGGTGCACTTTTTATGAAGCCGGTCATCGCCCCATCGATTCTCGCCTGCGACTTCGCCAACCTGGAGCGGGAAATCAACATGATCAACGAGAGCGAGGCCGATTGGATTCACATCGACATCATGGATGGCGTCTTCGTACCCAATCTCTCCATGGGGGTGCCCGTCGTTGAGGCGGTGAAGCGCCACGCCCGCAAGCCGATGGATGTGCACCTGATGATTGTGAACCCGGAGCGATACGTGGAAGCATTTCACAAGGCAGGGGCCTCGACCATTTCTGTGCATGTGGAAGCGTGCCCTCATCTTCATCGTAACGTCCAGCAAATCCGCCAGCTGGGAGCAAAGCCCGGCGTGGCCTTGAACCCTCATACGCCGGTGTCCGCGCTCCAGCATGTGATAGGGGATATTGACCTTGTTTGCCTCATGTCGGTAAACCCAGGCTTTGGCGGACAATCGTTCATCGAGAATACTTACTTGAAAATCAAAGAGTTAAAGGAACTGATATCCAGGACTGGTTCGAAAGCACTCATTGAAATAGATGGTGGGGTAAACCAACAAAACGCGAAGCCGCTGCTGAATGCCGGGGCTGACGTGCTGGTTGCAGGCCATTTTGTGTTTTCCTCGTCCAAGCCCAAGGACGTAATCCATGATCTGAAGGCCATTGCCTGAGGGGATGGCAGGGAATTTGTTAAGAATGAGCAGCCACCCTTCCATGAAGCCCGCCTTCGTCATCATACTTGCGCTTAGTGTCTTGTCGTGTGCAAGGTCTGTGACCCGCATCGACCCCGGCCAACCGATTGACCTGAGTGGCCGTTGGAATGATACAGACTCGCGGCAGGTGGCCACCGCGATGGTGGACAACTTGTTAAAGAGCGACAAGTTCAAAGAGTATGCGGAGAAGCTCGGAAAAAAGCCGGCGATTATTGTCGGCCTGGTACGCAACCGCACCAGTGAGCATATCGATACTGAGAACTATATCAAGCGGATAGAATTGGCCTTGTTCAACTCAGGGCTGGCCGAAGTAGTGGAGTCTGGTGATTTTCGTGACAAACTGCGGGTGGAGCGGGTGAAACAGCGAGACTTCGCCAAGGAGGGAACCATGGCCAAGTGGGGCGAGGAAACCGGCGCCAACCTGATGCTCTTCGGCGAGATGACTTCCGAGACAGACATGTATCAAAAGCAACGTGTCGTGAATTACGTCACTACTTTGTTTCTCACCGACATGGAAACAAACCGCCGGGTGTGGTACGGGCAAGAGGAGATTAAGAAGTACGTGAAGAACTAGACTCTACAAATCGTTCGCCATGTCCATAAGGCTGCAGCGGTTCCTGGTTGGGATCTTCATCATTGCCGTGGCAGTCTCATGCGCAACCTACTATCGGTCCAACCTTGCATTCAATGAAGTCTTCGAACGAGGCGATCTGAAGAGTGCCCTGAAGACACTGCAAGAACGTCCTTCAGAAGGGGCGGGCAAGAAGCAGTTCCTTTATTTCGTCAATAATGGGTTGGTGCTCTCGCTCCTGGGTGAGTACAACGAGAGCAACCGGTTCTTTGAGCGTGCCTATGTGTTTGGCGAGGACTATCGCATCAACTACCTGAACGAGGCAGCGACGTATTTCAGCAATCCCAACTTTGCCGTCTATCGGGGTGAGGACCATGAGCACTTGATGCTCCTCTACTACAAGGCCATGAACTATTTGAAGATGGGCAAAACCGAAGAGGCCCTTGTCGAGTGCCGCCGGCTCAATATTCGGTTGCTTCAGTTGAGCGACCGTTATGATTCTCCCGAGAAGTATCGCAAAGACGCTTTCATCGGTACACTCATGGGACTTATTTATGAAGCAGACCTGGACTATAACAACGCTTTCATTGCTTACCGTAACGCGCTGGATGCTTACGAGGGGGAGTTCTTCAAACTCTTCCAGGTGAGCCCTCCGGAGCAGCTGAAAATAGACCTCGTAAGAACGGCCCGGTTGGCCGGGCTGGATTCTGAATATGAAACGTACCGCTACCGGTTCGGCTACCCTGAAGATGAGAAGCCAGAGCATGAAGGTGGGGAAGTGGTTTTCTTCTGGCACAATGGCCTTTCGCCTGTGAAGACGGAGTGGTCGGTACAATTCGCCATCTCGCAGCAGAACGGCATGGTGCATTTCAACAACGAGCGTCTGGGACTTGCTTATTCCTTTTCATCGGAAGGGTACTCTCAGAGTCAGCTGCAGTCGCTGAGGTCCCTGGATGTCTACAAGCTCACCCTTCCCAAATACGTCGAGCGGCCTTTGGCCTACGCGGGGGCCAGCCTCCGTTTCGGTGAGCAACAGTATCCCCTCCAGCTGATGGAAGATGTTAATAAAGTGGCATTCAAATGTCTTGACGAACGGATGAACCTTGAGTTGAGCAAGGCACTGATGCGGATGGCGGTGAAGAAGGCCACAGAACGTTCTGCAAGCAGTGGTAAAGAGAAATGGGTAGGTCCGATATTGCAAATGATGAATGTACTGACAGAAGCAGCAGACACCAGAAATTGGCAGACGCTTCCTCACAGCATTTCATATGCACGACTTCATCTGCCCGCTGGTCAAAGCACAGTTACCCTCGACCTAACGGATCACGATGGTAGAATTCAATCTCAAACGTTCACCTACGACCTCAAACCGGGGCAGACGCATTTTCACACCTTCACAAGTCTCGAAAGCCTTCAACCAGGCACGCCCTACTGAATAGCAAGCAATCTTTCTACCTTTAAGGAGCCAAATCCTGTTCGTAGTGAAGTTTTTCGTCCCTGTATTGCTCATTGCATTCTGCCTGGCCATTCCCGCTTGGGGGCAGTCGGACACTACGCGTGTGCAAGCTAAGGATTCGCTGGCAACGACCCCGGGTGACACCCTGACGCTTCCCCCAGCCAAGGGCGCTCCAAAAGACGAGGCGGCCGCGGAAGGGGAAGGTTCGGGTTTCCCCCTCGACAATTTTTACGCCGAGATCAAACCGTGGGGGGCTCGAAAGATTTTTAAGAACATCCGATTCAGTTTCAGTACCGGGTACGGGAATACCTTCTTCAGCCATGAACTTCCGGATTACGGCATCTACCAGGCCACAGGTGGTGCTCCCGAGATTTTTCCGGGCACCTCCCCGGCGACACGATATTCCAACTGGGTAAATGAACGTGTGTTGTCGACCTCGGCGACGGACCCTGGCGCTGTGCTCATACCTGCAGGAACGCCCTCGCTTGGTTTTAAAGCCAACGGGTTGGTCATCCCCTTCAAGCTTTCAATTCACTATGAGTTCTTGAAGCGATACCGCATTGGCATGGGGTATTCCTACGAATACCTGAGCATGGGCAACTTCACTTCGAAAACGAATAGCGATCAGCTCACTACCATGGCCCCCTCCAATCCATCGGGCTTTACCAGCCGGTTCTTCGGCATGGCAGGTGTTTCATTTTACAGATGGAACAACTACCTGTTCACAGGCGACCTTCAGATCGGCTCTTTTAAGCCAGGGAATTTTGACCAGTCCCTTGCCAAGACCGGTGTCTATGTGAATGCCGGTGTAACGATCGAGCGCGACCTGTCGGAATACCTTCGCCTTTTCGTAAGGCCCTCGTATGAATTCAAGAGTTTCGAGCTAACCCTGCCGGAAGGAGGCAACCCCATCAACCACGGGATGAATGCCCTCTTTCTGAACATCGGTGTCACCTACCGTATCCCCGAGTTGCCGAAGTGCTTCTCCAAAGATTGCCGGATCCAGATGAACCATGCCCATGGAAACCGAGAGTACCGGAGTCGTGTGCATCCGTTCTACAAGAAGCAGAATCCACAGTATGGGGAGAATCACCCCAACCTGATCAAGTACAAGGGGAAGAATAAGAAGAAGCTGAGTCCGTACTAGCCAAAGCAAGTCGCGCATGGGCGAAACAATCCTTGCCAAAAGTCGAATTCAGTCTATTGATCTGCTCAGGGGGATTGTCATCGTGATCATGGCGCTTGATCATTCCCGAGATTTTTTTCACGCTGATTCTCTTTTGTTCTACCCGGAAGATCTTACCCGGACTAGTGTCCCCTTGTTTTTTACTCGCTGGATAACGCACTTCTGTGCGCCCGTTTTCTTTTTCCTGGCAGGAACATCGGCCTTCCTCGTTGGCTCGCGAAAAGGGAAACGGGAGCTTTGCTTTTTCTTGTTAACCCGAGGGGCCTGGCTTGTGCTCCTGGAGTTAACGGTGATAAATTTTGGATGGTCGTTCAACATCACCCTTCCACTTTTTGCCATGACAACGATTTGGGCGCTGGGCATCAGCATGATCGCCATGTCGCTCCTCATCTTCTTGCCTTTTCGAGTCATACTTCTGCTAGGGCTTGTCATTATCTTCGGTCACAACCTCCTGGACTCTGTTCACGTGAATGGCTCGGGAGTAGATGCTCTTGTATGGTCTGTTCTCCATGATGTAAGATTCGGTGTCTTTACCTTCCTTGGTCGCCCCTTCGACATAGGTTATCCGGCGCTTCCCTGGATTGGTACCATGACAGTGGGTTACTGTTTTGGCTATCTCTATCAGGACAAAATCGAAGTTGAGCAGAGACAAAAATGGTTGCTATGGATAGGGCTTGCCGCGACTGCACTCTTCTTCCTCATACGGGCAATTAATGTGTATGGAGACCCTCAAACCTGGAGCCTGCAGCCTTCAGCTTCGTTTAGTCTTCTCTCTTTTCTGAACGTCACCAAGTACCCACCTTCACTGCTGTTCCTTTTGATAACCTTGGGGTCTGCCATCCTTTTCTTGAGCTTCGCAGAAATCCCCCTTAAGGGTATTGGACAAGCCCTGGTCCGTATCGGCAGGGTACCGATGTTTTTTTACGTTGCTCATATCTACCTCCTGCATCTTATCGCCCTGTTCGCTGGGAAATTCACAGGGTACGCATGGAGCGACATGGTATCTACCGCCAACTCGGTTACACCGAGTCCCCCAGGGTATGGCTTCTCACTGCTCGTGACCTATATCGTATGGATTGTTGTCGTATTGTTACTGTACCCGTTGTGCATGTGGTACGAACGCTACAAGGCGTCGAACAAAGAGAAATGGTGGTTGAGTTATTTGTGAGGGCTCCGAGCCTGACCAGAGAAAGACCCCGGGAGATGCTCATTGAGTTCCCACGGTACGGTCTTAGGTATTGGGCATTAGGGTTGGGCAGAATTCTGCTAAAGCCTAATACCCAACACCCAATACCCTCACCGGGGAACGACTAATTGAGAACGCTCCATTTTAAGTGGCAGCATTCAAATCGAAGCCGAACCACCCGTCAAAAACCTCCAATTTTCGGCCTGTTTTCCATATATTTGCCACCCCTAAGTACTACTTGTAACCTACCTATCCAGTGGCAGAAGAGATCAGCGGCCTTCCCCCGCGTCAGAACATAATTCCGATCAGTATTGAGGACGAAATGAGGGGCGCCTACATCGACTATTCGATGTCGGTGATCGTCTCCCGGGCCCTCCCGGACGTCCGCGACGGCCTCAAACCGGTCCACCGGCGCGTGCTCTACAGCATGCAGGAGCAGGGGATCAACTACAACAAGCCTTACAAGAAATCAGCCCGCATTGTCGGGGACGTACTGGGTAAATACCATCCCCATGGCGACTCGTCAATCTATGATACCATGGTTCGCATGGCCCAAGATTGGTCCCTGCGTTACACCCTCGTAGACGGACAGGGCAATTTCGGCTCTGTGGATGGCGACATGCCTGCCGCCATGCGGTATACCGAGGCACGGCTTCGCCGATTGACGGAAGAGTTGTTGGCCGACATCAACAAAGAGACGGTCGACTTCCAGCCGAACTTTGACGATTCCCTTACAGAACCCACGGTACTTCCATCCAAGATTCCCAACCTGCTTGCCAACGGCTCATCGGGTATCGCTGTAGGAATGGCCACAAACATGGCACCACACAACTTAAGTGAAGTTGTAGATGGAATCGTGGCATACATTGATAATAAGGAGATTACGATTCAGGAGTTGATGAAATACATTACCGCCCCTGATTTCCCGACGGGCGGAATCATCTACGGTCTGTCTGGTGTCCAGGAATCGTACCTCACCGGCAGGGGCCGCGTTGTGGTCCGGGCCAAGGCAGAGATAGTTACCCAGGCCAACGGCAAGGACCAGATCGTGGTGACCGAGATTCCTTATCAGGTCAATAAGGCCCTGATGATCGAGAAGACGGCCGCCCTGATCAACGATAAGAAGATTGAGGGAATTTCAGACCTGCGCGACGAAAGTGACCGCGACGGTTACCGGGTGGTATACGATCTCAAGAAGGACGCCATCGCGAACATCGTCCTAAACAACCTCTTCAAGCATACACAGCTTCAGTCCGCATTCAGCGTGAACAACGTGGCTCTCGTGAAAGGCCGCCCCCAGACGCTGAACCTTAAGGACCAGATCGTTCATTTTGTTGATCATCGCCATGAGGTGGTGGTGCGCCGAACCAAGTTCGAACTGGCTGAAGCGGAGCGGCGTGCACATATCCTCGAAGGATACCTCATTGCGCTCGACCACCTCGACGAGGTGATCACCCTTATCCGCAATTCGAAGGATCCTGATGTGGCCAAGGCTGGCCTGATGAAGAAGTTCAAGCTTTCCGAGATCCAGGCGAAAGCCATTTTGGAAATGCGTTTGCAGCGCCTCACTGGCCTTGAGCGTGAGAAGATTCAGAACGAATACAAGGAGGTGATGGAACTCATTGGCAGGTTGAATGAATTGCTTGCCAACGAATCCATGCGTATGGACATCATCAAGACCGAGTTGCTGGAGATGAAGGAGCGCTACGGTGATGAGCGTCGCACCCAGGTGGTGGCCAGCCATGATGACATTACTGTTGAAGACATGATCCCCAACGAGGAGATGGTGATCACCATTTCCAACCAGGGATACATCAAGCGAACTGTGTTGTCGGAATACCGGACGCAGGGCAGGGGAGGCATAGGATCGAAAGGAGTAACCACCAAGGTTGACGACTTTACCGAACATCTTTTCATCGCTCACGCCCACCACTACCTGTTGATTTTCACAGCTACAGGTAAGGTCTTTTGGAAGAAAGTGTACGAGATTCCGGAAGGCACGAAGGCATCCAAAGGCCGGGCTATTCAGAATTTGTTGAATATCGAGTCGACCGACAGCATCAGGGCAGTGCTCAACATCAAGAGCATCGATGATGCGGACTACGTGAACAAGAATTTTGTCATTCTCTGCACGGAGAAGGGCACCATCAAGAAGACATCGCTAGAAGCCTACTCACGGCCCCGTGCAAACGGCATCACGGCCATCACCGTGCATGAAGGTGACCGATTGCTCACCGCGTCGCTGACCAATGGCAAGAATCACATCATCATCGCCAAGCGTAGCGGCAAGGTGGTGCACTTTAACGAATCAGACGTGCGGCCGATGGGACGTACAGCCGCTGGCGTGAGAGGCATTACCCTGGAGGGAACCACCGACAAAGCGGTGGGCATGGTGTGTATCACACATAAAAATGCCAACCTGCTTGTTGTCTCCGAGAAGGGATACGGAAAGCGCTCTCTCATCGACGACTACCGCATCACGCGACGTGGGGGAAAAGGGGTGAAAACCATAAATATTACCCCAAAAACTGGCAAGCTTGTTGCCATCAAGGAAGTGGGAGACGGCGACGAGCTTATGATTATCAACCGTTCTGGCATCAGCATCCGGATTCGCGTAGACGAACTGCGCGTGATGGGACGTGCCACCCAGGGCGTGCGGGTGATCCGGCTGAATGACGACGACGCCATCTCATCGGTGGAGAAGATCCAGAAGATTGATGTAGATGATGTTAAAGATCAGAAGAAACCTAAGGAGTAATTTAAAGTGAACCTAAACTGATTGTTCAATAAACCTGAAAAACTAAAATGAAAAAGACGCTGATCACTTTGCTTGTCGCCGCACCCTTCCTGGTGTTGGGACAGGTGAAACCCAGTATATCAAAGGCCGAAAAGGCGCTCCGGGAAGGCAAGATCGATGAAGCCAAAACGATCATCGATGCCACGACCGGCAGCAATGAATTCATGATCGACAAGAAGGGTCAGCCGACGAAGAACGCCGCCAAAGCCTGGTTCCTCCGCGGGATCATTTATTTCGCCATGGACACCACCAAGAACACGGCATTCAAGACCCTGGATCCAAATCCCTTCCAGCAGGGCAAAGAAGCTTTTGACAAGGCCACCGTATTGGACCCATTGGCAAAGTCTTATTTCAATGACGCCAGTGGCTTGCAACAGATGCTGAACGAAAATATTAAGCAGCTGATCGGTAACAGCTACTTTAACCAGGCCATCAACGCCTACAACGAAGAAAATGACCATAAGAAGGCGCTCACCTATGCCGAGCGCACCATGTACTTCATCCCCGACGACACCACCCTGTTGTTCTATTCCAGCGCATTTGCATTAAGCGCCAGTGAATCCGATAAGGCTGTCACTTACATGGAGAAGTACTTTACGATGGGAGGAAAAAATGCACAGGCCTATGCATCCATTGCCAATATCTACATTGAGAAAAAGGACCATCCCACCGCGCTGAAATGGATCAAGGAAGGGCAAGCCAAGTTCCCTGCCTACCGCGACCTTCGCTTGCTTGAACTAAACATCTACCTCAACGACAAGAAGTATGACGTGGCCAAGACGATGGTCGAAAGTGAACTACAGAGCGATCCCAGCAACCGGGACAATCACTACTTGTACGCACAGCTGAACCGTGAGTTGGGCGATTTCGACAAAGCCAAAGCCTCATTCAAGAAGGCCCTTGAAATTGACCCGAAGTACTTTGATGCCGCTTATGAACTTTCTCAATTGTACTGGGCGGATGCAAAGAAATTCAAGGATGAAATCGGTGCGCTGGGAAACAGCAAGGAAGATCTTAAGAAGAAACTTGCCATCGATGCGAAGTACGTGGAGTCGCTGAAAGTTTACCAGCCTTACATCGAATCTTGTGAGAAGCTTTCGCCCGATGACGTGAACGTGCTTTACTCCCTGCTGAACGTTTACTCCGACCTCGACGAAAAGCCGAAGATCGAACGCGTGAGAAAGCGCCTCAAGGCCCTCGGTGAGGACATCTGATTTCT
>CAZJWV010000014.1:0-35212 GCA_964549855.1 uncultured Ohtaekwangia sp. | reverse complement strand
CTGGAACTCGTTGGGGATGTCCTTGCCCCGGAATTTAATGCCGGGGCAAGGACAGGGGACTTTAACTACAAGCCGGGTCAGTTCATCACGTTTGTCATTCCTACCCAATCGGGTTTGGTCCGGAGAAGCTATTCCATGTCATCACTTCCCGGTGAGCCAATGACGATCACCATCAAGCGCGTTGCCAACGGGGTCTTCTCCCGGCCCATGCTTGAGTCGGCGGCACCCGGCGATCGCCTGACCATCGCAGGAGGTGCGTCTGGCTTCTTTACTCTGCCGGATCGATTGGCTGACATAGACCAGATCATTTTCCTGGCGGCAGGCAGCGGCATCACGCCGGTCCTTCCGATGGTCCGTTCGCTGATGGGGGCGCCAGGACCTCCCGTGTTGCTGGCTTACGGGAACAAGTCGCCCAAGGCAGCCATGTTTCGTGAAGCACTTGAGCAGTTGGCAACCCGGCATCCTGATCGCCTCAAGATCGAATGGTACTTCAGCAACGTTCAGGACCTCCACAAGGCACGACTGGGGAAAACAGCTGTTGAGCAGTTATTAACAGCCAACCTGTCAGGAAAACCCGAACGCACCCTTGTTTACCTCTGCGGACCATTTGATTTCATGCGTACAGCCTCTATAGTTCTCCAGGTGGAAGGGATAAAGCCGGAGAATATCCGTCGCGAAGTGTTTACGCCTGAGCCCCTGAAGGCGAAAGAGATGCCGCCGGATGTGAAGGAGCATGCAGTTGAAATTCACATCCGCAATCACACATACAAATTAGACGTCAAGTACCCCGACACTATCCTGGCGGCCGCCAAGGCCAAAGGCATCGAGCTTCCTTACAGCTGTGAAGCGGGACGCTGCGGGAGTTGTATCGCTACTTGCTCGAAGGGGTCAGTCTGGATGCGATACAATGAAGTGCTTACAGAGGCTGAGGTGGCGAAAGGGCGCATCCTTACCTGCCAGAGCTTTCCTGTTAAAGGTGATGTGGAAGTGACTTTCTAATCGACCGTGAGCTCCCCCGAACAATCATCAGGTCTCAAGCGCATCCTCACACCAACGATGGTCTGGGGACTTGGCGTTGGGTATGTGATCTCCGGGAATTACTTCGGCTGGAACCTCGGGCTGCAGGCAGGAGGGAGCTATGGTTTGGCGATTGCTACGCTTCTCGCAATCGTGATGTATGTGACGTTCACCTACAGTTACGCCGAACTGGCCTGCGCTATTCCTAAAGCTGGCGGCGCTTTTGACTACGCCCATCGGGCACTTGGGCCCAGCGCCGGGTTCATTGCGGGCATGGCGCAGAACATCGAGTTCATCTTCGCTCCGCCGGCCATAGCGCTGGCTATCGGAACGTATCTGAATCTGTTCATACCGGCCGTTCCAATGCTTGCTTTCTCTGTCGGCGCCTATGTCATATTCACCGCGCTCAACGTGTACGGCGTTAAGCTTGCCGCCATGGTGGAACTTGCTGTCACGTTCATGGCTGTCGCCGGCTTGATCCTGTTCGCGGCAACTGCCCTCCCGCACGTGTCAATCCAAAATCTGGGTCACAACGCCTGGCCTGTCGGACCATCGGGGGTTTTTGCAGCGATCCCATTCGCGATCTGGTTCTTTCTTGGCATCGAAGGAATCGCAAACCTTGCCGAGGAGTCAGTGGATCCCTGGCGAACCATGTCGAAGGGTTTTCTCGCCGCCTTATTCACACTCATCACACTTTGTGTATTGACATTTACGGGTTCAGTAGGCGTTGCGGGCTGGGAGGCGGTTGTGTTACAGCCTGATGGATCGACGTCGGATGCACCGCTGCCCATGGCCATGGAGGCGATGCAGGGAAACAAAGGCGGGACGTACACCCTTCTCGTGGTTCTCGGACTTTCAGGACTTGTTGCCTCGTTTCATGGACTCATGCTCGCCGCGGGAAGATCGACGTTGGAATTTGCCCGTATCAATTTTCCTTCTTCGCCAGTAGCATCTACACATCCAAGATTTCAGACACCTGCGTGGGGACTTGTTCTAAATGCAACGATCGGATGCGCCGCGCTGTTTACCGGCAGAACCGGTGACATCATCACGCTTTCTGTGCTCGGTGCACTTTCGCTGTATTCGATTTCAATGATTGCCATGATTGCGTTGCGGAGAAAGGAGCCGGAGCTTGCACGTCCATTCCGGGCGCCATTGTTCCCGTTCTTTCCCATAGCCGCATTGCTGCTAGCTGCTGCTGCCCTCGCTTCCGTCGCTGTGTACAACCCGAAAGTGACCCTGGTGTTCGTGCTGATAATGGCTGTGTGCTTTGGTATATTTACAATCCGCCAAAAGCCGTCTGCATGACTTCGAAAGCCATCCTTGAATATGTGAAGAACCATCCTTCGGGGAGGGTCAAAGTCGCCTATGCCGACATCGATGGTATTTTACGCGGCAAGTACATTTCTGCATCCAAGTTTCTTGCCATCGCGAACGACACAACGTCTTTTTGTGATGTCGTTTTCGGTTGGGATGCCAACGACGTCACCTACGACAACGCGAAGTACACCGGCTGGCACAGTGGCTATCCTGATGCCAAGACACGTCTCGACCTCACCACCTTCCGCAAGATTCCCTGGGAGAATGATGTCCCTTTTTTCCTTGGTGAGTTTCTTAACGAAAAAGGAAAGCCATCCGACGTTTGCCCCCGCCAGTTGCTCAAGCGCATCATGAATGAGGCAGAAGGCGATGGTTTCACGCCTGTGATGGCACAAGAGTTTGAATGGTTCATGTTCGCCGAGACACCGGCCTCAGCACGCGCCAAAAACTTTAAGAACCTGACGCCACTCTCGCCGGGAATGTTTGGCTATTCTATACTCCGAACCACGCTTAACCAACCGCTCTTTGCCGACCTCTTCGAGTCACTCGTCAAATTTGATATCCCTCTGGAAGGCCTTCACACGGAAACCGGCCCCGGTGTGCTTGAGGCTGCCATTTACAAAGCGAGCGCACTAGAAGCAGGTGATCGCGCCGTTCTCTTTAAGACTGCGGTTAAGGAGCTTGCCTACCGCCACGGTGTTATGGCCACCTTCATGGCGAAGATCAGCGAAACCCTTCCAGGCTGCGGCGGCCATGTGCACCAGTGCCTAATGGACAAGAAGGGCGTGAAGAACAAGTTCTACGACGAAGGCGACAAGCATCACATGAGTGAGACGATGAAGCAATACCTGGCCGGCCAGTTGTATTGCCTTCCTCACATCCTCCCGATGTTCGCACCGACACTGAACAGTTATAAGCGACTAGTAGAAGGCGCTTGGGCACCCACGACATTGACTTGGGCCATTGACAACCGGACTGTCGCAGTTCGCGCCATCACAGGGAGTGCGGGTGCTTGCCGTCTCGAGTCGCGAGTTATTGGGTCCGATGCCAACCCGTACCTCGCCATGGCTGCAGCCCTTGGATCAGGACTGTATGGCATTCGCAAGAAATTGAAACTCAAGCAACCGCCGACGAAAGGCAACGGGTACACTGATTTTTCGAATGGCACTTTGCCCCGCACGCTGCAAGAGTCAACAGCACGGATGAAAGAGTCGAAAGTTGCCCGCGAAATTCTAGGTGACGGTTTCGTTGATCATTTCACTGGCACGCGGGAATGGGAATGGAGGCAGCATTTGAAGGCGGTGACGGATTGGGAGTACCAGAGGTATTTTGAGATTATTTGATTCGGTGATGTGGTTTCGTGGTTGGACCCTTTTGCTGACGATCCTGGTTATTGGTTTGGCAGATCGTCCCTCTGCAAATGCGCAACCCCATGAAACTAATTTCCTTTTCTACAGAAAAGACCTTTCCCGTTGGCCCCTCACTGACTCGTTAGTACGGGATACTGTCTTCCAGTTTTTTGGGTATGTTCAGCTGAGAGGGTCAACTGCACATTTCGAGTACTTCGACGACGAATACACTCCCGAACCATGGAAACCCGGAGCTCAACGTTGGCCTGGTCCCCGCATTCAAAACCTGTTTTACAAATTAGAAGGGAACGTCATTGAACTTAAGGCCGCCTTATCCATCACAGGATATATAGCAAACGGTGATAGTATAAACTGGCCTCAACTCATGAAGAGCGGGGCAAAATTCCTTTTGGTCCCCTGCGAAATGCCTGGCAAATTCAAACCCCTTGTGGGCCCGTGGTCTTTGGTTACTAAGTCTTTGCGTACTCAAAAGGAGTTTCTTCAGATAATTGACTTCGAAAGCAAAGTCAAGGATTTGTTTAAGCAGCCATATGGTTACATGCAAGGTGGCAATGTGGAGTGGCCCGAAGATCGCCAGTCTCTTCCAGCAGGGTCAACCACGTATAAGTTGGAGAATGGGAGTAAGATTCTTGTTTCTATGGATGTACTCTCCCTCAATTGGGATGAAAAGAAGGGCCATTACCGGGTGGAAGGTTTCAACAACCCAATAAGTAGCCGATTCACGCACCATCGATACTCTGGGACTCTCGAAAAGCTGAAGCTGCCATCTAAACAAATGCGTAATGACCTTCAAGAGAAACTGCTTGGTGATTGGGTATCAATTGGAGTATGGGGCATAAAGCATCCTACTGGGGACACCGTGCAGTTGACTGATGCGTGCTCTATTCACATTGACAAAGACCTCATCCGGGTGACCCGGCATGACAAAAAGGCCATGACTCTCGATAGGCCGTGGCAAATATCAAGCTCTGGCCGGCTCTTAAAGATGGAAACTGGCAATTCTTTTAATGCCCATGAGGATTGGCCATTTTGGTTTGTCGGTGATACGCTGTTCATTCGCTTGACCATGTACATGTCTGAAGCACCTTATTACCTGAAGGAACTACGGCTTAAAAAGAAGTAATTAATTGGAAATGCATCACTTCAAAGAGATTTACCAATACAACTTCCCCACTACCATCCGCTTCGGCCCCGGTTCCAGCAAGGAACTAAGTGATCACTTGAGAAAGGCCGGAGTCAAGCGGCCGCTTGTAGCCACTGATGGCGTTGTTTCACGACTTGATTTCTTTAAGACGATTGTAGGAGACCTTATAACCAAAGGCTTGTCACCAATAGTCGTCAGCGACATCCACAAAAACCCGGTCAAATCTGACGTGTACAAAGGCTCCGACGTGTATGACCTTGAGAGGTGTGATGGTATTGTTGGCATCGGCGGTGGCGCTGCCCTTGATGTGGCCCGCGCCATTGTGCTGCGGGTAAATCACCGAGAAGACCTTTTCAAGTACGACGACCTCATCGGTGGCGATGTCTATGTCACCAACGCCGTTCCGCATTTCGTTACAATTCCCACCACCGCAGGAACAGGTAGTGAAGTGGGACGCAGCGCTATCATTTCGGATGATGAAACGCACCAGAAGAAGATTCTGTTTTCACCGAAGCTCCTTGCCAAAGTAGTATTCGCTGACCCGTTGCTAACAATGGAGTTGCCTGCACCTGTCACTGCAGCCACAGGAATGGACGCACTCACGCACAACATGGAAGCCTTCCTCGCCAAAATGTCGCACCCGATGGCTGAGGGGATTGCCCTTGAGGGAATCCGGCTCATCAGCGAGTCGCTGGAGAAGGCAGTGAATAAGCCGGACCTTGAATCGAGAAGCAAAATGCTCATCGCCTCACTTATGGGTGCAGTGGCATTTCAAAAGGGCCTTGGTGTGGTTCATTCCCTGGCACATCCACTGTCAGCATTGTTGGACACGCATCACGGGCTTGCCAACGCGGTCAACATTCCTTACGGGATGGAGTTCAACATCGCTGGATTCGAAGACAAATTCAGGCGCATAGCCCGAACCCTTAATCTCAAGGATGAATCGGGCGAGGCCGTGGTCAAGTACCTGTTTGATCTCAACAGCCGGATCGGCATTCCTCACAAACTACGAGACATTGGGGTACGCCAGGAGCATATCGAAACACTTTCCGACCTTGCCTTTGCCGATTTCGCTCACCCCAACAACCCCAAGCCTGTGACACGCGCGGATTTCAAATATCTTTACGGCAAGGCATTATGAGCAAAGTCACCATAGGCGTCGCCGCAGGCCGGAACTACGCGAACTACGAGCGCTGGCTCAAGCAATCGCCAGGTGTTGAAATTGTCAAGCTGGGCTATGAAGAAAACAACCTGGCATCAGTGAGTTCATGTAGAGGATTGGTATTTACGGGTGGAGAAGACGTGCATCCCAAGCACTATGGACGAGCAAATTACGTGGAACTATTTCGTCTCGACGACCTGGATGAGAAGCGGGATGAATTTGAGTTAAAAGTCCTGGCAGTGGCTCGGAAGAAAAGGATTCCATTGTTGGGCATCTGCCGTGGCCTTCAGATCACCAACGTCTTTTTCGGAGGCACGCTCATCCCCGACCTGCAGGCTTTCGGCCGAGGCGACCATAAGAAAGGGAATGACGGCGTTGACCGTGCCCATGAGATCTGGCTACCAGAGGGCACACGACTTGGTCAGATTGCCGGTACGTCAAGAGGAGAGGTGAACAGCGCCCATCATCAGGCTATTGATCTGTTGGGCGAGAGCTTGTCGATGAACTGCGTGTCTCCCGATGGTGTTATCGAAGGTGCGGAGGTACGTGATCCTGAGGAGCACCCGTTCCTCATGCTGGTACAGTGGCATCCCGAACGGATGAAAGACCAGGGAAGCACGTTTTCCGCAAAGCTTCGCGACACGTTTGTTGAGGCTGTCCGTACCAGTGTGTAGATTTCAGTAAGTCGGTAGGACAGTTGGTCGGTAGGTCTGTGGAGAAAACTAAAGAAAGTCAGGCGAAGGCAGTTTCTTAAGAGCATGAAAGTAATTAATCCGGCTACTGAAGCCGTTATCAAAGAAATTCCGGAAGACAATGTCCGAACCCTGGCGGACAAGTTCGCACGGCTGAACCGTGCACAGCCGGCATGGGCAGAAACTCCGTTGGAGACACGGGTTGCGGTGTTGAGGCGCTTCTCCGAGTTGCTGGAAGAGGACGCTGAAGACCTTGCGTTGTTGCTCACTTCCGAGGTTGGCAAACCGCTTAAGCAATCGATGAACGAATTGGCGGGTGCGAGGGCACGAATCAAGTGGCTTACCGACAATGCGGCGAAATACCTTTCCACTGAAGTGATGACTGATGCAGGGGGCATGAGGGAGACGATCACCTACGAACCCCTCGGCGTGGTCTGCAACATCTCCGCCTGGAACTATCCCTATCTTGTCGGCACGAATGTATTTGTACCTGCGCTCCTGGCGGGCAATGCTGTGCTTTACAAGCCATCCGAATATGCCACGCTCACAGGGTTCGAGATCGAACGTTGTATGCATGAAGCGGGTGTTCCAACGCAGGTCTTTGAATGTGCGGTTGGCGGTAAGGAAGTTGGGGAGGAGTTGTTAAAGCTAGACTTTGATGGCTACTTTTTCACGGGTTCTTACAAAACCGGTAGGCACATTTACGATGTGGTGAGCAAGAAGATGGTGCCGTGCCAGTGCGAACTAGGCGGCAAAGATCCTGTATACATCGCCGATGATATTGCTGATGTAAAATCCGTGGCAGCAGGCACTGCTGACGGTGCATTCTACAATAACGGTCAGAGCTGCTGTGCCGTAGAGCGCATTTACGTTCATGAAAAGATCTACGACGTCTATGTCAAGGCCTTTGTGGAAGAAGTTAAAGGGTACAAGATGGGTCTCCCGACCGATGCTGGAGTTTACCTTGGGCCGTTGACCCGAAAAGACCAGGTGGCAGTGCTGGAACAGCAAATCAAGGAGGCCATCAATGACGGCGCGAGTGTGGCGGCCGGCGGAAGGCGCGGCGTTGGCAAGGGATATTACTTCGAGCCCACCGTTTTGACGAACGTTACCAATCGAATGGCCGTCATGCAGGAGGAATCATTTGGCCCAGTGATCGGGATCATGAAAGTCGCCGACGATGCTGAGGCTGTGAAGAAGATGTCGGACACAGAATACGGCCTGACGGCGGGTGTTTACTCGGCAAGCGAAGAAAGAGCCACAGCGATCCTTAAGAAATTGAATACCGGCACCGGCTACTGGAACTGTTGCGACCGGGTGAGTGCAGCCGTGCCTTGGAGCGGCAGACAGCATTCCGGCTTTGGAGCTACATTAAGCCACGCGGGGCTACGGGCATTCACCAAGCCGAAGGCGCTTCATTTACGTAAGCCGTGAGAACAATACTAATTACCGGCGCATCGGGCAACCTCGGTGCCGCATGTGTTGCACATTTCGCCTCGACAGGATGGCGGGTGGTGATGCTTGTTACTCCGGGCAAAGCTCCATCGGAGAAAAAGGAAAACATCGAATCCATTGAGGCCGATCTTCTGGATGAAAAGGGGACTGCGGCGGTGATGGCGAGCGTCTTGGCAAGAAATCCAACACTCGAAGCTGCGCTCATGCTGGTAGGGGGCTTTGAAGGCGGTGGTGTTGAAAAAACCGATGATGCGGCGCTAAGTCGGATGTACAATCTAAATTTCCTCACGGCCTGGCACGTGGCGAGACCGTTGTTCGTGCAGATGAACAGTAAGGGAGAAGGTAAGCTGATTTTCATCGGCGCAAAGCCGGCAATCGATCCAAAGGCTGGCAGCACACTTGTCGCTTACGGACTATCTAAATCCTTGCTCTTCAAGCTTGCAGACTATTTCAACGCGACCTCAGAATCTGTACGCTCACATGTGATAGTATTCAACGCACTTGACACCCCGCAGAACCGTGCCTCCATGCCCAAGGCTGACAGGTCGACGTGGGTGACGCCGGAGAAAGTGGCGGAGCGGATCAGGACAGTGATCGAGAAGGGTGGGGAGACAGTTGTTTTGATTGGTGCAAATGACAAGGACCATAGCTAATGGCGCTTGTCTTTAGAACCCTACTCCTGGCTCTCCTGATCCTTGGCTGTTCTCAAGGAGCGAAAGATAATCGCGCTGAGCGGGTTGTTGTTGATGACTCGGCGGGCCTTATTGATATGGAATCAAAGGCAGCGATAGACAGTCTCATTTCAGCTTTGCAATCCGATGTCGGCCCTGAGTTGGAAGTGTGGACCATAACATCACTGGATGGGAGGACTATCGAAAAAGTCTCACTTGATCATGTCGATGGCCGTTTGGGGCGCAAGGAGTTTAATGATGGACTGCTGATCCTGTTGGCGGCTGACGAGCGTAAAGTTCGAATTGAAGTTGGCTACGGACTTGAAAAGATCATCAAGGATGAAATTGCCGCCAGGATTATCCGGGAACAAATGGCACCTCATTTCAGGCAAGGCGAGTATGGTCGCGGCGTTTTCAAAGGGCTGAAGAAGATAGACTCCCTGATAAGATCAAATAGGGCGCTCATTGGGACTTAAGTGCGAAAAGCTAATGGCTAATAGCTGTATCTGTGGCTCGTTTATCATACTTGAAAGCAAAAGGAAACACAATACAGAGAATCAACGCATACGCTGCGAATGAAAGCCAAATACTCTGCCAGTCGCGCGAATCGCCAACCGTGAAATAGTCGACAACCCAACCGCTCAGCGTACCCCCGAGGAACGCACCAATGCCATTGGTCATCAACATAAAGAGGCCTTGCGCACTGGCGAGGATCGAGTTGTCTGACTCCTGCTTCACAAACAGTGACCCTGATATGTTGAAGAAGTCAAATGCCATCCCGTAGATGATCATGGAAAGCACGAGCAGCGGGAACCCAGCCCCGGGGTTGCCGAATGCGAAGAGGCCAAACCTCAAGACCCAAGCACCAAAACTCATGAGCATCACCTTCTTGATGCCGAACCTTCGCAAGAAGAAGGGGATGGTAAGGATGAAGAGCGTTTCAGAGACCTGTGAAACGGACATGAGGATACTGGGATGCTGAACGGTGAATGAATCAGGATAGATATCTGAGAAGTGATGCAGGTACGCCTCGCCAAATGTGTTGGTGATTTGTAGCGCAGCACCCAGCACCATCGCAAACACAAAGAACACGGCCATTTCCCTTCTTCGAAACAAGACGAAGGCATCGAGGCCAATCGCTGAGATGAATGACTGTTCCGATTTAGTCCGGGTAGGCGGACAAGCAGGCAACGTGAATGCGTAGATGCCAAGCACCAGGCCGGCGGCAGCGCTTACATAGAGTTGGAGCGGACTAATGGTCCATTTCCCAAGATCAATTACCCACATGGCCACGATAAACCCTACGGTGCCCCAGACGCGGATGGGAGGAAAGTACTTTACGATATCCATCTGCTGTTTTTGTAAAACGGCATAGGATACCGAGTTGTTGAGTGCAATCGTCGGCATGTAGAACATCGCATTCAACAGCATGAACAGATACATGGTGGGATAGTCGCCCACCTGGGCCGCAAGGACGAGCATCACGGCGCCGAGGATATGGCACATACCCAACACGCGCTCCGCATTGATCCAGCGATCCGCAACGATGCCCATGAGGGTGGGCATGAACAACGATGCTATCCCCATGGTGGCGTAGATACTGCCGACTTCCGAGCCACTGAATTTCAGCGTTACGATCAGGTATCCGCCAAGGGAGATTAACCACGCTCCCCAGACAAAGAACTCCAGGAAATTCATGATGATCAGTCGCCCTTTGATATTCATAGGTGGTTGGTCGTGTAGCGCTAATTACATCAATTTTTGACAATTGCCGACTCCAGGGCCACAACCACGGGTGTTACCCTGGATAGTCGACCTGCGTCTAATCTGCAAAATGCAGGTCATGAGAGTTTCGTTACCCCTTGGAGTAATTGTGCTGGCGCTCCTCGTAGTAGGAATTGTCAGCGATACAATGGAGCGGCACTTGATTCAATTATTCCCTGTTGGACTTGCCATTGCAGCTTCCCTGGCAGGCTCCCGCGGGAGTCATTGGCATGCCTTGCCGATATTCGTTTTCTGGTTCATTGTCATGAGCCTCATCTGGATGCACTTGTTAGGCCTCGCAAGCATCGTCACCGGTCATTTCACTCCAACGGAAGTGGCCATGACGATCGTGATTGGCATTGCATGCCTGTATGGGATTTGGGAAGCGATCAGTTTGAAACCCGCGGCTCCTGCTTCGGTGAATGTCTTGGTGTTTGCCACATTTGCGGGGTTGCAAGCATTTGCAATGTGGATGAGCACCCAGCTGCCTCGCGTTTGACATTCGATATTCAATATTCGATATTGGATACTCTTGTCCGCCCGAGCACCCAGGGCCTAGCGCCGGGTGCCTAGTGCCGAGCACCTACCACAATGAGTAAGTCCGAAACAGGCCACCTCGCCAAATGCCTCAAGCCATTCACTCCTGAGGTACGCACCCTGGCAATGAAGATTCGGGGATTCATCTGGGATAACTACCCCAAGACCAACGAACTGATTTACGACAATTACAATGCCGTGGCCGTGGGCTGGTCGCCTACGGATCGGATGGGGCATATTTTCTGCAGCATTGCTGTCGGCCGGTCAAATGGTGGTATCCACTTCGGTTTTTTATGGGGTGCCAAGCTGAGCGATCCGAAGAAACTCCTCCTCGGCGAAGGGAACCAGTACCGCTTCATTCGTGTCGCCCGCTACGAAGACCTGCCGGTGCCTTACTTGAAAAAGCTGATGAAGGAAGCCTATGCCAACTCGCTTGCCAAAGTCAAGGACAAGTCACAGCTTACGAGCGGCCAGACGATCATGAAATCCATCTCAGAGAAGAAAAGGCCGAAGGCGAAAGGGAGCAAGAAGTCAGGCACTCGGCCCTAGGCACTCGGCGCTCGGCTGTTGCATACTGTTTGCCGAGTCCCGAGTAGCGAGTGCCGAGTACCGTGTACCGTGTACCGGGCGCTCTTACAGTACGGTTTTCCTTACAATCGTTTCACTTCTATTGACCTGCGCTTTCAAATGACCGATCGTTGCGAATGATCATTCGCGGCACTCATGACATTTGAAGAGCGGGTTAAAGTAATTGTTCACCTCGACGAATTGATCCGCCGCAGTTACCGGGGCAATGCCATGGACTATGCCCGCCGGCTTGGGTTGTCGCGGGGCTCGTTCTTCAGGCTTCTGACAAACCTACGTTGTGATTTCAAGGCGCCGGTATTGTACTCGAGGTCACGTCAATGCTACGAGTACCAGGAAAATGGTGCTCTGCATTTCGGATTTCAGGCAGGAGCGGGCCAAAAAAGTACGGACCCTCTTAACCTCCTTAAAGCAATTCGACAACGTCATGAAAAAGGTGCGACAAGTTCCAGCGGATGATACCCTGTATCCGGTGCTTCGCCATTGTCTTGCAAGGCGACTGCAGCTGGAGCAGGGTTTAACCAGCAAACGAGAACTCCTAAACAATTCATGTATGAAAAAAGTAGCATTTCTTTTCCTGGCCATTCTGCTTTCTGCCTCGCCCATGTGGGCGGAGTCGGCAAGTGCTGTGGCATCGACTGACATCACGATGGACGTGGTGCTGGCAGATGAGTCTGCACCCAAAGTGTGCACCATCACGATCAAGGGTACTTACAAAGGCGATCCGATCGACCTCGTCGTTACGGTCGAGGCCGACAATTGCGCGCAGGCGGCCGCTGACTTCCTCAAACGTATGGCATCGAAGTAAGGTACCGATGAAAGCACTTTCGATTTTCGTGCTTGCCGCCATCCTCACGGGGGCTGCAGGTATGGGCGCTGAGGGCAAGGCTCTTGACGTGGCTTCAAATGCACCATCAATGGACTGCACCTTCACGATCAAAGGGAACTTCGCAGGTACTGTCATTGATGTTCAGATTACCGTATCTGACGTCACTTGGCTGGAGTGCCAGGCACTCAAGTTAGGCGTGAAGAAAGCACTGAAGTAGATAAGCATGAAGCAGGGGCCGCTGAGCGGTCCCTGCTTTTTTGATAGGTAAACCAAACACACTAGTTATGAAACTTCAATTTCTATTGCCTTTTGTCTTTCATGTATCCTGTGCCTTGGGCCAGGGACCAACATTGGAACTTACTTACGAATACCTCAATATGGGACCTGGTGAAACGAGAGTCGTAACTCTCCTCGTCAATAATCAGGAATCACTTTCACTCATGGGAAAGACAGACACCACGAATAGTAAGGACCTTGACTTCAACATTGACGGAGAAGATGCTGATGGCCGCCAAGTGTATCGCAACGTTGCCACCGGTGAGCTCATCTTTCGCGACTTCGTTTCCCGAGACGGCAACTTCGAACCATGCCTGATTAGAGACCCGCTGAAATACAGTTGGATTTATGAACCTGTTGCAAGGAAGATTGGCCCATACGAGTGCCGAAGTGCCAAAACGAAATTCCGTGGTCGGGCATACACCGCGTGGTATACAGAAGAACTTTCTGTGCCCCATGGACCCTGGAAGTTCACTGGCCTGCCGGGGGCTATCGTGGAGGTTAAGAGTGATGATGAGGCCATCACCTTCCGGCTTCTGAAAGTTGCATCCTCCCAAAGTCCAATTCCAAGAATTGCCAAAGGGAAGGAGATAACGATAAAGGAATTTGTAGCGATGGAAGAAAATGCGACAGCTGACTTTATCAACCGACTCGCGGCCAAACTTCCTCGAGGTGCACAGATGACCTATACTGTAACGGGCAACTATGATCTTGAAACAAGTTATGACGACGTGAAGCGATAGTATTCGAATGAATCGAAACAGGTGTTACTGGTTTCTGTGCCTGGCTATCGTGGTAGGGGCGACACCACTCCACGCGCAGTATTCCGTTTCGGGCACCGTTCGTGATATCCAGGCTAAACCAATTCCATACAGCAACACCTTCGTCCGCCGGGACGGCATGGTCAGAAGTTTTACATCGACCAATGAACAGGGATTTTTCCATTTCCCGAATCTTGACACAGGGACGTATGAATTTGTAGTGTCTGCCATCGGATACAAGAGACACACGCACACGCTTTCTGTAAAACAGGCACATGTCAACCTGGAGGTCGAACTCCTGCCAGACACGGTAGCCCTTGACCAGGTGATCGTCCACGGGGAGGCACCTATTCAAATCAAGGGAGATACCGTCGTCTATAATGCCGAGTATTTCAAGCGTGGCGATGAGGTCGCGCTATCTGATTTGCTAAAAAAACTGCCGGGGATCTCTGTCGACGAGAATGGGAAGGTAAAGTACCAGGGCAAACAAGTGAGCCGCATTAAAATCGAGGATGACGACCTGTTTGAGTCCAATTACCAGCTCTTGACCAAGAACTTGCCGGCAGCATGGGTAAGCCAGGTCGAGGTGCTTCAGAATTACTCCAACAACGCCTTGCTCAAAGACATTGAAGAGTCGGATGAAGTCGCACTCAATCTTACGTTGAATGATAGGCGCAAGAACAAATTGCTGGGCGACCTTCGTGCCGGCTTTAACGGGTCGAACCGTTACGAAGGGCGCGCCAACCTGGCCTCACTTCAGCCACGAGCCAAATGGTATGTTATTTCCAGTGCCAACAGCATTGGCGAGGACCCAGCAGGATCAGTGGAAGAACTGATTAACCCAACACCGACCGGAGCGACTCTCGCAGGTGATGGTGTAGGATCATCGTTCCTTGTTCCAGTTGTAAAACCCACCATCAACGAGTTTCGACGTGATCGCTATTACAACAACCAGGCGGCCTTTGGCAGCCTCCAGGGCATCTATAAGCTCTCCCAGAAGCTTGCGGTGAAACTACGCGGCTATGCCTACCGGGATGCAGTCGACTTCGGCCAGGTTTCACGCTCCGATTACTTCACCCCATACGACACCATCCGGTTCAGCGAGGCAGCGTTGACTAACAACAAAGAGACCATGTGGCACCTTGCGAGCGATGTGAACTGGCAGCCATGGGAGAAGCTCATACTTCAATACAAAGCCAGGCTGGAAGGAATGTCGGGGGCGGCAGGTATGCAAAGTAATTTCAATCAACAGCCTGTTCGCGATGAGCTAAACACCACGGCATCACGACAGGACCACTCACTCATGCTCACCCTTCGCCAAGCGGAAAATTCTGCGCTGATAGGGCACATTCGTTTCTTGTCCGACACTCGGCCGCAGGGATACCGGGTCGATGGGAATTTGCTTGCGCCATTCTTTGCACCAGTGCCTTCAACTGACACCCTTTTCCAAACAAGCTCGTACGACACCCGCTTCCTCGGGGCCGATATCCAATGGTATCAACGAAGGAGCAGAGGCAGGATCGGGGCCAGGTTACGGTTAACGGCATCTTCGCAGCAACTAGGAAGCCTTACGACCTCCGGAGCGTCGGACCTGGCCGACAACAGCCTGGAGAGCAGCAAACGAGAATCAAGTGGAGAGTTCTATTATGCCTGCCGTTCGAAGAATTGGGTGCTCACACCGACGATTCAGATTCAATGGGTTGGCGCAGCGCTCAGCGACCGGCCCGCTGGTGGGACAACATTCCTTCTTCCAAGGATGGGCGTAAAGCGGAAAGGCACTAAATCCACGTTCTCGTTGGTTTATGGTTTGGGAGGATTCGTCCCTGATCCCTACCAACTTACATCAAAACCAATCCTGCGAAGATTTAATAGCGTTGCTATCCAGGATCCAGGCTTCCGGTCCTTTCATCAGCGAACTCTGTGGGCTACATACAACTACGGTGGGTGGGGAGGTGGCTTCAGTCTTTTGACGACACTGTTCCACCAGGAATCACCGGCTGCGTACCTCACAAACCTTGACGTGGAACCGAATTACACTGTCACAACCACCGACCGGGTAGCGGATCAATCAGTGACTTCCTTTTCACTGGAGGCAGACAAGTACTTCGCACCCATTTACACCAACCTGAAGGTGAAATGGGTGGCGAATCGGACCAACTTCGCGACCTCCGTTGAGTCAGTTTCAACGTCAACACGCTCGACCGGACATTTGCTCGACGCATCGTTGCGCACTGCCTTGCCGGGGTTCTTTAACGTGCATGGGGGGCACATCTGGCAAGTGGCCGCATCAAGCAGTGACCTCTTGAGTACCGCCAACTATACTTCGATGCTCTTCCTTGACGCCTACCTCAGGGGACTTAAGCAGAGGCTGACTATAACCATGCACTGGGAGAGGTATGAAATCAGTTCCTTTGAAGGCAGCCCCATATTTCACTTCGCCGACGTTTCTGCCAATTGGAGGATCCGGGAGGGGGTCGAGGTGTATGTCAAGGGCAGGAATCTGCTGAATGAGACCGTCTATGCCCAAAGATCAATCTCAAGTCAAAGTACTACAGAACTGGTTAACCCATTGATTAGTAGATATGTATTGATTGGATTGCAAATAAAGCTTTAGTAGTCTTAATAGCTTGGCTTGGAGTTCGTAGGTTTGGGTCCCACATGAATGTGAACAGATTGGCCGTTGTTTCGGCTGTAGCCGTGTTGTGTTGCCTGGTGCCCAAGATGTCTTGGGCGCAGGACAATCATTCATCGCCGGATCGGACCGCTGACCTCATGCTCGGGGTTGGCAATGGTCAAACCAACCTTTCAATGTCTTACCAGTTTGCCTGGCGATTTGGCGCGAAGCAAAGACTGCGGATGGGCGTGGGCGCCAGGCTCAATCAATTCTTTGCAAACAACAAGTATTTCGTGACGGCGCCGGCGAAAATTGTGAAGGGAGAAGCAGGCCCTGCCGCGCTGTTTAATGAACCCATCAAGGCAAACATGGATTCGGTACTGATCACCAAGGCGCGAACCTCGTCGCTTAATGCGATGATTCATATCTCCTACGCGATCACCGACAAATTGCAGGCAGGCTTTAACATTGATGTGATCGGCATTTCCTACGGTGGGTCGACGCCGGGTACATACATCAACGGCAATGCGCCAGATGGAATCTACAGCAAGCCAGTCAATGCATCGCCGTCCACATTCAACTTGCTGTTGGTCGGGGAGAATGACCTTGGCAGCCTGAATTCCGAATTCTATGTAACATATTCACTCAATGAAAAGCTGGCGCTGAAAGCCGGCGTGCAGCACATTTTCATGGAATACACCACCGATACGAAGATCCAACAGTTACCGGAGCCAAACGACCGGTTTCGAATTACGCCAACGGTGGCCTGCATCGGCGTGGTCTTGACGATCCGTTGAGTCAATCGCTGGTAGGGCCTAGTCGAACAGCATTGGGTTGAGCTAGTCGAACACCTCGAGCAGAAAAATCTGGGTCTTTTGGAAAGACTGGAAGTTGTTGTCGGTTACGAGCAGGAGAGTTCGATGTCCATTAGGTAAAGTAGGACCCCATGTGATTCCCTCTACATTATCGACATGAACTCCAAGGGTATCCATATTCAGGAGAAGTTTCTTGGAGAGCACCTTTAACGTGGTCAGTCCGGCAAGTGCCCCGGTACCTTTCACGTCCGTGGCTCCACGGGTGTCCACAGTAAAAATCTTCACCGTGCAGGGCAGCCTCCCAGTTGTGAATGAACGCTCTATCGCTAGCAACGTGTGGGCATCGACGCTGAGTATGTCTGTAATGCCATTCACACGAAATGCTGTTGAGAGAATAGGTTTGTAGGCAACAGGATCCAGGTCGTAAGCATATCCGTGGGTAAGAGATTTTTGCTTGTAGTCATATTGATAAAAGCGCACCCAAGCTGTTGAATCATTGACGTCGGCGCGCGGACCGTCCTGGAAGAGGGGCTCCTCCATGGCAACCCACATGGTGCTGAAATCATCAGTGAACGCAACTGCCTCCAGTGTACCGTTTTGACGGGCGCCGTAAGCCCGTGCCGTCATTTTCAATTCTGCCGGGATGGGAAGAGTGTTGATGGCCTTACCCGCTTTCGTGATGTTCACCGCAGGGTCCACTAGAATTGTGTCTTTTGCTGTGACTATCCGCTCACCTTCACTCAGCCAAATCACTTCACCAGTCCTCATGTTGTATCGAATGGCTTCCGGATCGATGGTGCCGGAGCGATTGGCTTTGGCTGGGGGGTATGTGTGGCCATCCTTGTCGAGGAGGTCAACTTTACCAATGAACACCACCGTGTCTATGCCCTTGTTGATCCGAATTTGCGCCGTGTAGTATCGTGCTGGCTGCAAGGCAGAGCGGTCATCGCAAATGAGGTAGTAAACGTCCTTCGATGGGTCGTAATCGATGCCCGATAGACCGCCGACCTGGGTGCCCTCATACATGAAGTTGTTCGGAATCTCATAGGTATCGCGAAGTTCGAGCGACTTGATTGCCTGTGCGAACCCAGGGAATGCCGTGGTCGACAAGAGGAAAATGAAAACGGCGGTTGAACTGATAGCAGGTCGAGGCATGGTGGAAATGTCGCAAGAAGTATTCCATAAATTACGACCTTTGGTCACTCACCCTGGGTCGGGACCGATAACTTTTTTCTTTACATGCCTGCTCATCGCTTTTGTGTCTCCGGCAACGTGGTTGATATCCCGGGTCGCCGGGTTACGCCGGGCAATGTTTGGATTGAAGAAGGCAGGATTGCAAGCATTGAGCCCGCTTCCACAGCCGAAAATGTTTTCATCCTGCCCGGATTTATCGATGCGCACGTTCACATCGAAAGCTCAATGCTGGTTCCCAGCGAGTTCGCCCGCCTCGCCGTACTTCACGGAACGGTAGCCACAGTCTCGGATCCACATGAGATTGCCAACGTACTGGGCATACTGGGAGTGGATTTCATGATCAGGAATGGCAGCCAGGTTCCCTTCCATTTCTATTTCGGTGCACCCAGCTGTGTGCCGGCAACAAGCTTTGAGACGGCAGGAGCGGAGCTTGGACCGGAAGCGGTTGGGGAATTGTTACAGCGTCCGGAGATAAAGTACCTCGCAGAAATGATGAACTGGCCAGGGGTAATCTCGGGAGATTCCAAAGTCATGGCCAAGCTGGCTCTTGCACACAAAATGGGAAAGCCCGTAGACGGACACGCGCCGGGGCTGACAGGTACAACTGCTGAGAAGTACATCAAGGCCGGCATTCATACAGACCACGAGTGCGTTTCGCTGGACGAAGCGAAGCACAAGCTTGCACAGGGAATGAAGATCATCATTCGTGAAGGCAGCGCCGCACGCAACTTCGATGCCTTGATACCACTGCTGCCCAAACATGAGGACGACATCATGTTTTG
This sequence comes from uncultured Ohtaekwangia sp., assembly GCA_964549855.1. Lineage (GTDB taxonomy): Bacteria > Bacteroidota > Bacteroidia > Cytophagales > Cyclobacteriaceae > ELB16-189. The sequence continues at coordinate 16,224 of CAZJWV010000014.1, read as the reverse complement.
CTCCGACGACAAACATCCGGATAGTCTAGTCGCAGGTCACATCAATGACCTTGCGCGCAGGGCCGTTGCCAAAGGAATTGATAAGTTCAGCGTATTGAAGGCGACCTGCCTCAACCCGATCGATCATTATGGCCTTGATGTTGGTCAACTCCGGGTCGGGGACCCAGCAGACTTCATTGTCGTGGATGATCTTACTTCATTCCGCGTCCGTCAAACCTATGTGCGGGGGAGAAGAGTAGCCGACAATGGAAAATCCTTGATTGATGCAGTTGCCATTGAAACGCCAAACCGATTCAATGCCAGTGCGGTGAGAGCAGCCGATTTTGTTGTGCCGGTTCACCCAGGTGACTTGCGCGTGATTGTTGCGCATGACGGTCAACTGATAACTTCAGAAGCCACCTGCCCTCCGAAAGTTGTGTCTGGCCATGCGGTGGCTGATCCTTCTCGCGATATCCTCAAGATGACAGTGATCAACCGGTACGGCGGCACAAATTCCCCGAGCATCGCTTTCATCAAAGGCTTTGGCCTTCGCGAAGGTGCCATTGCTTCATCGGTGGCCCACGACTCCCACAACATCATTGCCGTGGGGTGTGACGATGAGTCCATTGCCAGTGCGATAAACGCCATCGTTGTACAAAGGGGAGGGATTGCAACCTCAAACGGTGAAACTGTGACCCTGCTTCCTTTGCCCGTTGCCGGAATCATGTCAAGTCTGGATGGTCTATTGGTGGCAAGAATTTACCAGGAGTTGGACCACGAGGCGAAGCGGATGGGCTCAACGTTGGGGGCACCCTTCATGACGCTGTCCTTCATGGCGCTGCTGGTCATTCCATCGCTCAAATTGAGCGACAAAGGCTTATTTGACGGAAACAAGTTTGAATTTACCCCGCTTTTCACTGGTGCGGAGTAACCTTCCTTTGCCCTGCGGAGTTAACCACAAATCAAGCCTAACCTGTTTTCAATGATCGCCAACTACCTACGCATCGCCATTCGCAATATCCGGCAGAACCCGGTCTATGCGATGATCAACATTTTAAGCCTGGCCATTGGGCTCTCGGCCTCTATCGTGATTTTCCTCTTCATTTCTGATGAGCGGAGTTTTGACGCTTTTCATGCGAAGGGCTCCTCGATCTACCGGGTGAACGAAATACAAAACTGGACTGGCACGAAGAGACAATTGGTTGCTTTGACCGGCGGTCCGTTTGGGCCGGTGATGAAGGAAGAGTTCCCGGAGATCGCTGCCTATTCGCGCTTCTGGGGCGGAGCCAAGCGGGTGATCAAACTGGGCGAGAAGCAATTCCTGGTCGACCAAGTCGTGAGCGTTGATACGGCCTTCCTCTCCATGTTTGACTTCGAGTTGCTTTACGGAGACCGCTCCACTGCATTGGACGAGCCGAATACGATGTTGCTCACGGAAGAAACTGCCCGAAAGTTCTTCGAAAATGTCGAAGAAGCAGTGGGAAAAACCGTGACCAAACGGGATCGCGAATTCAAAATCACCGGCATCCTCAAGAATGTTCCAGAGAACTCACATTTGCAGTTTGATGCCCTGGAGTCCATCGAGACCTACGTTCGACTGGACTCAACCATGAATACGGATTGGAATGGTAACTACCTGGTCACGTACATTCAGCTGAATCCGAATGTCAACTACAAGTCACTGGAAGGAAAATTACCGGAGTGGTTCGCCCGTTGGACAGGAAATCCGGATGTGAACGAGAAAACATCACTATACCTCCAGCCCTTCACTGAGGTTCACCTTGGCTCTGCGGAAGTCGAGCACGATTATCAAAACTATCGCAAGTTTGACGGAAGCTACCTGGGTATCTTTGCCATTGCTGGCGTCTTCATTCTGCTGATTGCCTCCGTGAATTTCATGAATCTCACGACGGCGCGCTCCTCGCACCGGTGGAAGGAAATTGGTGTACGAACTTCCGTTGGAGCGAGGAAGTTCCAGCTATTCGGGCAGTTCATCCTCGAATCGCTATTGCTCGCGGCGATCGCCCTCGTTCTTGCCTTCCTCCTCGATTTCCTGCTGCTGCCTGCCCTCAACACGCTCATTGGCCGTCAACTTACGTTGGCACCCTTGCTCACCAACCCCATGAATCTCCTGGTGGTAGGATTGCTTGCCATGGCCCTCGGCTTTCTCACCGGAATCTATCCGTCGCTATACATGACCTCCGTCAACCCAACACGGGTGCTGAAGGGTGGGGCGGTTGGGAAGAAATCTGTCTTTCAAAGCTCCCTAGTCGTACTCCAGTTTGGGCTAGCCATGGGCATGATGGTAAGTACCGGGGTGGTAATTCAACAGCTGTTGTTCATGCGGAACAAGGATGTTGGGTTTGTATCTGAGAAGATGGTCCTGGTGGGGTTGGATCGCGAAGCCAACAAAAAGTATGATGTGCTGAAAACAGAAATACTCAAGAACAGTCATGTGGTCGGTGTCACAGCCTCCGGGCAGCGATTGGGCAATAACTTACACCAATGGGGCTACAAGGTACGGGTCGATACCGGCGTGATTACCATGTCGACGTCAAATGTGAATGTAGATCCTGATTACTTAACGGTCTACGGGATGGAGATCAAGGAAGGGAGAAACTTCATCAAGGGAAATCCACTGGACAATGGGAAATCATTCATCATCAATGAATCACTTGTCAAGCATCTTCAACTAAAGAATCCCATTGGCACCCAGGTAGGACACGGCTATTATCACAACGATTCCCTGGGGACCGTGATCGGTGTTGTGAAAGATTTCAACTTCAATTCCCTGCACCACACGGTGAATACGCTCTCCATCGTAAGCCACACAGATTGGGGTTTCGACGAGATGACGATTCGGATTGATGGCGCGAACACTCAAGAGACCCTGGATGCCATCAAGGCTGTGTGGGACAGCCAGGTGACTGCATTTCCTTTCACCTATACCTTCCTTGACCAGCATATGGCCGACTTGTACAGAACAGAGCGACAAATGAGTTCGGTGATTTCCATCATGGCGATCTTTGCGATACTCATTTCCGCCATGGGGTTGTTTGGCCTCGCCATGATTACCACCGAACGGCGGACCAAGGAAGTAGGCATTCGGAAGGCCTTGGGCGCAACAGAATACCAGATTACCTTGCTCATCTCCAGCCAGTTCACGCGACTTATCGGCCTTGGCTTTCTTTTGGTAACGCCCTTGGTCTACATACTGCTCCGCGACTGGCTCAGCACATTTGCTTACAGGATCCCACTCGAACCGACGGTTTTCGTTGCGGGCGGCCTGCTGGCGCTGGGCATTGGCCTGCTCACCATTGCATATCATACCCTGCGATCGGCGAGGGCCAATCCTGTAAAGGCGCTCCGGTACGAGTGAGGCATGGTTTCTGGGCAATGCGGGTCACCCTGAGCGGAGCCGAAGGGTGACCTGACTATCGAAAACGGTGCGTCATCCCGAGCGAAGTCGAGGGACCACCCACATTTTACTCGGCGAGGGCCAACCCTGTCAAGTCCCTCCGATACGAGTAGCAAAGACTCAGTGTTGCGACTGACAATTCGCATGGTATTTCAGGCCGGGTTTCTCCATATTTGGGTTATACACCCTTATGAAGAAATCGATTTCATACCTCGTCCCCACTGACTTTTCGCCCATTTCGCGGAACGCGGCGATCTATGCCGTTAACATGGCCGCCAAGGTGCATGCAAGAGTAAGGCTTCTTTCTGTGATCGAGATGGATACTTCCGAAGTGGTTCTGAGGAACTGGGCAAAACTCGAGCGACAGATGCGACGCTCTGCCATGGAAAGCCTTGGCAAAATGCAGGCGGAATTGCGGGCTTCAACAGGAACCAAGGTGCCCATCGATTGCGACATCGCTTATGGCATCCCCAAGCACCAGGCGATCTCCGATTACGCTGAAGAAGAGAAGATCAGCGTGATCGTGATGGGAACAAAGGGGGCGGCCGGGATGAAGAAGATCTTCAGTGGCAGCAATACAACACAACTGATCGGGGCAACGAAAGTGCCAACGGTCGCCGTTCCCGGGAAAGCTTCCTTTGTCGCATTGAAGCGTATGGTTTACGCCAGCGATCTCAAGAATGTGGCCGCGGAAACAAAGGTGATTTCAAAGGTGGCTTCGTTGTTCCATTCAGAAATCATGATCCTTCATTGCCTTCCGGCCAAGGCGCCACGTACGGTGAACAAACACCTGGCCGCAGATCTTGTCAAGCGGGTACGGTATTCCTCCATTTCATACCACCAGGTCTACAGCGACAACATCGACAAAGCGATCGCTTCCTTCCTTGAACACGCGAAGGCAGACATATTGGTCATGTTTACACACGAATTGGATTTCTACGACAAGCTTTTCGGCAAGAGTGTAACACGTTCTGTAGCGTTTCAGACACATGTGCCGTTGCTCGTGTTCAACCGTGGAGAACTTTAGTGTCGTGGTGCCTTAGTGTCGCAGTGTCTTAGTTATTTAAGTCAGACACACCACGACACCACGACACTTCGACACCGCGACACCTGGACATCGTCTAATGGACTCAATCACTCATGTCGTACTAGGTGCTTGCGTAGCAGAGGTTATGGTGGGGAAGGCTGGCAAACGGGTGCTCCTGGCCGGCGCTGTCGCCCAAAGTCTCCCTGACGTCGACTTCATCGCCTCTTTTTGGCTAAATCCGGCGAACGACCTTCTCGCACATCGCGGATTTACGCACTCCTTCTTGTTCTGCCTTCTTTCAGCTCCGGCCTTGGCTTTCCTGACTGACAAATTTCTCATCAGACGAACTTTCTCATTTCGAACGTGGACGCTCTTCTACCTCGTTGAAGTTTTGCTACATGTGTTCCTGGACGCATTTAATGTATACGGTACTGCATGGTTTGAGCCCTTTGCTCATACGCGCATCAGCTTCAATGCCCTGTTTGTTGCCGATCCACTCTTGACGATACCCTTGCTTGCCGCCGCCGCATACCTTGTCTTCGCCGGAAGGGAAAGCTCACGCCCACGACTGGTTGCGTTGCTTGCGTTGACCTGGTTCTCCTTCTATTTGGTCTATGCACTCATGTTAAAGGCCTCAGTCAATGGTACTGTTGATTCGAACATTCAAAGGAACAACATGCAGGTTTCCAGTTATTTTTCAACACCTACGCCACTGAATACATGGCTCTGGTATGTCGTGGCAAATACCGACACCGGTAGCTATGTTGCTTACCGCTCTGTATTCGATCGGGGAGACTCTATTCAGTTCGAGTTTTTTCCCCGTTCAGCGCAGTTGCTGGATTCTGTTGCTGACCATGAAGACTTGCAGCATCTCAAACGCTTTTCGCAAGGCTACTACACCGCCGAAAAGTGGGGAGACACCCTCGTATTCAACGACCTGCGTTTCGGTCAGATGATAGGCTGGCGCGACCGCCGTGCCAGGTTTGTGTTTCGCTACTACCTGAGTCATCCGACCGACAATGAACTCGTTGTTCAAAGGGGCCGGTTCCAGGGCTGGGACAGTGACGCAGCTCGCTCTCTCTTTGTCCGTGCGTTCGGAGGCGACCTTACCGGCCACGAGCCTCCTGGCGGAAATAAAAAGTGAATAGGTAGAGGATCAGGCGGTACGCCTCGAATGAGATGTAATTCCGAAGACGTGAAAAAATGTTGGTACGCCGCGCATACCGCGTGGAAGTGATCAGTTCGCAATCATGGTCAATAATCCGGTCGAGGGCATGCTCCACCGTCGAGGCAAACGACTCATCCTGTACATCAACATTGAGTTCAATACTCGCGTAAGCACTGATGTTGTTCACATTGTAAGACCCGATGGTTGCCCAGCGGCGGTCGTAGGTTGCCATCTTGCCATGAAGCACGGTGCGCTTGTATTCGTAAATCTGGATATTCCTCCTCAAGAGCCAGGGATAGAGATATCGCTCCGCGGACTTGGACAATCCCACGTCGGAACGGCTGGTTAAGATTACCCGGATGCGAACGCCACGACGGGCCGCCCACGTGATGTTTCGCCTTAAAATATGCCCGGGGAGAAAGTAGCTCGACATGATGGTGATTTGTTTCTGTGCCCGATGAAACATTTCAAGATAGGAGCGCGAGATTTGATTCTTGTTGCGTACCCAATCGTTAATGCGGATGCGGGCATCCGCTTCCTGGGTAGGGGCCAGGACAGTACGCCAGTTGAATGTCGCTGGCAAACCGATCTTGTGCCAAACCGTTCGCGACCACATTTCAATGCATCGGTTGAACAATTCCATCGACGCTTCCCCGGTGATTGCGATGGCCCAGTCGAGCCACGCCGGCTGCCCGGGCAGGTCATTATAGCGATCGCTGACGTTAACTCCACCCACCAGACTAAAGAGTCCGTCTACAACCAGAATCTTGTGATGCATGCGCCGCCCAACGTAGAATCGCTTACCCTTTAGTACAGGCTGGAACCAACGGAAGTGCACCCCGCTTTCTTGCATGCGCCCGATCAATTCCAGGCTCAGGTCTGCCGACGCGTAACCGTCGAGCATGAGGTAGACCCGCACTTGTCGCTGGGCGGCGCGGCTGAGGGCATCGGCGACACGCCGCCCTGTTTGGTCGTGGTCAAAGATGTAGGTTTGAAAATGGACGGAATGGGAGGCCGCGTCGATGAGCGTCACAGCACGGTCGAAATAGTCCTCGCCCCCCCGCACCAGTTGAACTGCGTTGTGACGGGTATAGCCGGAAGATATCGAGTCGAGCGTGGTCAATGCACTGCCATGAGGGATGAAAAAGTACCCCGGTGGCGTGACATTTCAAATGGACACGCTGCAGCTATGCCAGAAAGCCTGATCGCCGGACGCCAGCTACTCCATTTCCTCGTCTGAGGCAAAAATGTCAGCCGGGCGCGACCGTTTCGACCATTGCGTTTTTAGCCTTTCCAATTGATGCTCCAAGTCATGGCAGGTCGCTTCAGCGGCTATTTCAAATTTTCCCGCCTTCTCCTTGGCAAAGAGATCATTACCTGGAATAATCAGGCGGGCTGCCACGACGCAAATCTCATCGTGGGCATCTTTCTCTTTTTTGAGCACGACCTCACATCGAAGTATCCGATCGGAGACCTTTCCCAAACGGGCAAACTTTCCTCTGACGATGCTCTCTATGCGTCGACTCAAGCGAATGCGCTGAGCCTTAATAAGGACTTCCATGAACATTGAACGATGTTAGCGGCAGAAAGATTGCCAATAACGAATGAGACAGGCATGACAAATATCAGATGCACGGGCAGACTTTTGACCTTACGGTCATTTCCGGGTCATTTTTTCCTCATTCCCGGGATCTTTAGAAGCTGAAATAGCCGCTCTTCAAATTTGAGAGATTCGGCGCCCTCCCCGCGGCTATTTTGGCGCACCTAACCTAAAGAAGCATGAAGCGAACTCTTGTCCTCATCCTGATCCTGGCAGCAGCCCTGAAGACCCTTGGCCAGGACCCCATCGTTGCCGCCATTGTCAAAGAAGCCAATGAAAACTCTCAACTCGAGAAGCTTGGCCATGAGCTCTTCGACGGAATTGGCCCCCGTCTGATTGGTACCCCTCAAATGCAGCAGGCTCATGACTGGGCCGTGAAGAAATACACCGGCTGGGGTATCACGGCTCGGAATGAAAAGTGGGGCGAATGGAAAGGCTGGGAGCGGGGTGTATCTCACATAGACATGATTTATCCGCGGATTAAAACTCTGGAAGCTATGCAGTTAGCTTGGTGTCCTTCAACTAATGGCAAAGCGGTTGTTGGCGATATGGTTATCCTGCCTGAGTTTGCTGACTCACTGGCTTTCCAAAAGTGGTTGCCCGCGGTGAAGGGAAAGTTCGTGATGATCTCGATGGCCCAGCCTACGGGCCGGCCCGACTATAACTGGAAGGAATTCGGGACTACAGAGTCGTTTGATAAGATGAAAGCGGCTCGTACCGCCATGACCGAAGCCTGGACAAAGCGGATTGCAAATACAGGCAAAACCACTCGAACCCTCCCCGCAGCGCTTGAGAAGGGAGGGGCCATCGGTGTAATCACCTCAAACTGGTCGCGGGGCTTTGGTGTAAACAAGATCTTCCAGTCTCGCACCACCAAGATTCCGACCATTGATGTTTCGCTGGAGGACTACGGCATGCTCTACCGCCTGACGGAATCTGGCGTTAAGCCGAGAATCAGCGTACGAACCGACTCAAAAGACATGGGCCTTGTTCCTGCGTTCAATACAATCGCAGAGATTAAGGGCACAGAGAAGCCGGGAGAATACGTGATGCTGTCCGCGCACTTCGACTCTTGGGACGGCGGAACCGGCGCTACAGATAATGGCACGGGGACGATCTTGATGATGGAAGCAATGCGCGTCCTGAAGTCGGTCTACCCAAACCCCAAGCGCACGATCCTTGTCGGTCATTGGGGAGGTGAAGAGCAAGGCTTGAATGGTTCCCGGTCATTTGTTGAAGATCACCCGGATATCGTTCAGAATCTTCAAATCCTGTTTAACCAGGACAACGGCACCGGCCGAGTGCGTGAGATCCAGGGTCAGGCGTTTCTTCATACCTACGAAGTGGTGCAGCGGTACCTCGCAAAAGTGCCGGAGAACATAAGGACGGGAATTGAAACCCGGTTCCCGGGAACTGCACAAGGAGGTGGCTCTGACAACGCTTCCTTTGTGGCACTTGGCGCACCGGGCATGTCGCTGAGTGCAACATCATGGTCCTATGGTGACTATACCTGGCACACGAATCGCGATACCTACGACAAGGTTGTGTTTGACGATGTGCGAAGCAACGTGGTACTGGCAGCTATCCTGGTTTACATGGCCTGCGAAGATCCTGAGCGTGTTCCGCGCGATCGCAGCATCCTGCCCATCGACCCGAAGACGGGTGAACGCACTAAATGGCCAGAGCAGCGCAAGGCAACGCGCAAAGGGCCGGTGAATTAACTCTTGGTTTGCCACGCCTTTTAAGGCGTGGATCCAGGTATGCACTCGATCTTCGGACTTTAGTCCTTACACCCCCTTGCTTGGAGGGACTGGGCTAAAGCCCATGCTTTGTTTGTAGTGACTTGTCCACGCCCTAAAGGGCGTGGCAAAACTAGAGCCCATCGAATTTGGCGATATATTGAGCGCAATGAAGTTCCTGATTCTCCTCCTCCTGGTCTCAAGCCAGGTAGTCGCACAACCTAAAGGCACGCTTGTAATCATCGGAGGCGGATCGCGCCCAAAGTCGATCATCGACCGGATCATTGCAGAATCGCGGCTCAGTGAGGGTGGCTACGGCGTGGTGCTTCCAATGTCGAGCGCTGAACCCGACTCGTCGGTGTTTTTCGCGGTGCAACCATTTCTCAAGGCTGGAGCCACCAGCCTGGTAGGGATGAATTTTAAGAAAGGGGAGACGCAGACGGGCGCCCGACTTGATTCAGTACGAAAGGCGCGTTTGATCTACATCACCGGCGGCGATCAGGCGCGCTTTATGGATGTTGTTGAGGGAACACCACTGGCTCGTGCCATCCAGGATGCACACCTGCAGGGTGCTGTCGTAGCCGGAACCAGCGCTGGTGCCGCCGTGATGAGCGAGTTGATGATTACAGGAAACCAGCTTCAAGACACTTCCTATACTGCCACATTCAAAACCATTGCACCACGCAACCTTGAGACCCGGCCGGGGCTCGGGCTGGTGAAGAATGTGCTCATTGATCAGCACTTTCTCATTCGGAGCCGACACAACCGCCTGCTCACAGGGGTAATCGATTTCCCCACGCTCAAGGGCATTGGGATTGATGAATCAACGGCCATCGTGGTGAAAGGCCAGCGAGTTGAAGTGATCGGCGAATCGCAGGTGATCCTGATAGAAAACCCAACTCGATCGCGCCGGGAGATGAATAATAAATTGGGAGCTTCGGCACTCACGCTTTCGGTTTTCCTGCCGGGTGATCAATTCTCCATTGCGCCGCGGATTCCAGTCGCGAAGCCAAAATAGTGAGGAGAGGATTTCACATCTGTTGGCGAAAGATTGCGCTGCCGATGAATCCATCAGACTGCGATTCCGATTCAACCCAGCCATTTTGTAAAAGTGCTCGCTTCCAGTCAGGAAGTGAGCTGGCCTTGATTGATGTCGTAAGTCTAAAGAAGGAATACATGGTGAAAAGAAGGAATTGATCCCATCGTCGTTCAGAGTGCTGGAATTCGGCGACGATCCACAAAGCTTCCTGCGTCATGCTGTCGCTGATTCTGCGAATCACGTCCAGCAGGTCAGATTCGGGAAACACATCGAGGTAGAAGGGGGTGATAACTACATCATAGTTTTGACCAAGGATAGAGTTCTCAGTACCATGGATGTATTGGATTCTCCCTTGGACATGTCTTTGTTGAGCACGCCTCAGCATGCCCATCGACGCGTCGATAAAGGTGACGTCGATGTCCGGATGCTGCCGCAGCAAGTGTACTAGAATTTTGCCGGTTCCCCCGCCAAGGATCAAGACCCTCGAGCCGGGTCTCACATGATGCAGGTAGATCACCAGGGCATTCATCAGCCTGTCACCGAAAACCAGTCGGGCGAGTGAATCGTAGAACCACGCGATCCGGTCAAATCCATTCAAGCGCGTAGCCATGCAAGAGGTAGAAGACGGGTATTAAAAACGCAAGATCTCCTATTCGCCGATACCGATCATCTTTCCGCAAATACTCACGGTAGTGGAATGTGGCAAACAAGAGGATGTTCATTGTAAGAATGGTTATCGTGGGCCCGGCAAAGCTAGAGAAAGTAACAATCAGCACTCCACAAATCGCGGCGACTAGTGCAAAACCCAAGACGAGGACCTCCTTCGTGGCCTTCTCCCCGTAAATGGTAGCGAACGACGCACGCTTGTCAACCAGGTCGGAATCACGATCGATCAGCGAAAACAACATGAGGTTGAGCATGGCAGTAATCCCAAAAAGCAAGATCAGCATGAGTTCAGGTGCCGAGATTTCTCGGTCCAGCAATGACCATGGACCAGCCAGCACGCCAGCTGTGTAAAGCAGGGCACCAATAACCTCCTTGGCATATTTCAAACTGGCTTGCAAGGCAATGTAAGCCAGTACAAGAATGGCAACTCCAATCCCGGCAAAGAGGACGGGTTTACGAACATAGAATGCTTCAAGCATCACTACGATGCCCGCGATAACCAGGAGGGCCATCAATGTTTGAGCATGTCTCTTATGAAACCGATGACGGTCAGTAGAGGGCTCTCCCGTGGCACGCCGCGCATCAATTAGATGATCTACCGTGTAGATGATCCAGACGATAAGTCCAAGGGATATCAGGGCGTGGGGCAATAAGACGATGCCAAAAATTCGTGCGAAAAACGCACAGCCGGCCATGGCACCGGCCGCCACATCGAGGCTGAGAATATTGATGTAGCGCCATGGGTTCACGCTGGCAAGTTAGGGAGTGGGCATTGAAAGAAAGTCGGGTGGGCAACTGCAACGGGTAAAATACCTTTACGTTCTAGGTTTTACCACTTACCTTTTGGCGATCGTGAGAAACATACTCTTGGTACTTATTGTCTTGTGCCTGTGCGCTTGTGCAGAGCGTGAGAAGAACTTTGCCGGATTCGACGAGTATCCAACCTATGGTGGTACCGACCTTGGGCTGAACTACACCCCGGATGCCTCCACATTCAAGCTGTGGTCGCCGGTTGCGACCAAGGTAAGCCTTCACTTGTATGCCGCCGGCGAAGGGGGACAGCGAAAGGAAACCCTGCAGTTATCAGCTGGTGCGAATGGAACGTGGTCAATTACGGTGCCCAGGGACCTTGCCGGGCTGTTCTATACTTTCCAGGTACAAACCGACACTGTTTTGCTGGATGAAACGCCTGGCATCTACGCGAGTGCCGTTGGCGTCAACGGTCGCCGTGCAGCGATCCTCCCGCCTGAGTCGCTCCAACCTCAGGAATGGGAATCGGATCGGCGCCCGCCATTTAAGTCCCAGGGCGATGCGATCATTTATGAGATGCATGTCCGTGACTTCACCATTCATCCCAGCTCCGGGAGCTCATTCTCCGGAAAATACCTCGGGGTCTCGGAACCGGGCACACGGAGTCCATCGGGCAAGAGCACAGGACTCGACCACCTGAAAGAGATGGGCGTGACGCACGTACATCTTTTACCAGTGTTTGATTATCGATCGATAGACGAAGCGAAACTTGATACCCCGCAGTACAACTGGGGATATGATCCGCAGAACTACAACGTGCCCGATGGTTCCTTCTCCAGCGATCCGTTTGATCCGGCTGTTCGCATCCGTGAATTCAAGGAAATGGTCAAGGGGCTTCACGAAGCTGGCATTCGTGTCGTCATGGACGTTGTGTATAATCACACCGGTGCCACGGAGAAGTCGAACTTCAACCTCGAAGTTCCGGGGTACTATTACCGGCATACTGCTGACGGGAAGTGGTCGGATGCGGCCTCGTGTGGAAATGAAACTGCTTCCGAGCGGGCCATGATGAGGAAGTACATCATTGAGTCTTGTTTAATGTGGGTAAAAGAGTATCACATCGACGGCTTCCGTTTCGACCTGATGGGCATCCACGACATCGAGACGATGAACAAACTCACTTCCACATTGCTGGAGATTGAACCCTCGCTGATTTTCTACGGGGAGGGCTGGACAGCGGGCAAAAGCCCACTGCCTGACAGCCTTCGTGCACTCAAAGCATATACGGCGAAGCTCGAACGATTCGCCGCATTCAGCGACGACCTGCGCGATGGGCTCAAGGGTTCAGTGTTTGATGAGAAGGCAAGGGGATTTGTAAACGGGGGGACGGGCCTCGGGCAAAGCATTCGCTTCGGGATCGTGGCAGCGACCTGGCACCCACAGGTTGACTACACCATGGTGAATTATTCTAAAGCGCCATGGGCCCGAGAACCCTGGCAATGCATCAACTATGTGAGTTGTCACGATAACCACACCCTCGCCGACAAGCTGAAGATCTCCGGTGAAGGGGAGTTCTCTGCTGCACAGTTGAAACAAATGGACAAATTGGCTAACGCCATCGTTCTTACTTCTCAGGGGGTGTCCTTCCTGCACGCGGGCGAGGAAATGATGCGGTCAAAAAGGGGAGTGGAGAATTCGTTTAACAAGCCCGACAGCGTGAATGCCATTGATTGGAGGTGGAAGGACCAATACTCCGACGTTGTTGATGAATACAAAGCATTAATCGCCTTGCGCAAGGAGCACCCTGCCTTTCGATTGCCGTCAACCGCATCAATTCAGGATAACCTGCGATTCTTTCAGACACCGGCCGGCGTGGTTGCTTATCAATTAACGGGCAAAGCGGTTAATGACAGTTGGTCAGAAGTTGTGGTTATAGCGAACGGTAACTTCGAGATCGCAGACATTGCACTTCCGGACGGGGAGTGGACGATTTCACATCGTACGGATGGTGGACCCTTGTCTGAAACAAAGGTAAAGAAGGACCTGAAAGTTGCTCCTTCCAGTCTTTATATCCTGAGCCGGTGAACGGTGCGCACTCAATAGCTGTTTATTAACCACCCATGGCTGAGAACGGACCTTCCAAGCAAACCCGGACACGAGCCCAGCGCGTATGGAAAAACCTCAAGCAGGGTATGGAGCTTGCCTATGCGGCATCTCCAACACTCCTGATCCGCTATTCCTTGCTCGGGATTGTAAATGCTACCACAACGCCGGTCTCTGTTCTCCTGGGATCAATGCTTGTAAATAAAATTGCAGACCGCAGTAGTTTCGAGGACATGGTCCCGATTCTCGTGGGGTTATGGGTAGCCGCGGGAGTGCAACGAGCGCTGGGTGCGTACATGGGCTATGGCCGCAACTTGTTTGTGCGAAGGGTAGAACTTGAGGCTGAGCGTCGGCTGCTCGCACAAGCTTCACGCGTGGACCTCGGGCACTTCGACAACTCAAACTGGCACGACCGTCTGGCCAGGGCACGTCGCGACGTACACTGGCGCCCCGGAGATCTTACGTGGTCTGTGCTTGGCCTTTCCGGCAACTTCATTACCATCCTCCTGATGGCTACGCTCCTTGCAAGCCTTCATTATGTGCTTGTTCTTTTGGCGATAGGTTCTGCGGTGTTGTCGCTTTTGCTCGAAAGCCGAGTGACGTCAAAGCTCTACGAATTCTATTATAAGGAGACGCCCGAAGAGCGGGAGCGGGGCTACCTCGGTGACCAATTGGTGCAGCCACGCACCACAAAAGAAATTCGGGCCTATGTTTTGGCCGACTACCTGCTTGGGCGACACCGGAAGCTTTCGGATTACCTCTTCGACCGTCGGAAGAAGATGTACCGCATGGGTACACGGATCTCAATTCTCACGGGTCTTGTCACCGGTACAACCCTGGCCGCTGCGTACGTTTTTGTCGCCATCGAAGGCTCGGCCGGCACTATTGATCCGGGGGGCGTTGTCCTCGTGATCGGTGCTTTTACTTCTGTATCAGGCACGCTGGGCATGATCTCAAGCACTTTCGTTGCGGTCGATCAACATACTACGTTCCTGGAGGACTATTTCGATTTCCTGTCAATCGAAACGCTTATTAAAGTCCCGGAAAAGCCTGAAGCATTGCCGGCCAAACTTTCAGAAGGCATCCGGTTCGAGAATGTCACTTTTACTTACCCTGGCGGAACAGGACCTGCAGTCAAAGACCTGAGCCTGCACATCCGGGACGGCGAGTTGATAGCACTGGTGGGTGAAAATGGTGCCGGCAAGAGTACGCTCATCAAAATGCTGTTGCGGTTTTACGACCCTGAAATCGGAGAGGTACGGGTTGGTGGCGTTGATTTGAAGAATGTTGAGCCTGAATCTCTTCGTGACCGAATTGGGGTCTTGTTCCAGGATTTTGCGACATACGAACTCACCGTGCGGGAGAATGTAGCCATGGGTCGCCCGAGTGCCAACGGGGGAGATGAGCGCATCATCAAAGCGCTGAAAGATGCGAGGAGTGAATGGCTCTTGAAGAAAATGCCTCTTGGACTTGATGCGAAAGTTGGGAGGCTGTTCGAGGGCGGCCACGACTTGTCTGGCGGCGAATGGCAGCGCCTGGCACTGGCACGTATCATGTACCGCAACGCGGACATTTGGATCCTAGATGAACCGACGAGCTCCCTCGACCCGGAGGCGGAAGCAGCCATATTTGCAGAGCTAAAAGAAAACCTCAAAGGCCGCATCGGTATCGTGATCTCGCATCGGTTCTCCACGGTGCGCATGGCCGACCGGATTGCTGTAATCGATGGCGGCAAGGTATCAGAGTTGGGCACGCACGAAGAGCTCCTTACTGCGGGCGGCACATACGCTCGGCTGTTTGAACTGCAAGCTCAAGGTTACCGTTGACGATGGTGAATGGCGAATAGCTAATAGCTAATGGCTGATAGCTAATAGGTAGTGGCAATATGTTCAGATTCAAAATTCTCGGATGAACAAATACTTGGACTTGTAATAATTGCACTTATAGCAATTCAACTATGAATGCCTGCAATGACAGAACCAGAAGAACCGTACTAGGCCGCGAAATGGCTGATGCAAGGAAGATTGAAAAAAAACGCATTGAAGCCGGTAATTTCCTTCCTTCTCCTCTGCCAAGTTTCGACTATTCAAAATGGTCAAGTGAACAGAGCCTCATTGACCCAGTTGAAAATGACCTGGATCTTAAGATTCTTCAACTCTGTACGTCCTTCAAAACTTATGATGTTGATAAAAGAAAGGTAACTCGAAACTCACTTAGCCTGGATAATATCTACACCTTGCTAGAATTCACAAAAAGAGCAACGATTTTCGGTTTGCGAAAAAAAGCGCAAGCCTATATTGACAGCGGCTTTATTGCAATTGGAATGATTGACGCTGAAAGGTGTGATTACAGAGATATACTGGTGACATTAAGTTTCCTAGACTATGGGCTTCAAAAATTAAACGTAACGCAAAATTCAATCGTTCAGGAGGCTGTCAAACTTTGTGATGGAAAAACAAAGAAATTGACTCAAGACTTTTTTCAACTCGGTGAAAAGAACAGACGCATCGAGGAAACGGCTGGTTACACGGCAGTCGAGACAAGTAGAGGAATAAGTTTTATTGAAACGGGCTATGAAAAATATAACCCGAAATGCAACCTTTCAAAAATACTATTTGATATTTCGGAATATGTTTACGATGACCAATATCAAAAAGGACGAGTGGCAATAAGGAAAAACATTCAACAAATTTGGCTGAGTGCCGAAAAAGACAAGAAAATTGTAAAAGCGTTAT
>CAZJWV010000013.1:6243-57293 GCA_964549855.1 uncultured Ohtaekwangia sp. | reverse complement strand
GCTTTGCGGCCCCCTTCGTCTCCGCTCAGGATGACGGAAGGCGGAGTTTAGCTTATCCGGCATGACCATCGACCAGGAAATAGCGCGTCGCCGCACTTTCGGCATCATTAGTCACCCCGACGCCGGTAAAACGACGCTGACGGAGAAGCTGCTCCTCTTCGGTGGGGCCATTCAAAAGGCCGGCGCAGTGAAGTCGAGCAAAATCAAAGACCACGCCCGGAGCGACTGGATGGAGATCGAAAAGCAGCGAGGCATTTCGGTTGCCACGTCGGTCATGGGTTTCACCTACCAGGACACCAAGATCAACCTTCTCGACACGCCAGGTCACCAGGATTTCGCTGAAGACACCTACCGCACGCTCACTGCGGTCGATTCCGTCATTATGGTAATCGATTGTGTCAAGGGCGTCGAAACACAGACGGAAAAACTTATGGAGGTGTGCCGCATGCGGAGCACGCCGGTGATCTGCTTCATCAACAAACTGGACCGGGAGGGCCGCGATCCGTTTGATTTACTGGATGAGATTGAGACCAAACTGGATATCCGAGTACGACCCCTCAGCTGGCCCATCAGTATGGGCAAAACCTTCAAGGGTGTGTACAGTCTCTACGAAAAAAGTCTCCACCTCTTTACAGCCAGCAAAACCACTGTGGAGGAAGGGATACAGATATCAGACATCAACAGCAAGCAGGTGGATGACCTGGTGGGTGAAAATAATGCTGCTCAACTCAGAGCTGATGTAACGCTTATTGACGGAGTCTACTCCGAGTTTGACATATCGGAATACGCTGCCGGACATGTTGCCCCCGTCTTTTTCGGCAGTGCCGTCAACAATTTCGGAGTGAAAGAACTGCTGGATACATTTATCCGGATCGCCCCGATTCCGCGTCCCCGCGAAACCACGCTTCGCGTCGTCGCCCCGGACGAGGAAAAATTCACTGGCTTTGTTTTCAAGATTCACGCCAACATGGACCCCAAGCATCGCAACCGTATTGCTTTTGTGCGGGTCTGTTCGGGAGAATTTCACCGCGGCAATACCTACTACCACGTCAGGCACAACAAGAGTTATCGCTACTCCAATGCCACCGCCTTCCTGGCACAGGACCGCGAGACCATCGACGAAGCCTGGCCTGGCGACATCGTAGGCATCTACGACACCGGAAACCTGAAGATCGGAGACACGCTCACCGAAGGGGAGAAACTCCAGTACACGGGAATCCCCAGTTTCTCACCGGAGATATTCAAGGAAGTGGTGAATCGGGACGCTATGAAGAGCAAGCAGCTTGAAAAGGGCCTGCTCCAACTGATGGAGGAAGGTGTGGCGCAGTTGTTCACCTATGATGTGGGCAAACGAAAAGTAATTGGAACCGTTGGCGCCCTCCAGTTTGAAGTAATCCAATTCCGATTGCTACACGAATACGGCGCCACCGTCGAGTTCTTCCCCCAGCCGATTTTCAAGGCTTGCTGGATCTCCAGCACCGATGAGCGCAAACTCAATGAATTCGTTCAGTCAAAAATGAGATACATCGCGCGCGATAAAGACGACAAACTGGTCTTTATGGCTGAATCAAAGGCGTGGTTGCAGATGGTGCAGGATAACTTTCCTGACATCCGTTTTCATTTCACGTCGGAATTCAAAGAGAGCTAGCCGGTCGTTTTAGGTTGTCTTTCCGCCGGGAGGAAATCAGAAATTTGAGAATGGAAATTAGTAGAGCTCTCTAATTCCAATTTCTGTTTTCCAATTTCCTTGACTCCTCATCGGACATGCACTGCGTAGTCGTAGATCATTCGCGAAACCGTCGCCATCGATTTTACGGCCGCCGCTTCATCGGTAAGACCCTTTGACAAAATCACCAGTGAGTAGCGGCGCCCGTCCGGGAGAATGACAATTCCCGAATCGTGTTGCACCCCCCGGATCCAGCCGGTCTTGTGGGCCACCACCACATCCGAAGGAAGCCGCGCGGGGATGATCTCGTGGAATTTCTGATCGCGGAGAATGTTGATCATCTGTTCAGAAGAGGAGCGGTCGACAAGGTGGCCAACAGCCATCATGTCATAGAGGTGCATCAGGTCCAGCGCGGTCACCTTGTTGTTCAATCCTTTTTCGAAAGCCTTGCCATCCTCCACGCCACGCAGCACTTCAATATCTTTCAGGCCCAGCGAGCGCATGGTGCGGGTCACTTCTTTGGCATCGACCCACTCGATGATCAGATTGGTGGCAAGGTTGCTGCTTGAGATAATCATCAAGTACATCAGGTCGCTGACGGTACGCTTTCGGCCCAGTTGGTCGTAGAGCGTAAACTCGCTGTCTTCCTTCGGGTCAAGAGAATAGGGGCTGCCGTCGACGATGCTTTTGAATTCATTCTTGACGACGATGGAGTCTGAAAGTTTGAACTTTCCAGCTGCGGCCTGCTTGAACACTTCGATCATGACCGGCGTCTTCATGGTGCTCGCCGCATGGAACAGCTCCTGCCCGTTGAGTGTGAGCTGAGTGCCCGTGGAGGCATCCCGGTAAGAAAGGGCGAACGTTCCTTTGTGTTGACCGAGTTCCTTACTGATCCGGCTCAAAAGCATTTCTCCTTCGCTCTGCGCTTCGGCGACCATCGGCATGGCGGAAGCAATCAGCACCAGCCATCGGAACGTGGACTTCATGTGGCAATAGGTTATTTTGCGAAGGTAAGGCGATCGCTGCAACAACGGGAATGATCAAGTGGCAAGTGTTGATGGAGGACAATCACCTACTCGTGGTGAACAAGCCCCCGGGCCTGCTGGTTCAGGGCGATGAGACAGGCGATACACCGCTGGTGGAGCTTGCCAAGGAATACATCAAGAAGAAATACAAAAAGCCGGGAGATGTGTTTCTCGGTGTAGTTCACCGGCTCGACCGTCCCGTGAGTGGCGTGGTCGTGTTCGCCAGAACCTCGAAAGCACTGGCCAGGATGAATGAGCTTTTCCGCAGCCGCCGCACGTCAAAACTTTATTGGGCGCTCACTGATGGGAAGCCCTCTGCCCCGGAAGGGACGCTTGTGCATTGGCTAGTGAAGGACCCACAGCTGAATAAGACCACTGCCTATGCTAAGGAAAAGCCGGGGTCCCTTCGGGCGGAGTTGTCTTACGCCGTCAAGGCAGTGAAGGGCGGTTATAGGTTATTGGAAGTAACACCGATCACCGGGCGGCCTCACCAAATCAGGGTTCAGCTTGCATTACTCGGGTGTCCGATCATCGGCGACGTCAAGTACGGCTCTGGTGTGCAAACCGGCGATGGAAGTATCGGCCTGCATGCGCGGAGCCTGGAGTTTGTCCATCCGGTGAAACAGGAAGCCATCGTGATCGAGGCTGACCCTCCGCAACGACCCTGGTGGCAAACCTTCGCTGAGAAATAGTCCTTACTTTTAGACTCTTTTTTAAAACCTATGGCGCGATGGTCCGACTTGCTCAAGGAACGATGGAATGTTCAGAGTACTTTCCAGGTGGTAATCATCCTGGTCGTGTTCGCCTGTACGGGCACAACCGTTGCGCTACTTGCACGGCCATTGCTTCACGCCATTTTTGCCCCTGCAGAGGTGCCTGTGTGGGCGACCGTTTTATACTATGTGTTGATTCTGCCCATTTATAACCTCTTCTTACTCTTTTATGGTTTGATTTTCGGTCAGTTCAAATTTTTCTGGAACTTCGAGAAGCGTTTTTTCTCCCGAATCTTTGGAGCACGGCGCAATCCATGAAGATACATTCCCTGGCACCGCTCTGTCTGCTTTTGGCTTGTTCAAGTCCCAAGTATATCTACAAGTTCCCGGAACCCCAGAGTGCAACAGTGATCAGGAAGGCACCGGTGAGCAAGGCAGTTGAACATGCGGCGCAGCCAGTGTCAGTGGCCCCAAGGGAGTCGCCTGCTGTTTACTCGGCCAATGTCGCTTCCCCAATGCCGACGCCCCGGAACCGGACCCATCGAGTTGAGAGAAAGCCGGTGGTTCAGAGAACAGATCCACTCCCGATGACTAACGGATCCAAAGCGCCTCCGGCCGACGTTCACTTGAAGGGCGACCTGATGCGCGCAGTGATTTTCGCCGCATTCGGCGGGATAGCCTTGCTTATCGGTGGGCAATTCTTTGTGGTTACTGGTACCTTGTCGCTCCTTATTGGCCTGATTTTCGGGATAAAGTGGTTTGTCCGCCGGTAAGGGTGTCCTACGACTTAAGTCGTAGGACGAGAATCCCGGAAGCCTGACAGGGTGGAGTCTGGAAACTGGGGTTGTCCAGCAACTAAAGTCGTAGGATATCCCAAAGGCACTAAAGCCGCGTCCTTTCGCGGCCGGTGGTGGACAGGGACTTTGCAATTTTTCAAGAAAATCTATTTTTGCACCCGCATGGAAATCCAGATTGAGAACCTATCCAAGAACTACGGTACCCAACGGGCCGTCGACAGCATCTCTTTTGAGGTGAAACCTGGCGAGGTGCTTGGCTTTCTCGGCCCCAACGGGGCGGGGAAAAGTACCACAATGAAAATGATCACCGGGTACTTATCCATCGGCGAGGGAGATGTCCGTTTTGGGGGCAAGTCGGTCCGTGACCACGGCGACGGCCTCAAGCGCCACATCGGCTACTTACCGGAGAATAACCCGCTCTACCTCGACATGCCAGTGATAGACTACCTGCTTTTCTGTGGGGCACTGCAGGGAATGAAGCGGGCTGACATCCTTCCGCGCCTTCGCGAAATGATTAACGTGTGCGGACTTAACGCCGAAAAGCACAAGAAGATCGGGGAGCTTTCCAAGGGCTTTCGCCAGCGGGTGGGACTTGCTCAAGCCATGATCCATGACCCGGAGGTGTTGGTACTGGACGAACCCACTACTGGGCTTGATCCGAACCAGATTGTAGAGATCCGCAACCTGATCCGCGAGCTGGGTAAGGCCAAGACGGTGGTACTGAGCACGCACATCCTTCCGGAAGTGGAAGCCACCTGCGACCGGATTCTAATCATCAACAAAGGAAAGATCGTTGCTAACGGAACCGCAGAGACCCTTCGAAAACAAGCCACCGGGCAAGAGGTGATACGCCTTCGAATCGAAGACGCCGGAACCGAGCAAATAATTGAAGCGCTACGCCGCATGCCTACTGTCGACACGGTTGAGGTTGTCGACAAAGAACTGAACCGCCTGGAGGTGCAAAGCCGGACAGGAGCATCGTCGAAACGCGAGATCTTCAACCTCTGCGTTCAGAAAGGGTGGGTCCTCAGTGAGCTAACACCGCTGGAGACGCGCCTTGAAGATATTTTCAGAAACCTAACCACGGATTGACATGCTCGTAACCTGGGTCATTGCGAAAAAGGAATTGCAATCCTATTTCGATTCCCTCATCGCCTATATCCTCCTGGTCCTCTTTCTGGGGTTCAGCGGGTTCTTCACATGGTTGTTCGGATCTGATATCTTCATGGTTGGCCAGGCCTCCCTCCAGGGTTTCTTTGGCATCGCCTACTGGACACTGTTCTTCTTCACACCAGCGCTCACCATGCGACTGTTGGCAGAAGAGAAAAAATCCGGCACCATCGAAATGTTGCTGACTAAAGCCGTAACAGATCGCCAGGTAGTGATCGGAAAATTCCTGGCGGCATTCCTTCTCGTCGTAATTGCCCTGGCGTTCACGCTGCCATATGTAATCACCCTTTCATCCATTGGAAACATCGATGCCGGTGAGATTCTCTGCGGGTATGCAGGTTTAGCGCTCCTCAGCGCCGCCTACATCAGCATCGGCATCTATGCGAGCAGTCTTACCAACAACCAGATTGTCGCTTTCCTGCTTGCACTCTCGATTGGGCTGTTCTTTCACATTATTTTCGAAGTGCTCGCCGGAAGCTTCACCGGAATAACGGCCCAGGTCTTTTCTACGCTAAGCTTGAACAACCACTTCCAGAGCATTTCACGCGGCGTAGTCGACACACGGGACATCATTTATTTTGGCTCACTTATTTTCCTCGGCCTTTTCATGGCAGAGTTGTCGCTCACCAAAAGGAACCAGAACTGACGATGAAACAGAAACTTTTCGCTTCAACGCTCCTCGTGGTCGGTATCGTCCTGGTCGTCAACTTCCTTTCCAACGAAGTGCACATTCGTCTTGACCTGACGGATGACCGGCAGTACACGCTAAGCCAGGCCACCTACGACATCCTCGACAACCTCGAAGAACCGGTTACCATCAAGGCCTATTTTTCCAAGGACCTGCCTGCCAACATCGCCCAGACGCGCAAGGATTTCCAGGATCTCCTCGTAGAATATAACAGCCGGTCCAACGGTATGATCGCCTACGAGTTCATTAACCCGAATGAGAACGAAGTTTCGGAGCGCCTGGCCCTCGAAAGTGGGGTACAGCCGGTGATGATCAATGTTCGGGAAAAGGACCAGGTGAAGCAGCAAAAGGCATTTCTCGGCGCGACGATCAGCCTGGGCGAAAAGTCGGATGTAATCCCGTTTGTCCAGCCAGGATCGGCAATGGAGTACTCCTTGTCAACCGCCATCAAACGGATCTCCGTGGAATCCAAACCGGTCGTAGGATTCATCACGGGCCATGGAGAGCCGTCGCTGATGGAAATGGGCCAAGCCATGGAATTGCTGGCGGTACTCTACTCGCCCCAGGAAATCAACCTGGATTCCGCAGACGTACCCGCCAACATCAAGACATTGGCGCTGATCAGACCCATGGACAGCATTCCGGTGCACCACCTGATAAGGTTGGATAACTTTCTCGCGCGCGGAGGGAACCTGGTATTGGCCCTGAATCGTGTTGACGGAGACTTGCAGCGTGCATACGGTATGGCCGTGTCCAATGGCCTCGAAGGCTGGCTTGCTGCCAAGGGAGTTTCAGTCGAGCCATCTTTCATTGTCGATGCCAAGTGCGGTGCCGTCACGGTGCAGCAGCAACAAGGCATGTTCAATTTCCAAAGCCAGGTCTCGTTCCCATATCTCCCTGTTGTTGGACGATTCTCAGACCACCCCATTACCAAGGGCCTCGAGACCGTATTGCTGCAGTTTGCCAGCCCGGTAAACTTTATCGGCGACTCGACGAAACGTTTTACACCGCTGATTTTCACATCCGAGAAATCGGCGACCCAACCCGCGCCGCTGGGCTTTCAAATCGAAAAACAGTGGACGGAACAAGACTTCCCGGAAAATGGAATCGCCATGGGGGGCATCATACAAAGTACCAATCCGGCGACGCCATTACGCATGGTCGTCTTTGGCGATGGTGACTTTGTGATCAACGGCCCGCGCGAACAAGGGCGTCAACTCCAGCCCGACAACGTCAGCTTGGTGGTGAACGCAATTGATTGGCTTTCTGACGACACGGGTTTGATTGATCTTCGTACTAAGGGAGTTACGTCGCGACCCTTGCGACAGCTTGAAGACTCCACGAAGATCCTCGTGAAGTATGGCAATTTCCTGTTACCCATCATCCTCGTGGTGGGCTACGGGCTGGTGCGAATGCAGCGCAACCGCATCACCCGATTGAAGCGAATGAGTGAATCCTATGAAGAAAGCTAACCCCTGGAAACTGGCCGTCATATTTCTCGGCCTGGTCGTTGTCTTCCTGGCGATCAGGAAGTTTCGTTCTCCCCGCCTCGAAGGAAACCTCCCGGTGGCCATTGTGGAGATTGACACGGCCCGCGTTACCGACTTGCTCATAACGCCGACGAAAGGCAACCGCGAAACTGTGCGCATGACCCGCAGCGGCGGATGGAAGTTGATGAAGGGCGAGCAGACAATGAGGCTTGAACAGGGAGCGGCTGCCAATGCGCTACGAATGCTCATCGCTTTGAAGCCTGAGCGCCTTGCTACGAAGCGCCAGGAGAAATGGAATGAATTTGGTGTGGGCGACAGCACGGGTACCCGCGTTCAAGTGATGGCGGGCACTTCGACCCTGGCCGATCTAGTTATCGGACGATCAGGGTTTGGTCAAACGCCCAATGCGTCATACGGAGGCCCGGGATTTACATATGTTCGCCAGTATGACGAGTCGGAAGTTTTTGCGGTGGGAGGGTTTCTAGACGCACAGTTCAACCGAGCCCTCGACGACTGGCGTGACAGAAGTTTCCTCCGGTTATCCAGGGACTCTGTCAATCGCGTCCGGTTCAGCTACCCGGCTGACTCAAGTTTTGTCATCGATAAACAATCAGGCAAGTGGTTAATGACCAACCTGTTGGCCGATTCCACCGCCATCAAGTCATACCTGGGAGGCATGGCGTACAAGAATGCTTCGGCTTTTGCCACGTTGGCACCGGCAGGCGCTCCCGGAGTTACTGTGATTTTTGAAAGGGGCTCACGCATCCTCGCCACTGTCGAGGCCTGGCCTGTGGGTGTGGATTGGACTGTGCGAAGCTCGCATCAACCTGAGACGTTCTTTCTATTCGACGCTGCTGCGGTGAAGGATTTCTTTGTAGGGAGAAAGCGGTTCATGCCGGTCAAGGGCAAGTAGAAGGAGATGCGGGTTACGAGATGCGAGATACGGGCTGATGCATGTTGATTTGACGACTCTTGTGTCCGAAGACAGAGTTGACCGACGGAACGATTAGTTCAACGCAGAGATCGCTGAGGAATGCACGCAGGGGTCGCGGAGAAAGTGCACCAGCATCCGGTCTTGTATTTCGCATCCCGCAACTCGTATCCCGTATCCCGCATCATCCCGTGGAAACTCGGTGCTTAAGAAACGCCACTCATCACACCACTTCAAACAAAAAACCCCATCTCTCTCAAGCGGGGTTTCTTTATATCAGAGGTAAAACCCTATTCCTTAATCCCGTCAGCGAGAACAATCACTTTGTTCTTGAGTACCTCAACGACGCCCCCTGTGATTTGAACCTTGGTGCGCTTGTCAGCGACCTTGTACTCCACAGTGCCAGAGCCCAGCAGGCTTACCAGAGGCGCGTGGTTGTTCAATACCTGGAAAGATCCGTCGGAACCGGGAAACGAGGCGCTGCTCACATCCCCTTCGAAGATCTTCTTTTCGGCTGTCATGATTTCTAGGTACATAGGTTTTGTTTATCCTTTTGCTTCGGCCATGAGGCGTTCTCCCTTTTCAACCGCCTGCTCAATACTTCCTACGAGGTTAAACGCAGATTCGGGCAAATGGTCTAGTTCTCCGTCCATAATCATGTTAAAGCCCTTAATGGTGTCCTTGATATCGACCAGGGCGCCTTTAAGTCCCGTGAAGGCCTCAGCGACGTGGAAAGGCTGGGAAAGGAAACGCTGCACCCGACGTGCGCGGTTCACCACCAACTTGTCTTCGTCGCTCAACTCGTCCATACCGAGAATTGCGATGATGTCTTGCAATTCCTTGTAACGCTGCAACGTAAGCTTAACGCGCTGAGCGCAATTATAGTGTGCGTCGCCTACAACATCTGCACGCAGGATTCGCGAGGTAGAATCGAGCGGATCAACTGCAGGGTAAATACCCAACTCGGCAATCTTCCGGCTCAATACGGTTGTGGCGTCAAGGTGCGAGAACGTTGTTGCCGGAGCAGGGTCCGTAAGGTCGTCGGCAGGCACGTAGACAGCCTGTACCGAGGTGATGGAACCATTCTTGGTCGATGTGATTCGCTCTTGCATTGCACCCATTTCAGATGCCAGCGTCGGCTGGTATCCCACAGCCGAAGGCATGCGGCCGAGGAGGGCGGATACTTCAGAACCTGCCTGCGTGAAACGGAAAATGTTATCGATAAAGAAAAGAATATCGCGGCCTTTGCCGGTTCCATCACCGTCGCGGAAATATTCGGCGATCGTCAGACCGGAAAGTGCCACACGAGCGCGGGCTCCGGGCGGCTCATTCATTTGACCGAACACAAAGGTTGCTTTGGATTCGGCGAGCTTCGCCTTGTCCACTTTGGAAAGATCCCAGCCGCCTTCATGGATCGACTTGCGGAACGCATCGCCGTAATCAACGATGCCCGCTTCGATCATTTCGCGCAGCAGGTCATTACCCTCGCGGGTACGTTCGCCCACGCCTGCAAACACCGACAAGCCCGAGTAGGCTTTCGCAATGTTGTTGATGAGTTCCTGGATCAAAACGGTCTTTCCCACGCCGGCTCCTCCGAACAATCCGATCTTACCGCCTTTTGCATAAGGCTCGATCAGGTCGATGACTTTGATACCGGTGTAGAGAACCTCCTGTGAGGTCGTAAGGTTTTCGTAGGCAGGGGCCGAGCGGTGAATCGGAAGACTTTTTTTCCAGGCCGGCTGCGGGAGACCGTCGATGGCTTCACCTACCACGTTGAACAAACGCCCCTTGATATCGTCGCCGATGGGCATCTGGATGGGCGTGCCGGTGTCGGTCACGGGCATACCTCTTACGAGGCCCTCGGTGCCGTCCATGGCCACGGTGCGCACACGGTCTTCGCCGAGGTGCTGCTGGCACTCCAGTACGATGCGCGTACCGTCGCCCTTCGTTACTTCGAGGGAGTTGAGAATCTCAGGGAGTTTGGTGCCCGGGTCGTCGAAGGCGACGTCTACTACGGGGCCAATCACTTGCGTTATTTTGCCAACATTTGCCATGAACAGGAGTAAGTTTTTGGGTCAGAAATCCGGCCACAAAAGTAGCGTTCGTGGCCCGAACGCCAAAAGGGCAGACCTCAAATATCGGTGATTTCTTTGATCACCTAATCCCCTGATAATCAGACAAAGTGATCATGCGCTGAGGAGCACGATCCGGAACGTCGTTCCCTGGTTTTCTTCCGAATGCTTCACGAAGATTCTCCCCCGGTGGTAGACTTCAATAATCCGCTTGGCCAGTGCCAACCCGAGCCCCCACCCGCGGCGCTTCGTGGTGTAGCCCGGCCGGAACACGTTAGGGATCACCGACTTCGCCATGCCTTTGCCGGTGTCGGAAATGTCGATGAAGACCTTTCGCTCGTTGCCACGGAGAATTTTAATGGAGATCGTCCCGGTGCTGCCCATGGCGTCAACTGAATTCTTGCAAAGATTTTCAATCACCCATTCGAACAACGGTGCATGCACCATCGCCTGGATGGACTTGGACAACGCATAGACTTCGAAGGCAATTTTGTTGGACACGCGCGGTTGTAAATAGCTCACCACATTGGCAATGAGTTGGTGCACATTTTCCTCTTTCAACACCGGCGTCGAGCCGATGCTCGAAAAGCGATCCGTCACCACCTTCAACTTCACGATGTCTTTATCCAGCTCTTCGACGATGCCCTTGTCGCGCAACTGGGGGTCGTCGCGCAGCACCTCAACCCAAGCCATCAGCGAAGAAAGGGGAGTGCCGAGTTGATGTGCGGTCTCCTTGGCAAGCCCGACCCACACCCGGTTTTGTTCAGCCTCCTTTGAGTAGCTGAACGCCAGGTAGGAAATGAAGGCGAAGATGGCAATGACCGAAAGTTGTATGTATGGGTAGGCGATCAACTGGGTAAGGAGGAAGGAATTCTTGTAGTACACGAATTGCTTTTCGAATTCTTCCTGCGTGGTTGGGTCACGCAGGACGATCGGAATTGGCGGAAATGCTTTCTTCATGTCGTCCAGGACTGAATTGAGCTCGCGATCTTTTCGTTCGGCCGACCACCCCGCATTAATGGTGATGTTGGTGTAGTTGAGAATCTTTCCCTGGCCATTGACAAGCATGGTGGGAATCGAGTTGTTCTTGTAGATGATCTCTTCGGTGATGAAGAGAATATTGCTCGTGGCGTCGTTCGAGGTGTATTCGAGGGCCTTTGCAAAGAGCCGCACTTGGTTCCGCTCGCGTTCTTTGAGCTGGTTTACGAGGAGGTTCGTGTAATAGATGCTGCTTACGCTGATCACAATCGAAACAGCCAGGATAATCCACTTGAGGTTGGCATTATCTTGATAGAACTCCATGGTGGCCAATCGGGGTACGCGTGCCATAATGACGGAAATTACGAAAATTAAAGGGCTGGCTGGGGAGGTGATCCAGCCAATTAACCGATAGGTAAGCCAACTTTTACATTTTACATTTCTACATTTTGCGGTTCACTCCCACAATGAACCGCAAAACAGAAAACAGTAAATGTAAAATGTAAAACAGGAGTGATTATCTCGAGGTGAGGAGAAGTTCACCCCTTCTGCATAAACCACTTCGCCAGCACCTTGTAGCTCACCTTGGTGCCATGCATGAGAATGCCTACACGATAGATGCGCGCGGCACACCACGTGGTGAAGACGAATCCTCCTGCAAGGAGAGCCATCGAGAGGGCCAGCTGCCAGTCAGGCACGCCAAACCCGATCCGACCCATCATGGCAATGGGTGATGTAAGCGGGATGATCGAGAGCCAAACGCTGATGGGGCCATGTGGGTCTTCCAGGATGAATGTGAACAGTCCGAAATAGGAGATCAGCATGGGGATGGTGATGGGGAACATGAACTGCTGCGCTTCCGCAGGACTGTCGACGGCGGACCCGACGGCGGCGAAAAGGGCGCCATACAACAGGTATCCGCCGATAAAGTAGAAAATGAAACTGGAGAGGACATAAGACCATGGAATCTCGCTCAGTGATTGAAGCATGCGGAGCGACCCTGGTGCCTGCGCGGCTGCTGCTTGTGCCTCCGGGTTCATGGCCATGAGTTCTTGCGATGGGCTCTGCAGTCCGAAGAAGCCAAGCACCGCACTGGTAAGCGTAGATATCAGCACGATCCAGATGAGGAACTGGAGCAGGCCTACAGAGGCCAGCCCGAGAATCTTCCCCATCATCAATTGGAAAGGACGCACGCTGGAGACAATGACCTCCACCACCTTGCTCATCTTCTCTTCAATGATGCCCTGCATGATCTGGGCGCCATAAATAAAGATGAACATGTACATGAGAATTCCGGCGCCCATGCCGACACCGAAGAGTATTTTAGTATTGGATGACTTTTCCTGGCCGCCTTCCGAGATTTTTACCGTTTCAATGTCCACCTCTGTTTTCAATTGATTCAGCAACTCCTGGCTGACGTTCAATTGAACCATCTTGAGGTCCCGGATTTGTGTGGCCAGGATCTTCTCAATATCCCCGATGTCGGTTGGACTGGGATTGATCTTGGTGAACAGTTTAAAGCCGGTAGGATTGTTAAGTTCAAACTTTGGAATGTGGAGCAGGCCGAAGTTTTTCGATTGTTCGAAGGCGCGCTTGCCATCTTCCAGGCTGCCGTCGAAAGGATTGAAGCGGAATTTCGCCGTATCCGGCTTGAAGTAACCGCTTTCGTCAATGTACATCACCACCTCTTTCGAGGCGTTCTTCCGCTGCTCCACCGCCACCCAAATAAGCACGGCCATGATGGCGGGAAAAATCAACGGAATGAGAATCGTAGCCACCAGGAACGACTTCTTCTGGACGCGGTTCAGAAACTCGCGCTGAACGATCAACCAGATCTTATTCATGATTCTCTCCTTTTACGAGGGTGATAAATATTTCGCTCATCGTTGGAATCTTCTCGGCAAACGTGTGCACCTCGGTAAGCCGCGTAAGTTCCTGGATAAGGGCGTTGGGGTTGCCGGCGCTCTTGATAACGGACTGGTGGAATTCGTCTTCCACCTTCTGCTGATTTACCAACTCGTAGGTTCCATTGTCAAACCTGAATGCTCCGCGGTGAGTTACCGCATAGGTGTTGGTTTTATACTGGGCTTTCACACCTTTCTTGGTGCCTTCGAGTATTAGCTTCGACTTGTTGATGAGTCCAATATTGTCGCACAGGTCTTCCACTGTCTCCATCCGGTGGGTGGAGAAGATGATGGTGGAGCCACGGGCGCGGAGTTGTAGAATTTCTTCGGTAATCAGTTGGGCGTTTACAGGGTCAAAGCCGGAGAATGGCTCGTCCAAAATGATGAGCCGTGGTTCGTGCATGACTGTACTGATGAATTGAACCTTCTGGGCCATCCCTTTCGACAGGTCCTCGATCTTCTTGGTCCACCAGTCCTTGATCTCGAATTTTTCAAGCCAGGCCTTGATGCGCTGCGTGGCGTCAGACTGGCTCAGCCCTTTTAGCCGGGCCAGGTAGATCAACTGCTCGCCCACTTTGAGTTTTTTGTACAGCCCGCGCTCCTCAGGCAGGTAACCGATCACGCCAATGTGATCTGGCCTAAGTCGTTCTCCAAAGAGGACGACATCCCCGCTGTCGGCATTAATGATCTGGTTAATGATGCGGATGAGCGTGGTCTTGCCGGCGCCGTTTGGTCCCAGCAAGCCGTAGATAGATTTCTCTGGAACGGTAATGCTGACGCTGTCAAGCGCCAGGTGGTTGGAATACCGCTTAACAATGCGGTCGGTGGTCAGGGCATTCACGCAGGCAAGGGGTTGATGCGAGATAAGTGCCGAAAATAGGGAGATAATTACACCCCGTCAAACAAAAAAATTCTTAGCAAGCAGAAAGACGCTGCCTGCTTAAAGCGGCTTCTCCTTAAAGATGATTTTGCCCATCGACACGTCGAGGTCGAACAGGAGGGCTTGCTTCGGGTTGCGGCTGTAAGCGGCGTTTGTGTAAGTAGACTCACCCGTCTTCCGCAAGCCGCGCGACAACTTCATGCTGCACAACCAGGAATCGTTGATAGTAACTTTCACCGGTACCGATTCTTCAGGAAGCACAATTACCATATTGCCCGCGCCGACACTGCCTTTCACGGTGGGAATCACTGTGGGCGTGTTGCTGAAATCCAAAAGCATGTTGCCGAAACTTACTTCGGCGACCACGTACTTCGACCGGGAAAGATTGAGGTGGTTGACTTTGAGGTTTCCGAGATCAACCTTAACAAAGAAGGTGTCCATATCGACTTTGTTCTCAATCCCGTCATCGTATGATACACTTACGTTAGCGCTCCCCGTGTTGATTTTCAACCGTGAAATCGCCAAACCGGTAAGATTAACGTTTGCGTTGCCCAAGCCGTAATCTAGGTCTAGAGAATAAGGTTTCTCGTCACAGAGGTAAATCTTCCAGAGTTTCTCTCCGCCGCCATTCTCTTCGCGACCCAATACTTGATAGGATATCTTCTTGCTGACGCGGCTTCCGCCTTCGTGCTCCAGCCCCAGCTTCACATAACATATAGCGTTGCGCACTTCGTTGCTGAACGTGTGCGCGTAATCCTCCAGGTCCTGGTTACTGTAAAAATTGAGTAGTTCCGTCGTAGGACCGGGCGTGATTATGCAATTGCCCGTCTTGGCCCTGAGGTTTAACTGCACAGAGGTGCACTGTCCCTGGTTTTCCACCGCGAACTGCTTCTTCAATTGACCCAAGGTTACCCCCGCGGCCAATACCCCCACCGTCGCCAACACCGCAGTCTTTAGCATGCTCTCTCCACCGTTTTTAAGCTCGTTTCAGGTTGCGGGCTTACGAAACCGTTATCAAACAGTTAATTATCACCCGTAATTGGTCATATACGCGTGGTTGGCGGAAAGGTTGATGAAACTTGGGCCTTGCGAGAAAAAATACCCTACTCCTGTCCGAAATACTCCTTCATTCGCTCAAAAAAGCCCTTTTCTGAACGGTCGGGGTTGGGCTGGAAGCCGGGCGAGCTGCGGAGCTTTTCAAGAATGGCTTTCTCTTCGCTGGTGAGCTTCTTTGGGGTCCAAACGTTGACATAAACCAGTTGGTCCCCGGTGCCATAGCCGTTGACATCCCGGATGCCCTTGCCCCGAAGCCGAAGGATCTTCCCGCTCTGGGTGCCCGGGTCAATTTTGATACGGACCTTCCCGTTGATGGAGGGTACTTCGACGCTGGTGCCCAGCGCGGCATCGACAAAATTCAGGTGGAGGTCGTAAATGAGATTATTGCCGTCGCGCTTCAGTTCGTTGTCCTCTTGCTCTTCGATGAGGATAATCAGGTCGCCGGGTGCACCGCCGCCGGGTGCTTCGTTCCCCTTGCCGCCCATCGAGAGTTGCATGCCATCGCTCACCCCAGCAGGTATCTTGATGCTGATCGTGTCTTCGTGCGAGACCAGTCCGGAACTGTCGACGCCCGGTGGTCGCTTGTCGATGAGTTGACCGGAGCCCTGGCAGGAAGGACAGGTGGATGCTGAGACCATTTGTCCAAGCATAGTGTTTACCACCTTGCGCACCTGGCCGTTGCCATTGCACGTTGTGCACGTCTTGAACGTCACGCCCTCAGCGCGCACAAGGCGATGTACTTTTATTTTCTTCTCCGCACCGTTGGCGATTTCTTCAAGATTCAGCTTGAGTTTGATGCGAAGGTTTGTGCCGCGGCGCTGGCTGCTGCGGCTGCCGCCGAAGAAACTGTCGAAGGGGCTTCCATGGCCGCCGAAGATGTCACCGAACTGGCTAAAGATGTCATCCATGTTCATGGTGTGACCGCTAAACCCTCCGCTACCCGGACGGGAGTGGCCGAAGCGATCGTACTTTGCCCGCTTATCGGCGTCGCTCAGCACCTCGTAGGCCTCTGCAGCCTCCTTGAATTTTTCTTCTGCTTCCTTGTTGCCCGGGTTCTTGTCGGGGTGAAACTGGATGGCCACTTTACGGTAGGCTTTTTTGATCTCTTCAGCGGAAGCCGACTTGCCTACTCCAAGAATCTCATAATAGTCGCGCTTAGCCATCGATCAATTTGAAAATTTGAGAATTTGAGAATTTGAAAATGGGTTAGCTGCCGACGACAACCTTGGCGAAGCGGATTACTTTATCGTTCAGGAGGTAGCCTCGCTCTACAACGTCAACGATTTTGCCTTTGCTGGATTCCTCTTTTGCGGGTACTTGTGAGATGGCTTCGTGGAACTCGGCATCGAACTTCGTGTCGGCGGTAATTTCCATTTCGCGAATTCCGTACTGCTCGAGGGTTTTTTTGAACTTGTTATGGATTAAGATAAAGCCTTCCGCCTCCTTACCTGTCTGATCCTTAAACGCCTTTTCCGCGCGATCGAAGTCATCGATTACTGGGAGCAGCGATTTGAGCAAGGATTCGTTTGCGGTCTGGATCATCTCCAATTTTTCCTTGGAGGTGCGGCGGCGGTGGTTTTCGAACTCCGCGTACAGGCGGACGTACTTTTCCCGGGCTTCTGCCAAATCGTCCTGAAGCTTCTTTAGCGGATCGGTTTCGGCTGCCGCTGCTTTAGCGGGCTCAGGCTCCGGGCTCTGCCCGGCCGGGGCTTCCTGGCTTGTTTCTTCGTGCTGACCTAGCTCATGTTCCGTATTGAGGCTATTATCCATGGTTTGCTTCAAATCAGGCGCAAAAATGACAAGAATTCTGCCAATGACGAAGATGTGCCAGAATGGCCTCCCTTCGACCCCCGTCGACGCTATGTGGGCGCATTCAGTATTCGTGCCGAGCGGAGCCGAGGCACCATCCTGCCCGGAGTTAGGATCGCGTTCCCTCCTTTGGTCATCCTTCGACTTCGCTCAGGATGACGGTTACGGTTGCTACAGGTAGCTGGTCATGCTTCGGCTCCGCTCAGCATGACCGATAGGCTGAGTCTCTTGTTCAATGCAGGTGCTTCCAGATCAAGTCCTTAAGCGCCATTATCCCGTTGCCAGTGACCGCAGAAATAAACACTGATGGCAGGTCTTTCGGCAATTCCTTTTCAATGGCGGTTCGCAGTTCGTCGTCGAGAAGATCGGATTTCGAAACGGCGAGCAGCCGCTTCTTATCCAGTAGCTCAGGATTGTACTTTTTCAGTTCGTCGAGGAGAATGTTGTACTCGGTCTGGATGTCCTTACTGTCGGCGGGGATGAGAAAGAGCAGCAGCGAGTTACGTTCAATGTGTTTGAGAAACCGGATGCCCAGCCCTTTTCCTTCAGCAGCGCCCTCAATGATGCCTGGGATGTCGGCCATGACGAACGATTGATTTTCACGGAAAGCGACCACGCCGAGGTTAGGGGTGAGTGTCGTGAAAGCGTAGTCGGCAATCTTCGGCTTGGCCGCGGACACTACCGACAGCAGCGTGGATTTTCCTGCGTTGGGGAAGCCGACGAGCCCTACATCGGCAAGAAGTTTCAGCTCGAGGATTACCCACTCCTCCGCACCAGGTTCACCGGGTTGTGCAAACTGCGGTGCTTGCTTGGTAGGGGTGGCAAAGAAGGCATTGCCCTTGCCGCCGCGCCCGCCTTTGGAGAGCACTACTTCTTCGCCTTCGTTGTTGATTTCGCAGATTATCTCACCCGACTCGGCGCGCTTCGCCACCGTTCCAAGTGGCACGTCGATGATTTCATCTTTGCCCTGGGCGCCCGTCATGTTCGCGCCCTCACCGGCGTTGCCATCCTCTGCGGAGATGTGTTTACGAAACTTCAGGTGAAGCAGTGTCCACAGCTGTGCATTGCCGCGCAGGATCACATGACCGCCGCGACCCCCGTCGCCGCCGTCGGGACCACCTTTGTCGACGAACTTCTCCCGGTGGAAATGCAAGCACCCCGCGCCCCCTTTGCCGGAGCGCGAGCGGAACTTGACATAATCAATAAAGTTGGGATTGGACACGGGTCAAAGATGGACGGACAAAGGAATCATCCGTCGATCGCTTTGGTGATTTGTCCGGCGATTACCTCAATGTCGCCCACGCCGTTGATGGTCTTCAACCGATTCTGTTTTGCGTAATAGGGGAGGACGTGAATGGTTTTGCCAAAATACTCGGTGACCCGTTTGTTCAGTTTCTCATCTTCGTCGTCGGCGCGGTTTTCGATGGTGCGACGCTTAGCAATGCGAGCCCGGAGTTCCGCCTCCGATACGTCGAGCGCGATCACATGATGGATTGCCGTCCCGTTGTCTTTCATAAACTTGTCGAGCGACTCGGCCTGGGGCACTGTGCGTGGAAATCCATCAAACAGAAAACCCTTTGCATTGGGATTCTTGTCCAGTTCCTCCTTGAGCATCGCAATCGTGATTTCATCAGGAACCAGCGCTCCGCTGTTCATAATTTCTTTCACTCGTTTTCCAAGAGGCGTATCATTCTTTGTGTGCCACCGGAACAGGTCGCCCGTGGAGATGTGTACGAAGCCGTATTTTTTAATGAGCCGGTCGCTCTGTGTGCCCTTGCCGGCGCCGGGAGGACCGAAGATGACGACATTGATCATAGATGGGTGGTTATAGAACCTGCAAGGTAGCGAATTAGCGCTTGGATGAGTGATCGGTAAGCAGTAATCGGTAATCGGTGGACTGGTGACCTTACACGCTGTTTCCCAAGAAGCCTGGCTTGACCATTGATTCGGGTTCACCGATCACTGATCACTGATCACCGATCACTGATTACTACACTTTCGCGTAAATATCCTTCAAGTTCCTCCCTAGTCCATCGTAATCCAAGCCGTAGCCGACGACAAACTGCTCCTTCAGTTCGAAGCCGACGTATTTGACTTCGATATTCTTCTCGCGGGCGGCTTTCTTTCGGAGGAGGGCTACCGTTTCCACTGACTTCGTGCCCAGGCTTTTCAACTCGGTGACAATTTTCTCGAGTGTAAGGCCTGTATCAACGATGTCTTCTACGATGATGATGTCCATCCCAAAGACACTTTCATCATGGCCGATGAGGGTCTTGAGCTGGCCAGTGGTTGTTGTGCCCGAATAGGAAGACGCTTTGACAAAGGAAACGCGACTGGGGATGCCAACTTCGCGCAACAGGTCGGAGGCGAAGATGAAAGAACCGTTCAGGATGGGTAAGAACAGGGGCACCCTTCCTTTGTAGTCTTTTTCGATGCGCCTGGCGAGGAGACCTATTTTCTTAGCCAGGCGATCGGCCGCCAGTAATTTCTTGAACTCGAGATCTTTCAGTTTCATGCTTCAATCATCGTTCCCTGAACAGCAAAAATAGTCTAATTTATTGGGGCTCGTTGTGATTATGTAATGGTTCCCTGGCGTATATAACAGGTGACACCTCCTTAACTTTACTGAATGAAGGGGCTTTCCTTCGTTGGCTTTTTGATTCTGTTGTCGGCGTGCTCCTACGAGTTTTCTGAAGACAGGAATTTTGTGGCCGTTCCGGCACCGAACCTTAAGCTGGTCACCATCGACCTGGATGATGTCGGCACCGACACTCTTTTCATCTATCAACCAGTAAACTTGAAGTATACCATCACAGGTCTGAATCCCCTGGACGTGAGAAACATCACACTCCAACTGGTGAACACGACCACAGTATACGGCCTTAGCGGTCTGACAGGCACGACCACACTCACTCCCCCGTCCAACACGAATGGAATATTTCAACTTCGCCTGACTGTCTATTCGATATCCGGAAGTGGAAGCCTGGCTGATAAAGCAGGGGTGGAGAATGTCATTTACCTGAAAGAATGGCCGGTAACAGTGAACACTCAAACGCCTGACCCACTCCCCATCACCTCGATAAGCCGGGCAAACGGGAGCCTGAAGATCGAATGGGAAAAGTATGCGCTACCTAAGTTTTCCAGCTACACCTTGATCCGCACTACAGCCAATTCCTACGATGTCAAGCACATCCACGACCCCGACTCTAACTTTTATTATGACGAAGAGTTTCTTAGTGGAAGTGCAGACTACAGCATCACACTGGTCGCAGACGCAGGTACTTCAAATGTGCCGGGGCCGTTGTCCAGCTACACCGACACGACCACCGCGCACCTGGTGGCACATGAGATAGTGAGCAACCAATTCGTCAAGCTGACCTGGAACCGGGGCGCCTACCCGGCCAACGTGAAGCGATTTGAAGTCCGGATTTCGGAGAGCAGCAATTTTAGCAATGGTTTTGTGATTCATGACAGCTTCACAACCACCGACACTACGGCAACCATCGCGGCAGTCTTGGGAAAGAAATTCTATTTTTTCGTACGATCATCGCCCTCAATCGATGATTTCGACGAAAACCAGGTGATCAAGGCGAGCACGTTCATTTCGGGAGAGACATTCAGTCCATACGATCAGATAAGATTCTCGAGTACAGCAAACCGGTTCTACACCCTCTCTTCAAACCAACTGACTGCGTACAGCATGACCGATTGTGCTGAGATTCAAACCTACAACGTCAACACGTCCAACGGATTTCCATTCGACGTGAACCTGGACGGCGACAAGGTTGTCGCCGTCCAGGGAAACAACAGGCAAGCGGTCGTGTACAATGCCGTCACATTTCTTCCCATCAGTCAGATTGATCTCAGCGGAGAAATGCTCCCGGGAGATTATGTCTGGAGCATTGCCTTTTCGCAAGACGACAAGGTGTTTATTACCAAGACGCACCTGACGTCCATCCCACCGAACATGGTCCACGTACCCAAGATCCTGGTCTATGATCTGGCTAGCGGATCACTCGTGAAGATTATTGATAACGGACCTCCACCGCTGGGACAGTTGGTTTTTTCAGGGGGCCAAAGCAGGTTGTCTCACAACGAGCAATTCATTTATTACGAAGCGCAGGTCGGCGCCAACAACGGCGCGATAGCCGAAATCCAGAATGACATCGTGGTGCAGTCGTTTATTCTCGGCTGGCCCCTGCCTAACCCTTCGAATGCAGATCAGATTCTTACCGCCACGTTTACGGGCAACAAGATCGGTGTCTTTGATTGGCCCTCGGGGACTTTCGTCAATGTGATCAATACCTATTCCGATTTTAGTCCTAGGGACTTCCTTCCTGAACGGAACCTTGTCGTGGGGTACCGTGTGGCAGCCGCAACTGTCTTTGATTATGTAGCGCAGCAGACCTTATACGCTATCGAAGCTGAAGGTTTGTCGCTTTCACTGGAAGGAGACTATCTCTATGCCAGTTCAGGCGCACGAATCAAGATTAATTGAGTCACTTGAAATCGGGATTATTAGTCATGGGCATTTGGTTGACGGCAGCCGCAAGCTGGGCGCAGCAATCATACACAATACAGGCCGGTGTAGGATATGGCTCTTACCTCATGGAGGACGTAAGGCGACTTCACAATGATTTCGATGCCAGTGCCCCGGTTGCGATGAAGAGGACCGACAACCTCGGCCCCAGCCCTTACTATGACGTGCAGTTCCGGTTTGGCTCGCGAGAGAAGTATTTTTTCGGACTCGCGTATCGGAACATTAGCTCCGGCATCCGGTCTGTGTATGAGGATTACTCAGGCAGCCTGGAGCTGAGGCAGGAAGTGAGTGCGCAATGTTTTGGTTTGTTGGCAGGGACGGCCCTGGTTTCAAAATCACATTGGTGGATTAATGGCGGGCTGGAACTCTACGCGACCTGGGAACAGTATGAACTTCACGCCATCGAGCAGTATGGCGGTATGCCGGTTAATGAGGTACATAACAATTTCAAGAACCAATCATTCTTTGCAAACCTATTCATAGAGGGCACCTATCACTTTGGTGCCTGGAGTACAACACTGAAAGCAGGGTACACAGCGGATCCGCTTTCAAAGGACCTTAGACTGGACTGGACCGGCTGGCGGCTGGGGTTGTACGCCGGGTACACATTCGGACCAAATAACTACAACTCCCGCATCAGGTGATGGTACAACTGAATCATGGACTGAACGTCATTCTTGAATACGCGCTCTTTAGGGCTGTGTGCATTCTGGTGCGGAGCTCCCACGAAGCACCAGTCGAATGGATAAGGTGAGCGCTGCAACTCGCCGCCGTCGCTGGAGCCGGTGCCTTCCACTTCGAGCTGGTAGCTTACGTTGTGGCGGTCAGCCACGTCAATAATCCGGTCGACAAATGACCGGCGAGGAATGTTGCGATCACGAAGTGAAATCACCACGCCTTTTCCAAGGTCAACGCCGTCGGAAGTCCAGGTAATGTCGGAAATGAGCGCCTGCCGCAGGCCCCATCTTTCGTAAATGAACTTGGCCAGGTAGGGCACGCCGCCACCGCCATGCTCTTCCCAGCAACTGAAGACCACCACTCCGTCGGTTAGCTTCGATGCGATTTCTAGAGCGACGTAAACGCCAAGGCGGTCATCGAGGTAGGCAGACTCAATGGCTTTCTGAGAAACTTCAAAGTTGACCTTGTATGATAATGGTGTTCCGCGGTGGATGACGCGTCCAAACTGGTAGAGTGCGTGGTTGTCCTTGTCAAAATCCAGTTTGCATTCGATGTCTCCCTTGGCATCACTCCCGACGAGCAGGGTGCCTGCTTCCGCATCCGGGCTTCCCACAGGTACAAGCTGGTTATGGTAGCGAACCGTAAACCCGATGGTATCCATGTGTGCAAAGATGGCCGTGCGCGGTTTACCGAATTTCAGAACGATGGAATCCTGGAAATCCTCCCCGGAGAAAATCTCTGGTTTCGATTCCCAGTTCTTCTGCTCTTTCTTGATGTACTTCAACAGGAAGTCACGGACTTGCGCTTCATGGCCGGAGGTGCCGGGGATTTCACATAAGGAGCGCAGTAGATCAACGTCTAACTTCATGTACTAAATATACGGTAGATGCGGGATACAGGATACGGGATGCGGGATACGAGATGCGGAATGTTGGATGCTTGGTGTTCCAGTTTTTAGACACAGAGTATTTGAGCCGGAAAGGGGCTAACCCGCATCCCGCATCTCGCATCGCGGGGCAGCACGCAATCTCATCAAGTGGTGCCTTGTTTTGCCCCGCCTATCCACCCCAAGTGAGTATTCTTAAAGTTGTCATTGAATTTCAGTCCATATCCAAACACCCGGTCGAAGGAGCTGTGACCGAGCATTAGGAGGCCAGTGAATTGGAGCGGGTCGTTCGACAACCAGTAACCCGCGGCAAAGCAGGCTACGGCAATTCCTTTGTGGTGGAGGATATTATAGGTGGCTGCGCCGAACCTGGGGTTGACCAGGTATCCAATTATTCCAAGGTCTGGGGTTAAGAAGAGAACCCAGTACCACCACCAGGCATATGGGAGAAGGGTGTTGGCAAGGACCGCAAAGAATGCCAGCAGGAGGAGTTCTTCGAGTTTGAGGAGGGACTTCATGGGGGAATGGGTTCGGTGTTCATGAAGGTAGTGATCCCACGGGGATCCCTTGGCCTCATACCATCATCATTTCTTCCGGTTAAGCCTTATTCTCCACAGAAGATCAAGCGTGATCAGGTGTTCGTACAGAAACTCGGTTGCTGGTTGAACACGGAGCAGGGTGGGGCGGTAGATCAATCCGAGGTGAAAGCCATGACTCACCCTGAAGTAGCCGTTCAGCGTTAGCCCTATTGATTGGCTAGGCTTGGATATTGAGTTGTCAGACACCAGATAGTCCTCATAGTAGGTCCATGTATTCCATGAATAGTTAAGTCCATACCCGATTGACCAGCGATTGAATACACGGTTGTTGGTAAGACTCAGATAAACCGAACTCATTCTTTCATATTCGCCTTCTATGGTGACGGCTGCAGGGACAGGAACAAAGAAATCCGTTGCCGCGGTCAGTGTGAGGTTGACGAATTTGTTAGTTCGATAGTATTTATCCAGGCCTACGGCTAGCCCCCAGAACCCGGTGTTTATTTTAATAGGCTCACCCTCAGGCTTAAGTTTGAATGTGTTGATATACGGTATCGAGATGGTCAGGTTGGTTTGTCCCTTGAAGGTTGGAACGAACCGGGTGACTGTGCTGTCGGGTGCCTCAAAATCAATGTACAGGTTACTTG
Source organism: uncultured Ohtaekwangia sp. (assembly GCA_964549855.1). Classification (GTDB taxonomy): domain Bacteria; phylum Bacteroidota; class Bacteroidia; order Cytophagales; family Cyclobacteriaceae; genus ELB16-189. The sequence goes on along the minus strand of CAZJWV010000013.1, from coordinate 32,827 downwards.
GGTAGCCGTACCGCTTGGGGCCGTTGTCCCAGAGAAAACCGAGACCCAGGGTGAAGATGTTGTTGTAGTAACCGTATGAGTTTTGTGGTTGAATACGGTAGCCCTGGCGCAGGGTATCGGCTAAGGCAGCAACCACGAGGTCCTTGTCTTGACGAAGTACTTCGATTCTCTTTTTCTTCTTCACCTCGTAGGAGTTCCCATCGACGGTCACCGTGACAGGCCTGTCAGTGCGAACTAAAATGTTCGTGGTGCGAGGATTGAACATCGTAGCGCATGAGCAGAGGGCGAGGCAAGTAGTGAGGAGGAAAATGCAACGCATGGGGTTGAATGCTTACTGATGAAGTATGGTCACCGGCAATCATCTCAATTTACGATTCGGACCAATTTTACACCATTTGGCGGGATGCGGGCTTGCCCGCCGTAGCGTTTCGCGAAGGCGGGATACGGGATACGAATGCCGAGTGCCCAGAGGCTAGCCCCCAGCTACTCGCTTCTCAACGACGTAGCCGGATTAGCATGAGCCGCCAGCAGCGCTTGTGTACTCACAATCACCAACGCAAACCCCAGCGCAAGCGCCCCCGTCAACGGGAACACCCACCAGGCCACATCGGTGCGGATGGTGTAGCGTTCTAAATACTTGGTCATAAGCCACCAGGCCAGCGGGGCAGAGAGAATGAATGAAATGATGACGAGCACCGAAAAGTCTTTTGAAATCAAGCGTACGATGCTGGGTACCGTGGCGCCCATCACTTTGCGGATGCCGATTTCTTTTGTGCGCTGCTCGGCAGTGAAAGCCGCCAGGCCAAAGAGTCCAAGGCCGGTGATGATGATGGCAAGGGTCGCGAAAGTGGTGGCAAGCTTGCTCGTTTGGTCCACGGTCTTGAACTTCTTGTTAAACTCAACGTCGGCGAACTTGTATTCGAAGGGGTACGCAGGGGCGTGCTTCTCAAAGATCTCTTTCACCACATTGAGAGAGGCCTGTATGTCGTTCGTCTTCTTCAGCCGGACAGAAACCACGTCAACCCAATCCGGATCCATGATCACAAAAAGCGGCTTGATCGGTTCATGGACAGAGCCCATCAGTACGTTGTCGAGGATGCCGATGAGGGTCCGTTTCCCTCCCCACAGCGGAAGCTCGGTACCGATGGGATCTTTCAGCCCCATAAGATCGAGGGCGGCCTTGTTGATGAGGATGGATGCCGTGTCTGCCTTGTTGTCCTCCTGAAAATCCCGGCCTTCAAGGATTTTGATCCCCATGGTCTTCGTGTAATCGTAATCCGTGGCAACGGTGGTAAAGATCACCCGCAAGTCTTCGGGCTTCCCGGGCCATCCGAGGAAGTTGTTGGAGTTGATCTGCGTGATGGATCCGTTGGACTTGTTCACGCCCTCGACCACGCCGGAAGCCAGCAAATCAAGCTTGAGGGGCCTGTAGTTCTTTTCGACTTCATCGTTGTAGATGATGGACAGCAGCCCTTCCTTGTCGTAACCCAAGTCCCGGCTCTTCACTAATTGAATCTGGCGGAGGATAACGATCGTGCCAATTATAAGAATAATGGAAAAACCGAATTGCAGGGTGACGAGCACCTTGCGCGGAGTGCTTGCCCCCTTACCGATGGTGGGTTTACCCTTCAGCACTTTTACAGGTTGAAAGGAAGACAAATACAAGGCGGGATAGCTGCCGGCAACAAAGCCAACGAGCGCAACCATACCAAGTGACAACGCCCAGAATGCGCCTGAAGAGTAGTCAATGAACAGTTTCTTGTCGACCAGCGTATTGTAGACAGGGAGTAGCAATTGAGCCATCACCACGGCGATGACAAAGGCGATGAGTGCGATGAAAGTCGACTCACCGATGAACTGGAAGATCAATTCCCACCGGCGCGACCCCACACTCTTGCGTATGCCCACTTCGCGCGCCCGTCGTTCGGAGCGCGCGGTGGCCAGGTTCATGAAATTGATGCAGGCAATGATGATGATGAACGCCCCGATGGCGCTGAACATTTGCACGTAGTCACTGATGCCGCCCAGCTCCACGCCATTCTTGAACCCGCCGTGTAGCCGCCACCGAAGCATAGGGTATAAGAAGTACTCCGGTTTGTTTTCTGTTTCGCCGTTCTTCTGCAGTATCAGCTTGATGTTCGAATCAACGGCCAATTTCTGCATCGGATCATCGAGTTCGACAAACACCTGGAAGGAATAGTTTCCCCAGTTGGTGGTGTTGCGGCGAATCCACTCGCTTACCTGTTCCCGGTATTTCCAGGTGAGTAAATAATCGAATTGGAATGAGGAGTTGGATGGGACATCTTTCAGTATGCCGGTCACCTTGAGTTCATCCGCATTATCGACCTTGATGCTCTGGCCTATGGGATCGGTGTCGCCGAACAGGGACTTGGCCAATGATTCACTGATAACAATAGAGCGCGGGTCATCCATCACCTGGGTCTTGTCGCCGGCGAGGAGGGTGAACTCGAACATTTCCAAAAACTCCTCGCTGGCATAGAAGCCACGCTTGGTAATGCGGTTTTCCCCGACCGTTAATAAATGATCATACCCCCAATCCGTAACAACCGACCTTACAATGTGCGCATCGGCCGTCTTCATTGCCTCATACGTTGGCAGGGGCACGGAGCGCCAGGTGTTTATCTCGCCGTTGAAAACGGCATTGACCATTACTTGATATACCCGGTTCGACTTGGGGATGAACTTGTCGAAGGAGAGTTCGTCAAAAACCCAGAGCGCGATAAGGATCGAGCACGTAATGCCAATGGCCAGCCCTGAAATGTTGATAAACGAGTAAAAACCGTTTTTCCGGAGGCTGCGGATGGTGACGAGGAGGTAGTTCTTAAGCATGGAGCGGGCTATTTAAGCAAGTACTCTGCAAACGGTGAAAGGTTGCACCGATTGAACAGAAAGTGATCGGTGATCGGTAATAGGTGATCGGTGGATTGGGTTAATGACGCGTGCGCGGTGTCGATCGGAGGATGCAGGATGCGACTTACAGGATACAGGATGTTGGAAACTGGATGGGTCGGCCTAATTGTAGAGTAGCCAGAAGTCCAATAGCAGTAGTGGGATAGCTTTTAATGCGAGCGGCATTATAACTTTCAAGTGTTTTGTGCCGGATAAAAATCCATATGCTAGAATGGCCAGACAAAATGCAATACCCCCTCCCCCAATAATGAACAGGCGTTTGTCTGAGTCGTTCCCAAGTTGAAGGGTATAAACAAAAAGTCCGAAAAGAGAGATCGAGCAAAACATCCACAAGTTTTTGGGTGCAATTGTCCACACTAGCAAACTCTTCATTGAACCCATTGCGACTTCACTAGGTGGAGTCTCGGTCATTCTAAAAGAGGATAAGAAGTAGGTAATTGCCAGCCCCAAAAGCGAAACTTGTAAGAGAATTTTGCTGTCGCCATTTGATGTGAACGGTATAAGCCCAAGCGCTATTCCAATAAGAAACGCCCTTTCGGAGAGATCTAGATAAGGAGTGATTTTTGAAATCACTGATATGAGTTGCTTTGACATTTCCAAGTTAAAGCGATAGCGATAAGGAGGCCCACAAACCAAATATAAGCGTACTAGGTTCTTCATCGACCCCACGAAGCCGGATCGGCGTATTAATACGAGTCTACCGATTACCGATCACCGATTACCGATCACTATTCCGCGCGAGGAATTCGGTACTCACCTAGAGCTACTAAACGCCACTAGCTTCGAAGCCCAAACTACCCACTGCTCTTCGCCATCTCCCACCCCACAATACTTTTCTTCCTGGTTGCAGACCACCGGTACTCTCCGAGCACACCGTCCTTGCGGATCACACGATGGCATGGAATGAGGTAGGCGATGTGGTTAGCACCGACTGCAGAGCCGACGGCTTGCAACGCATTGGGATTTTCAATCCGCTCGGCAATGCCCTGGTAGGTGGTCACTGATCCCATTGGAAGACGAAGCAAGGCTTCCCAAACTTTCACCTGGAAATTGGTTCCCTTCACAAGCAGGTGGAGTTTTTGCGATGGATCATGGCGTTCGCCAAAAACAGTGGCCACCGTTGATTGTGTCTTAGCCTGGTTCTGACGGAAGACGGAATGGTGCCAATGCTCCTTTAGTTTTTCAAGTTCTTGCGTGTGTGTCTCATCGCCGGTGAGGAACGACAACCAGCAGACACCGCGGGGTGTCACGCCGATGAGGGCTGTGCCGAAGGGTGTTTCGTGGAAGCCATATTCCACCTCTATCCCCGAGCCGCGCATTTTGTACTCCTGGGGCGTTACTGCCTCAAGCGTGGTGAAGAGGTCGTAGACCCGTGATTGACTGGATAAGCCCGCCGCATCGGCAGCTTCTACGAGGTTGCGTGTCTCTTCGAGCTTGCCTTTTAAGAAGTCGACGGTGAGAAACTGGAGGAAGCGTTTTGGACTGATGCCCACCCAGTCGGAGAAAAGCCGCTGGAAATGAAAGGGACTGATATGGACGCTGTCGGCCACTTCGTCCAGCTCCGGCTGCCGTTGTACATTTTCTTCCAAAAAGCGGATCGCCTGCTCGATGCGCTTGTAGTTGATATTGGTTTCGTTGATCACCAGCATAAAAGTAGATGTTTTATGAAGCAAAGGTGGGCGCTAGGGGTGGGGTGCTCAACCCGGTTCTTGCTGAAAAACGGTGGGTCGGTGATCGGTAATCGGTGGGTCGGTGGACTCCGGTAGATTGGGCGACTTGGCTTCGTGGGGTAAATTTGTGTTTTTGCCTTTGCGGTCCTTAGCGCCTTTGCGCCATTGCGGTGGTTACCGACACTTGTGGGTTTACGTGCACGTCATTTTAGACTCTCCCGGCCAACGAAATTGCCCTTTCCCGTAAGAAACCGAATTGCTCGCTCAACATTCCTTGACACTGACTCCTCGCTCTTCAGAGAATGCAGATAGCGATTGATCTCTTTCTGGAATGAGGGTGGCCTGGACTCAAATACATTCTTAGCCTTCTTGTTTTTAGCGAACGCCTTTTTCAATGCAGGATGGATTGGTACGGTGCGGTCGGCGGTATCGAAGGCGATAGAAATAGAAAGAATCTCGCCGATGCGTTTTGGGGAACGGTGGAGCATGATGGAATTGATGTACAGTCGCCAGCCGCCGTGGTAGCGGACCAGTGACTGCGTATACGACCGGTCGTTGACGGTGCCCTTGACTGGAATAACGCCCTTCTCTTTGCCGGCCACTTTGAAAAGACTTCGGAGGATTCGATCCGGCACGGAGACGTAGGGGTTGATGCCGATGATTTCCAGGGTGGCGCGGAAGCGGGACGGAGTGGGCATATAGAAAGATACAAAGGGTTTCACGCAGAGGCCGCAGAGACGCAGTGAGACGCAGAGGGATTAAGTGGTTCCCCTTTGGGGGCCGGGGGCATAACGCGCCAGTTCATATATTTACCCCACCTGAACCTCACCTATGAAGCAACAAATCCTCGCACTAATTCTGTGTGCGGCACCTTCTTTCGGTTTCGCCCAACAGAATTTCGACACCGTAAAAATCCGGCCATTCCCGCTGACAGAGAATCTGTACATGCTAACGGGATCCGGGGGAAACATCGGCCTGCTTACGGGCGCCGAAGGCATCGCCCTCATCGACGACCAGTACGCCCCGCTCTCGGAAAAGATAAAAAATGCGGTCCAGGCCATTGACCCGGGAGCAATCCGATTTGTGATTAACACGCACCTTCATGGTGATCATTCTGGTGGCAACGAGAACTTTAAGAAACTGGGTGCCACTCTCATGGCGCATGCGAACGTGAGGGCGCGGATGCAAAAAGAGTCAGTGAACCGACAGGGGCAACCCGTTCCACCCCGCAACAAGGATGCGTGGCCCATGGTCACCTTCGACTCGAAACTGAACATGTACCTCAACGGCCAGGACATCGAACTGGTACACCTGGAACCCGGCCATACGGATGGAGACATTGTCGTTCATTTTCAAACGGCGAACATCATGCACACCGGCGATTCGTTCGTTCGCACCGGGTATCCGTTCATCGACAAGAACAGCGGTGGAAATTTCGAAGGATACATCAGGAACCTCGAAACCATTTACAACGCCGCCAACGACCAGACAAAGATCATTCCCGGCCACGGTCGCCTCGCCATTCGTTCCGATGTTAAAGCCTTCCGTGAAAAACTAGTGGACATCCGCGATCAGGTAACCGCGGCTCTGAAGAAGGGTAAGAAAGTAGAAGAGATAGCAGGGATGGGGATTGCCGACAAATATGATCCGGAGCTTGGCCGTGGTTTCGTAAAAGGAAAAGACTTCGTCCTCATCGTTGCCACCGAACTGGCAGCTACAAAAATCAAAAAGTAGTTACTTGAGCGAGCTTGTATTAATCTGTGTAATCTGTGGCCCATGTTTGAGTCTATAAAAGCATCCCTTGCGAGAAAGCGTGCGCGGCGCGTAACTCAAGTGTATCCTCCCCGCATCGACTCGTTCGTCGTCGAAGGCCTGGGCCAGGTGCAGTTCGCGAACTGGACCAACCCGCTGATCGCTCCAGTGGCGCTCGATGTGCCAATGATCGGGTTCTTCAAGAAGTTCGTGAAGGAGGGTGACCTCGTGATCGACATTGGGGCCAACATCGGCGACACTACGGTTCCCATGGCGCTCGCTGCGGGCAAGACCGGGCTGACCCTGGGTTTCGATCCTAACCCGTACGTCTTTGCAATTCTGAAGGCAAACGCCGCGCTCAATTCCGAGAAGACGAACATTGTCCCTTTCCTCAATGCCATTTCTGTCCAGGAGGAAGAGTTCTACCTGGTGTCTTCGGAAGCCTCTTTTGGCAATGCTGGCATCTCGCCAACCAAAGAGAGCAAGCACGGGAAGTTTGTTCACCCGGAAAAGATCAAAGGAGTGAACCTGGAAAAACTGCTGAATGAGCGCTACCCCGATCGGCTTTCCCGGTTGACCCTCATCAAAGTCGACACGGAGGGCTACGACAAGGAGATCCTCAAATCCATCAGCGGACTGATTGCCGCACGGAAGCCCGTGATCATCGCGGAGAGTTTCGGGTCATCTTCCGCGGAAGCAAAAATGGAATTGTTCGATGTGATTGCCCGTCACGGTTACAACATTTCTTATTTCTACGATTTCAATGTTGACACCCAGGTGATTCCAATCACCGACCGGGCGCAGATGACCCAGTGGAAGGACACTGTTAATATTTACGCGGTTCCGAAGTAAAGTGAAATGACCAGGGAGCAAATCAGGTACATCCTTATGTTCCTTGGTGTTCTTGATTTGGTTTCATTTTTTCGTTACTACAGGCTGGGGCAAGGTATATGGGATGTTCGTGCTGCTTTTGAATACTACGATGAGATGAACTTATCGGATGTGTTAATAACATTCGGTATACCTATTTTAAGCGTGATCATGGTTTTGTCACTCATTGCCTCAGGAGTATTCCTAATCCTGGGGAGGAAGACCGGGATAGTAATCAGTTATTTCCAATTTCCACTTAGGCTGATGTTCCTCACCCTGACGTTTGGGTTTGTACTTGGTTTCCCCGGATTACGGATTGACACCCTGACCTACAAAATCTTGCTCGCATTTATAGCCGGACTTGAGTTGATCCGCCTAATCTTTTCCATTTGGGTACACAGAAAATATCTTAGAGCGTCATAAAACACAATCATCGCATACAATTCTTGCAGGCCCTATAGCCGGAAGTCATTGCTTCTGCTTCATTCCTAAAGAACACCCTGTTCTCCCGTTTCATTCTTTTCCCTGAACCACAGGCCAGCAGACCATAAATCTTGAGTTTGCGATTGCCTCCGAGCGCAATGTCACCACGCTTAATGAGTTGGCGCAGTTTGCTTTTGGTCACATCCGAATGATGAATCATGCAGCGTCATGAAAAATGATTCCGCAGGCGTAGCGGCTCCCGTGTGTTACAGGGCTTATGCCGTGCTTCATTTTGGTCCGGTACCAGCCTCGGGTGCCTTTCACTGGCCGGAAGTTGGTGGTGAAAATGATGGCATCGCCCTGGTGGGGTGCGACGACGGTCGCCTTCGATTGTGCACGTGGAAGTTGCTCTACGAAAACGGACTCACCGCCATCGTGATCCTTGCCTGGTTCGGTTAGAACAATCACAACCTGGAAGGGGAAGTACACCTCGCCGTACAAGTCCTGGTGCAGGGTGTTAAATCCTCCGGGTTCATATTTCAAGATCAACGGCGTGGGTCGCCGCTGGCCGGCTTTGTGGCATTGGTCGAGAAACTCATTGAGGTCGGAAGGATACTCAATTGGAATCTCCAATGACTTCATCCATTGATTTGCGATGGGGGCAAGGTGTGGGTAAAGTGTAGTTCTCATCCTGGCAATCAACCCGGGCAGGGGGTAAGCGAAGTACCGGTATTCCCCTTTGCCGAAACGATAGCGCTGCATGTCGATGGTGTTTCGGTACAATGAATCCTGGCTGTATATATCGACCAGCCCGCGACATTCTTCGGCGGTTAGCAGTTGTTTGATTGAAGCGTACCCCTGCTCATTGAGCTGGCTTGCCAGTGTTGACCAGTTGAGTGTTGAGATGTCTTTCATTTGGCAAAACTGGAGAGTGGGCCCCATTGAATCAACCTGATACTTGCGAAGTCGCACAAGGACAGAAGAGTCCGGAAACCCTCACGACCGGGTAGCCACCGCAAAGGCGCAAAGACGCTAAGGACCGCAAAGAGCTTTGCGCAACTTTGCGCCTTCGCGTCTTTGCGGTGATTACCGTGGACTTCCGGTGAAGAGTGGTCGTGAGTATTCACTGCTCAACCCGATACTTGCTACCGCAGAATGAATTTACTCCTTAGTTTTGGTGCAATTCATCAAAGGAAATTGAAAGTAGAAATTACCACACCTCCAGAGTTCTCTTTTGAACACACCTTAACATACCTCCGCCGGTCCCCGCGCGAACTACTGCACAGGGTGGATGGAGATACAGTCATGAAGGCCATCCGATTGAATGGATCGACGATTGTATTCAAATTATCTCACGAGAAAAAAGGGTTGGTTGTAGAAATCCTGGGAACATCCACCAAGGAATCGGCAAAGCAAATAGAAAAGTATGTCCGTCAGTGGCTTGACCTGGACACTGACTTGAAGCCCTTCTATCGGCTGGCAAGGAAGGATGAAATCCTTAAGCCGCTCGTCAAGTCATACTTCGGATACCGGATCATCGGGCAACCTGATCTTTTCGAATCTCTCGTCTGGGCGGTATTGGGGCAGCAGATCAACCTGGCGTTTGCTTACACGCTTAAAGGTCGCTTCGTAACCTCATTTGGTGAACGGGTCAACGTCGATGGTGTCGACCATCATCTCTTCCCAGAACCTGCCACCGTGCAAGCGCTGCACCCCGACCAGCTGCTGGCATTGCAGTTCTCAAGGCAGAAGGCGGCCTACACGATCAACATAGCGAAAGCCTTTCATGCCGGTGAGCTATCTACGGAATTGTTGCGGCCGATTCCCTTCGAAGCGGCGAAAGAGCGACTGAGACAGATTAAAGGCGTCGGAAACTGGACGGCGAACTACGCGCTGATGAGAACCTTCCAATACCCAGATGCATTTCCCCTCGAAGATGCCGGCCTGCACAATGCCATCAAGAATCAACTCGGACTGAAATCGAAACCAAGTCTTGATAAGGTGAAGCGGTTGTTTAAGAAGTACAAGGGCTGGGAGGCGTATGCTACTCTTTACCTATGGAAGAGTCTCTGAGGGAATACGGGGTTCACCTTTAGGTGATACGAGATGCAGGATGCGGGATGATTTGGGTTTACTCAGAATTCTGTGTCCGAAGAAAGGAATGGCTGAGAGATAGTTTATTTCAACGCAAAGCACGCGAAGGAATGCACGCAGGGAGCGCGGAGCATGCATCCAGCATCTAGCATCCTGTATCCCGCATCATTCTCTTCGAGGTGTTCACTATCAGCATTATTTACTTTTTCTTAGATAGACATTCCCATACTTCGACTCCACCATCACCTCTGGCCCGCTTCCCAGGTTGACCGTGATCTCTGTTCCACGCTTCCCGTGCTTGCCTTCGCCTTGTACCATCTCGAATTTGGCGCCGAGGTTCGAGAGAATTTCACCATAGCTGGTACGCGCAGTAATACGACCTGTCAGTTTCGGCGGAAAGGTCACATCTGCGCCGCCGTATTTGCAGTCCAGGGTAAGCCCGGAATCAAAGGAAAGGACTTCGACGAGGCCGTGCTTGGAAGTTATTTGAACAGGTGAGCCTCGCGGAACGGAGATGGTGAGCTTGATGTCGTAAATGATTCCGTTGGTGTGATATGAGTATTCGTTGCCATTGTCGGCGAGAAATTTCTGCACCTCAGGATCATGGAAATTATTCGTCTTGAAGAAGTACTCTTTGTCGCCTTTCTTGATGGAAATCCTGTGTGGGATGTTCTCCTTGTCTTTCAGGCTCGAAGTGATGCTGACTTCCGAAGCCACATTAACCTCGAGTTGAAACGCCGCGTCGTGCTCACCCTGGTTGATGCTGACGGTGCCTTTGATTAAGACTTCGGGCTTGTCCCAAGTTTGTAATTTCACTTCCGGGTAATCGAATTGAAGCACAATCCGTTGGCCCACCTTTACGGGCACCGTGCGTTCGAAAGGTGTTTGGGCCGCGACGGACAGGCTGACCAGTATAAATGCTAAAGAGAGTTTCATAACAGTAGGGTTAGGGCAATTGGAATTCTATTTCAGCTTACAAAAGGAATCACCCCGAACCGTTGGGATTCGGCTTGCCCGCCGAGCCAGCGGGGGTGAGTCAAACCTATTCCTTACTTCTTGCGGACGTAGATGTTGCTGTGGGTCGACTTCAGTTCGATCTCGATTCCACCGCCATTCAGCTTGCCGTTGACGCTGTTGGAGCTGTACTTGACCATATCGCCCTTGGTTTCGATTTCCAGCTTCAGGGCAGGGTCAACCAGGATCTCACCCCAGCTTGTGCTCATCGTCATCGTAGCCTTGGTGGCCAACGGGAGCGTGAGGTCTACGAGGCCGTGAGTAGAGATCAGCCTAATGGGGCTCTTGATGCTTGCACCAAAGTCGGCCTCGATCTCGCCATGGACGGTCTTGATGTTCAGCGGACCTGTTACGTTGTCGAGCTTGATGCCGCTATGGACAGTCGAGGATTCGATTTCACTCTCACAATTGCGGATCTTGATGTCCTCGCCGTGCGGAGAAGTGTGAGAGATGGAAACGCTCACTCCCTTGGGCACAAGGATTTTTACGCGGGGTCCGTCCATCTTCTTGAGTTGATAGACTTCATACGTAGTGCCCTTGTCGACGAGCGCAAGACCAACGCCCGTGTTATCCACAAGGCCCATGCTGTTGATCGCCTGGAGGCCCGTGGCCCGGCTGTCCTTCTCATCACGGCCGTCAAGGGAAACGAATACGATCTCGTTGCCTGTAGCTCCTTCGATGGTGAGGTGATTGATGTCTTTGAGGATAAGTTTGCCAGTGCTCTTGGCCAGTTTGTATTCTTGCGCCAAAATTATTCCTGAGGTCAGCAAGAGAACGAGTGTAAGAATTGCGCGAGTTTTCATTTTCGATGTATTGTTTTTCTTCTTTACCGGGAAGTGCTTTAAAAGTTACTTGTTACTTGCGTCGGCGGAGATAAATACTTCCATACGCTGACTCGAATCGATAGGAGGGACCTTTGCCTGGCTTCGCAGAAACGAGCGTGTGAAAGTCTTCGTCCCTGGAGGTGCCCGAATCAAACTTGGCGGTCAGGTCACTGTAGATATGCCCATAGTTGGTTTCGGCCACCACTTCGCCAGTAGCAGTTTCATTGATGGCGACGTCAACACCTCCATAGGTAGCCTCTACATTGAGTGGCCCATCAAAACCGCTGACTTCCACCATGCCGTACACCGAGACCAGCTTGGTCTGAGTGCCGGCCGGCACTTTTATTTCCAGCGTAATTTCGATATCAACGCCACTGTTCATTTGGTTGTACCGGTTTTGCCCGTTTTCCTTCCGATACTTTTTCCATTCCGCCTCGTTCCGGAAGGTGCGCTTCACGCCATCCTGGACAACTGTGATGCGGTGCGGGAGGTTATCCATGTCTTTGATCTTTCCACGGACGTCAACGAAGGAACTCTGGTTCACGATGTCCAGCACGAAGGCGTCATCGCTTTCGCCGTCATTGATGCTGACCATTCCCTGTATGCCAATTTCGTTGCGATCCCATGTCGATACCCGTATGAGTTTAGGGTAGTCGAAGTGAAGGCGCAGCTGCTGTCCCGCTTTGAGGGGAATCGATTTATCGAGTTTTGTTTGTCCGTGCGCCAAGAACGCCAAGGCGCAGAAGGTGAGAATTAGAGCGGCTCTCATGGGGTAGGCGGTTGCGGTTCTATTTCTTGCGGAGATATACTTTGCCGTAGCTGCTGCTGATCTCAACCTGCATGCCGCCGCCGTTGATCTTTCCGTTCACGCGATTCTCATCGTCGTCGGTGCGGTCCACATCCATCTTAAAGTCGGAGGCTGCATACAGTTCACCATACGAAGTGCTCATCCGCACATTGGCTTTGATGGACAGGGGCAGGGTGACATCGGCATAACCGTAGACAGACACGATGGAGAGAGGACCCTTCACGTTCTGGTCGAATTCAGCCTCGACGTGTCCATAGATGGTCTTCACGGTGCAAGGGCCCGTGACATTGATAAGTTCGACGCTGTTGTAGTTGGATGAGAATTCAATTTCCGACTCCACGTTTTTGAAGACCACATCCCCACCATATTGTGACTCATAGGCGTATGCGATGGTAACGCCTTTAGGAACCTTGATGATGATTTCCGGGGAGTTCATTTTCTTCAGTTGGCGGACGTACACGGTGCCACCTTTCTCCTCGACGTTAATACCCAGGCCGTCAGTGTTGTCTTCCAGGCCGAGGCCATTGATCTCTTTAAGCCCTTTCGCCCGGTCGTCATCCTTTTTGTCACGGTCGCGCGAGCTGAAGATGATTTCATTGCCGCTGTATCCTTCCACCGTAACACGACCGATGCGGATCTCGAGACGGCCCGAACTCTTGTTGACTTTGAATTCCTGCGCCTTGACAGAAACTGCCGCGGCGAGGAAGATGAATATGCTTATGTACTTCATGTGAATTGTCTTTAATCTGTTTTAAGAAAGTTTGAGAATGCCGCTGGACGCTTCGTCTTTCACGGCCTTGATGTTTAGTTCGTCGTCTACCATTCGCTCCAGGTCTTTGATCACGCTCTTCTCCTTCATCCGCACAAGCAGTTGGATAAGGGCGATCTGTACTATCGGGTCTTTCTGAGTAGAAAGCGATTTGATTAACGCTTTGCGAACATTCGCTTCATCCTGGAACTTCGCCAAGGCGTCGAGCGCTGCCAGCCGCACATTGGAGCTGGGGTCTTCGTTCATCGTGCTAACCAATGCGTTTACGACGTCGTTGTCTGCGCTGTTCATCCCAAGCGCTACGTTCACTCCCTGCAGGCGCTGGCTGGCAGATCCCTCGTTGTCCAGCATCGACTGCATCATGCGCTTTGTCGCTTGCACCTCCTCTTTCAGTAAGGCCATCTCTGCCTTCTGCTGCGCGTTTTGCGAGATCCAATACCCGCCGGCCACGCCGCTCAGCACCAGTGCGACTGCGGCTGCTGCGCGGAAGAACACAGGACGGAAGAATACCTGGCGACCCTCAGGTTGTTGCTTGCGAATCTCTTCGGCGAGCATTTGATCAAATCCAGCACGGAGGCGACTAGTGGGCTCGGTCTGTGCCGAAGTCTCCATAGCCTGAATCACCTGGCGGAATTGTTCATACAGCTTAAAGGCTTCGGGATCCGACGCCAACTGTTTCTCCAGCGATGCGCGGTCCGCTTCGGTGAGCTTGCCATCGATGTGGTCGATGATCAACGATTCCAGTTTTTCGCGTTCCATATCAGATCTTTTCTAGTTCAAAATAATTTTCCCTCAGTTTCCCAATGGCGCGGTGCACTTTCACCTTGATGTTCGCCACCGTTGTATTCAACAATGCTGCTGCTTCCTCGTACTTCAGGTGCTGGAAACGGGTCAGCACGAGCAGTTCACGCTGGTCGTCGTTCAGCATAGCCAGCGACCGGATGAGCAGGCGTTCCTGTTCTTCTTGGCGTTGCGAATCTTCCGAGTCGGCCATCCGGTCAACGATCTTCTCCATGTCTCCATAATCCTGCTTCCGGTTCTTCATACTCTGGTAGTGATCGGTGAAGACGTTGCGGGCTACCTGGTAGATCCACGACTGGAACCGTAGCCCCTCGCGGTAGCTGGTCCGGTAGCGGATCATGCGGAGGAACACATTCTGTGTCAGGTCTTCTGCCAGGTCGCGGTCCAGCGCCATCTTCGCCAGAAAGTTGAACAAGCGCTTATTGTAGCGCTCAAAAAGCAGGGATGCCTTCTGAAGGTCGCCGCTTTTCACGGCCTCCATGAGCTGCTCATCAGTCATCAGATCCCTGGATTTTGTCAAATTTCGCCCTAATTACCGGGAGGGAGGGTAAAGGTTACAAGTAAGATAACTATTGCTCGAAGCCGGGTTGGTTTTTGGTTTGCGATTTCCCACGCGAGGCTTTTGGCTGTTGGCTATTGGCCTTTGAGAGCGCCCCAAAAGCCAAAAGCTAATAGCCAATCGCCTTGTGTGTTGAATGGTAGATACCTGGGTACTCCAAGTTCGTTAGCCAAAAGCTCGAATGGTGACGTCCATCACATAATGGACCATTCCAAGATAGATGACATCCCGGGTCTGCTGGCACACGCGCAGCAGGACCGCACATAGGGCTGTGTTCAAGAGGAAGAAACAGCAAATGGTAAACAGGGAATCTCCTTGTTGAACTGCGCCCGGGACGTGAGACAAGGCGAAAAGTATGGAAGGGATTAGCAGGGCCCACCGCGTACCCAGGGTCCACTGGAGCCGGACGAAAAGAAAGGCCAGGGCCACGCCCTCCAGGAAGACGGCGGGAAAATTCTGAAGACTTTTCCATTGAACCGAAGACTTGAGAATCTCGGCGAAGCGGCCGGGTTCATTGCGCAGGGTGAGAAACAACCAGGAGCAAAGAAGTCCGACGACGAGTCCCACCAGGACTTTTACCCACACTCCACGATAGGAAAGGTAAACCGTGGTGAGTGACTGCTTTCTCCAGGCGAGCACTATGAATATGGGGGAATAGATTTCGAGGTTGGTGATAATCCACCACAATCCGGACCAGGGCTGCGTCACCGGCACCCAAAGTTTGTCGATTCGCAGGAAGTTGCCGATCAGCAGTAGGGTGACAGCAGCGAGCAGACCAAGGGTCAAGTCTATGGCAGGGCGTTCCGGGCGCTGAATGTCGGAGGTCCAGAGGGAGGGAGTGAACTTATATAAAAGGAATAGCATTGCTGCTGAAGTGAGATAGGCGACCGTCACCGGTCCAAAGAAGTAGAGGGTAGCCTCCTGGATGGTTTGCATGCTACAAGATACGGAGGAGGCTCTTGATTCGGCGGGTGGGGTCTGATGTGCGAGTTCCCACCAAATGCTATTGGCTCTTGTCCATTGCAATGCACTTCAAAAGCCAATAGCCAAAGGCCAACAGCTTCTCGTGGGTAATCGTAAATTGGGAGACAATTCCTATCAATCACGCAAATTCTATGAAGCACCTGATCGCATTTCTACTGCTAATCGGAAGTTTTGCTGCCCTGGGGCAGGAAAACAATCTCTCACTGACCGGAGGCTATTCCACTACCACAGGTGATGCGGCAGGATCCGCGCCCACTGGGTATAAACTTATGGTGAACTATGACTTTCAGTCTACCGGAGAGAAGTGGTCCGCCGGCGGTGCGGTCGGTTACATAAACCTTGATGGTACTGTCACGACCTTGTTGGGAAGCAGCACATATAAGATTACCAGCGTGCCGATATATGTTGTGGGCAAGTACATGGTGGGTTCAGAGAAATTCAAAGTGTTTACGCGGCTAGCCCTTGGTTCACACTTTTCCTCCGGGTCGTACTCAGGGCCTGTCGTTGCCCTGAAGGACAGTCAAACCATTGGAATGTCGGCGGGCATTGGCGCAGGAGTCGTCTTTTGGTTTAGCGACAAGATCTTTGCCAGTGCTGACTATGAATTCCTGTGGCTTTCCAATGCCATCAGCGATACAGGGTGGGTGACGTCGGCTTCAGGAGGGATTGGGGTGCGGTTTTGAGTGGCGCCGGCCCGTATCAGAATTCGTGGATGCCACTCACGGTTGTGTACTTGAAGCTTGGCTTCTGATTCGGGTATACGTACTTGAAAGCGCTATGCGCCATGAGGGCGGCCTCGTGAAAACCGGAAAGAATCAGCTTCAGCTTTCCCTGGTAAGTGTTGATGTCTCCGATAGCATAGATGCCCGGTACACTGGTGGAGTAGTCAGTCGTGTTTACCTGGATGTTGTTCTTGTCCAGCGCCAGGCCCCAGTCGCTGATCGGACCCAGCTTCGGGCTGAGGCCATAGAGGGGAATTAAGTAGTCGGCCGGGACCGTACGTTCCTGTTTATCCTTATCAACGATAGTAACGCTGTCGAGGCGATCGTTGCCTTGCAGGGAATGCAAGTCAGCATTCATATAAAGGTCAATCTTCTTATCGCGAGCGAGTGCGAAGACCTTGTCGCCGGAATCGGGCGCTCCGCGGAACGTTTCGTTGCGATGAACAAGCGTGAGGTGACCCGCGACGTCTGCCAGGAAAATAGTCCAGTCAAGCGCCGAATCACCGCCGCCGGCGAGTACCAGTCTTTTGCCCCGGAACTGCTCAGGGTCCTTCACCAGGTAATGAACACCTCCGCCCTTCGCTTCGTACTTCTCCAGGTTCTCCAGTGCAGGCTTCCGTGGCTCAAATGAGCCGAGGCCTGCGGCGATCACGATTGCCTTGCAGCTAATAATTGTTTTCTCCTTGGTTTCGAGCTCAAATGTCCCGTCTTCCTTTTTCTTGACGGCGTTAACCCTTTCTCCAAGCGTGAACGTAGGATGAAAGGGACTGATCTGCTTCATCAGGTTATCGATCAACTCTTTGGCATTCACCACCGGGTAGCCCGGGATATCGTAGATCGGTTTTCTTGGATATATCTCAGTCAATTGGCCGCCCACCTGCGGAAGTGCGTCGACCACATGGCACCGCATTTTCAGCAGGCCAGTCTCAAAGACGGCAAAAAGGCCGACGGGCCCGGCCCCGATGATGCAAAGGTCAGTTGTTATCATTCTCTGTACACCTATATAAAAGAGCCCGCCGGAACTCCTTGTGGAGGTATGGCGGGCAATGTCGGGATGACTGGATTCGAACCAGCGACCTCTACGTCCCGAACGTAGCGCACTAGCCGGGCTGTGCTACATCCCGAGAAAAATGAAGGGCACAAAGGTAATCGGTGGGGCTCAACTGTCCTACTTGGCCTTAAATGAAATCCTTAAGCCTCCTTTCGACCCAGCAACCTCCGACTTCCCTTAGGGCAGGCCGCTCAGGGACCGAGACTTAGAGACCGCTTCAGTCTCCTCTGTTCTCAATGGAAATACGTGCCCGAGGTTCTCGAAGGCACCGGGCGTCAACTACTTCTTCTTAACCGGCGGGTAGTTCTTAAAAATCATCTGCACGCCGTATGTAATGTTCGCCTGTTTCTTCTCAGGTGAAGGGTTTTCCTCGAGGGTTTTGGTGCCTCGTCCCTGCCATACCAGTTTTTCGGTGCTTCTGTCGATCATGTTGATGAAGAGAGTCCCGTCAACATAATTCTCTACGTTGATGTGGGTCGTGCCCCCATAGCCAGCACCCCAACCATAACGGTACGGTCCGCCATAGTAGCCACCAGTGTTGGTGGCTGTCGCGGTTTGCTTCTGCTCCAGCTTTATCTGCAGGTCGAGCCACACGTCCGGGGTCGAAGATTTCGTAAATCCTTTTGCTGCCATTTCCTTGTCTATCGCGGCAAGCAAACGGGCGCGATCGAGTTCCTGGATGGGGAATGCCTTTGTCTCCTCATGGAACTCATAAGTCTTGTATTTGGAGAAATCCGCTGTGCTGTCGTAGTCGTAGCTTGTCTTGACACTGCTGCAGCCAGTCAGAAGTACCAGGGAAAGAAAGAACATTTTTTTCATTTGACAGGATCGTATTGTTTGGTCTAAAGATAGCTTATTCAGGATAATCCGTTTCTAAAAATACTCCCCCAAATTGACGTACCAGTTCCATCCTTCCTTTCCGTAGGCAAAGTCCAGGGTGAGATTCGTGTCGGAATGACGGTTGAATTTGAAGCGAAAACCAAAACCGGCGGCTCCCAGCGCGTTGGCAAATGACCCACCGGGGTCGGAGTAGGACTGCACGTTGGCGAAGAGAACACCGCCGAAAAATCCCCGTGAGGAAATATCGAAACGATATTCCGTCTCTGCGAATACCCAGTGCTGGCCGCGGAAGCGGTTGGTCAGGTACCCACGACCCGCTCGCCAACTGGGGTCCTCAAAGGTTGTCGGAAGGTTAAAATAGGGAACGTCACCATAAGTGCCCCAATAAAATGCGCGACCAGCAAGAATCTTGTGGCGCTTATCCGAGAAGGAGAAGTATCTCCGTACGTCAAAGAAAATGGAGCTCCACTCTGTTGTGCTTCCCATTGATTTCTTATTCACTTTCAGAATCAAGGTGGAGTACATCCCGTTGCGGGGGTTTACGGGGTTCTTGCGGTTATCGCGAAGGATGTTAAAAGTAATCCCCGACGAGACCGTGGTGTTCCCAATACCGATGCCGTATTGCTGAAAGTCGCTGGGTGTTTCTGGTGAGGGGTCCTCTTCAACCACTCCCCAGAAATAGTCCAGGTTGTATCCTACGCCCAGGTAGAAGTTTTCGACTATCCGGGTGTGGGCTGTAAGAAAGCTCCTCCATTGTGAGTGTTTTATTACGGTGTAGTCTGATGGAGGTACGCTTCCCCCGATGCCGTAGTCGCGAAGGCCATTATAGACAATGCGGAAGTCCCCAGTCACGTTCCATTCATTTTTATTCAACCAGATGTAGGGAGACAGGAACAATCCATACGCCGTCGTAAAATTTGTGTACGGATAAAAGTAGATCGTGCTGAGGTTGGATTCCGGGTCTGCAAAGAATGATGCGTTGATGGCCGAGATGGAGACTCCTTTCCCGGAAGAGGCGGGCGCTATCGGAATCACTGAGAAATGCGTCTTGCCTTCAGGATTGTCGCGATTAAGCTTCTTCCCTTTCCCGGCAAACAACTGCCCTGCGAAGTCGATGATGTCTGTCCTCTCCAGTTGCTTGAGGCTGGGCGCGTCTTGTTTCTGTTGCCCAAAAAGGGGAGCCGCCACCGTTAGGGAAGCAATCGACAGAAACAAACAATGCCGTAACCCTTTCCCCATGAAACAAAGATAAACTGGCGCTTCACACTGACACCGGAGCCCGGCGATCGGGTCTGCGGCTCATCGATCCGGAAATACCCTATTGCCAGCCGCCGCCCAAAGCCTTGTACAACTGCACGGTTGCCTGCAGCTGGCGTTGCAAAGTTGTGGAGGCCTGGAGTTCGGCGTCAAGAAGCGTTCGCTCGGTGTCGAGGACTTCCAGGTAGTTGGTGAATCCGCTGTCGTAACGTTCGCGTGATAACCGGGTGGCGGCGCGAACGGCCTCTACCTGGCGATTCCGTGCTGCATACTCCACAGCATAGGTATTTACCGCGATGAGCGCGTCTTCCACTTCGCTGAAAGCCGTTAATGCTGTCTTTTCATATTTCAACCGCACCTGTTCGGTCTTTGCATACTCTGCTTCAGCGCGGCGTTTGTTCTTGTTGAAGGCGAAGATGGGTCCCGTGATCCCGGCGGCCAGGTTCCAGATTCCGCTGCCGCTGGTGGTTAGGGTGGTGAGTTCATTGCTTGCGATTCCCAAGACTCCTGTGAGGCTGATCATAGGGAAACGTTGTGCTTGCGCAACGCCAGCTTTCTCGTTTGCGGCAAACCACATTTGTTCGGCCTGAAGTACATCGGGCCGCCGAGCTAGCAGTTGTGATGGCAGGCCCGCGGGAATCTGCACGATTTTCTGATCTTTCAAACCGGCGCCTCGTTCAATTTCACCGGGAAGATTGCCGAGCAAAATGCTGAGCGCATTCTCTGTTTGACGGACATCACGCTCGAGGCTGGGGACAAGGGCCGCCGCAATGGCTTCTTGCGTTTCAGCCTGGAATTTGTCCAGCTCCGCCACTTCTCCTCCCTTGAAGCGCTGGGTGATCAGTTGTGTCGCCTGCTTGCGAATCACCAATGTCGCACGTGCAATGGCAAGCCTGTCATCGAGACCGCGCAGTTGAAAGTATAGGTTGGCTACCTGTGCAACGAGGCTGGACCTGACTGCGCGGTGCGCCTCAATAGAAGCTTCCAACTCCGCCTTGGCAGACCGACTGCTGTGTCTCACACGACCCCACAAGTCCAATTCCCACGACACTTGGCCAACTCCATAATAAAGGTCACGCTGCTGGATGCCCAGGTCATTCGCCTGCTGGTTATTCAGGTTGGTTGCGCTTGCTCCGACCGCATAGCCCAGGGAAGGAAAGATGTCGGACTTGGCGAAACCGGCGGACGCGCGCGACTCGTCGATCTTCGCCATCGCCATGAGCACATCATAGTTTTGTTTGAGTGATTTTTCTATGAGCGATTGGAGTGCAGGATCTTGATAAACCTCCGCCCACTTTATCACCGCGATGGAGTCGCCGGCGATAGAGTCTGCACGGTAGGTTCCAGCGAGTTGCCGGTCAGTCTTTTTCGCTTTCGGCCCGACAAGGCATCCAGTCACCAGGAGGGCCAATACGACGATGCAAGCTTTTTGAATCATGCCTTCGTCCCCTCCGCGGGCTTCCGTTTCGCGAACTTATCGATCATGACGAACAAAGAAGGTACGAGCAACACGCCAAGAATGGTAGCGATGAACATTCCGCTAAATACCGTCATGCCCATCACTTTTCGTCCTTCGGCCCCGGCTCCGGTTGCACGCACCAATGGAAGCACGCCGAGAATGAAGGCAAAAGCAGTCATCAGGATGGGACGGAGTCGCAGGCGCGCAGCTTCCATCGCGGCATCGTAGGCTGACTTTCCACTCTCCACACCGGCTTTGGCAAACTCGACAATAAGAATAGCATTCTTCGCGGCAAGGCCAATAAGCATCACGAGGCCGATTTGTGCAAAAACGTTGTTCTCATACCCCACGAGGAAGAACCCGGTGAGCCACAATCCGAGGAACGCGCCGAAAACCGCGAAAGGTGTGCCCAACAATACGGAGAAGGGCAGGGACCAACTTTCATACTGGGCAGCGAGAATGAGAAAGACAAACAGCATCGCCATCAGGAATACGACACTTCCCGAGCCGGCCGCCTTCTTCTCTTGATAGGACATGTAGGCCCAGTCGTACCCCATGTCTTTGGGGAGAACTTCTGCTGCCACTTCTTCGAGGGCGGTCAATGCCTGGTCACTGCTATAGCCCGGCGCCGGCCCGCCACCAAGTTCCGCGGAGCGGTACAGGTTGAACCGGTTCGTGAATTCAGGACCAGTAGTTCGCGTCACGGTGACCAATGTCGAGAGCGGAATCATTTTCCCGTCAGGCGTGCGAACAAAAATTTTGTTAAGGTCTTTCGGATCGACGCGGTAGTCACCCTCTGCCTGGAGAAAGACCTTGTACTGCCGGCCGAACCGGTTGAAGTCGTTGATGTACGAAGCGCCAAGTGAAGCCCCTATGGTAGTGTTGACTTCATCCAGCGTGAGCCCCAGTTTGAGCACCTTGTCGCGGTCTATGTCAAGGAAGATTTGAGGAACGTTGGTTCGAAACGTGGTGTAAATCCTTCCAATCTCCGGTCGTTGGCTGGCTGCCTGGAGAAAGCGTGTTGTGTGGTCAGCGAGGTACCTCGGCGTGTTGCCACCACGATCCTGGATCATCATGGAAAATCCTGCGGACGAGCCTAACCCCTGGATGGGCGGCGGCCCAAAGGCCATCACCGTCGCCTCGGGGATGGTCAGCGCAAATTCCCGGTTGAGTTTTCTCAACAGCTGATTGACCACCACATCAGGACGATCCTCCCACGGTTTCATCGAGACGAAGAAAGCGGCAAGGTTGGGTGAATAAGAGTTCGTAAGCAGGCTAAATCCGTTGACGGTCGTGTACGTTTCAATCGATTCCTCCTTGGCCAATATTTTCTCTATGGCGGTGCAGACCTCACTGGTGCGTTGAGATGAGGCTGCATCCGGGGTGGTGATGTTGACCAGGAAATAGCCCTGGTCTTCTTCAGGAACGAAACCGGCGGGTATGCTCTTGCCGAGGAAGATGATCACCCCAACAATGACGGCCAGGAGAATTACTGTGCGAATGGTCTTGCGGACAAAGATTTCTGTAACGCCGGCATAACCATTGGTGAATTTGTCGAACATCTTGTTAAACCCCGTAAAGAAGCGGCCGAGAATTCCCTTGCTCTCCTGGTGAGGCCGCAACAACATGGCGCTAAGTGCGGGGCTAAGGGTAAGTGCGTTGAACGCGGAGAAGGCAACGGATATCGCAATGGTGATGGCAAACTGTTGATAAAGGCTGCCTGTGATGCCGCCCATGCCTGCCACTGGAACAAACACTGCGCAAAGAATCAGGGCGATGGCCACTACGGGGCCTGAAACTTCTTTCATCGCCTGAACGGTGGCATCTTTTGGCGACTTGCCATGCTGGATATGGTGCATCACCGCTTCTACTACTACGATGGCATCGTCCACGACGATACCGATGGCGAGTACAAGACCCAGCAGGGAAAGCACGTTGATGGAGAAGCCAAGCAAGGGGAATACCATAAAAGTACCGATGAGGGACACGGGTACCGTGAGCAGGGGAATGAGTGTGGCCCTCCAATCCTGGAGGAAGATAAACACGACGAGAATCACGAGAACGACCGCTTCAAACAAGGTGTGCATGATTTCTTCGATTCCCGCTTCTACGGCCAGGGTGGTATCAAGTGTAACCTTGTAGCTGAGGTCTTCCGGAAAGCGCTGTTCCAGTTCGACCATCGCCGCCTTTATTTTTTCGGCGACATCCAGGGCGTTGGAGCCGGGCACCTGGTAGATTGCGATGGCTGCGCCTGGCTGGCCATTGATCTTTCCTTCGGAGTTGTAGTTCTCTGTCCCCAACTGAATCCTGGCTACATCCTTTAGCCTTACCTGAGATCCTGAATCGTTGGTGCGAACAATGATGTCGCCAAATTCTTTTTCACTCACCAGGCGGTCCTTGAGCAGTGCGGTGTAGGTAAACTGAGTACCATCCGGTGCCGGGTTGCCACCAAATTTTCCCGCAGGAGCTATTGTGTTTTGAGCACGTACGGCCTTGATCAGGTCGGTGATGCTGAGACCGAGCTTGGCCAACTGATCGGGTTGCACCCAGATGCGCATCGAATAGTCGCTGCCGCCAAATAGTTTGACGTCACCTACCCCGGAGATGCGGGAAATGACGTCCACGATGTTGATGTTCGCGTAGTTTGAAAGAAAGTAGTTGTCGAACGTACCGTTGGGTGATTGGAGACCTACAAGCATGAGGGGAAACGCCAGCGCCTTCTTGGTTACTACCCCCATATTCTTCACCTCCGTGGGCAGAATCGCTTCGGCCTGGTTCACGCGGTTCAGCGTAAGCATGTTCGAGTTGTCGAGATCTACACCCACCTCGAAAGAAACCCGGAGCGTCAGTGTGCCATCGCTGGCGTTGATGGACTTCATGTAGATCATGTTCTCCACGCCGTTCACTTTCTGTTCGATGGGGGTGGCCACGGCCTGCTCCACGTTGATCGCGTTCGCACCCTGGTATGTGGTAGTTACTTGAACCTCAGGTGGCGTGATGTCAGGGTACTGCGCGATCGGCAGCGACTGCATGGAAATGTAGCCCACCAGCACGATGATTATCGAGATCACCATGGCAACGATCGGCCGGCGGATAAAAAATTCACCCATGACGGTAGCTTAAGGTTTGGCGGACTCTTTCTTGACCTCCACAGGTGTGATTACTGAGTTTACCCGGATGGCTGCATTGCCAACGAGTGCGACGCGGTCGGTGGGTTCAAGGCCTTTGCGAATGATCCAGTTGTCGCCGTAGCGGTCACCGGCTTCCACGACCTTGATTTGAAGTTTGTTCTCTTTGTCCACCACGTAGACCTGGTAGGTTCCCTGCAATTCCGTAACCGCGCGCTGAGGAACCAACAACGCGTTCGGTAGTGTTTCAGTGACCATGCGCACGCGGGCAAATTGCCCGGGCCGAAGAACCTTGCCTGGATTCGGAAAAACGGCTTCGAGCGTAAACGTACCGGTGGTTGGATCGATCTCCCGGTTGGTCACATTGATAAGACCTTTGTCCGAATGCATGGAACCGTCGGCGAGTTGTAGTTCCACCACCTGGTTGATTTTCTCTCCCAGGTTTAGGCGCTTGCGGAATTCAAGGTACTCCCGTTCTGATATGGAGAATCGTACACGAACGGAATTGATGCTCGACACCGTGTTGAGCACAAGCAGGTTGATGCCGCCAACATAGTCCCCAACATCGGCTTTGCTGATGCCGATAGTCCCGTCAATAGGCGAAGTGACCTTGCAATAGCCCAATTCAATTTGCGCATTTTCAAGACCGGCCGACATCGAGCGGCGCCTTGCCACAGCCGCATCATACTGCCCCTGCGCGTTTACTAATTCTCGTTGACTTACTGCATTGATTGCAGCCAGGGGCTTAATGCGGTCCAGATCATTCTTCGTTTTCACCACCATAGCGTCAGCTTCGGCTACCTGTCCGCGGGCTTGCTCCACTTTTGATTGATAGGGAAGCGGATCAATGGTATAGAGCAGTTGATCTTTTTTCACCTCCGCACCCTCGTTGAAGTGACGCTGAAGAACCCAGCCTTGAACGCGGGCCCGGATCTCGATATCAGCGCCACCGTAGGTCTGCCCAACAAAGTCTTGGGTGACATCCACGCGCTGTTGAATGACCTGGACTACCGGTACTTCCGGCGCTTTTTGTTCGCCGGCCTGTTCTTGTTTGCACGATGCAAACAAACACAAAAGGAGCAGCGGGGTCAATCGGTACATGATTACGCAGGATTGGTTTGAGCTTTTGCTGAAAAGTTATTGATTTTATGTCAGCCTTGACAGACGGTCAAGGTTGAAAGGTTAAAAATCAGCGAAAGAATGGGCCTGATATTTATCATGCGGCTTGGGTTAGCCTGATTTGGCGCTGATTCAAATGAATTACCTTAGCACGCATCATCATTAGCATGTCCGTTCCACGCATCATTATTGCGCTCGCCCTTTTCGTATGCCTGATATCAAAAGCAAGCGCCCAGTCGGACACCACCTGTGTGGACCAGGACGTTAAAGATCTTTTTCGGAAGGAACGCAAGTTGTTGGAACCCAAAGTGGTTATCAAGAAACCTTCCATAATCCTGATTCCGGTCATTGCCTCCTCGCCTGCGACCGGAGTGCAGCTCGGGGTTGCTGGCCAGGGGGCCTGGTACAACGGCACGCCTGAAACCACCAGGATCAGCCAAGCCTCAGCGAACGTTACCGTCACCGCCAAGAAGCAGCTGTTGTTGACCGTGAAATCAACGGTGATGGCGAAGGAAGACAAGTGGATATGGAACGGCGACTGGCGATACTACTTCTATTCTCAATCGACGTACGGATTGGGAACAAATTCTCCGGACAGTTCCTCTTTGGGTTATGGAATCAACGTCGGCGGCGTCGATACGGAATCAAACCCTGGCGAACAACCGATGGAGTTTCAATGGATCCGTCTTCACGAGACTGCTTACAAGCGGGTTCGCAAGAACCTTTATGTCGGTGTGGGCTTTCACCTCGACGTGTACCGCGACATAATAGACAAGAACCTCGACGTAGCGAACCAACAATGGACGGATCACTATCTATATTCCGTTTCAAACGGGATTGATCCGAAGCAGTACACCGTTTCGGGTATGTCGCTGAACGTGGTTTATGACAGCCGCGATAACCAGATCAATCCATACCGTGGCTATTACTTCAGCGCTCAGTACAAATCGAACAACAAGGCGTTTGGGAGTGTTGAGCCATCCGAAATGGCATGGATCGAAGGGCGCGCCTACAAGTCGCTTTCAAAAAAGTATCCTCGTCACCTCTTGGCGGGCTGGGTGTTTGGTAATTTTGTAACCGGAGGTTCGGCGCCCTACCTCGCACTTCCCGGGGCGAACTATGACCAGCGCAACCGGTCATCCCGCGCGTACGTCCAAGGCAGATTCCGCGGTGAAGACTTGATCTACGGCGAATTGGAATACCGCTTTCCGATTTCGAAATGCACGGGCATCCTGGGCGGCGTAATCTTCGTCAATGGCATCACCACATCAAACCGCGACCTCAACGCCAGGGTGCGGGTCTTTGACTATGTCAAGGCAGGTTATGGATTCGGCCTTCGCATCGCAGCCGACAAACTATCACGTACCAACATCGCTATTGATGTCGGTTTCGGCGAGAAGTCGATGGGAATTTACTTTGGAGCCGCGGAGGTATTCTAACTAGGTGTCTCTGTGCCTTGGTGTCGTTGTGTCTTAGTCGATATTTTGTCAAATCAACCACGACACCACG
>CAZJWV010000013.1:0-6143 GCA_964549855.1 uncultured Ohtaekwangia sp. | reverse complement strand
GACACTAAGACACTACGGCACCGCGACACTCTCATTGGTTGGAGGCTGCATCCACTCCTGTCCAAGCTTGTAGGTGAGCGAGAGAATGACCGCGCCAAGGAAGAGTCCAACAAAACCGACTGCGATGAAACCGCCGATGGAGCCGAGGAAAATCACCAACATCGGTACGGGCGCTCCTTTTCCCAGCAACCAGGGCTTTAGCACGTTGTCAATGACCATGACAAAGATTGACCAGCCGGTGAAGAGCCCGGCGGTGAGGTTGTCGGAAGCTGACCACATGTAGATGACCAAAGGAATAATGATGGGGCCCATGCCGACCTGCACGATCGCCAGCAACAGACAGAGCACGGCCCACAACCCCGCGAGGGGAACGCCGGCGATGAAGAAGCCCAGGCTGGCAAGGATGGTTTGGATGACTGCTACTCCCAATATCCCTTTTACTACCTGCCGAATGGTCGTTTCGGTCAGCTTCACAAATTCCTGCCCGCGCTGACCGAGCAGCCGGATGAAAATTCGCTCTGCGGCCTCGCCTCCGAACTTGGAGTAAGCCAGTAAGACGCCGGCGATGATAAAAGATCCCATCAACTGCAAAATACCCAGACCCACACCGGCCAGCGATCTGATCAACCAGCGTATCGCGCTGCCAAGTTGTTCTTTGTATTGAACAACAAAGGCCTGCAAGCTGTTGGCAGCGAGTGACCAAAGATCAACGACGGGCTTTAGAATTGGAGGCCAGGAATTCACTCGCTCATCAGGGGGCGGAATGAGATGACCATCCTGGTCATAAGCTTCCTTCAGGTGACGTACACCGTCGATGAGGGAATCGGTGAGAAGCACGCACGGCACCAGGATAACGATGAGGATGAACACGACCATCAAAGACGCCGTCAAACCACCCCGGTTTCTAAGCCGCTTGTTAAGTGACTGATAGAGAGGGTTCATCGCCACGGCGATGATGATGCTCCAGATCAGGATCGGCAAGAAGGGGCTAAGGATCATCAAACACCACCCAAGGAGGGCTACGAGGAGACCCAGTCTTACCGCAATCTCCACTGCGTGCTTGAGATATGGACTTTCCGGAGATGCGGGTTTTTCCGTCATGTCATGGGTATTGGTTTCACAATATCGGAAAAAGGAAAGCTTTTTGACCCTGACAAAAGTTACCGATGAGACTATAACCAACCAGCATGAGTGCCGTTGGTATCCCCAGTTGTGCGATTTGACCTCTCAAAATGCACTTAATTGGACCGAAAGAGATACTTTTGCCTCCGCTTCAACCCATTGTCTATGAAAATCAAGAGACTTCTCCTCATCCTGCTCACCGTATCGGCCGTCCCCGCCTTGGGACAGGGTATCAAACTGACACCCTTTGGTGGGTATACGATTCAGGATCGCGTGTATGGATACAATGGCGATATGGTGATTAGCGATGGCGCGCACTATGGTTTGAACCTCTCTTATGAGAAGTCGAGCAACCTGGCGATCGACCTTTTATACAGCCGCCAACAGTGCACATTTGATGTGTATGACTACTCGCCCGGACTGGGAAACAACTCCGGAAAAATTGACGGCTCGGTGAACTACCTGATGCTGGGTTCTCGCCACAGCCCGGATTTCAATGCGAAGGTGTCCCCTTATGGCGGAGTACTTCTCGGCGCGGCCATTTTCAACAGCGCCAAAACTTCCGAATCGTGGAAATTCGCTGTGGGTGCCAGGCTTGGGGCCGTATACCATGTTAATGACCGGATCGGGATCATGATCCAGACGCAGTTGATGATCCCCGTTCAGGGAATCGGCGTTTATTTTGGAACAGGTGGAGGCGGTGCAAGCACTTCGTCTACGGCCACGCAACTTGGATTTACGGGCGGGGTAGAAGTGAAACTCCGTTGATAAAGAATCATAACCAGGAATAATCAATTAATGTCATGAGAAAGAAACTAATTGCATTCACCCTCTCGGCCATTCCGCTGGTGTTTTGGGGATGCACGTTCCAGGGCCCAGATTACACGGAGGAGCTCGACCTGGTTGTCACCAGCTATGACAACCAATACGATTTCAAATCGAAAGGGACATATTCCCTGCCCGACAAGATCGTCAAGATTACGGGCGACCCCCTGGCGCCGCCGGAATACATCAAGGACATCTACGGAATTCCTATGCTGCAGCAGATTGACGCCAACATGACTGCGTTGGGTTGGACCAAAGTGGATGTGAACGATATTCCTCCTCCTGATATCCAGCTGCTTCCGGCAGCCTGGACTACAACCACCATCGTCGGTGGATATTACGGTGGATATTACTGCTGGTACTATCCCTACTATTGTGGTGGCGGTTGGTACTACCCATACTACCCGTCCTATAGCAGCTACACTACCGGCTCTTTGATGATGACGATGGTGGATCCGAGCATGGAAAGCACGGATGGCAACCTGCGTGTCGTGTGGACAGGAGTCATGAACGGGTTGCTCAGCGGCAGCTACGACATCGATCGCCTGCAGAACGGAATCGATCAGTCATTCAGGCAGTCCCCTTACCTTGATACCAAGTAAACCACCGGAAATAATAACCATCACAATGAAAAAGATTCTCTTCCTCCTGCTGGTATCCGGGGTGTTTACTGTTCCGGCTTTCGCACAGCATTCGTTCTCCATGCAGTACTCCATGGGTTTTGGGGGTACAATCAACAACTTCATTACGTCCACGAGCCTTCGCGGGGCGACGTTTGAGTACAAGATTTACCCCGATCCGAGCTTCAGCATCGGCCTCGATGCGGGGTGGAATCACTTCTATGAGCGTCACGCCTTTGATACGTACACAAGCGGGAATACTTCGTATAGCGGGGTGCAATTCCGTTACGCCGATGCCGTTCCGATTTACATTACGGGCAACTACTACTTTAGTCCGGGCAATAAGGTAAACCCCTTTCTCGGTGTCGGCGTTGGTACCATCTACCTCTCCCGGTACCTGGATATGGGCATCTTCCGCATCACGGAAGACGAATGGCATTTTGGGGTGAAGCCGGAAGGCGGAGCGCTGGTCAACCTGTCACCGGACATGGACCTGATCCTCAGTTTGCGATACAACAAGGCTTTTGCCACAACAGACACGGCCGACCAGAGCTACATGACTTTCAACATCGGCTTTGTTTGGAAATAGATTTGACAACCTAACTCAACTTGATCCCATGAAAAAAGTACTTCTCTTTGCTGCATTGATAGTATCAGCCACCGTACTGAAGGCGCAGCCCACAGTCGATGAAATCAACCTGATCCAGAGCGCTTACGGCATGGAGAAGCGCGCCATTGTCGAGCAATACATGAAGATTACAGAAGGTGAGAAGGCCAACTTCTGGAAAATCTATGACGCTTATGAAGTATCCCGCAAGGAGTACGGTCAGAAGCGGGTCAAGAACCTTGTTGAGTATGCGAACAACTATGCAAACCTGACTGACGAGAAAGCAGCCGAGCTTGCCAAAGCTTCAATGGCCAATCAAATGGCGTTTACCAAGCTCCAGCAGTCGACCTTCAACAAGATGGCGAAGGCCTTATCGGCCAAGCGCGCCGCACAGTTCATGCAATTGGAAAGCTACCTGGAGAATGTCATCCGGATGAAAATCTCCGATCAGATTCCTTTCATTGGAGAATTGGACGACATTCGCAAGAACTAAACTGTGATTTGAATGATTCTTGTGATTGCCCTGATTGAATGCAGGGGATGCTAGAATAAAAGGATGGTAGATTGCCATCCTTTTTTGTGCCGTAGAACCTGGAGTTGTGATTCCTGTATCGACTCCGATGATCGTTGATGGAACTCAAATCAGGTCAATCAAAAAAATCATCTAAATCATAGTTTTATTTGCACGTATCGCTGATCCCTACGAAGTAGCGCTCCCCGCCAGCATAGACTTGTTCCTCCTTAATAGTAAGCTCGGCATCCAACGGTGGGAGACCCTTATCGAATGTAAGACGAAGCTTGCCACGTTCCCCAATTCCCTCCACCGTCCACTTCCCGGAGAGCTTTCCCTTGTATTGCGGGTTCTGGTTCTTCAGGATTCCTTTCTTGGTCACTTTGGCCGTGAAACTGCCGTTGGCGCACAGGTGAACCGTGGTTTCTTTGGAACCATCCTGCAAGAAGGCATATGAAGTGACCATTTTGTTGGTGAGAAACTCTTTCCATGCAAAGTCGGCGTATGGCGACGCGAAGGAGGGCGCTTCGAAAGTAGCAGCGGCCATAAAGGCATCCACCAGTTTCTTGACTTCGTCGTATTGCGGCGTAGGCATCACGGCAAGGGCCGTCACGCATGGACCGCCGTCGCTGCACCGCGCCACGGCATAACCCCGCATACTCTTATTAATATAGTCGCCCACAGCCACCACTTCTGCCGACAAGGTGTTGTTTGTGATGGTACTGCCTTTCGCCGTCAAACGGATCTGGTTGTTCATTTCAAAACCGAGGTCCCATTCCTTCTTCAATTGGTCGATGGTGGCACTCTCTCGGGCCATAATAAAAACCTCCGCGGGTGATGTGTAGGACGTCAGTAGGAAAACTTCACTTTGCCGTGGCAGCACACCACTCCATCCGGTAGGCACACTGGCACGGAACCCAAAACGTGGTGCGTACAAGACTTCCCCGGCCTCGTACATCTTGCCCGGCTGTATCCGCTTCCCTGACTTCCCTGATTGAGCGATGCAGCAGGTCGAAACAAAAATTAACAAAAGAACAGTGATGAATCGCGCAGTCATTGGTTGAAGGGTTTGAACAACTCTAAAGTACGAACGAATGACCATGTGTACCTATTGCCCTTCGTGACCTGCCGAAAAGCGCAGGTACTCGTCGAAAGTATCCAGGTCGGTTTCACCGCCAGGCAGGTCGACCCACTCGGCATTCGCATGGTCCCGTATTAGGCGTGATGCGCCGCCTTCATCATTGATCTTGAGTAGGGCAGGGAAATGATCTTTCTTGAAAAGGGCTGGAACCCCCAGGGTGCCATTGTACCTTGATGCCACAAGGGTTACCCCGGATTGTTTGGCTTTGTCAATCACCTGGGTGAGGTGTGAGGCCGTCAGCCGGGGCTGATCGCACACCATAATAAGGAGTGCTTCCAGGTTGGGAGACTGTTGAAGCACAAACGCCATCCCCGACTTCAGGGATCGGCCCATTCCTTTTTCCCAATCCACATTCTCAAATACTGTTACCGGATATTTCTCCAATACCTGTCTGACTGCCGACGCCTGGGAACCGATCACAACAGTGACGTTTGCGTTGGCCTGGATGGCGGTTTCCACGGCTCGAAGCAGCATGGGCTTCCCGTCGATGGGAAGTAGTTGTTTGGATTTGCCCATCCGCGAGGAGGAACCCGCCGCAAGTATGAGCACGGCCGTTTCCATAAGGGTCAGCCGCCTGTGGCTTTACCTATTTCCCCGGGCCGAACGTAGACTTGCTTGAACACCTGGTCGGTGGCCACGTCGCGTTGGTGAATGGGGCCAGTGCGGTATTTTAGGAACCCGCCGGACCGGTTGGCAAAGATGCTCTGTATTTCGGCGATGATGGAGACTGCAATCTCGTCGGGAGCTTCCGCACCGATATCAAGGCCGATGGGGGAGTGAATTTTGTTGCGCTGTTCCCGCGTCAATTCAATTCCCTTCTCCAGAAATTCCTCACACATTTTGTCATATCGTTTCCGCGGTCCAAGAATGCCGATATATGGCGTATCTGTTTTCAGCAGTTTTTCCAGCACATCACGGTCGTACGTGTAGTTGTGCGACATGAGCACGCACGCGGTATAGGGCGTAATGGCAAAATCACGGTCGACAAACTCGCGCTGGCAGAGCGACAGCTTGTCCGCGCCGGGGAAGAAAACCGGTGCGATATGCGCAACACATTCATCCGTCACCTCTACATTCCAGCCCAATGACTTTGCAAGTTGGCTCACTGGCCTGGCGTCGAAACCTCCTCCGAAGAGAATGACCGTGATCATGGGTTGAATAAGTTCGAGGAAAATGCCAACCCCCGAATCATAGGTTCGTGATTCTGATCGATGCGTTTCAAACACTTCCTTAAGATCTTCGACGGTCCCAACAGGAAAACGATCGACAGAACCAAAATGAACTGTCCCTGCGGAGTTGATGAGAAGTTTCTCACCG
>CAZJWV010000012.1:0-60512 GCA_964549855.1 uncultured Ohtaekwangia sp. | reverse complement strand
GGCTCCTTGTCGAGGTAAATGATCTTGTCGACCAAAAGGAAAGGGTATCGGTGCGGCAGAGTCTGCGTGATCTTGTTGATGTCCATCACTGGCGGCAACGCAGGGTTGTAGCGTGGAACACCCTTCTTGTCCGATTCCGCCATTGCCTTCTTCAGCTTCTTGGCAAACGCGACGTTGGCGGCATGCCCAGGGCGGGCAGCGAGGATCTGTGCTTTCAGTGGCCGGCCCGCCAACGCGAGGTCGCCAATAATATCGAGCAGCTTGTGCCTGGCGGGCTCATTGTTATAGCGAAGCTCGACGTTGTTCAGGATGCCTTCCTTCTTTACCTCTACGGTGGGTTTGTTCAGCATGCGGGCAATGTTGTCCAGCTCGCTGGGCTCCACTACACGGTCAACGATAACAATCGCATTGTTGAGGTCTCCGCCCTTAATGAGGTTGTTTTTATAGAGCATCTCCAACTCATGGAGAAAGCAAAACGTGCGGCAGGAGGCAATTTCCTTTTCGAATTGCTGAATGTTTGTAATGCTGGCATGCTGGCTGCCGAGCACAGGTGAGTTGTAGTCAATCATCACCGTCACCCGGTAATCATCGAGGGGCAGGGCGGCGATTTCCACGTGCCGCGCACTTTCACGGTAGAAGATACTATCCTGTACCTCGAAGAAATCGCGCAAGGCGTTTTGCTCTTCTGTGCCGGCCTCTTTCAATACTTGTACGAACTGGATTGAGCTCCCGTCCATGATCGGTGCTTCCGGCCCGTCGATCTGGATGATGACGTTGTCTATTTCAAGGCCGACCAGCGCAGCGAGGGTGTGCTCGATGGTGCTCACGCGTGCCCCGCTCTGTTCGATGGTCGTTCCGCGCGAAACGTCGACTACGCGGTCGCAGTCGGCATCAATAATAGGAGAACCGGGCAGGTCTACCCTTTGGAACTTGATCCCGTGGTTGGGCTTCGCCGGCTGAAAGGTCATCGTGGTCTGCACACCCGTGTGCAAACCGACGCCGGAGAGGGTCACCGACTTCTTGATGGTTCGTTGCTTGTGATTAAGCATGCGTCAAAACAGGGCGCAAATTTACGAGGATCGGCGCAGTATGCCAAAAAAGCGGGGTTTTAGGCCACCCCGTTTATTTCTGCCCATTCTCGGGCGTTTCAACCGTATTCGAATCGGCGCCGTCAAGTTTCTTTTCGAGGTCACGCACCCGGTTGAACAAATCGGGCAGCTTCTTGAACACGGCGTAGGAGCGGAAGTAGGCCTTGACATCAAAGGCCGGGTAACCGATCAGCCGCTCGCCTTTCTCGGTGATGGATTTCGAAATCCCCGACTGCGCGCCCAGGCTCGTGTGGTTGGCGATCTCGAGATGCCCGGCAATCCCTACCTGGCCAGCGATCATGCAATTTTCGCCGACTTTGGTCGAACCTGAAATTCCGGTTTGTGCGGCGATGACGGTGTTCTTTCCAACCTCGACGTTATGGGCGATCTGAATGAGGTTGTCCATCTTCACTCCACGACGAATCACCGTGGAGTCGCCCTGGAGCGTGGCGCAATCGATCACTGTATTGGCGCCGATGGTCACATCGTCTTCGATCACCACGTTGCCCATCTGCGGGATGCTTTTGTACGATCCATCCTCTTGTGGAGCGAAACCAAATCCATCAGAGCCAATCACCGTACCTGCATGGATCACGACGTTGCTTCCGATCCGCGTTCGGGCGTAAATCTTCACGTTGGGATGAAGGATTACGTTGTTCCCGATTACCACATTGTCTCCGACGAAAACTTGCGGATAGAGCTTAACATTATCCCCGATGCGCGAATGGTTGCCCACGTAGGAGAACGCGCCGCGGTAACCATCCTTGCCCATCGTCGCCGAGTCACTGATGAAAGAGGGCTGCTCCACGCCGTTCTTCTGGAAACTCATCATCTTGTGATACTGCTCCATGAGCACGGTGAAGCTGGAATACGGATCCTCGACGAGAATTAGCGCGGAGTTGATCTGACGCTTCGGCTGAAAGTCTTTGTGCACAATTACTGCGCTGGCTTGCGTCGTGTACATGTACTGTTCGTACTTGGGGTTGGCGAGAAAAGCGATTTGTCCGGGCTTCGCTTCCTGGATTTTGGCAAGCATGTTGATCTTTTCATTGCCATCGCCACGCACTTCACCCTTCAATAGATTGGCGATTTGATGAAGCGTGAATTCCATGGCCTTCGGACGCACCCTTCCAACGAACAGGAGGGCATAGTTGGACTACCGCAAAGATAGGTTTTTAGGCCAGCATAGGTAGTTTTTTTTCACGATTTTGCTCATGGCCTTGATGTTGGGCAGGTCTGATGCTTGTGAGACATCGAGTATTTCGCCAGACTTCATCAATACCTGGATAGAGTTGCGCTCAATCAGGTAGGCTTCATTGGATACGGTGCCGTGCGAAAACAGGTAAGTGGCGTCGGCGCGCGTCACTTTCCACTGTCGGTGGAGTGCTTGCCGTACTTCCTCCACGTCTGCTTTCTGAATGGGCTCGGTCGACAACCGGATACGGAAGAGGTTTCGGTGGAGGAGCATGGCGCAGAGGCGCGAGAGAATTGGATCACGATTCGACTGCCACAGTTTGATGGCACCCCATACGTCATAGTCGTCGAGCTTGCCAAAGGACTGCAGCAATTCGCTTTGCTCCTTGAAGTCGTCCAGGGTGTATGTCTTTTGCAAAAATATCCTGAGCGCCTCACTGCAAGGTATCGGCTCTCCGGAGGTGGCAAGGTAATGCGCACGACGAATGCAATTGACAAGCAAGCGCTCGGCGCTGACGGCGGTCTTGTGGAGGTACACCTGCCAGTACATCAATCGCCTGGAGTTAATGAAGCTCTCAATGTTATAAATGCCCTTCTCCTCGATCACCATCTGACCCTTCACCACGTTGAGCATGGCGATGATCCGATCTGTTCCGATGGCACCCTCGACGACACCCGTAAAGAAGCTGTCGCGGTTCAGGTAGTCGAGCCGATCGATGTCAAGCTGGGAGCTCACCAGTTGATGAAGAAAACGTTTTGGGTACGTGTTCTGAAAAATGCGAATTGCCTGATCCAGACGGCCGTCGAATTGGCGGTTGAGATCTTTCATCAACAGGAACGAGAGGCTCTCATGCTTGATGGACGGGAGCAGCGTCTCTTCCAGGGCATGAGAAAAAGGACCGTGCCCGATGTCGTGCAGCAGGATGGCAGCCTGGGCGGACGTTGCTTCCTCGTTGGTAATCTCTACACCCTTGCTGCGAAGGACCTCGAGGGCCTGGTACATGAGGTGCATGGCACCCACGGCATGATGGAAGCGTGTGTGTATGGCGCCCGGGTATACAAGTTCTGCGAGACCGAGTTGCCGGATGTGCCGCATCCTCTGGATACAGGGATGCTCGATGAGGTCAAACAATAATTCGGAGCGGATCGGAATAAATCCGTAGACCGGGTCGTTGATGATCTTGCTTTTGTCTTTTGCCATGTGCCGACACCTTGATCCCTCAGGCATTATTTTCGCTACCTTGTAAGGAAAAATCGGAATGCAAAGATATTCGATTTTGTGGGCGGACGATGAGATTGATTTGCTGAAACCGCATATCCTTTTTCTCGAACAGCGTGGCTACGACATCACCCCGGTGAATAACGGGGCGGAGGCTGTGGAACTAAGCGAATCGCGGAACTTCGACGTCGTATTCCTCGATGAGCACATGCCGGGCATGTCGGGCCTGGAAGCCCTGGGGCATATCAAAACCGCCAAGCCCAATGTCCCCGTTGTGATGATCACCAAGAACGAGGAGGAGCAGATCATGGAAGAGGCCATCGGCTCGCGCATCGACGATTATCTCATCAAGCCCCTGAACCCGAGCCAGATTTTGCTCTCAGTCAAGAAGATTCTGGACAAGAAGACACTGGTGAGCGAAAAGACTACCTCGAACTACCAGCAGGAATTTCAGCGGATCAGCATGGCCTTCAACGACGACCTGAGTCATGATGCCTGGGCAGACCTCTACAAGAAACTGGTTTACTGGGAATTGGAGATCGGCCAATCCGACGCCAGCATGACGGAAGTGCTGGAATCCCAAAAGGTGGAGGCCAATCTCAACTTCTGCAAGTTCGTTCGCAAGCACTACGAGAGCTGGCTGAACGACCCCAATAGCAAGAAGCCCCTGCTCTCTCATCAATTGATGAAGAAGAAGGTTTTCCCGGAGGTCAATTCGTCGCGCACAACCTTTCTACTGGTCATTGACAACCTGCGGTACGACCAGTGGAAGGTGATCGAGCCCGACCTGCTGGAGTATTTCAACGTCGATCGCGAGGAGACCTATTATTCCATTCTGCCGACTACGACTGCCTATGCGCGCAACGCCATCTTCTCCGGGCTGCTCCCTGCTGACATGGCGAAGTCGCACGCCGACATTTGGGTGAGCGAAGACACGGACGAAGGCAAGAACAATTTCGAGGATGAGTTTCTCTCGCGCCAGATCAAGCGCAGTAACCTGAACCTCAAATTCACTTACCACAAGATCAAACGGCTGGAAGAAGGCCGTGAGTTGGCTGATTCGGTGAGCAAACTCTTTGACGTGGACCTGAGCGTGATCGTTTACAATTTTGTCGACATGCTTTCGCATGCGCGCACCGACATGGCCATGGTGCGCGAATTGGCCCCGGATGAAGCGGCCTACCGGTCACTCACCAAGTCCTGGTTTGCCCACTCCCCGTTGTTCGACATCCTTCGCAAGATTGCTGAACGGAAGGCGCGCGTCATCATCACCACCGACCACGGGACAATCCGTGTGAAAAAACCATTCAAGATTGTTGGCGACCGGAACGTCAACACAAACCTTCGCTACAAGCAGGGCAAGAACCTGGGGTATGAAGGCGACAAGATCATGGTGGCCTCCAAACCGGAACGGTACTACCTGCCAAAGGGCAATGTTTCTACCAGCTATGTATTTGCCATTGAAGATCAGTTCTTCGCTTACCCGAATAATTACAACCACTACGTGAGCATGTACAAGGACACCTTTCAGCACGGCGGGGTAAGCATGGAAGAAATGATCATTCCCTTTATTTTGCTATCTTCGAAAAATGCCTGAGCGTTGGCGAACGACCTCGCGGGTTGATGTAACGTGGGCAGAGTTGGACGTCGTGGCCCGGGAACTACTGGCACAATCCGACAACCGAACGAATTGGCTTTTTTACGGTGAGATGGGATCAGGAAAAACTACGCTGATCAAAGCGATTGCCCGTCAATTGGGCGTAACGGAAACCATGAGCAGCCCGACATTCTCACTCGTGAACGAGTATAGCCTCCCTTCAGGCCGCAAAGTCTACCATGTGGATCTTTACCGGCTTGCCAGCGAGCGCGATGTGAGCGATATAGGAATGGAAGAATATTTGAACTCCGGCCAATACTGCTTCATCGAGTGGCCGGAGAAACTCGGGGCCTTCACGCCGCTGCAGCACGTGGGAGTTCGGCTACGTACCATCGATGAGCACCACCGACACATCGAGTACTCTGTAGCATGACCTCCAAGACACGATCAGGATTTGAGACGCTCGCCAAAGCAAGCCTGGCTCCCCAGGAGCAGTTGATGAAAGTGAAGAAGGACCGGCATACGTTCCTTATCGGCCTTCCTCGAGAAATCTCCTTACAAGAGAACCGCATAAGCCTCACACCGGATGCTGTAGCCCTGCTGGTGAGTCATGGACATGAAATTTGGGTAGAGACCAAAGCGGGCATCGGCTCAAAGTTCGACGACAAGCAATACAGCGAGGCAGGGGCCAAGATCGTTTACTCACCGGAGGAAGTCTACAAAGCCGACATCATCCTGAAGATTGAGCCGCCCACATTGGCGGAGATGGAATTCTTTAAGCCGGGCAAGATACTTATCAGCGCTTTACAAGTAGGGCACTTGCAAAAGCAATTCATCGATGCATTGCTTCAGAAAAGAGCAACGTCGCTGGCCTGGGAGTTCATTGAAGACAAAGTTGGCGGTATGCCCATCATCCGGAGCATGAGTGAAATCGCGGGCAGCACCGTGATGCTCATTGCCGCCGAATACCTCAGCTCCATCCACAACGGAAAAGGCATCATCCTTGGTGGCATTACCGGCGTGCCTCCTACGAAAGTGGTGATCCTTGGTGCCGGTACGGTGGCCGAATATGCCGCCCGCGCCGCCCTCAGCCTTGGAGCCGAGATCCAGGTGTATGACAACCACCTCTACAAATTGCGCCGCATTAAACACACGCTGGGCCACCAGTTCTACACTTCCACGATTGATACCGTCACGCTGGGCGAGAGCCTCACCACGGCAGATGTACTCATCGGCGCTCTGCGTGCGGAGAAGGGCAAGGCCCGGCACGTGGTGTCGGAGGAGATGGTAAGCCGGATGAAACCCAACTCCCTCATCATCGACCTCAGCATCGACCAGGGAGGATGCATCGCCACAGCGGAAATAACCACCCATGCGAAACCCATTTTCCGGAAGTATGATGTGATCCACTACTGCGTACCCAACGTGGCCTCGCGGGTAGCCCATACCGCCACCACTGCACTGAGCAATATTTTTACCCCAACCATCCTGCGGGCGGCTGAGGAGGGTGGGGTGGAACAAATGATTTTCAGCCATAAATGGTTTATGAAAGGCGTTTACACTTACAAGGGCGGCTTGACCAATGAATCTGTAGCACGTAAATTTGGGATCAAATTCAAAAACATCGAATTGCTCGTTGCCGCCCAACTCTAATACCCGTTTTCTTATTATGAAGTCTATCAATGCACTCAGTGTTTGTACCATCCTGTTGATGGTTACTGTTACGTTGGCTTTTGGCCAGGAATCAAACTACCTCCATAACCGCCAGGTGATGGAACGCGCGATGGTAGCAGCCGCCGGGGGTACTGCCGCGCCCCTGGGCAACATGTCAGCTTCGCCGGCCGCGACAGTGGGCGATGTGTACCTGACCAAGGACTACCGGATTACGACCTTTTGGATGTATGACGACAACAAAATGGTGCAAGGGTATGCCTCACGGCTGGATATGCAGCGCAATGAATTTGACGTTCACCTCGGCCCTGGGAAAGGCGTGCGTGCCTTGCCCGGCACACGGGTAAAGACCCTGATGTGGGTGGACAGTCTCACCAAGACCCCGCAGTACTTTGTCAATGGACAGGAGTATGTGAATGAGGAGGGGACTCCTTACATCGGGTTCTTCCAAATCCTCTCGGAAGGCGAACTCACGCTGCTGAAGATGACCCGCGTCGCATTTAAGCCTGCCGATCACAATCCAACCCACAACACCGGCGTCAAAGACAACCGCTTCCTGAAGAGTGTCGAACTTTATTACGCGCAGGGAAAGAAAGCCATTGAGCTCCCGGGCCGCAAGGGAATCCTGAAATTGATGGAGAGTCACAAGCAGGAAGTGTCGAAATTTGTTGATGTCAACGAGATCAACCTGACCAATGAGCGGCACCTGCTCGCGCTGTTCGACTATTACAACTCGCTAGTCAAGAAGTAGGCCCGGTGGGCCTTCGAGAACCTCAGGCACCACCTTCGAGAGTTGGCTCGCAGCCCTCAGGAAGTAAGCCTGGCAAGTGTTTCTTCCAGGCTGCGGATTTTTGCCTCCGCATCTGCCTTTTTCTTTCGTTCCACTTCCACCACTTCGGGGGGTGCACCCGCCACAAACCGTTCGTTGCTGAGCTTTTTATCTACTGACGACAGGAATCCGCGCTGGTATTCAATCTCCCGCTGCAGTTCTTCGCGCGCGGATGCAGTGTCTACTTTCCCGGAGAGCACGACATGACACTCCAGTGTCCCGGCGAGGAAAGTAAGTACCTGGCCGGTTGGCGTGGCGGAACCTTCCATTGAAATGTTTGCAAGTTTTTCCACCAGGCCACCCAGCTGCGGGAATTGATTTTTGCCTTTGGCCAGGTGAATCACCAGCCGATCTTTTGGCGAAAGCCCGTTGGTGTTTCTGGCGTTGCGGACCTGGCTCACCACTTCAAAAGCTGATGCGGATTCGGTGAGCAAGGCGGCGTTTATCGATGGCGCTGAGGGCCAGGCTGCCTGTGCGAGGAACTGGGAGTCTGGCCTGCCTGTCAAGGCATGCCAAAGCTCTTCCGTGAGGAATGGCATGAAGGGATGCAGGATTGAAAGCAATTCTTCGAATCGACGAACCGTGTTTGCATGAGTGGCCCGGTCGATGGGTTTGCCGTACTCCGGCTTGATCATCTCCAGGTACCACGAGCAGAAGTCGTCCCAAATGAGTTTATAGATGACCCTCAGGGCATCGCTGATGCGGAACCGCGTGAAGTGTTCATTTACTTCCGCCATCGCCTGACCCATCCGGGATTCAAGCCAGGCCAGGGCATTCTTGTTGTCGGTCGAAGCAGGCTCATCAGACAGCGTCCATCCGTTTACGAGGCGGAAAGCATTCCAGATTTTGTTGGCGAAGTTGCGCCCCTGTTCGCAGAGTTTTTCATCGAACAACAGATCGTTACCCGCTGGTGAACTGAAGAGCATCCCCGTGCGCACGCCGTCCGCGCCGTAGGTGGTGATAAGCTCCAGGGGCTCGGGCGAATTGCCCAGCGACTTGGACATCTTGCGTCCCTGCTTGTCGCGAACAATGCCGGTGAGGTACACGTCTTCGAAAGGTTTCTCTCCCATGTACTCGTACCCCGCGATGATCATGCGGGCAACCCAGAAGAACAGGATCTCCGGAGCGGTCACGAGCACCTGGGTGGGATAGAAGTAGTCCAGGTCGGGGCGCTTCTTGCGGACAATCAATCCCTTCTTCGAGTCGAAGCTATCATCGGCGAAGCCATTGAAGACTTCCATCGGCCACAGCCATGACGACGCCCAGGTATCGAGCACATCCGGGTCTTGGCGGAGGTCAGCCAGCTTCAAAGGTTTACCGGCCTTTACGGATGCCTGTTGCAAAGCAGCTTCCTCACTTTCGGCAACGACAAAATCATCAGGACCCTTGCCGTAGTAGTAAGCCGGAATCCGGTGTCCCCACCAGAGCTGACGAGAGATACACCAGTCGCGGACGTTCTCCATCCAGTGACGGTACGTGTTCTTGAACTTCGCCGGGTGCAAGCGGATATCATCATTTTCCACGGCAGCGAGTGCCCGTGATGAAATCTCTTTCATCCGCACGAACCATTGGAGTGAGAGTTTCGGCTCAACGACCGTGTTCGTCCGTTCGGAACGCCCAATGCGTGTTACGAATTCCTCTTCCTTTACCAGGTGGTCCGCCTCGCGCAATTCCTTGACAAACATTTTGCGCACCACGAAGCGGTCCTTCCCGACATAGCGCGGAAGTTCGCAGCGTTCGTTCAGCGTGCCGTCGTCGTTGATCGTGTCGATCACTGGCAACTTGTGCCGCAAACCGATCTCGTAGTCGTTCACGTCGTGGGCAGGAGTTACTTTCAGACAACCGGAACCAAATGTCTTGTCGACATAATCGTCGGCGATAATGGGTATCTCCCTGCCTACAAAGGGTACTATGGCTTTCTTACCTACGAGATGCTTGTACCGTTCGTCGGAAGGGTTGACCGCGATGGCCGTATCGCCCATGATGGTTTCAGGACGCTGCGTCGCGATCACCACCCATTCATCCGCTGTGCCTGCGATTTTGTAGCGCACAGAGTACAGTACCGATTTCTCGCCTTCTTCCTTGTACAACACTTCCTCATTGGACAGCGCCGTCTTCGCTTCGCAGTCCCAGTTGATCATCCGCAGGCCGCGGTAGATGTAGCCCTTCCGGTGTAGGTCGACGAACACGCGGATGACCGCCTTGTAGTAATTGTCGTCCATGGTGAAGCTCGTACGGTCCC
Organism: uncultured Ohtaekwangia sp.; assembly: GCA_964549855.1. GTDB lineage: Bacteria > Bacteroidota > Bacteroidia > Cytophagales > Cyclobacteriaceae > ELB16-189. The sequence goes on along the minus strand of CAZJWV010000012.1, from coordinate 50,672 downwards.
AATCACAGGAGGCGCCGAGTTTCTTGAGTTGTTCCAGGATGATGCCGCCGTACTTTTCTTTCCATTCCCAGGCATAGGCCATGAATTCATCGCGGGTGAGATCAGATTTCTTGATCCCCTTTTCACGAAGCATGGCTACCACCCGTGCTTCTGTGGCGATAGATGCGTGGTCAGTACCCGGCACCCAGCACGCTTCTTTGCCTTCCATGCGGGCTTTCCGGATGAGCACATCCTGGATGGTGTTGTTGAGCATGTGTCCCATGTGGAGCACCCCCGTCACGTTAGGCGGCGGGATGACGATGGAATACGGCTTCTTCGATGTATTGGGTTTGCCGCGAAAAACGCCGCGCTCTAGCCACCGGGCATACCACTTGCCTTCTACCTCTGAGGGGTCGTATTTGGGGGGAAGGGTCATGTAATACTCAAGCAAAGGGGGCAAAAATAAATGAAATCGGTCAAACCCCGCAGTCCTTTGATGTCTCTTGGGTTTTCTGCCTGAATCCAATCTTGCGCATTGGTTGTCTTTTAGGGACCAGTATCTCCCTGAGGTACTTGAATATGAGTTTGATATCTGAATCGTGCTTCCCAGCCTTCTGTTCAAGCTGCTCCAACTTCAACAGAATGTCTTTGTGCATAGCCATTGACTCACGAAGCTTCACGAAGATCTCGATAATTCGGATGCTCATTTTTATGGCCTGACTACTCCTGAGCACGTTTGCCAACATGAGTATGCCGTGTTCTGTAAAAGCGTAAGGCAATGAACCACCGAGATATTGTTTCGATGGTATCGCATTTTGCGATACCATCGCATCCACCTCACTTTCAGTAAGCCGAAACATGAAATTCAGCGGGAACCTGCTTTGATTGCGTTTCACCTGTTCCCGCAATCTGATTGCCTTCACCCTGTATAGGTCTGCAAGATCCCTGTCCAGCATTATTTTCTGACCACGGACATTGGTAAATCTTGTCAATCAATACCTCTTCCGAAATGACCTCTGCCTTCGTCATCCAATCCAGGAATCGCTTTACCAAAGGTGTGATTAGAAGACGCGAAAGACAATCCGGTTTTCCGGACAATTCGATTGTTCCGACTCATCGAGGCTGTCCAACTCACCCCCCTGCCCCCTCTCTACTTCGTAGAGAGGGGGTGGCACGCCTTGGCGTGACGGGGGTGAGTTGGTACCAGGTGCCATGACGGGAAGCGCAGACCCTCCGTTGTGTGCAAGAATAACTTGAGGAGTCTCGAAACGGTTAGTGTAGCAGCACTAACCAGCTTTATGATTAATCTCGCTGATCAACCTAGCAACCCAGATTCCCTCACCCGAGCTGTATTCGACGATTGCATCTGCCCAAAGTTCATCGTGATCATCTAGTCTGATTTCAAGCCCCTCCGTCAGCACCAACTTCAAGGAAGCCAAATCATCGATTGTACCATTACAGTTTAATCTTGCTCTACCCAATTGGTCCCTATTGTTAAAGTCGGCAAATAGTATCGGTTTCATACCAAAGTTCTCATTCATCAATTCGCCTTCGCCAGGTTATAAATAATCTCCCAGTTGAACTGGACAAACTTATGCAGCGACTCTTCCAGGATCCGTTCCTGGTCGCTGTGGGCGCCGAAACCCTTCGGGCCGTCTTCGACGTCGGTCACCGGTCCGATACCGTAGCATTCAACACCTTTGGCGCGAAGAAACGACATGTCTGTGGCGCCGGTAAGCATGGTCGGGATGCACGTCGTGTTGTAGATCTTCTTTACAGCGGCTTCGGCGGCCTGGAATGCGTCGGTATCAAGGCGCGAGGGACGCGCACCTGGTCTCGGACGATTGTTAGGAATAACGATTTCCACTTGTGAGTCGTTGATCACCCGCTTCATTTCTGCCAACAGAACCGTCATGTCTTCATCAGGCAGCGCGCGGATGTCCAGGGTGACTTCGGCTTCGCTGGGAATCACATTGCCCCGGTATCCGCCCTTGATGATATTCGGAGAGATTGATGTACGAAGCACGGAGTTCAGGCGTGGCTCGCGGGCAGCGAAGTATTCCTGGGCTGCTTCGGCTCCCTTTCCATCGAGCACGGCACGGTAGCGAGCTGCTTCTTCCGGGGTGCTTATGGTGGCCAGCCGCTCAAAGAAGGCTCGGGTCGTTTCATTCAATCGCATCGGCGTCTGCCAGGCGGCCACTTTGTCGATTGCCCTTGAGAGATGAACAATGGCATTATCTTGCAACGGCACTGAACCGTGACCTGCCGTACCCCGTGCAACCAGTCGGACGCCTCTTCCCATTTTCTCCGTGGTGGCGATGCCGGCGTATTCAATCTTTCCTCCCTTACGGGTGACACCGCCACCTTCGGCGAAGCAGTACTCGGCTTCGATTTCCGCCCAGTGTTCATTGACCATAAAATCAATCCCAAATCGAACCGCTCCTTCTTCACCCGCTTCAGCGAGAAAAATGACATCGCGGTCAAGCGCTACATTCATTCTCTTCAAGGTCAGCATCACCATCAGGGCGGCCACCACATTGTCTTTGTCATCGACGGAACCACGTCCGTACACGTAACCGCCTTCCCTGGTTGCGGAAAATGGAGGGTGCTTCCACTTGGTGCTGTCGACGGTCACCACATCGGTGTGACCCATGATGAGCACAGGACGCTTCTTCCCGCTGCCTTTCAACCGGGCAACTATGTTTGTGCGCTTGGGATCAATGGAATACACGGAGTTTGTTATTCCCTCTTTGTCAAGGACGCTCTTGAGGTAAGCAACAACGGACGCTTCGTTGCCATCTGCCGAGTTGACGCGCAGGATTGCCTGGAAATGTTTTAGTGTTTCTTCTTCAAGACCCTTCCAGTTTGGCTGTTTGGGTTGAGCGGAAGAGGCAATGGACATAAGGAGCAGTGCGAGGATGCGGAAAATAGTCTTCATGGTTGATGGGTAAGAATTGAGTTTGTTCAATTTTTGCTCAAGATTTTCCTGACATCAGGATTTACTGCTGATGGGTCAAGTTTGTCGGTAATTCTCAAGTACTTTCTCGCACTGTCTTTTTGCATGAAATAAGAATATGCGGCTGTCAATTGTCCATAGGCCCTTGCATTATTCGGTTCAAGTTTGATTGAAGCTTTCAAGTACTCAATCGATTTGTCTAGTAGCTTGATGTCTTTCGTTTCGTAAAAGAGCTGTCCATAACTTGTCGAAGCGCTCTCCCAGACTCGAGGATTGCTTGAATTCATTTTAAGGGACTGCTCAAGAAAAACCAGAGACTGTTTGAAGTCCCTTTGCATTCCCAGAATATTCCCAAATCCCCAGTATACGTCAGCATTCAAACTGTCTAACAGCCATGCTTGATTGAATCTCTTCATCGCTGTTTCAAATTCATTTTCATAAAAGTAGCCCCACCCCTTGTCAACATGGAATTGAGCAGCCTCCCTTCTGCTTTTGAAATTCTTATCGCACTCTTTCAAGAAGTCCTTGTCGGCGTCTAACTGTTCCCTGCATTTCTTAACACGCCCAAACATTGGCCGTTTATTAATGTCTTCTGGACAATTGGTTTGTGCGCAGCTGAACCAGATAAAGGGAATGTAGATAAGGATTCTCTTTGTCATCTGAATCTCCTAGGCTATAGGCAAACTTACCAAAGATAGGTTCACGAAATCGTGTCGCCAAGCCATCCTGTCTGAACTATGATTTTCAGATGATTTTTATGATTCACCTGATTGTCCTTCCATTTCGGATTACAATCAGGCGAATCAAAGGAATCAAACAAATCAAAGTTCAGACATTGTCGCCGAGCCGAACTCTCCGATTGGAAGGAAGCAGGTTGTTCACCCTTCCCGGAAGAACATTGACCCATCCTAGGCCAAGGCCTTCATACTCCACAACGTGGAAACCAGGGTCAACACCAAGCGATAAAGGTTCCCTTCGCAGGAAGGCCAACGCCTGGGATTTGTCCACGGAGACTGCCCCAAGTTGCTTGCCGCGTCTCGTACTCAATGCCAGGCTGTGATCGGGCACTACCTTGTTTCGCATCACTTCTCCCAGGCGAACTCCGGCCCGGAGCACATGCAAGTAATTGAGGCAGGCCAGCAACTCTTGTCTGTACTTACTAGCCAGCGACTGAAGCTGGGTGCCATGAAAAAAAAGGAAACACTTCTCTTGATCCTCCAACCACCCGTCCACTTTTCCTGCGTCGGCTTTCGAGGGAGATCGAAGCGAATCTTTGACGCCCGGAGCTTTTCGGGGAGCATCACCGGGTTTTCTTAGAACACTCACAAAGAACCCTTCGCCACGTACTTTGTGAGGAAAGCACTGATAGCCTTCAAATGACTTGTCACCACTTAATTGGACGCCCCAAGTCGGATCAAGATTGAGGTGAATCGACGTACATCCCATTTCTGAAACGAGCCACTGCATGTTATTGCGGTTTTCGAGGTCGTTGTAAGTGCACGTGGAATAGATCAACACTCCTCCAGGTCGAAGAGCGGTGAACGCATCAGCCAGGATTCGACGTTGACGCTGGGAGCATAGCTCGACGCCATGCTCTGACCATTCCTGTCGCGCGTCAACATCCTTTCGAAACAGGCCCTCACCGGAACAAGGAGCATCGGCAACGATCATGTCAAAGAACCCGGGCATCCTGCCAAAGTCCGCAGGATCGTTGTTCACAACAATGGAATGGCCGTGGCCCCAACTTTCAAGATTATCGAGAAGGGCGGAGGTTCGGCCACGGACCGCCTCATTGGAAACGAGCAGGCTGTCTCCAGAAAGAAGGCTCAACAAATGAGTGGATTTACCGCCGGGAGAAGCACACAGGTCGAGAACAACCTGTGAGCGAGCAAGATCTACTGATTGCCGAACGGCCTGCTCCAGCAACATCGAACTCGCCTCCTGTACATAATATCCACCGCCATGGAAGATTGGATCGAGCGTAAATGAAGGACGTTGAGCCAGGTATCGGCCCCAAGTGCACCAGGGCACCACATCCCCGGCAGGTGCGTTAACCTTCGACGGATTGTATCGAATGCTTACGGGCGCGGGTTGCTGAAGTGCATCGAGAAAGTCATCGAACTCCGTACCCAGTCGCTGCTGCATGTACTTTTTAAACGCGTCTGGTAGATCACCCACAAACCAAATTAGACTATTTTTGAAGAGTTAAGAAAACTTCATGACGGCCAACGATCCCAAACTCAAGAGTTGGGTGGATGTTCCCACCGGTTCGGACTTTCCGATTCAAAATCTGCCGTTTGGAATTTTCAAGACGAAGTACCTTTCACCCGTTGCGGGTGTTGCCGTTGGTTCACACGTTGTAGACCTTGTGTATCTCCATGAACACGGCTTTCTCGACGGCCTGGGTTTGCCGCCGGGAATCTTCAATCAAAAGGCGCTGAATGAGTTCTTTGCCCTGGGACGGCGCAAGGTCCGTGAGGTTCGCGAACGGGTTTCTGTTCTGCTTCGCCACGACAACGATGAGCTTCGCGACAACCGGGCCGCAAAGGAGATTGCGCTCATCCCCATGGAGGAGTGCCAGCTGCTGATGCCCGTCACCGTCCCAAACTACACCGACTTCTACAGCAGCGAAGAGCACGCGACCAATGTAGGTGCCCTTTTCCGCGATCCTAAGAATGCGCTGTTGCCAAACTGGAAGCATCTGCCGGTAGCCTATCATGGCCGCGCCTCGTCGATTGTCGTCAGCGGAACGCCGATCCACCGTCCCCGCGGACAGGTGAAAGCGCCGGATGCCGATTCGCCTGTCTTCTGCCCGAGCCGGAAGATGGACTTCGAATTAGAGCTTGCCTTTATCACCGGTTCCAACACGTCTCTAGGACATCCCATTTCTCTTAAAGAGGCCGAAGACCATATCATTGGGCTCGTTCTCTTCAACGATTGGTCGGCGCGCGACATTCAGCAGTGGGAGTACGTGCCGTTGGGTCCTTTTCTTGGAAAGAATTTCGGTTCGACCGTATCGCCATGGGTGGTTACGCTCGATGCACTTGAACCATTCCGGGCAGAGGGGCCCAAACAGGTTCCGCACGTGTTACCCTACCTGGCGTTCGAGGGTGCTCGCAACTTCGATGTTCGCCTGGAGGTGCTCTTGCAGGCACCAAAGGGAGAGCTGACGACCCTCTGCCGCACCAACGCGAAATACCTCTATTGGAACATCGCCCAGCAGCTTGCGCACCACACCGTGAACGGCTGCAACATCCAGGCAGGTGACCTCTATGCTTCAGGGACAATCAGCGGACCGTCGCCCGGATCATATGGCTCCTTGCTTGAGCTTACACATAACGGTCAAAAGCCCTTGCATTTGCCAGGGGGTGTTGAAAGACGCTTCCTCGAAGATGGCGACACCGTGGTCATGCGGGGAGTAGCAGAAAAAAATGATGTGCGCATAGGATTTGGCGACTGCACGGGCACGTTACTTCCGGCGATCGGGTAGCAGAACACGATGCTGACCATCAATCCCAAGGAGATTCCCGTTCCAAAAATGCACAGCTACCTGCTGGGTGCTGTGATACCGCGCCCCATTGCGCTGGCCAGCACTGTCGACGCCCAGGGGAACGTTAACCTTAGCCCTTTCAGTTTCTTCAACGTTTTCAGCGCCAACCCTCCGGTACTCGTTTTCTCCCCTGCGCGCCGTGGCCGCGACAGCACGGTGAAGCACACCTATGAAAATGTGAAAGCGACGGGTGAGGTGGTGATCAACATCGTCACCTACTCAATGGTCGAGCAGGTCTCACTGGCAAGTTGCGAGTACCCGCGTGGTGTGAACGAGTTCGTTAAAGCCGGACTCACTGAAGAAAAATCGCAGGTCGTGCGACCGCCCCGCGTGGCAGAGTCGCCGGTGTCATTTGAGTGCAAGGTGAACCAGGTGATTGAACTCGGTACGGGTGGAGCTGCAGGCAACCTTGTGATCTGCGAGATCCTCTTGATGCACATCCAGGAGTGGATACTGGATGCCGACGGCCGCATCAATCCGTTCAAACTGGACGCGGTTGCCAGGATGGGCGGAGACCTGTACGCTCGCATCCAAGGTGATGCAATATTTAAAGTGCCAAAGCCCAATGAGAAACTTGGTATTGGGTTCGACGCGCTACCGGCATCTGTGCGCAACAGCCCGGTGCTCACGGGAAACGATCTCGCGAAGTTGGCCAACGTGGAGCGAATCCCCGGGGGTGATGGTTATCTCAATGAAAAGGAGATTGCCGCCGTCCGCTCACTAGGCCAAAATGAAAGGCACCAGATGGCATTGCACTATCTGCGCAGTGACGAGGTAGAAAAAGCGTGGCAGGTGTTACTGGCCGTTCCGGACTAAAAAAATTCTCAAGCGAAGATGACTAATCCCTGAGTCACTCATTTTCAAATTTTCACCCCGATAGCAATCGGGGCAAATTTTCAAATTACTCCCTGTACATCACAGCTTTCACCGCGCGAACCGTTTTCTCCACGTTAGGGAGAATTTCCTGGATCAGTGTAGGCGCGTAAGGAAGTGGTGCGTCCAGGTTGTTGATCTTGTGAATGGGAGCGTCGAGATAATCGAAGGCGTATTTCTGAACGTGGTAGGAGATTTCTCCAGCGATCGATGCCAGGGGCCATGCCTCCTCGACGATTACCAGCCGATTCGTCTTCTTCACCGACTCAACCACCGCAGCGTAATCGATCGGGCGCACCGTTCGTAAATCAATCACTTCGGCGGAGATGTTTTCTTTTTCAAGTTCTGCGGCAGCGCCGAGGGCTACTTTCATGATTTTGCCGAAAGAAACGATGGTGACATCCGATCCACTACGTTTCACATCAGCGAGGCCCATGGGGATCAGGTATTCTTCTGAGGGAACCTCTCCTTTATCACCATACATAAGTTCGGACTCCATAAAGATCACCGGATCGTCGTCGCGGATGGCGGTTTTTAACAGGCCCTTGGCGTCGTACGGATTGGAAGGAACGACCACCTTGAGCCCCGGGGTGTTGGCATACCAGTTTTCGAAGTTCTGAGAATGTTGTGCGCCCAGTTGACCCGCATTGCCTGTTGCACCGCGGAAGACAATGGGTACGTTGTATTGTCCGCCCGACATCGAATACATTTTGGCAGCCGCATTGATGATCGTGTCGATGGCGACGAGAGAGAAATTGAACGTCATGAATTCGACGATGGGTCGCACCCCGTTGGCGGCGGCACCCACGCCAACGCCGGCGAAGCCAAGTTCGGAGATGGGCGTATCAATTACCCGGTCCGGCCCAAATTCATCGAGCATTCCCTGACTTACTTTATAGGCGCCGTTGTATTCAGCCACCTCTTCGCCCATGAGGAAGACGCGGGGGTCGCGGCGCATTTCTTCGCTCATCGCTTCGCGGAGGGCTTCGCGGAACTGGATTTCTGGCATAGACAGGGTCGTTGGGCCGTAAAAATAGCACGCCGGCAAGTAGAAACGAACAGTAAAGGGCAACAAAAAACCCTGCCTCTAAGCGGGGCAGGGTTTCCTGGGTTGTCTTTGACGCCTTACTTGAGTGCGTTGCGGAACGACTCAGACGTGTTGAACTTGCTGAACTCAAGGTCCGTGAGGGCCATCTCCTTCATGGAAGGATCCAGGCGCACGGCGTTGGACAGGTTGCTCACCACCTTGTCGGCATTGCCTGAGCGGGCAGCGGCAACTGCGGCGCCGTAGTAGGCTGCTGCAAAGTTGGCGTTGTTGCGGATGGCTTCGCCGAATGAGTTGTCAGCGCTGGCATAGTCCTTCGTCAACAATTGTGAGAGACCTTTGTTGAAGAGGTTGACATCAGTAGTAAGTGCCGATGACGTCGAACGGACAGCCATGTCGTACTTCGCAGTATAGATTTCTGCAGAACCTTTCACACCATTCACTCCGCGGGCCACATCATTGCTGGCGCCGTTGAGGGCTTTGGTAGCGTAGCTGGCAGCTTTGTAAGGGTTCCTGTTCATGAGCGCGACAGTGGCCATGTTGGCGTTCACTTCGGGGGTCTCACGGATCCGTGCGGCGAGCTCGAGCTGTGCAGCGGCTAAAGGACCCAACTCCGCAGCGCGGGAAGGATTTTCGATGGCCTGCTGGATGTAAGTGGCGCCGAGGTTATTGTGTGCGTTCCAGTAAGTGCCCTTCTTCGTGGCGGCCAGGTAGATGGCTGCCTTCTCGTCGAGCGAGGGAGTGAGTGTGGCGCTGTACATCAACTCTTCGAAAGAGAGTGCATCGGCCGCACCACCTTGTGTGGTTTGCTTGGCGAGCACAGAGATTTCAGCATCCGTCTTCTTCTTCTTGATGGTCAGAATCTCTGTCTTGGCGGTACGCAAGCCGGGATATACTTCCTTGAATACTTTCTTGTAACCGGACAGCTTTTTCATTTGCTTCTCCTGGTCTTCAAACGAACCGCCGCTGTTGATGATGTTCATGTAAGCGGATTTTTCGTCGGAGGAAATGCCCTGGTAAGCGGCTAAAGCAGCAGTGAATGTGCTCCAGTCGTCAACCACCGGCTTGAGGATGAACTTGATGGAATCGGCCATGCCCTTGTAGTCGTATTTCTTCATCTGGGCACGGTAGTACTTTTCGATGGCCTTGGCGCGTTCCTCAGAGAGTTTGCTGTTGATGCGCTCACGTCCTTCAGGCGAGTGGGTACCCGTGATGCTCACGGTGCGGGTAATGTTCTTGGATGCGATGAAGGCATCCAGTTGCTTTGCCTTATCGCTCGACATTTCCGACTTGCGAAGGACTGATTTGCCCTGCTCGAAGATGAAATCAGGGATTACGATCGGTGTAACTTCTTCCTTGTTGTTGTAGCCATGGTCGGCGAAAGCGGCGTAATAAGAGTTCTTCACCAGCTTGGACGTCGTGATGACGCCGGTAGCGACATCCATACGGGGTGTCTTCTTGTTGCTGGTCCCTTTGGCGGCAACTCCTTCAACCTGAACCACGCCCGTCTTGTATTCCGGAGCATAGGGGAAGCTGAAAGTCTTGCTCATCTTCGGCTGCTCGGTGGCGGCATTGGCAAAATCGTTGCCATTGAAGACGATGGGAGCCAGTGAAAGCTCCTTGTCACCATACTTGTAAAAGCTGTTCAGGGTATAGGTGGTGCCCTTTTTCAGCATCTTCACCGGCAGCGACGCAGACATCTCGTAGGATACGGTGTCTTTGTGAACTTCGAGGGGATTTGGGGCCACCTGGAGGTTTTGCTGCTTCGACAGCTTGAGCATTTGCGGAAGCGTACAACCGGATACGCCAAGCATGCTGATGAGGATGAACGAGTAAACGGCTTTTCTCATGGATGGTTTATTAAGGTTCAAAATGAGCGACAAAGCTATCATTACGGGGGTGTTTATCCAATATAACCGCTAAAAATAACGTCTAGCCTACAACGGCCGCCGTCAAACGGCGTATATTTGCGATCAGTTTTGTTGGGCTCGAAATTGCCCTTTAATGCAGGGTTTTGATTCTAAAGGTGGATGGACCTCATGAAACGTATCAGCAGGTTTTTTGAAGAACGAGCGTTCGGCGTATGTTCTGCGCTCGGTGAAAAATTGGGGATCGCATCTTCCAGTATCCGGCTATTCTTTATCTACGCCTCCTTCCTCACACTGGGCTCCCCGGTAATTGTCTACCTCGCCCTCGCCTGGATCATGAACGTACGCAAGCACTTGCGTCGCAGCAATAGTTCGATCTGGGACTATTGACCCAACACGTCCTTCGCACGCCGTTTCCCCAGAATAAAGAAATCCCACACTACCCAGCCGCGGTACTGTGTGTCAATGCTTCGGTATCCCAGCGAGGACGAGCGAATGCGACGGGAGCGCTCACGACCGAACTTCCTTATGAAATGAAAATGGGCGCGCCACACGGCGAAACCATCAAGGACGGCACCGGATAGAATGAAGGTGATTGCGGCCACCCAGTCGAGTGCAAGCCTGATGGGGAATTTCAAAACCAATTCACGGGTAGGCAGGTTGTTGAATATCAGGCTTAGTCCATTGCGAAAGTTCAAATAGGTCTTTTTCGGGTTGGATTTCGCCAGCGTTCCCCCGCCAACATGGTAAACACGACTCAACCCGGTGTACCAGATCCGGCACCCGGCACGTTGCAAACGCCAGCACAAGTCGATCTCTTCCATGTGCGCGAAGAAATCTTCGTCGAGACCGCCAAGCCGGTGATACCATTCGCTGCGGATCATCATACAGGCACCTGACGACCAGAAGATCGGGCCTTCGTCGTCGTACTGACCTTCGTCTTTTTCCGTGTGATAAAACAAACGGCCCCTGCAAAAGGGATAACCCAGCGTGTCAAGCCAGCCGCCGCCGGCACCAGCGTACTCAAAGTGATCCCGTCGCTGTTGTGCCAGGATCTTCGGCTGCACGGCCGCCACTTCTGGATGCCTGTCGAGAACGGCCTCCATCGGAGCCAGCCATCCCGGTGTTACCTCCACGTCGGAGTTTAGCAGCACATAGCGCTTTGCGTTGATTTTTTGCAAGGCCACATTGTAGCCTCCACAAAAGCCGTAGTTCTTGTCAAGTGGGAGTGTCTCCGTACGAGGAAGGTTTTCTCTTACCCAGGCCACTGAACCGTCGGTGGATGCGTTGTCGACGACGACGACGCGTGCGCCGGCGCTGTTCGATACCACGCCCGGGAGAAACTTCTGCAGCAGCGCCTCACCGTTGTAATTGAGGATGACGACAGCGGTGTCGCTCATCCCATCAGCTGACTAAGATCGAGCCCAGGCACCTGTGGCAGCATGCCCTCCGTGCTTTTTCGTAGTTCTTCCCGGGCCCGGACTTCAGCCTCCTCCATCGCTTTGTTTACCGCAGCAACAACAAGATCCTGCATGAGTACTTTGTCCTGGGTGGAGAGGATGGACGCGTCGACTTCGATGGCAAGCACTTTTTTCTTCCCGTTAACGGTGGCCTTGACCATGCCGGCGCCAGCCTCACCATGGACGATAAGCGTGTCCAGCTTGTCCTGGGCTTCCTTGAGACGCGCCTGCATCTCCTTCACCTTGCCCATCATCTTCATCATGTCCAGCATAAATCGAGAGAGTTGTCCGCAAATGTAACGCCGATGTGCCGATTGACCAATGTACTCATCGGCACATTGGCTAATCGGCTAATTGGCTAATTACCGGATGAGGGCTACAGTACCTTCTTCGGTGAACGTTCTACCCGCTTTGTCTGTAATGTCCACCTTCCAAACGTAGGTTGTGGGAGGCATGGCCTTGCCGCTGCTGCTTCCGTCCCAGGGCTCGTTCTTCTCGGTAGAGTAAACAAGTGCGCCCCAGCGGTCGAATACGCGCAGTTTCATTTTGTCGATGTATTGACCCTGCACTTGGAACGAATCGTTTAGCAAGTCGTTGTTGGGCGTGAATGCGGTGGGTGCATACAGGTTGGCATTGCGGATAAACTCAAGTTCATTGGAATAAACTGATGGTAGGGCGGGATTGTTGGCCCTGACACGCACGCGGTAGCGCACGTACTGGTTTTCCTCATCCGGGGCATCGTCCAAATAAACAGTATCAATTGGTGCGAGGACTATGCTTGCAAACAATGCACCGCTCACATTGTATTTCTCCAGGACGTAGTCTTTCACACCGAGTTGCCAGCCTTTGTAACTGTTCCAGTTCAGGCTGATGGAGTTGGAAATGCTAAGCGAGCCGAGTAACGCAACGGGACAGACTGTGGCTCCCGGTGAACTGTTGTTGTCGCACTGATCCTTGTAGTTGATCAGGTAACAAAATTTACCGGCAGTGTTGTAGCCGGCGTCGGTGTACGGCGAACTGGGTGTGGTTGTGTAAAACTGGTAGGGCGCGCTGCCCGACCGTCGGGTGACATAATATTCGACGGGGACAAATGCTGGGTCTTGCTGCCAAGTGAACACAGCGCCGGGAACATCCACCGTCGCCGTTACGTCGTCGATGGCGGTAGGCACCAGGTCTGAAAAGGAGGTACCGCATTTTTCGAGTGATACACTGGTACGCCCTGCACCATAATTGCTTGTCACCCGGTAACAGTAGTCAGTCTTGCAAACAATGTCGACATCGTTGAAGGGATTGGAGCCAGTGCTGGGTTGATACGGGTTCCCATTCCGTTCGATGGAATAATTGCCGGCTCCAAGCGTGTTGGATGTCACAACCATCACATCGCTCTGGGCCGTGACGACCAGCCGGTTGGAGCAAACTACATTGGAATAGACGGACGAGTTGTCGCAGATGTTGTAGGCTCCGATGCGAAAGCAGTAGAAGTTGTTGTCCAGGTTAAGCCCCGACACGTTGGTGGTTACAGGGCTTCCAGTCCCATACACAGTCTTCAACAACTGGAAAGGGCTGGAACTGTTTGTTGCGATTTCAACCCGGTAAAGAATATTAACTGCTGTGGTGAACGCCAGCGTGACATTGTTGACATCAACGGAAGTCAGGTTGTTAAGACTGGGCGTAGGGAGGTTCGCAATGGGAGTGAAGGTTTGTGTTCTGGCCGTGCAGCTAAGGGGATCGGAACTCAGGTTAATTCCACGGACCGAAGCGGTGAATGTTGCGGGTGCGGCAGGGTAGCTGAACGGGCCTGCGATTATGTTGTTGCTGAAGGGAACAAGAGTCGGAGCTATTGCGTCGGCGGTATTGAAATCAATCTCATACTGATGATAGTTGTTGTCGGTTACCCGGATTTCAGCACGCCGTCCCGAGCAGGAGTAGATTTCGAAATTGGGTTGAATGTTTGGATCGACAGTAATTTGAATCTGTTCGGCCCCGCCACCCCCAGGGAGCAAATTCAATGTATAACTCCCGGGCACTGTATAAGTGTGCACAAAGGAAGTCTGCGTGGGCGGCGAACCGTCGCCATAAGTGATAGTACACGGAGCTGGTGAGCATAGTGTGGGATTGGGCACTGTGACAGTAACCGTAAGCGGAGCACAACCCCTTTTTTGATCGACCTGAAACTTGCCGGTAGGGATACTATTGTAGGGTTGTGCAAATGCTGTATACGACCAAGTCCAAAGCACACCAAGTAGCAAGCCTATGCAAATGTGTATACGCTTCATGACTCAATATCCGTAGTCATACAAAAGGTCTCGGCTTTAGCCAAGTCGTCGTGGAGGAGCCGGTCTGAATCCATAAACGGAACGCGCTTGCGGAAAGTATCCACCCATGCCTCCAGGACGGGGGATGATTTCAAAGGTCGCCGGAATGAAAGCCCCTGCGCTGCAGTAATCAATTCAACGGCCAAAACACCGTATACGTTCTTTACCACACGCCAGGCTTTGAGAGCGGCATTTGCCCCCATGCTTACGTGATCTTCCTGGCCGTTTGAGGATACAATAGAGTCCACGGAGGCAGGCGTGCAGAGTTGCTTGTTCTGACTCACAAGTGCGGCGGCTGTGTATTGGGGCATCATCAGTCCGGAATTGATACCGGGATTGGCGATGAGGTAATTAGGCAATTCGCGGGCCCCACTGATCAATTGGTACGTTCGGCGTTCGGAAATGCTTCCCAACTCCGCCACAGCAATACATAGAAAATCGAGCGCCAGCGCCAGGGGCTGCCCGTGAAAATTTCCGGCGGATATAATTGCGTCTCTTTCAGGGAATACATTCGGGTTGTCGGTCACGCCGTTGACTTCAGCAAGCACCACCCTTGTGCAATAGTCGAGGGCATCCAGTGATGCGCCATGTACCTGGGGAATGCAACGGAAAGAGTAGGGATCCTGAACATGCTTCTTGGCTTGAGCGATCAACTCACTTCCTTTCAAATAGCCACGTATGACTTCGGCTACCCGTAATTGCCCAGGTTGTGGCCGGATCGCATGCACACCCGCGTCGAACGGCTCCGGGCGTCCGTCAAACACGTCAAGAGATAATGCCCCGATCCGGTTTGCCAACGCCAACAATCGGTGAGCATGATGGATACACCAGGTGCCGAAGGCGGCCATGAACTGAGTACCATTCAGGAGCGCAAGTCCCTCCTTGGCCTTGAGATGAATGGGCTGCCAGCCGAATTTTTTCAGGATCTCCGCGGACGGATACTCCTTTCCTTCCAGCCGAACTTCTCCAAGGCCTATGAGCGGCAATGAAAGGTGAGCAAGTGGGGCGAGGTCCCCTGAGGCTCCCAGTGATCCCATCTCATACACTTTGGGATAAACTCTCGCATTGAAGAGGTCGATGAGTCGTTGTACCGTCTCTACCTGGACGCCGGAATACCCGTAGGAAAGTGACTGGGCTTTGAGAAACAGCATGAGCCGGACAATTTCGTCGGGTATGGCAGGACCCGTGCCGCATGCGTGCGATTTGACGAGGTTCTCTTGCAGGCGCTCCAGGTCCGATGTGGGGATGTGCTTATTATAGAGTGATCCAAAACCCGTATTGATACCGTAGACCGGCTTCTGGTCCCGATAGCTATCGGGATTGGCAAGTTTCTGGTCCAGGTACGTCCGGCACTTGTCAATCTTCTCTTTGGCTTCCTTACCCAGCGTCAGGGTGGTGTTTTCGTGGAGCAAGACACGGAGTGTAGCCAGGTCGAGAGAGGCAGCAGAGATAGAATGTGAACTCACGATGTCGGGGTAGTAAGACTCTTTATCAGTTGTTGGAGTGTCTGCTTTTGCTGCTCGCCCGACTTCAGGTTCTTGACCGATAGCAACCCGGAGGTCATTTCCTCGCTGCCGATCACGACAGCGTACGGAATGTGCTTCTTATCGGCATACTCCAATTGCTTTTTTACCTTGGCGATGTCAGGATAGATTTCGGCTGCGATGCCGCTAGCGCGAAGCGACTGGGTGATGCCCAGTCCATGTTGCAGACATGCTTCATCGAGGTGACAAACAAGTACTGTTGAAGATCGGCGCGTTTCCTCGGGGAAGAGGTTGAGCTCTTCCATGGCATCGTAGAGGCGATCAACTCCAAAAGAGAACCCGACGCCCGAGCTGCGCTCTTTAGAATCAAATACTGCCGTCAGGTTGTCGTACCGTCCGCCGCCGCTCACACTGCCTATAGATGCGTCGGTGATCTTCACTTCGAAAATGCAGCCGGTGTAATAACTCAGTCCCCGGGCAAGCCCGAGGTCCAACTCCACGTGGTCGAGATTGTTGGTGAATGCTTGAACCAGGTTGAAGACACGATCAAGGTCGTTCAAACTTGATGCAGCGCGTTCGTGGCTGCCCAGCTTGCTTCGAAGCAATTTGATTTTTTCCGCTGCGGACCCTTTAGTGTTGAGAATTCCGAACAAAGAATCCAGTGCATCACGGGAAAAACCCTTGGCAACCAGCTCTTCGCGCACGGCAGGTTCACCAGCCTTCTCGAGTTTATCCATAGCCACGAAAAGAGATCCCTCTTGTGAACCGGCACCTGCGAGTGAAGCCAGTCCGGCCAACACACCGCGATGATTGATCTTGATGAAATACTTTGAAATTCCAAGGCCGGCAAACACATCGCGGATCATCAGGATGATCTCGGCTTCGGCGATGAGGGAGTCAGTGCCGATCACGTCGGCATCACACTGGTAGAATTCGCGGTATCGACCCTTCTGCGGGCGGTCGGCGCGCCACACTGGTTGAATCTGGTAGCGCTTGAACGGGAATGTGATTTCGTGGCGATTCATCACCACGTAGCGGGCGAAGGGAACGGTGAGGTCGTATTTCAGGCCCTTGTCGGCAATGACAGGCGCTAAACGACGGGCATCACGGGAAGAAAGCAGGGACGGGTCGGCGTCTTTCAGAAAATCGCCCGAGTTGAGCACTTTAAAGAGGAGTTGGTCTCCCTCTTCGCCATATTTTCCCGTCAATGTCGACAGGTTCTCCATGGCAGGTGTCTCGAGCGGGAGGAAGCCGTACCGTTCGAATACTGAACGGATGGTCTGAAAGATGAACTGTCGCTTGGCCATGACGGCCGGCCCGAAATCGCGGGTACCTTTTGGAAGAGAGGGTCGTTCCATCATCGGAGGCCAAGTTAAGCACTACGTTACAGAATCCTCGATCCCGATAGGCATCGGGATGACAAGGACGAGGCCTCTCCTAATTAATCTCCAGAAGCATGCCTGAAAAAATGGAATTCTGATTAGTTTTGCACCCTTTAATTCCAAGTCATGTCAGTTACCCGATTGAAGCGCAAGAACCGCAAAGACAAAGCCGTGGCAGCCCGCCGCCGTCAAGCCCTCAAGATCCAGGGCTTTAAGCCCGTGGCGAAGAGCATCGATATCGAGAAGATCAAGGAAGAATTCAAGGCCAAGAAGGCCGCCAAGTGATCTCCCGAAGTCCCGATCCTATCGGGACTGAAGGGAACCCCGCTTTCCCAGTTCGATTACCTCCAGTGTGCGGATGCCACCGTTTTCGACGTTGAGTCGGACCACGGTTCGCATCGCGTGGAACCCCTGTTGCCCTGCCGCACCCGGGTTGATGTACAGCAAGCCGCCCTCATCCTTTTTCACAAGGCAAATGTGCGAGTGACCGCAAATAAGCACAGCTGGTTTCCGATCGTCAATTAGCTTTTTCACGCGGGCAGGATACCGTCCTGGTTTCCCGGCAATGTGTGTAATGAGAAAATCAACGCCGTCGCGCATAAGCCAGAGATTTTCCGGATACCTGGTTTGCATTTCTTTGTCGTCGATGTTTCCAAACACCGACTGAACAGGAGCGATACGCTCAAGGGAAGTGATTACAGTCAAATCGCCAATGTCGCCCGCATGCCAGATCTCTGAGCACCCGGCGAAATGCTCATTCAGGGTTTCGTCGAAATACCCGTGGGTGTCGGAGATAAGTCCGATCTTCAATGGCAGTCGGTTATTTTCGACTTAACAAGATGTCGATAGCCTTGTCCAACTCAGTGATCCTGGGATACTCGTTGTTGCTCAGCATGATCACGGTGTTGTCAACATCGGGATACCGTGCGATACGGGTAGAATAGCCGGGGTTGGAGCCCGTGTGCCAGATTTTTCTTCCGAGGCCGGCCTTCTCCTGAAGCTGCCAACCAAACCCATATCGGGAGAGTGAATCGTTGTTGAGTTTGTATGGCGTGTAGGCTTCGCTGAGTGACTGTTGCGAAATCAAACTGGTTCCATACAAGGCTCGGTCCCAGCGAAGCAGGTCGCGAGCCGTCGAACTCACACGCCCCGGACCCTTGCGGGCACCAAGCCAAACGATGTAGTTGCTTGATGGGAATGAATCTGCGCGGACATACCGCTTGGTTTCTTCTACATAAACGTACCCCTTCGCGAAATTCTCAATGGCTGCTTTCGCCTCAAGGGTCCGAATATCGGTCGATGTCATGCCGACGGGCCGGAAAATCCGTTCGCGGGCGAGTTCGATAAAATCTTTCCCTGAGGCAACTTCGGCGACACTCCCAAGCAGCACATAACCGGTATTGCTGTACTCGTACTTCTCACCGGGCTCAAACCGTTTGGGTGGATGATAGGCGATGAGGTACTGAATGATCTCCGGGTTTCCAGCCACCTTCGTCTTGTCCCAGTTTGCATCCATGATTTCCTGGTAGTCGGGCAACCCGGAGGTATGGGTGAGGAGGTGCCTGATAGTGATACCTGGATAGGGGATTTCAGGAATGTACTTGGCAAGGGGATCGTCGTAGGTGAGTTTACCTTCCTCTTTCAGCATCATGATCACCATCCCTGTGAATTGCTTCGATACGGACGCAAGTTCGAAGAGTGTGGTCGTATCGTTCGGGTGACCGGACTCCACGTCGCGCAAGCCAAATGCCTGATGAAATGCGGGCTTGCCTTGGCGGGCGACCAACACAACGCCGGAGAAATCCTTGTGGATGGCAAAAAGAGAATCCAATTTTCCCGGAAGGGCGTCCGGAGTCTCAGCGGGCTTACAAGCCCAACAGAATAGAATCAGCAGGACGAGTAAGCAGCGTCGCATATTCAAAATGATTTTTCAGTGAATTTTCTTACCCAGGTCGTCCAGGTACTTTTCGATGGTCGAAGTATGCCCGATCATGTAGTTGGCGATGAACCTGAACATGGGGTTATACACTTCGCCGTTTTCGGTGATGGTGAGCGTGCAGCCGCCGGAAGTCGGGGTAAGCTCATAGGTCCAGGCGCCACCGTACGGCAAGTCGAGTGTCGCAATCCTTGTCACAAGTCGCTCTGGAGCATTAAACTCCTCAATGCGGTAAGTAACAGCTTCATCATCTGAAGAAATCTCCGTGAATTCATTGTCTTTCATACGAATTTCCTTCAGGTCTGAGCGCCAGGTGGGCAATTGCTGGAAGTCGGTGATCACAGCCCAAACCGAATCGCGCGGTGCTTGAAACTCGCGGGTAGCCGTCGCCATGTGGTGTTCAGGCAATGAGTTTCCCATGATAAACATCGCCAGGATGAGAATGCCGATGACGATCAGCAGACGGATAAACCATTTCATGAGGGCCCTGAATTGAATAAATAAATATAACCCTTTTCGCGTGACTCAGAGTTCGATATGAATGACACATTGGTTATTTGCTTCCAAGCTCCGGGACAAAATCCAGGATGATGGAATTCATGCAAAAGCGCTTGCCTGTGGGTGGAGGACCATCGTCGAACAAGTGACCCAGGTGACTATCACAGCGCCCGCAGCGAACCTCTATGCGGTTCAATCCATGCGAAGTGTCGGGTTGATAAGTAACACTTGTCTTGCGAGAGGGTTCAAAGAAGCTGGGCCATCCACAGTCGCTAGCGAATTTTGAATCGGACCGGAAGAGTTTATTCCCGCATACCGCGCAGTAGTAGGTTCCAAGACTTTCATAGTTCCAGTACTTTCCGGTGAATGCCTTTTCAGTGGCAGCCTTCCGGCCAACCAGGTAGATACTGTCGGGCAGCACTTTTTTCCAGACGGAGTCAGGAACCTGCAGGACTGTGGTATCGGTGCGTGAGTAGTAGGGGTTGCCGGCCGTGACCATGAGGGATTCGGTGAGGGCCTCTTCCCCTTTTGAAGAAGGTTGGCAAGCAGCAAGTGTTGCAAGTACTAGAAGGCACCAAAGTGTACGCATTCGGACGCAAAGCTAATTAAACAGAGTGACCATCCGTGTTAATCCGTGTAATCCGTGGCAACCTCCGGATGTCTTGCCACGGATTACACGGATTTCCACGGATAATTTCAATAGGAATGGACCGCATGGACCGTCACCTCCACTGACATAGGTCATATTGGTCTCCAGTAACTTTGGTTTGCCTTTGGTGTAATCACGGAAGCCACGGAGTGCATGTCTACCGTTGGAATAACGTATAATCGCCCCACCATGCTCCAAGGCTACCTCAAACTCGCGCTGCGAACGCTCCTTAAGAACAAGGTCTACTCGTTGATTACCATTTCTGGGTTGGCGATTGGGTTGACCGGGTTCATCCTTATTGGCATTTATGTCAGGAAGGAGACCAGTTTTGACAAGGCGTTTGCCCGCGGGCCGCAAATCTATCGCCTCAACACAAAAGTTGACGTAAACGGCATTTCGAATACCTATTCCGGCGCGCACTACCCCGCAGCGCACGATATGGCGGAGGAATTTCCCGAAGTCACGCACTCCCTCACACTGTATGATCCCATTCCCTTTCAGGGAGTTGTTCCAAAGATCCGATATGGCGAAAATGAATTTTCCGAACGGAGTTTTCTCTTTACAGACTCCTCCTTCTTTTCCTTTTTTGATTTCCCCCTGGCCCAAGGTGACCCCCGCACGGCGCTGCATGAAGTAAACTCGATGGTACTCACCCACGAGACTGCCATCAAGCTGTTTGGTAGTGAGAATCCCATGGGCAAACTGGTCTCATTCAACGATTCGATTTCTTTTAAGGTCACTGCGGTTCTGACGCCAATAAACTTCAACACACACCTCCGGTTCGACTACTTGGTGCATTCAAAATACCTCATCAAACGATTCATTGGCCGCAACATCCAGCTGGAAGACAACTACATCGGCATGTGGTACTATTCCTATGTGATGGTGAAACCGGGTTCTTCACCTGAGGCCCTCGAGGGAAAGCTTGTTGACTTTGTGAAGCGTCACTATCCGCCCCGGTACACAGACAATCATGCAGCACTGAAGCTTCAAAATGTTGGCGACATCCACCTCCATACCCGCTCGGCGGGCGTTGACCTGTCACCCGGAGGCAACATTGACTACCTGTATATTCTCTCCATCATCGGGGCGATGCTATTGCTCATAGCCTGCATCAACTTCGTAAACCTGTCGACGGCCCGCTACATGACCCGCGCCAAGGAAGTCGGACTTCGTAAAGTAGTGGGTGCTCAGCGCATACAACTTATTACACAATTCACCGGCGAGGCGGTCGTCATCACCCTCGTAGCCGGCTTGCTCTCGGTAGCCGGTGTGGCGGCACTCATTCCTTTCTTCAACCAGTTGGCGAGCGCATCCCTGGGTTTGTCAGAACTTTTCAACACCAAAACGCTCCTCCAGGTGGCAGGCTTCTTTATCGCCGTTGGAATTCTCTCCGGGTTATACCCCGCCCTGGCGCTTTCTGCTTTCCAGCCCATTCGCGTATTGAAGGGTATGGTGGAGATTCCTGGCGGAGCCTTCAGTTTGCGAAAGGTGCTGGTGGTCGTTCAGTTTGCGGTTTCCATCACACTTATCATCGGTACCATTGTGGTTTATAACCAATTGGACTACCTGCGTGGAAAGAACATGGGGTTTGACCGTGACCAGGTGATCATGCTCCCGGTCTCCGGGACGCCCATCTTCAGGCAATACCCCTCATTCAAGCAGGAGGTGGAAAGACTTACAAACGTGAAATCAGTTACCAATGTATCCCATGACCTCGGGCAATCGAATCTTGCTTATTCGCCGGTGATTGCCGAAGGGAAAGACGAGGAACAGATGGTCCCGGTGATGTACACTGGCTTCGACTTCCCGGAGACGTTTAACATCGAATTGACCGATGGACGCTACTTCTCTCCTGATTTCCCATCTGACAGTACGCTGGCCTATGTGGTTAACGAAGCTGCCGTGAAAACTTTTGGTTGGAAGGACCCGGTAGGGAAGAAGCTGAAGGGCGGATTTCGTGGTTCGGACTCCACCCGTGTGATCGGGGTGATCCGGGATTTTAATTTCGACCCACTCAAGTCATCCATCGCCCCCCTGGCCATCGTCTTCAGCGGCGCGTTCCGCAATGTTGCCATCAAACTCGGCGCGGGAGATAACCTGTCTACCATTGCCGACATTGAACAGATCTGGTTGCGCACATACCCAGAAATTCCATTCACCTATTACTTCCTTGATGAAGGCTTGAGGGCGACCTACGCAGAGGAAGAGCGCGTCGGGAAAATCTATACGGTGTTTTGTACCCTGGCGTTGCTGATTGCCTCGCTGGGATTGTTCGCCCTGGCCTCATACACCATCCGCCGTCGACTGAAAGAAATCAGTGTGCGCAAAGTGCTAGGTGCCTCCGAGTCAGCATTGGTTGTCTTGATCTATCGCGATTTCCTCGTGCTGATTGTGCTGGCCTTCGCGCTCGCCGCACCGGTATCGGTGTTGGTCTTCCGCGATTGGCTGTCGGGATTCGCCTACCACATCGAGTTGCAGCCCTTGTTCTTTATCCTGGCGATCGGGGTCGTTGTTCTTATTTCATGGCTTACGCTCGCCTTCCAACTGATCCGCGCCAGCCGCGTTAACCCCGCAGTGGTTCTACGATCGGAATAGTAGGTAAAAGGAAAAGGTGGGGAAAGTCCCCACCTTCTTGGTTTCCAGAGGACCCATCAATCAAGGCAATCCTTCAATCCCTTAATCAAGGTCACATTCCGCCGCCTTGGTTCTTGGCGTCCCGCTTGGCGCGCTTCTCGGCGCGTTTCTCCATCATGGATTTCTGAGGCTTTTTCTTGTCCTCTTTCTTCTTGTCCTGGCCTTTTGACATAGTCGTGCGTAGTTAGCGTTTAAGTATGTCAAAGCTACAACGGAAACCGATTTTGCGCAACGGGTCTATGCCGGGTGGCGCCCGCGACGGCCATACCAGCGACCGCGCGATTCCTGCTTCGGCTTGTGAGTCGAGCCACGCTGGTGATGATGCTCCCTCGGCGGGCGGGGGGCTTCGGCGGGGGCCGGCTGGAACTGCGGAGTTTCCAGGACGGGAACTGACTTGCCGATGAGCTTCTGAATGTCGCGGAGGAATTCCCTTTCCTCCCGGTCGCAGAAGGAGATGGCAGTGCCACTCGCTCCGGCGCGGCCTGTGCGGCCGATCCGGTGGACATAGGTTTCAGGAACGTTCGGAATCTCGTAGTTGATCACATGGGTAAGGTCATCGATATCGATGCCTCGGGCAGCGATGTCGGTAGCCACCAGTGCACGCAATTTGCCCGACTTGAAACTTCCGAGGGCTTTGATGCGTGCGGTTTGTGATTTGTTGCCGTGGATGGCGTCGGCGGGAATGCCCGCGCGACTCAGATCGCGGGCTACGCGATCGGCGCCGTGCTTGGTGCGGGTGAAGATCAACGCGGATTCAATGGAAGCATCGCGTAACAAATGAAGTAATAGGCCACGCTTGCCCATCTTGTCGACGAAATAAATCCCTTGCTTGATGGCGTTGACGGTTGAAGAAACAGGCGTCACTTCCACACGAACCGGATCGGTGAGGATGGAATGTGCCAGGGAAGAGATCTCATTCGGCATCGTAGCAGAGAAGAACAAAGTCTGCCGCTGCTTCGGGATGCGGGTGATAATCTTCTTCACGTCATGGATAAAGCCCATGTCCAGCATGCGGTCGGCTTCATCGAGAACGAAAGTATTCACTTTGTCGAGGCGTACGAAGCCCTGGTTCATCAGGTCGAGCAAGCGCCCGGGTGTGGCAATGAGGATGTCAACACCACTGCGCAAAGCATCTGTCTGGGGTCTTTGGCCTACGCCGCCGAAGACGACAGTGTGGCGGAGGCGGAGGTGACGACCGTAAGCGGAGAAGCTGTCGCCGATTTGCGCAGCTAGTTCACGCGTAGGAGTGAGGATAAGCGCCTTGATGCCGTGTGGACCCTTCTTGTACAGCTCATCCGTGTGGAGGAGTTGGAGAATGGGGAGTGCAAAGGCTGCAGTCTTACCGGTTCCTGTCTGCGCACAACCGAGGAGGTCGCGGCGTTCGAGGAGAACGGGGATGGCTTTTTGCTGAATAGGTGTAGGCGTAGAATAGCCTTCGGTATTGAGCGCACGTAACAGTGGCTCAATAAGGTTCAATTGATCAAATGTCATTTAAGAATTAAGGATAAAGAGGTACAAAAAAATAATAGTGCCAGTTACCTCTGTGTCTTCGCTGGGCCCGTAAAGCGAGTTTTTGGCCCGATTTACGGGAATTAGGAGGACGTGCGGTGCAAAGATACGGAAAAGGGTGGGTATGTTGGTATGGGACAGAAACCTGGAATGTAGAATGTAGAATACTGAATGTAGAATGTAGAAGGAGAGACAAATAAAAAGTCAGGAAAACCGGATTGCCTTGGTAAGGGTGGCTTTCTATAGTTGCTCCTCAAACAAAGCGCTATGGCACACGACAGAAAATACGATTTGGAGGAGAGACTGATTCAGTTCGCCCTGCTTGTTGCAGACATTGTTGACTCGCTACCCGAAACTCGTTTTTGCAATCATATTGGAAGCCAACTTATCCGCTCCGCTTCTTGGCCAGCACTTAATTATGGAGAAGCGCAGGCGGCTGAGTCCAGAAAGGACTTTATTCACAAGATTCAAGTAATACTTAAGGAGTTGGGTGAATCGCGTATTTCCCTCAAAGTGCTGAGCCGACGGACTCGATTGATTGATGAAAGAGCACTCAAAGAATCCGATGAGCTAGTCGCCATCTTTCCACTAGCGTGAAAACAGCGAAGAAGAACCCCACTTAAGCGAACAACCTTCTGCATTCTGCATTGGCTATTCTACATTCTACATTCCCGTGGGTTCAGTCTCGTACTTCAACAATCATCTCAATCTCAACTGCGATGTTCCACGGCAGCGAGCTCATGCCTACTGCAGAGCGCGCATGCTGACCGCGATCTCCAAACACTTCGATCATCAATTCCGAAAAGCCGTTGATCACCATGGGATGATCTTTAAAATCAGGTTCTGCGTTCACCATTCCCAAGACCTTGACGATGCGAACCACTTTGTTGAGGTCGCCGATCTCGTTTTTCAGAACACCGAGAAGGCCGATCCCCGTTGAGCGAGCCGCGGCATAGCCTTCTTCCACTGTAATGTCTTTGCCTACTTTGCCAAAGTACCCAGGACGGTTGCCAGCCGGGAGCGGGCCGCTGCCCGAGAGGTAGACGAGGTTTCCCGTCCTGACCGCGGAAACTATTTTTACGCCTGGAGGGAGGGCTGGCGCCACCAGTTCAATTCCTAGTTGCTGGATTTTTTCCTCGACATCGTAATTGTACAATTCAGCGGATGACACAGTCCCCTTCCCTCCTCCAGTAGAACAACTGGCCAGGGCTACAATCAGAATGAAGAACTTCGAATGTTTCATATGCCCACTCTTCTAACTCCTCACTCCTTTTCCAAAAATGGATACCGATAATCCGTCGGTGTCACAAAAGTCTCCTTGATCGTCCTCATCGACACCCAGCGGAGAAGATTCACTTTCGCTCCGGCTTTGTCGTTGGTACCAGATCCCCTCGCGCCACCAAAAGGCTGTTGGCCCACAACAGCGCCGGTCGGTTTATCGTTGATGTAGAAATTCCCGGCCGCATTCACCAGTTTCTTCGTGGCCATCTCGACCGCATACCGATCTCGGGCGATAATCGAGCCTGTAAGTGCATAAGGGGAGGTCTGGTCCACCAGCTCCAGGGTTTGCTCGAAGTTCTCCTCGTGGTAGACGTAGATCGTGAGTACGGGGCCGAAAATCTCTTCACACATCGTGAGGGATGAAGGATCCTTGGTAAGAATAACCGTCGGTTCAACAAAGTATCCCTTCGACTTGTCGCACTTGCCCCCGGCAATTATTTCATTCATGGGATTCTTCCTGGCCTTTTCGATGTAGCCAGCGATGGAATCGAACGCCTTCTCGTCGATGACGGCGTTGATGAAGTTTCCAAAATCTTCCGTTCCACCCATCTTGAATGACTTCAAATCAGCGAGCAGAAAGGTTCTTACTTCTTCCCAGATGTTGGAAGGGATGTAGGCGCGCGAGGCTGCAGAGCATTTCTGCCCCTGGAATTCGAAAGCACCCCGTGAAAGCGCTGTGGATACTTCTTTTGGATGGGCGCTCTTGTGCGCCACAACGAAATCTTTTCCGCCGGTTTCTCCCACGATGCGGGGATATGACTTGTATTTCGCGATGTTCTCGCCGATGGTTTTCCACATTCCCTGGAAGACACCGGTGCTGCCGGTAAACTGGATACCTGCAAAGTCGCGATGATTGAAAATAACTTCGCCAGCCGTGGGGCCGCTGACATAAACCAGGTTGATCACACCATCCGGCAGCCCTGCCGCCTTAAGAATTTGCATGGTGACACTGGCCGCGTACACTTGCGTGTTCGCAGGTTTCCACACGACGGTGTTGCCCATCATGGCCATGCTCGTAGGGAGGTTGCCGCCGATGGCGGTGAAATTGAATGGTGTGAGTGCGAAACAGAATCCTTCCAGCGGACGGTATTCCATGCGGTTCCAAACGCCGGGGCTGGACTCAGGCTGCTCGGCATAGATCTGGCCCACGTAGTGGACATTGAACCGGAGGAAGTCGATGAGTTCACAAGCGCTGTCAATCTCAGCCTGGTATGCATTCTTCGACTGGCCCAACATCGTCGCCGCGTTCATGATGTAGCGGTAAGGACCGGCAAGCAGATCGGCAGCTTTCAGGAAAATGCTGGCCCGGTGTTCCCACGAAAGGTTGGCCCACAGTTCCTTTGCATTCAGTGCCGCCTGGATCGCCTGCTCCACGTGGCTTTTGTCGCCTTCGTGGAAATGACCCAGTGGATGCTGGTGATCATGCGGCGGAGCGATGACACGCTTTTTCCCGGTGCGCACTTCTTCCCCGCCAATGTACATGGGGATGTCGAGGGACTTGCTGCGCGCGTCGGCAAGGGCTTTCTTGAGTGCTTCCCGCTCTTTGGTGCCTGGTGCGTAGCTGAGTACGGGTTCGTTTTTTGGAACGGGGATGTGAAAGAATCCTGTTGACATTGAGGTGCTATTATGAGGGGTTAAAAGTACGAAAAAGGAATGCCTAGAGAATGTGAAGCAGTTCGTTCAACTGCCTGATCTCACGAACAAGATTTGATGCCTGGGAAGTTCCCAGAGGGTTATAGTGAATTGCATCCAGGCCGGCGGCCTGCGCTCCTGCGATGTCGGTAAGCAAGTTGTCGCCAATCATCACCGCATCCCCGGCGGTGTGCCCGGAATGCCGCAAGGCGAATTGAAAGATCTCCGCCGACGGTTTCTTGTTGCCGGCCCGCTGGGAGGTAATCACGTGCGCAAAGTAGTGCCCAATTCCAGCAGATTGAATTTTCTTCGATTGCACTTCTTCAAAGCCATTGGTAACGATCGACATCGTGTAACGAGGCTTCAAATACTCAAGGACCTCGAGTGCCTGGGGGAGGAGGTTCTTTTTCAACGGAAGCTCGCGGAGGAAGTTGGCCGAGAATTCCGGCACACGACTTCTGTCGTCGATGCCGCATGCGTCGAAGACCAAAGCGAACCGATCATATCGGATTACCGACTGGTCGATAAGCCCGCGGTCGTATCGATCCCACAAATCCAGGTTAACACGGCGGAAGGTTTCAAGAAAGAAACTGAGGGTGACGTCGTATTCGGCAAGGTGAAACCGTGCGAACAAGTCCGTAAGCGTCTCCTTCGCATTTGCATAGTGATCCCAAAGCGTATCATCAAGATCAAATAGAACGCAGTGGTACGACTTCATCGAGGGGCAGGGTAGTCTAGCGGCTGGATCTTGAACCGGTTGAGCGCCAGCTCTCGGTTGCTGTAGAGCGTATGAAAGGTTTGTAAATCATGTTGAAGCACAGGGTCTCGTTTCACGAAGGCCAGCATCTGCTTGAGGATGTCGTACACCTCGTCCTTTACTTGATAGAAGACCCACTGGTTGTGCTTGCGGGTTGAGAGAATGCCCGAGTTCTTCAAATAAATGAGGTGCCGGGACGTTTTCGCCTGCGTGAAATCGAGGATGCGTTCAAGGTCACTGATGCACATCTCCCCGTGTGTGAGGATGAGGTGGAGGATGCGGAGGCGGGAGGTGTCGGAGCAGGCGAGAAAGATCTGCGCACCGGGTTCAATATTGAAATGCTTTAACCGCACCGCTCTGTTCGACGCGTCCAAATTACTCAAAAACGTGCGCACGTGGGCATGCGGGCACGTGCGCACGAAGACCCCCTCGCATAGGTGAGTTCCTTGAGTGGTAGGTGGTTGTATTGGATGGATCGTGGCCTTCTCCCTATCTTTGAGCCCTTCGTTTAATCATGCGTCGTTTTGCGATTGTTTTTGTGTTGGCTGTGGTGACGGGAGCGACGCTTGCCGCGACGCCTGCCCACGCGCAAGGCGCCCGTCGGCGCATTATCCAGCTTTCTGGCATTGTATTGGGCGACGACAGCAGGGATAGCACCATGGGCTTGCCTGGCGTCCACGTTTATGTTCCCAAAGCAGGCCGTGGTACTTCTACCAATGGGACCGGCTTTTTCTCCTTGCCAGTGCTGGCCGGAGACAGCGTAGTGATCAGTGCCGTGGGGTATATCCGACAGTCGACCATCGTGCCATCAGACATGAATACGGATTTCATCACGCTTGTCATCGAGATGAACACGGATAATACCTTGCTTACACCCGTTACCATCCTGCCGTTCCCAACGGAGGAAGTATTCAAACAGGCAGTTCTTGCGCTTAACCTGCCCGAGAACAGCGGCATCGACCCACGCAACCTGAATGCGGAACTCATGGCCCTGATGATGCGTACTACACCGATGGATGGGAACTTGAACTACCGGTATTACATGGACCAGTACAACACGTCCATCTACAACAAGCAGATGGGTGTGACCAATCCTTTTCTTAACCCGTTCAATTGGGTGAGGTTCTTTAAGGATTTGAAGAGGAATAAAAAGAAGTAATCGGTGATCGGTAATCAGTGATCGGTGGTCGCTCCCTGCAGCCCCATCAATTCTTCAGCCGGACTACTTTCCCGGACGCAGCAGACTCCTTCGCGGACTCAAGAATTTCCATGACGATCAGATTGTTCTCAAGAGTCGATAGATCAGCGGGCCTTACTTTGATTTCTCCACGGACAACCGCAGCGAGGTAAGTGAACGGGTCGTTCACCGGACTTAACAATGCCGTTAAGTTCACATTCTCCTTCGGCCCATTTCCATTTTGTAATATTAGACTGGTCTTGTCAGCCACGACAAATCCTTGTTGCGCATAGACCTCGAGATCTTTCCGGTTGTACGGCCAGTTCCACGAAGCCTGAATGATTCCCTGTGCGCCGGGATACGTGACGATGATCGTGGCTTCGTCATCAACCTTGGGGTAGATTTCTGGTTTGAACTGCTGCGTCACTGCCTGCACGGTTAGTGGTCGCTCTCCATTCATGAGCCACGTGAACAGGTTGGCCCCATAGCAACCGAAGTCGGTGAGGGCGCCACCCCCATTCTTAACCGGGTCTGTAAGCCAGTCAACGAACTCTTGCGCCACACCGATTTCTTTCGGACCCTGGTGGCCGTGGTGTGCGACCATTTTTCTGATCTTACCCAGTGATGCAAGCTGTGAGCGGGCGGCATAGTTGCTGGCGTACCAGGTCGTTTCATAGTTCGTGAGCAAATGAATATTGTATTGCTTCGCCAGCCTTTCCATTTCGCGAGCCTGGGCGAGGTTCGCGGCCAAAGGCTTCTCCACCATCACATGAATCCCCCGTGGGGCACATTCACGCACGACGTCCACGTGTTCGCTGATTGGGTTGAAGGCTGCCACCGCTTCCGGACGAGTGTGGTCGATCACCTCTTTCAGTGTAGGGTAGACAAGCGAAAGAGGGAGTCGATACTGAGTGAGCAATCGCTGGGCAAGGTCGCGGTTGGTCTCTGCAATCCCGACAATCTCCAGGTCCCCGTCCTTAACGCGGCTCAGCAGCCCGTGAACGTGCGTGTGCGAGAGCCCGGCAATGGCAATGCGGAAGGGCTTTTGTTGGGCCCGACCGGTCGTGGCAATGAGAAGTAATAGGAAGAGGACAACTCGCATAGCCGGGAATTCCGAAAATACGGAATTTACCGGCCCTTATTGATTCTGTAAACTTTTCCGACGTCAACGAGATCGCCGATTTCCCCGTTGACGACATCGAAAATCTTAAACGCGTAGTAGTCGTCCGTTACTTTGATGATCTCGATGAAAC
This sequence comes from uncultured Ohtaekwangia sp., assembly GCA_964549855.1. Lineage (GTDB taxonomy): Bacteria > Bacteroidota > Bacteroidia > Cytophagales > Cyclobacteriaceae > ELB16-189. Next base: position 20,431 of record CAZJWV010000012.1, on the reverse strand, counting down.
AATCGTCAGGGAAATCTCCGGTGACTTTTTCTGCATCGCCACCCTTTTCGGCACTCACCACCTGGAGACGGTAGGTGCAGTCGTTCACCCAGGTGATTTTTTCAACCCTCACTTCCCCACGAAATTTCTCAACTTCTGACGACTCATCGCGACTGATGACCACGGTGTCTCCTTCCACAAACTCCTGGAAGACGCCTGTGTGAACGGTCTTGCATTTATCGGAGATTTTTGGAAGGTGGCTGTTCTTGTCAAGGTGATTGACCAGGAACTTCTTTAAGTCCGCGTTGTATTGCAGCAGCCTGGGTGAAGTAGTGGTGCGAACCCCTTGCACGTACGCCGCGCACTGAGGACTGTCGGCTCCGTTTTCACGGATGCAGGCAACGAGCGCCTCTTTGTCCCCGCCTTTTTCCAGCGCTTCCTCAATCAGCCCGTTGAGATCTGCGAGTGCCTGGTTCTTTATCTCAATGAATTGAGGGTTCGATTCAATGTCGGCCAGTTTCTCGGGCCCGATGATATCGCCGTACTTTTTGATGGCGTTGCCGGAGCCTCGTTCGATCGCTTGCTTGATTTTGAGCAGGTCCGCGTAGTCAAGGGTTTCTTTCTGTGCGGGGCCGCAGGCCGTCATGGCGAGGATCAACAGCAGGGCGATGGTAGTCTTCATCGTGTAATCAGATTTTTGAAACTGTTACTTGGTCAGGTATACCTTCCCAACGTCGACCAATTCCCCCGGCTCGCCGTTGGCGGAGTCAAAGATCTTGTACATGTAGTACTCATCCGTTACGCGAATGATCTCGATGAAACTGTCGTTCAGGAACCCTCCAGGGCCTACAAGTTTAACCACAGGGTCAGCCTCTTCCGAAATTAGCTCCAGGTGATAGGTGCAGTCATTGATCCAGGTGACTTTTTCTTTTCTCACATCCCCGCGGAACTGTTCGATCTGGGTCGTGGCGTCGCGGCTGATGAGCATGGTGTCGCCTTCAATGAACTCCTGGAAGATGCCGCTATGAATGGCTTTGCAATTGCCATCTACCTTGGGGAGGTGATTCTTCTTGTCAAGGTGGTTAGCAAGGAATTTCTTGAGATCAGCTTCATACTGGTCGAGACGGGGGGCGGTACTTGACCTCACTTCCTCCACGAAACGGGCGCAAAGCGGGCTATCCGCACCGTTTTCACGGATGCAGGCCACCAGGGCTTCCTTATCCACCCCTTTTTCCAGGGCCTGCTCAATGAGCCCGTTGAGGTCGGCCAGGGCTTGGTTCTTAATCTCGATGTAGGCTGGGTCCGACTCGACATTTGCGAGTTTTTCGGGGCCGATCATTTTCCCGTAACGGTCGATGGCGTTGCCGGAACCGCGTTCAATGGCTTCCTTGACCTTCAGCAGCTTTGCGTAGTCGAGGGCTTCTTTCTTTTCGTTGCTGCAGCCGGTTATGGCTACGATCAGCAACAAGACGATTGCTTTTTTCATGGTAGTGGTTGTCATCCCTTAATGAGCATGAGGCTCACCGGGTGACCAAAGGTATGGCCTTTTGGAATGGAAAGTCAGCTATGTCCGGGTCACCATTTATTGACCTCCGTCGACGAAATGCTGCAGGTACCGATGAGCGACCGCGGCTTATATTCGGATTAACACGGATTGAATGCTTTATTACTTTTCTTGGGCTTCAGCTTCGCTCTCCGAGGCGATCAAATCAAATTCACATTACTTAGCTCTTTCCCAACCTCTTGCAGTCCTTCAACAATTCTCTCAGCCTGTTTTTCAGAAGGTTTCTTCCTTCCTTGAACGTATTGCGACAACAGGGTGTAGTTCATTCCGATTCTGTTGGCAAAATGCTTGACATTGATAGGATACAATTCAAACAGACTTGAAATTGAAAAACTGACATCAAGGTCCCCTTGGGAAACTTGTGTCTTGTCCTTTGTTTCAGCAAAATAGAAGTTCACAGCTTCCAGAACATTCGCAAGCAGCTCTTTTACATCCTCGCCTGTAGTATAAACAGGGAAGTTATCGGCATGGGCGGAATAACCAGTTGAGGTTTTTTCAACAATCACTTTCACTTTTCTCATAACCCTGCCTGCTTCTTTATCTTTTTCTCTAATCCTTTACCTAGTTCCTTTGCTCCGTGATTTGGAAATATGATGATCCCCTTAGTCTTTGAATGAATGAGCTTAACATGGCTTCCTCGCTGACTTTCGATTGTCCATCCAACCTTCAACAACTGCCGAAGCAATTCGGAGCATTTCATGAATTTTCAAAATTCTTCGAGGTTGAAATGCTCAAAATCCACCAGGACAAAGGTATATTAAAGTATACCACTTGGCCAAGAGAAAATGCCGAAAAAGACATTCTGGTTGGCTACTTGGCTCCTAGTGTATCAGGGCACACCCCGAAACGAAAGTAGACCGAATACTCCAGGAGAACGTGTTTCTGATCGCGGTTGCATTTTAGGAATTGTTCAAATTCCCTTGCCTCTTCTTCTGTGTCAAGAGGCCTTACGAAAATGTAACTCCACGGCCCTTCTTGCCCGTTCGCCGATCCATTTTGGTCCTCATTAAGACTTCGAATTAGCCCAATGAGATCAATGGTTGAGCCTATAAGCCATCTTTTCGTGGTGGCAGATTCAATGATGTAGACGAAATGCATGCGACAAATCTGCCACATGAGAACCAAACATCTAAGTCCATACCCAGACGGAAATCCGGACAATATTCTGTAAGGCTTTTCGGGATTTGATTGGATCGCCGGTAGTCCCGAATACCAAAAATCACTAATATTGCACCCTCTTTTCAGCAAGTGAGGGAGTTTTCGGGGTGTAGCGCAGCCCGGTTAGCGCATCACGTTAGGGACGTGGAGGTCGGATGTTCGAATCATCTCACCCCGACTTCGGCCCGCCAAGTTTTGCTTTTCATAGCTGAAGTTGGCGGGCTTTTTCTTGAGCATTCCATAGAACCTTCTTCAATGGCCTTGTCGGGGCAGGCCCCGCCAATCAGGAACAAGAAATAAGGAATCAGGAATTATTCCTCCCTCAACACCTTCGCCGGATTCGTATACGCAGCCCTGAATGACAACCAGGCCACACTGCCTACGGCCAGGGCGATCTCGGCAATACCGGCTGCGAGGAAGGTAATCGGACTGATCTCGATCTTGTATTCAAAGGCCGAAAGCCATTGGGTAATTGCCCACCATGAAAAGGGCGTCGCGATGACAAAGGCAACCAGGATCAAGCGGATGTATTGGTTATTCATCATGAGCACAATGCCACTCGTGGAGGCGCCAAATACTTTCCGGATGCCGATTTCTTTCTTCCTCACCTCTGCCGAGTACGAGACGAGGCCCACCAAGCCGATGATGGCAATCAAAATGGAGAGGGAAGAGAAAATCCCGAACAAGCCTCCCAACCGTTGCTCCGTCTGATACTGGGTGGCAAGCTCCTGGTCAAGGAAGGAGTATTCAAACGGTGTGTCGGAAAGATTCTTCTTCCAATTCGATTCGATTTTAGAGATAAGTTCCGAGAGATCTGTCGGATTGAATTTTACCGTCATCACACGCCAGTCACCCCAAATCTCAGATTCTGGTTTGCAGAACATTAAGGGAGTAATCGTCTGGCGCAGGGATTGATAATGAAAATCCTTCAGGACACCGATGATTTCATGCCGCGTGTTGTCATTGCCGGGGTAAACGAGATATTGACCGATGGCCTGCTCCGGGGTCCAACCAAAAAGTTGAACTGTAGTTTCGTTGGGAATCACGGCGTTTCTGTCGGATGGCCTTTCTACCTCGAAACGCCTTCCGGCCACCAACTGGAATCCCAGCGTGTTAAAATAGTTTTCGTCCGTCTTGATGATGGCTACACTCGTCGCCGTGTTTGAATTCTCCCGGACGAATTCATCGCTCCAAACGCCGCCGCCCGGAACTTCCATAGTGATGCCGGCCTGGGTCACTCCGGGATAAGTCTCCACCTGGTTCCGAAAGGTTTCCAGGCTGGACCCCAGCTTTTCTGCCTGCTTGATGATGAGAATGTTTTCACGATCGAATCCCAGGTTGGTCGAGCTGATAAACTTCAGCTGCTGAAAGACAACGAGGGTGCCCGCAATCAGTGCGATCGAAATGGTGAATTGCACGATCACCAGTCCGTTCCGAGGCCTGCGTTGCTCATCCCGGAAGCGATCCTGCCCTTCAGCACCTGCACTGGCCTGAAGGCGGTCAAGTAGAAAGCAGGATAAAGTCCACCCAGGAAACCAATGACGATCGGAATAACCGGGAGCAGCCACCACATTTCCGAAAAATTCAGGATCGTGAAAGGGATCTGAATAGATACCACATTCGAGATCAACAGTTGGAGACCTTCGACAAGGATGAGTGCCAGGAGCGTGGAGACCGTCGTGAAGAGAATGGTCTCGACCTGGAATTGGGTGACCAGCGAGCCGCGAAGAGCACCCATCGTCTTTTTCACGCCAACTTCCTTCGCCCGCTTGGTGCCTCTCGCCGTGGAGAGGTTGATGTAGTTAATCGCAGCGATCAGCAGTACAAAAACCCCAATCGCGCTGAACGTGTAGACGTATTTCACATCACCGACGGGTCCGATGCGATTGTCACCTGACATCAGGTGTATGTCGCGCATGGGCATGAGTTTAAAATTCCAGCTGCCCTTGCCTTTCAGGGTATTTTCAAAATTCATTCCCCGGGCTAAGAAGGCTGGCTTGATTACACGCTCGGCCAACGCAGGGAATTTTGCCTGCAATTCATTGGGGTCTGCACCCTGCTTCAGACGCACATACGTGACCACCTGTGTCCACACCCAGCTCCAGTCGCGCTGCCTCACACTGGGATTGGTATCCATCGAGAGCAAATAGTCAAAGTGCAAGTGTGCGTTCTCCGGCTGTGGTTCCGTAACGCCTGTGATTTCAATTGCAGTGCGCTTATCACCCAGTTGCAAGATCTTACCGACGGCAGATTCATTGCCGAAAAGCTTGTAGGCAATCTTGTCGGATATCACCACTTTGTTGACTCCCAAAAGCGCTTTTTCAGGATTCCCCTCCCTTAGCCTGAACCCGAAGAAAGAAAAGAAGTTGGAGTCCGCCGCGAATACGTTGGTCTCGTTGAACGACAAGACCCTGCTTGATTCGTCGGAGTACCGGATGATGAAATTCCCCGGTGTGTTGACCCGCGTCACTGCTTCAATTTCTCCGTAATTCGATTTCAAGGTATAGGCGAGCGGTGGGGGGCTGGAACTTGAGGGCCCACCGTCCAAATCCCGATCCACGCGGAATGTGCGATCTCCAGCCGGATGAAAATTGTCGAAGCTGGATTCGAACCTGACATAGTTCAGCATGAGCAGGCTGCAGGCGATGCCCAGTGAAAGACCAAAGAGGTTTATGAAAGCAAAGCCCCGGCTTCGCAGGATGTTCCGATAGGCAATCTTGAGGTAGCTGTAAAACATACGGTCTGGGTTGGTGCCTTGAGTATTGACAATTATGACGCCACATAGACCAAAACCCCAATCCGTGCTCAATTGCCGCACCGGTAATGGTTCCGTGTTCGGCTGCGGATCAAGTTGTGCGCAAGCGGGCACTTGGTTCAAGGTTTCAAGTTTCGAGTTTAAGGTTGGTTAGCCCCAACCTGAAACCTTGAACCTACTTGGGTAGGCAAACTTCGACCCTGAATGTCACCGGGCGTGACACCCGTTCATCGTCTCCACAATCATCCTGGCGTCCCCATAACCCGCTCATTATTAGAAGCATTCAGACCCCAATCAAGGTTCGTATTTATGGATAACCAAAGGGTGTGCGTATGAGGAGTAGGGTTACAAAACTGTCATGGTTAGGGCTGGTTTTTTTGTTCCTGGCTGCAATCAATGCCCAGGCTCAATCAGAAAAGAAGAAATGGCCGAATGAGCACAATGATTGCCACGGCAACTGCTTTTCGGCAGAAATTGTCTCGGTAGTGCCTGGTGAGGGTGGTTGCACCGACTATGAAATGCGCGTGTCGCACAACGGCAGTTGCCGCTACGGACTCTCACATGTCACCTTTGAAATGCCCTGCGGCTACGTTCGTAACGTCCGAGCGCCAGGTGGATGCGGCAATTCCTTTGGGAAAGATCCAACGACTGGACTAAAGGGTCTTAAGATCGACGGCCCCAACAATTTTGGAAAAGGCCTTCTTAAATCTTTCACCGTAAAGTTTACCTGGTGCAACAACAGTTTATGCAACAATTCGGATTGCTGGGAGCCCCGCATTGCGTTCAAGGCAGCGACTTGCGTTGATTACGACACGGCGAGAAATTCCTGTAAGGTTCCTCCCATCGAAGCTGCGGTTCAAAAACAGAATGTGCGTTGTGCCGGCGGCACCGATGGAAGTCTTTCCGCAGTAGCGACAGGAGGGGTGGGTCCATACACGTACACTTGGTCATCAGGGTGCGACATGCAGGCGATCGACAATCTGCCCGTGGGCACTTACACTGTTACCATCACCGACTCACAGGGCAATGAAGTGGTCGTGACGGAAGAAATCACTGCAATATCTCAATTGGCCCTTTCCGCATCGACTACAAACCCAACCTGCTTTGGAGCCGCCAACGGATCGATTAATCTCTCTGTGGAAGGCGGTGTGGAGCCGTATAGCTATCTATGGAGCAATGGGGCAACAACCCAGGACCTTTCGACTCTCGCCGGCGGCAGCTATAAAGTAACGGTGTCAGATTCACTAGGCTGTTTGAAGGAGGCAGTTTACCAATTGACCAATCCGTCCATTTCAGTAACCGGTCAAACGGTGCGGCCATCTTGCGGCCAGGCAAATGGCCAGATTGATATCACCGTGGCCGGCGGTGCTGAGCCACACAATTATTTGTGGAGCAACGGCTCGAATTCACAAGATGTAGCTGGCCTTGCGACGGGCCTTTACAACGTGGTGGTTACAGATGCAAACGCATGTACATCGCGGACAGGCTTTTTCCTGGCGGAGAATAACACATTGAAGATCTCTTTCGTGGTTACACCGACGAGTTGTGTGGAGAATAGCAGCGGTGCAATTAATATCACGGTAACCGGCGGCACGGCGCCTTACTCTTACCTCTGGATGAATGGATCAACCACCGAAGACTTGACTGGGCTATCCGCAGGCTTGCAAAGGGTGACTGTCACCGACGCCGGCGGCTGCACTGCAATTGCAATCATCAACGTGTTCAAGCAGGCCTTCCTTGTGCCAAGCCAGGTTACCTCGCCTACTTGTTCGGGTGCGGCCAACGGTGCCATCTCATTAAATCCCAACGGTGTGCCACCCTACACTTACGCGTGGTCGACGGGTGCGACCACTAGTTCAATAAGCAATCTGTCAAGCGGGCTGTACACGGTAACCGTAACGGATAACACCGGCTGCAGCCAGGTCTTGAATTATTTCATCGCTGATCCGGTAATCAATGCCTTTACCACCGTTACCAATCCCAATTGCGGCGCCGAGGGTGATTTTGCGATAAATCTCAGCGTCAACGGAGGCGTTGCGCCGTACAGCTATTCGTGGTCGAATGGGGCAACCTCGGAGGATATTTCCGGACTGACCTCGGGCACTTACCATGTCACCATTGCGGACGCTAATGGGTGCGCAAAATCAATTGACGTGGTAGTTCAACCCGTAGTCATCAATTGGTCTTGCACCATTGCGCCACCGGCAAATAACCCTGTTTGTGGTTCGTCCAACAATCCGCTTTCTACTTTGGTAGCCGGTCCGGCGATATATAATTGGAGTGTTGAAAGCGATGATGACCAATGGTTGATTTCGTCGGGGCAAACCTCACCCTCGATAAAGTATGTGGCGGGAGGCAATGGTTCATCTGCCACCTTTACCCTGAGCATCACCAAAGATGGATGCACGCAAACCTGCTCATACACAGTGACGGGCTGCTCCCCGGTGATGAGTTGTGGAATGGATAGTGTTTCAAACGCTCCTCCTGTGATTACTCAGGATCCCGGAGGAATGGAACCGAAGCCTGAACCCGTCAAGCCCAGTGCGCCCGGTCGTTTGAATTCCGAATTTCGACTGGCTGCCCATCCTAATCCGGTAATTGACAAGCTTTCCTTTGACTGGACGGCCGAAGCAAGCGAACATGTGCAGCTTGACCTCATCGACTTGTACGGTAAACCCGTGGCAGAGCTATACTCGGGAGAAGTCCGCGAAGGCGAAGTTTACCGCGTTTACTGGAATGCAAGTCACCTGAACGACCGATTGTATTTCTATCGGTATTTGTCCGGAACGAGAACGGTTTACGGGAAACTATTCAAAGGAGACTAGTTCCAGGTTTCAGGTTCAAGGTTCCAGGTTCCAGGTTGGTCCTCCCACTTGAATGCTAGTCCGATATTCGAATTCAACAAGCCCTAACCTGAAACGTGAAACTTGGAACTTGAAACCTATTTCGGTGGTGCAACAACGATGTGGAAATTGAACATTGGGTTCTTCAACGCACCATAGAGCCTAAGCCAGATGGGCAGGAGTTGCTCCGTTCCTCTTGCAGAAGTTATGTCTCCCAGGTCGATCGTGTTGCTTTCTTTCCATCCGAAAGATTTCAGGATTGCCTTCGCAACGTCTTTAGCGCTGGCATCATTGCCGCTGACAAATACCGTGTGATCGCCAGGAACTGCAGAAGGGTTTACCATGAGGTAGCAAGTCATTGTATTGAGCGTTTTTACGACCCGGAGGTCTGGGAACGTGCGCTGAATCAATTCACCCAAGGAATCGGTATTGCCAGGAGAGAGGAATGGCGGCATTCCTTTAGAGAAATCAAGAGGATTGGAAATATCTATCAGCATCTTTCCTTTCAAGTTGGTTGTGCCAGCGAGCTCCAGTGCTGGCACTGACGCCAGGCCAGCAGTGCAGTTGAATATGATTTCGGCTTTGGCTGCTGCTTCAGAGAAAGTCTCAAGTTTGACGGCACTGTTCTGCTTCAACCATTCTGCCATGGGAAGATTGCCCATTGGTCCCTTGTCTGCCCGCTCGAGGGTCTTCTTGACGTCACGGGTTGCGATAGTAACTGAGTGTCCAAGTCCTGCCAATCGGTTAGCGATGACTTGTCCGACGATTCCGGTTCCGAATACAGCGATTTTCATATGTTAAGGTTTGGTGAGAGATTCAAAGTAGAGTTAACAAAACAATGATAGAGATAGTTCTGTGCTTCCAAATCGGCCCTGGTTAACTGTGGAATGTCTCAAGCCCGAATAGCCAAAGAAAAGCACCAACAATGAAACCTGGTTGATCCACTGTCGTTATTATTCCTACATTTAGGAAAAAAGTCCAGAATGAAGAATTATCAACTGGGAGAATTCGAAGAAATCGTAATCCTGACCATCGCCGTCCTCCACAAAGAGGCCTACGGTGCCGGTATCAAGAAAGACATCGAAACCCGCCTTTCACGAAAGGTGAGCATGGGAGCCCTGCACACAGCCCTGATGAGGCTGGAGGGGAAGGGCTACCTCAAGTCGCTTGCGGGTGAGGCAACGGAAGAGCGGATGGGCCGTCCCAGGCGCTATTACCAGATCACTGCTGCTGGTAAGAAGGCGATGCAAAGCACCCGCGATGCCCGCAGCCAGCTATGGAGCGCCATTCCGAAGGTTGCGTTGGATCTTAAGACAATTGGAGTCTCCGTCTCGCTTTCGTGAAAGACAATTCACTTCCCCCAAAACTCGCCTGGCGTTTCTTCCGCTGGTTCTGCCATCCGCAGCTGGTTGATCACATTGAAGGTGATCTGTTGGAAGGATACACGCGCCGGGTTCGCGAGGTGGGAAAGAAAAAAGCAGACAGGGAATTCACCTGGGATGTATTCAAACTGTTCCGCCCCGGAATTATCAGGCCGATGGAAGGTTATCGGAGTTTAAACACTTACGGCATGTATAAGAGCTATTTTAAAATCGGTTGGAGAAACCTGGTTCGAAGCAAGGGTTATTCATTGATCAATATCGGCGGATTGGCCATCGGCATGATGGTAGCCATGCTTAACGGTTTGTGGGTCTGGGATGAGCTTTCTTTTGACAGGCACTTCACCAACTATGACCGCGTCGCGTATGTTGCCGAAACGGGAAAAAACAGCGATAGGGGAGGCATGTGGATTGGAACCACCATGACGTACCCGTTGGCCACGGCGTTGATGGGAGACTATCGCGACGCCTTTAGTGAAATCAGCCGCTCCACTTCTTTCCGCGAACGGATAGTCGCAAACGGAGAAGTGGCTATCACATCTACCGGACTCTACGTTGACCCTTCGGCGCCGGAGATTTTCTCCTTGCGCATGATTGCCGGAACACGAGGCGGGCTGTCTCAGGCCAATTCCATCATGATTTCGCAAAGCCTTGCCGAATCGCTTTTCGGTTCGAGAGACCCGCTCAACCAGGTGTTGAAACTCAATAACAAATCCGATGTGATGGTGACTGGGGTATATGAGGACTTTCCCAGGAATACCGAACTCCACACTATTCGCTACCTAACGACCTGGAACCTGTACCTGGCCGAAAACAAGTGGATAGAGCAGCGGGCGCTGACTGATTGGCGAAATCACTTCCTAAAGATTTACGTACTCATCCCTGATGGCCGCTCCTTTGAGGAAGTCGTGCAGAAGATTAAACCAGCCTTGCAATTCGATCCGGAAGATGAGGAAGTAGCAGTAAAGCGCCGTGAGCAGTCACTCACCCTCTACCCGATGCGTGATTGGCACCTTCGTCCGCCCTATACTGAAGCTTCTCAGTTGGAGCCCCTGGTTATGATCAAACTGGTTGGCGCCATTGGAGCGTTTGTCCTGGCCCTGGCATGCATCAATTTTATCAACCTCAGCACAGCACGAGCAGAGCGGCGGGCAAAAGAGATCGGCGTTCGTAAGACGATTGGCTCCATCAGAAGTCAATTGGTGAGCCAGTTCCTTGCCGAATCCCTGCTTGTCGTGAGCGCAGCCTTCGTCCTTGCCATGGGCTTGACAGTGCTTACGTTGCCCGGCTTTAATCTGATCGCATCAAAGGCCATCCAGATGCCCTGGGGCAACCTGTGGTTCTGGACGGCGGGCGCGGCGCTGGTTGTACTCACCAGCCTGGTAGCTGGCTTTTACCCTGCCGTGTATTTGTCATCGTTCAACCCCGTGAAGGCGTTGAAAGGGCACCTGCGCATGGGCCGTCTCGCTTCGATCCCTCGAAAAGCGCTCGTGGTGTTTCAGTTTTCAATTTCAGTAATTCTCATCATCGGTACGGTTGTCGTTTACAATCAAATCCAGTTTGCGAAGGACAGGCCTGTTGGCTACGATCGCAAGGGTTTGATCATGATGCCCAAGCGCACGGAAGCCTTCAATGGCAAGTACCAAGTGCTGCGAAATGAACTGAAAGGCACGGGCGTTGTGTACGAAGTATCGGAGTCCATGGGCCCCATGACGGATGTCTTCTCCGGCAATGGCGGATGGGATTGGAAAGACAGGGACCCTTCCTGGGACAAGAGTTTCGGAACCTTGTCGGTTTCACACCTGCATGGCAAGACAGTCGGTTGGGAGTTTGTGCAAGGGCGTGATTTTGATATCGACAATCCGTCGGATTCTTCTGGGCTCGTGATCAACGAAGCGGCGCTCAAGGTGATGAAACTCAAAGAGCCCATCGGTGAACCGGTAACGTGGTCATGGTGGTCGGACAAAAACCGCGTGATGAACTACAAAATCATCGGGGTGATCAAGGATCCAGTTATGGAATCTCCCTACTCACCCACCAAACCTGTCGTTTTCTACGTAAAGGGCCTCAACGGCAATCCTAGCTGGCTCAATATCCGGATTAACCCGGGAGTCAGCGCCAGCGAGGCCTTGCCAAAGATTGAGGCGGCCATCAAGAAAGTAATTCCGGCCGTGCCGTTTGACTACAAGTTTGCCGACGAGGAGTACGCCCGGAAATTTGGAAGAGAGGAGCGAGTCGGAAACCTGGCTACCGTATTCGCCATGCTGGCAATTTTCATCAGTTGCCTGGGATTACTTGGTCTGGTCTCCTTCATGGCAGAAACGCGCACGAAGGAGATTGGCATCCGCAAGGTATTGGGTGCCACTACGACAATCCTGTGGCGGATGCTCTCGAAAGACTTTGTTGCGCTCGTGATGATCGCGTGCCTGGTGGCAACGCCGATTGCCTACTACCTGATGGCCCAATGGCTTGAGCGGTTTGAATACCGCACCGACCTTTCACCCTGGGTTTTCATGATCACGGTCCTGGCGGCGGTGGGAATCGCGCTGCTGACGATCAGTTACCAGGCAATCAAATCAGCGATGATGAACCCGGTGAATAGTTTGCGATCTGAGTAGAGAACCACAAGTCTACATGTTTTCCTTTATGTCAACTGAAGGTTACTCTTCCGTTGTCAATCTCGTAAATACCCCCGACTACTTTGATCTTTCCAGTTTTCTCAAGCTGAGCGATAATTGGGCTTTCGCTTCGAATGCGTTGAATAGTAAGGCGCACATTGAGGTTCGTCACGTTGTTTACGAACAGGGGATTTGAGCCGGTCCTGTCGGCGGTGGTTGTTTTCTCCGCGTCGATAGCAGGTTGAATTTTCTTCAGTAGTGTTGTGAGGTGGCCCAGTTCCACATGATTGCAGGCCCCTACGACGGCGCCGCACTTGGTGTGGCCAAGTACCAGTATCACTTTGGTTCCCATCGCATGGGTAGCAAACTCCATGCTTCCCAGGATGTCTTCGTTCAATACATTTCCGGCAATGCGGATACTGAAGATATCGCCAAGACCCTGGTCAAATATGAGCTCGGCAGACGTCCGGCTATCGATACAGCTGAGTACGGTGGCAAAAGGATATTGACCCGCTGACGTATCGTTAACTTGCTGGAGAAGGTTGCGATTGGCTTTGAGGTTTTTCATGAATCGCTCATTCCCCTCTTTTAGAATTTGAACCGCCCTTTCCGGTGTGATTTGTTGTTGGAGTTCTCTCGAGAGTGTATGCATGTTTGATTTATTTACATGATATAGAAATCTTTAGGTGACGAAAGCTGAGGTATTTCACCATCGTTGATCAGCTGTCTGAGATTAATCTCGATCGTGGATGCTATCGCGGTCATCGCCGTGTCGGTGGGCCGGTTGCTGAATGGATCTTGCAGATGGGTGGCCGTTCTTTCCAGCAGGAAAAAGGCCGACGATATCACCATCAGCAACGGAATTTCGAAATAGCCCTTAATGTTTGTCAGCGAGATAGACAACGTGATGACAAACAAATAGATGAAAAGGTGAAGAAAGAGTCGGTAGGTAGCAGGAAACACTGTGCTCTTTACCCGCTCCGCCATACCCATGGAATTCGTCAGACTGACCAATGTGTTGTTGACCTGTACCAGACTGTAGGCATCCAGTTGGTCGCCTTGCCTGAGCCGGCTTATTTCATACGTGTTGAGCTGGAGAATTGCCAACGGTTTATTGTAATGACTAGCTACGTGTGATAAATCATCCTGTGACAGGTACTTCTCCAGGGATGAAACCGGATTCAGACCCCTGAGAGATTGCCCCAGGCTGAAGCACCAAGCGATCTGCCGCAAAGCAATTTTCCGGATGGCGGGGTCGTTGGCATTCCGAAGAAAGCACTGCAGTTGGAGGACCAGGTTGCGGCTGTCGTTGACGATGCTGCCCCATATCTTTCGAGCTTCCCACCACCGGTCATACGACTGATTAAGTTTAAATGAGAGGATTACGGAAATGGCTGTTCCCAGAAATGCAGGGATAGCGATGGGCATTTCGGGAATCTCCTGGTGGAATACCTCGGTGATGTTGTAGGCCAGAACTCCGATCAGGGTGACATACACTATTTCAACCCTGATCTTCTTCAGTATGTACCCCAAAGGGATCTTGCTCGACAATAGCATATGCGACTGTTGTTTCAGACGCAAATGTACAATTACTTTCCTATATAGTAGTAATACTATTAATTAGTATTGTATTAATTCTTTTAGTCGATATATTGCTTTAAAAGCTGGTTTTCACTAGTATTCTGGCGCAAAAAGAGGCGTATTCGTGGACTTTCAACTCCTGTTTAGGGTAAATGACAAGATCTTCCTTCGCGACCCGGAGGGCACGAACGTAGGCAGGCAGATTGTGAAGAAGGCCATTGACCTTATCCACGACCTTGGCTTTGAGCACTTTACTTTCAAGAAACTGGCCGGCGAGATCGCGTGCACGGAGGCCACAGTGTACCGGTATTTCGAAAATAAGCACCGGCTATTGCTGTATATCCTCAACTGGTATTGGAGCTACATGGAGTACCTGGTGACATTCCGGCTACAAAACATTGCCGACAAAAAGGAGAAACTGAGGGTTATCGTCGATTTGCTTACCCATGAACCGATGGAGAGCTCGGGGCATCTCGATTATAACAAGCGTTATCTTAATGAGATCGTTATCGCGGAGGGAAGCAAAGTCTACCTTGTCAAGGAGGTCGCCGAAATAAACAAGGATGCGGTGTTTAAGTCATACAAGGACTTGTGCGCAAAGATTGCATCTGTGATTACTGAGTATAACCCGTCTTATAAGTACCCGAAATCGTTGAGCACGACGCTAATCGAGACGTCACACTCGCAGCAGTTCTTCAGTGTCTACCTTCCTCGCTTGACCGACTCGACGCCACGCGACAGAGATGAATTCACCCGGCACTTCCTTGAGGAATTGCTCTTCAAGTCGCTCGCTTGATTGGCGAGTCTTCTGTTTAATCTTTCCAACCAGTCGCTGGTTGTCCACTCATGCGCAAGATCATTGGCAATACAGACTATCGCTTCAAAGCTCTCGTGAGCTCCGCAACATACGCCTCACTCACCGGGATCTCGGCCTTCCCCACGGTAACCTGGTGCTTTTCGATCTTGTCGATTTTGTCGATGGCAACGATGTATGAGCGGTGTACCCGAACGAACTTTCCGGCTGGCAGGAGATTCACTGACTCAGCGAAAGTAGAGCGTGAAAGGACTTTCTTTTCTTTCAGCACAAAGGTGACATAGTTGCCCGTCGCCTCCAGGTAATTGATGTCGTCATACATGACCTTCACCTGTTCATAGCCCGTCTTGAGGAAGAGGTGGTCGCTGCTGTCTGCCCGCTGCCTGAAGTTGTGCAACTCATACGCCTTGTTGCACGCTTTGATGAATCGCGAAAGTGAGAACGGTTTCAATAGATAATCGACCGCGTCCATTTCGAAGCTGGTAACGGCGTGCTCCGAGTATGCCGTTGTGAAAATCAAAAGTGGTTTCTTGCTCAGGCTGTTGAACAATTCGATGCCAGAGATGTCGGGCATTTTGATATCGAGGAATAACAAGTCAATGTTCTCGTGTTGCAAGTACTCAAGGGCCTTGAAGGCATCGGTGAAGCAACCCTTCAATTCCAGGAAGGGCACCTTGGATGCGTGTGAGCTGACTATTTCCAGCGCGAGGGGTTCGTCGTCGACGGCAATGGCCTTCATGATGCCCGCAAAGATAGAGGCAATGTGAGGTAGGCCAAGAATGTGGTGGGTGTTTCCATGATCTCCAGCCTGTGCGCACCGGGATAGAGCAGCCCAAGCCGTTGCCTCACGTTGTTTAGGCCGACGCCGCTTTTCTGCGCTTCAGGGTCGTTGACGGCTTTCGCATGCCGGCTGTTATGAACCTCAAAATTGAGATTCCCGTCCCGGACAGTCAACTTGATGCGGATGAAGGAAGGTTCCCTGAAACTGATTCCGTGTTTAAATGCATTCTCCACAAACGGAATCAGCAGCATGGGGGGTACGGCACCAGACCCTTGTTCTCCATCAATTTCAGCCTCAATGTCGATGTCGGGATTGGCATCCGTCCTTAGTCGCTGGAGAGCAATGTAGTTCTTGAGATATTCCACTTCGCGCGACAGCGGAATCTTCTCCAGCATATTTTCGTCCAGCATGAACCGCATCATGTCGCCAAGGCGTTGAATTGCCTCGCTGGTCCGGGGTGCATTCTCCTGGATCGACATGCCGTATAGAGTATTGAGCGCATTGAAGAGAAAGTGCGGATTGATTTGTGAGCGAAGAAAATCGAACTCCGCATGCGACTGGCCCAACTCCTTTTGCAGCGAGGCCAATTTTTGTGCTCCCTGGTTGTACCGCTTGAAAACCATCCATGAGAAGGGGACAGTGACAAACAACTGAAAGAAGAAGTTGATCAGCCCGATCGAGATGGGAAATTCGGCGTCTTGGGAGACGCCCATGGCAATCACAAAGGCGGGGATTGTCAGGGCCACCAGTACCCAGGTTGCCTTCCAGGCATAGCGAAGGAAGGGTCTCTTCTGCTTGAAAGATTCAGGGATAAGGCTGTAAAAGGAGTAAGAGTAAAGCGCAATGCCTGCCGGGATCAGCGTAGCCCAGGTGGCGATGATGCCCCCATCTGCATCTCCGAGGTAAAGGAGAAACAGGCTGACTATCCACAGGACTGCAGCCAGGATGATCCCTGGTGAGAGGTACCGGTATTTTTCCTGGATAGTGTCACCGTGTCTCCATAAATAAATACCCGCGTAGTGAAGTGCAGAGTAGATTGCAAACACTGAGGAAGAAATCAAGGCGAGCTCCACGGTACGCATGGTCAATGCAGGAGCTGCAATAGCAAACGCCACAATGAAAATGTTTCGGGTTACGGATTTTCCCTCGATCAGCTCAGGGATGGAGATGAAATTCAGTACCAGAAATCCAGCGAGAAGCAGAAGAATGGAAAAAACACTCAGAAGGAAGAAAATATCAAACTCCGATGCTTCCTCGATCAACGTGATGACGCCTATCAGGAACAGGATTGTGGCGAGCAACAGTTCGATCCGGGTGAGCGTGACCGGCTCCTGCTGCCAGATTCGTTGAAATAGTTTTTTCATCTGGGTGCAATTCTAGCGCAAAGCCTGGCGCGCAGGGTTCAAATGTGATGAAACGATTAAAAAAAGGGTTGGAATTCTTGTGAATTCCTGCGCCGGCAGCACCTCTGTTCTTCAGCTGGTTTCAAGCGCAAGTCTGGCACATCCTCCGGCCAATCGGTCACAATTCCTGCATGCGCTTTCGCAATCCAACTACTCTTGCGTCATGAAAACGCCAATACCCTCATGACACACACACCTTCCGCTATCAAGATTGTTGGTCTTAGCCACCAATTTTCAACCGGTGTTGCCACGCTGAACAACCTCAACCTGGACGTGAAGCGTGGCGAGATCTACGGTTTCCTGGGACCCAATGGTTCCGGAAAAACAACAACACTCAGTCTCCTGCTTGGCCTCATAAGGCTGCAGCAGGGGAGGATAGAGTTGCTCGAGCAATCGCTTTCAACCGATCGAATGGGAATTCTAAAGCGAGTGGGCTCCTTGATCGAGGCGCCCTCTCTTTATGGTCACCTGACGGCCAGGGAGAACATTGAGATTTATCGTGCCGTTTATGGAATGCCGCGGGCAGCAACAGGGGAGGTCCTTAACCTTGTCGGGTTGGGCGATACCGGGTCCAAGCGAGTGAAGAAGTTTTCACTCGGCATGAAGCAGCGGCTTTCAATAGCGCTTGCGCTTTTGCCAAACCCGGAACTCCTCATCCTGGATGAGCCCACCAATGGTTTGGACCCCAACGGGATGATCGAACTCCGTGAGCTGATCAAGAAACTGAATAAAGACCTTGGCGTCACCGTCCTTATTTCCAGTCATATCCTCGCTGAGGTTGAGAAAATCGTTACCCACGTGGGAATCATTGCCAGGGGTCGTATGGTTTTCCAGGGATCCCGCGAAGAACTAGTGAAGAAATCAAAGCCCAAATTGCTGATTCGCACCTCAAACGACGAAAGGGCAGCTGCCGTCATCGAACATTACAATCCGGAAAATATTGGTGGTGCACTAGCCGTTGCTTTGCTGGACGATTTCCGAGCTGGGCACATCAACCGCATGCTCGTCGACAACAACTTGCAGGTATTCTCCATGTACACAGAAAGCAACAATCTTGAACAACTATTTCTCGACTTAACCTCACAAGCATGAACTTCATTATTTCCCTCCGCGCTGAATTCTTGAAGACGAAGCGCACATCACTGATTTATTTCACGCTGCTGGCCGCCGTTTTCGTTCCGGTGATCATGCTGCTCGACAATCTCGATGGTACTCCCAGTGAAAACATGAAGAAGACCGATCCCTTCTGGGCTTTCTATAGCGAGGGCTGGATGTACATCGCCTTTCTGATTCTTCCGATGTTCATCGTGCTTACCAGCACCCTGCTCCTTCAAATCGAGCACAGGAACAACACCTGGAAGCAGGTCCTGGCTTCTCCACAACTGTTCACCTCCATTCTTGTGGCCAAGTTCTTAGTACTCCAAGTTTTTATCATCCTGATGCTCTTCGCGCACAACCTCCTTATGCTGGCCGCCGCTGTTCCTATCGACTTCTTTAACCCTGACTTAAGGATTCTCAGTAACCTGAATGATTGGGAAAAGGTGCTGCTCGTGAACGCAAGAACTTACTTCGCGGCCCTCGGCGTCAGCGGCCTCCAGTTTTGGCTTGCCTTGCGATTCCGAAACTTCATTCCCTCCCTGGGTATCGGCATTGTCCTTTGCATCATGAGCCCGCTCCTGGTGTTTGAGTTCAATCTTGAGTCCATCCTCGACAAGTTTCCATTTGCACTATCCATCCTGGTGAACGTGCCAAGGTTCAAAGCCATCAGCGTGGGGATTCAATGGCTCTCTGTCGGCTACATGGTTGCCTTCCTGGCTATTGCCTTGGCAGAATTCAACTGGAAGAAAGTGAAATCATGAACTATCGCCTGGTGTTCAGCCACTCTTCACCCTTCTCACGCTGCCGGTCAGTCCCCTTAAGCAGGTCCTCGATCTTTCGATCAACTGTGATATCAGGCAGGGTGCCGCGCCCTGGAAGTGCCTTCACTGAGTTCCAGTAGCCGTACATCTGCACCCTCAAACTGTGCCCCGAGTTGGGTAGCGTTACCCTGGCGTTGAGCCCCGAAGTATTTCCTTCCGCACAACCACCGGTTTCTTCGCCAACGAACGTAGCCCGGCCAAGTCCCCTCAACACGGCGCAGACATCAGCGGCCGTAGAGAATGTGTTACCGTCGATGAGTACCACCAGGTTGCCGGAAAATGGCTCGTCTGCTGGCTTTTGTTCTTCAACCCCAGGATGAAGAACGGGGAGCACGAAAAAGCCACCCATATCGTCCGGCTTTGTTCCATTTCGCAGGTCTCTCTGTGAATCCAATGTGAAGGAAGTGAATGATGGGTAGATTGTTTTGAGCCGTATATGATCAAAGTACCGGAAAGGTTTGCTGGCGAATTGAGATACGAGGTAGGCGCCTTCCATATCTACACCACCACCGTTGCCGCGCAAGTCAAGGATCATCCCGGTTGATCCCTTCTTCCGGACTGCGGCGAAGGCATCGTCCAGTTGGGAAATGAAGTCGCCTCCTTCAAAGCCCCTGATCCGCAGGAAAGCAGTCTTGTTGTCCGCGGAAAAGGAGACTAAAATATTGTTTAGTTGTGAACCGGGGAGATAAACCGCTTTCAGGGCCGATGCATTAACCGGATTTGCATTTCGTTCTGCGACTCGGTCTGGGGTAGTCACCCCGTCGAGCGTTACACTGAATTCCTTTCCGTCCATTGATTTGCAGCGCACGATAAACCTTGAGGTTTGTTCGATCTGGAGCCAGTATTGCGAAGCGAAAGTGCGCTCGAGCACGCGTTGTTTCCCGGTTTCAATAAATCCATCGCACGTCATCCGGGAGTACATCAACCTGAGTAACTCGCCGGATGACCGTCCGTTAATGGAGAGGATTTCATCGCCAGGTTTGATGGATCGATCGGTGGGAGAGTCATTGAAGATCACCATTAAGCGCTGACCCTGAATGAGTAGCCTGAAGGGAAGGAGTTTAGCCTTATCCAAACTCGAGGTTGTTTCCCGGTCATAGTCAAGGCGGTTGTGCCCATCACGAATGGGAGCGATGGCCTCGCGCAACAGGGCGCCAAACTGGGGCTTTGTGGCGGAGGCCGGGAGCTTTTTGCGGCACGAAGTAAACCAGGCATCAAGCTCATCCCGCTTTGCGAAGCGATACAAGCCACCGTGCGCCTCTTTCAATGCCGATACAAGGGTATCGAAGTCGGCTTCCATCTGCGACTTCGTGAGTGTGGTTGGCAGAGTTTGGGCTTCCGGCGAAAATGAAATGACAATCCCAAAGAAGAGAACGAGGAGGTGTCGCATACCTTCCTTTTACCGATTTCGGCGAAATAGGTTGCGCGCAATGAGGGCTTCAGGACCCAAGTTTCAGGTTTCAAAGTCCCGAACTATGGCGATAACAACCTGGAACATGAAACCTGAAACCTTGAACCCATCATATGAGTTGGGTCTCGGGGGGAGCGCAAATTGAACTAGGCGCCTACTGCTTCCAAGTCCTGGAATACCCCTTCCCGGTCGTCGCGTTCAGCCAGTTGCTTGATGGTGTTCAATT
>CAZJWV010000011.1:41618-62159 GCA_964549855.1 uncultured Ohtaekwangia sp. | reverse complement strand
CGAATGGTCACTGAAATCACCAAAGGCATCCGCGTCACGGTAGAGACGGAGTACCAGCCCTCCTACTCCAGTCCGAGCCAGTACCATTACGTCTTTACATACCGTATCACCATCACCAACGGCGGCGACTTCACCATCCAGTTGAAAAGGCGGAGGTGGAACATTCTTGATGCTGGTTTCTCACCAAGAGAGGTAGAGGGGGAAGGGGTCGTGGGCCAGCAACCGGTTCTGGAACCGGGCGAGACCCATTCCTACGTCTCGGGGTGTAACCTGAAATCCGGGATCGGTAAAATGGTTGGCACCTATCTTATGGAACGAATCGTGGATGGAACGACGTTTCAAGTCAATATACCCGAGTTTTGCATGGTGGCTCCCATGCGACTGAACTAGTCCGCAAACGGCTACCTTGTGCCTACCATTCACCAGTTCAAATCCTACGCACGCCATTGGCTCCATGAGGTAGACGATCACTCCGTCCACTCGCCGTACTTCTACGACTTGTATACAAAACTTGTCTCCCGCCGCAGGCCTGATGATCTGCCTGTGCTTGATGACCTGCGCCGTGAAATGGAGTCGAACGCAACTCCGCTGAACATTGAGGACTTTGGCTCCGGGAGCCAGGGAGCAGGTTCGAAGCGCACGATCCGGGAAATCGCACGCAAGGCGCTAACCCCTTATCGTCAGGCCCTATTCTACCTCGATCTTCTTTACTTCTGCAAAGCCACCCGTATCGTCGAGTTGGGAACATCACTTGGAGTGACCACCCTATACCTGGCCCAGAAAAAGGATGCTTTTGTTTTCACGTTTGAAGGAAGTCACGCTATCGCCAATGTTGCGATGACGAACTTCGAGTGGGCCTCGAAGCAGAACATCAGGGTCATTGAAGGGAATATCAACAACACCCTTCACCGCTTTCTCGAGTCTACGGAAAAGATTGATTTCGCCCTGATCGATGCCAATCACCGATATTTGCCCACCATTGAATACTACAGGCTCCTCACCCGCCGCATCCGGCCCAGCGGCTTGATCGTAATTGACGACATACACCGGTCGGAGGAGATGGAAAAGGCCTGGGCGGAAATTCGCACCGACACGCTCGTCTACGGAAGTGTCGACCTGTTTCATTGCGGCTTACTTTGCTTCGATCCCGCTTTGGGCAAGCAGCACTATACCTGGTCCTTGAAATAAGCCCCGGTCGCCGTACCTTTACGTGCGAAAAACTCCCGATAGCTATCGGGATGGATTATGGAGCCGAACGCCGCACCTCAAACACCCCGTAGTAGCAAAACAAACATCCTGATCATCATCCTGGGTGTGTTGGTGGTTGTGCAGGGGGTGAAGATCTACCTGGACTACACCGACAAAAAGGAAATCATCGAGCAGAAGGCCGACATCGAAGAAGACCTGGCCGGCACCATGCAACGCCTCAAGGAGATCCAGGCAGAGCTCAACACCAAAATCGCGGAAGTCCAGAAACTGGGTGGAGACATTTCCGACCTGAAGAAGGCTAAAGGAGAAGTTGATGCGCAACTGAAGCGCACAGTGACCCGCACTTCCAAATCCATCAAAGAATTGAAAGACCGGGTGGAAGGCTACGAGGAATTGTTGAAAGTCAAAGACGATGAGATTGAAAAACTCAAGGTGACCAACCAATCCCTTTACACGGAGAACCGCCAGCTCAAGACGCAAAAGAACGAACTGAACGACTCGATCAACCGCCTTGCCACCAAGCGGGAAGAGCTTGCCGGCAAGGTAGCAGTAGCGAGCAGGCTGAAGGCTGAAAATGTGGTGGTCATGTCAGTAAACTCCAAGGGCAAGGAACGGGAGGCACCCTTCCGTGCCCGTCAGTTGGAGAAACTCAAGGTGGATTTCAACCTGGCTGAAAACACCGTGGCTCCCATCGAAGGCAAGAAGATAATGATCCGTGTCATTGATGAGAACAACCAGGTAATCTTTGATGTAGGCAAGGGCTCAGGCTCGTTCGTCGTGAACGACAAGGAGCTGTTCTACACGGCCATACAGGAGATCCTCTTCGACAATACCCGCCAGAAGTTGTCATTCGTGTACGATAAGGGGTCCGAATATGCCGCCGGTTCTTACACAGTGGAAATCTATGCCGAAGATTACTTGATCGGCTCGACACAGTTCGTCGTTAAGTAACGAGTACCCTACTCTCTCCTACTACCCGCAACAGGCCCTCGGCTATCGGCTCTTGGCTTTGGGAGGCACCCCAACGGCCAATAGCCAAAAGCCAACAGCTCTCGCGGGCAGAAATCTGCGTTTTTAGGGTGTATTCACACGCCAGGGCCTTGTCCTATCAAGAAATTCCCCTATTTTTGCACCTCATTTTACAAAACCAAGTTCATGAACAACTACGAAACGGTATTCATTTTAAATCCCGTTTTGTCTGAGGACCAGGCAAAGGATACCGTCGATAAGTTCGTGAAGGTGTTAACCGGCCACAAAGCCAACATCGTGAATGTTGAGCAGTGGGGACTTAAAAAGATGGCTTATCCCATCCAGAAGAAGTCAACCGGGTTCTACAACCTGATCGAGTTTACGGCGCCATCCGAGACCATTGCAACCCTCGAGACAGAATACAGAAGGGATGAGTCGGTAATGCGCTTCCTGACCATCGTCCTCGACAAGTTTGCGGTAGAGTACAACACACGCCGCCGCAAGGGTGAGTTCAACAAGAACAAAGGAGCGAAAGCGCCGCAACCCAAGAGAGAAAGAGAGGAGGCACGCGCATGACACTCGTAAACGAACCGATCAAACGGGCTGAGATTAAGCCCAAGTACTGCCGCTTCAAGAAGAACGGCATCCGGTACATCGACTACAAGGACCCTGACTTCCTGATGAAGTTCATCAACGAGCAGGGTAAGATTCTTCCCAGCCGCCTTTCAGGTAACAGCTGGAAGTACCAGAAGAAAGTTGCACAGGCTATTAAGCGGGCACGCCACATCGCGTTGCTCCCTTACCTGGGCGATGCATTGAAGTAACCCATACCCAGAAACACCATGGAAGTAATACTGAAGCAAGATGTCACCGGTCTTGGATACAAGAACGACATCGTTAAGGTGAAGCCGGGGTATGGAAGGAACTACCTTATCCCGAACGGCATTGCACTTATTGCCAATGACGGCAACAAGCGCATGATGGCCGAGAACGTTCGCCAGATGGCGCACAAGGCGGAGAAGATCAAAACGGAAGCCGAAGCAATCGCCCAGAAAATTGGCGACACGGTCCTGGAACTGAAGACAAAGGCCGGCGAAACCGGCAAGATTTTCGGCGCCATCACCAGCCTGCAAGTTTCCGAAGCACTCAAAGCAAAAGGCTTTGATGTAGACCGCCGCAAGATTTCGTTCAAGGAGCAGCCCAAGGAGTTGGGCACCTACACCGCACACATTGATCTTCACAAAGAAGTGAAGCATGATGTGAAGGTGAACGTAGTAGCGGAGTAACCAGATTTGAATCTCATAAGCCACCTCGACTCGTCGGGGTGGCTTTTTCGTTTCATACCAAGCGGCCTTCGTATCTTTCATTGCACTAAGAGGGTAAAAGCAATGCTGTTGAGATACACAACCGCGACTCTGGCGGTTCTTGCAGGACTTTTGAGCTGTGGTGATCCGGCTCCTGTATCTCCTTTGCCATGCCCCAACTGCCCGGTGCCCAGCCTTATTGACGGAACTCCATCCTGGAGTCCAGATGGAACGCAAATTGCCTTTGACCACTTCGATTCAAGCGTATCCAAGGCTGGTATCTACCTGCTAACATTAGCAACAAGCGAGGCAAGCTTATTCATTGCTGGTCCCGACGCCTCTTACCCCGCATGGGCGCCGAATGGTCAATGGATTGCCTTCGCAAAGGATGGTGAAATTTGGAAGAAAGGAGTTTTGGAAGATACCCTTGTGCAGCTAACGGACAGTGACGGAAACTTCCAACCTACCTGGAGTCCTGATGGGAAGCGGATAGCCTATGTCTCCGACGACGATAGCCCGAATGGAGTACCCAACATCTGGAAAATGAGGTCTGACGGTTCATCCAAAATGCGGATAGGCTACGATGCCAGCGGAGGATCAATTATGCCATCATGGAACAGTGAAAACCTGATCGTTCATATCAGGAACATACTTGGAACTTCAACTGAAATATTTACAATGGATTCCCTTGGCGGAAATGTCGTGAGAGTTACTGTAGACAACTCCACTGACTCAACCCCAATGTTCTCTGAAATAGCTGACAGGATTGTGTTCATTTCCAACGTAACGCAGCCAGCCGTCAGCTTGATACGCGTTGATGGTACTGGCTCAACGATCCTGGTTGATCAGCCTTCCTTCACCTGCGCGTGGAGCCCGGATGGGACTACCGTAGCATATATGAATGTGACTTCTGGTAATGGTAGATTGTGGCTAGTGAACAGCGATGGGTCAAACAGGCGACAAATTACCTACGCCTCAATGTTCTGAGGCGACAATGCTATTTCTGGCGCAAGGCTGATTCAGATTGGCCTTCTATTAGCCCAACCAGCTCCTCATACCATTGGGTCCCGTACTTTCTAATCAACGGGTCTTTCAAGAACTTGTAAAGCGGCACTTGTAAGGACCGACCTAGGGTACACGCATCGGAGCAAATACTCCATTTACTATAGTTCACCGCTTCAAAATCCTTCTTCTTGGTAATCCTTATTGGGTACAGGTGGCAGGATATGGGCTTGCGGAATGTAACCTTGCCGTCGATGAAGGCCTCTTCAATGCCGCATTTAAGAACTCCCTTGCTGTCGTAATGCGAGTACGCACATTCCCTCCCGCCAATCGTCGGCGTTGAATAGTCTCCGTCTTCGTCCAGGATGTATGGGCCTTGTTCCGCAATCGCCTTCCGTCCACCTTCCGTCAGGTAAGGCGCCACGGCAGTCTGGATCTCGTGCATCACAGGCAGTTCATCTTCTTCAAGGGGGGCGCCCAATTCACCTTCCACGCAGCAGGCCCCCTTGCACTTCTCCAGGTGACATACAAACTCCACCGACTTCACGTCGTCGGACACCAGCACCTCTCCCACCTTCATCATCGGCTTCCTGGGTTTAGAACCTTGCTTGCTGGCTTTCGCCTTTACGCTTTTCATAAAACGACTTGTCGGCAATATAGCACTGGCGCTCTATCTCGGCATACACCTGGCTATCCTTGTCCAGCCAACGGATGGTAAATGTCTTCGACGCATGCCCGCACTCTTTTACCTGTTGTCGGATGCTCTCGACATCGGCCGACTCAATCCTGAGCACCGCATACAACCTGCTTTTGCCAGGCTTCCGAAACCGAATGTGGGCTGTCTTGTCCCAAACCACGTATTTGTCACCCAGGATCCTCATGAGCATGACCATGTAAAAAGGGTCTGCTGCCGCGAACAAGCTTCCGCCAAATATCGTTCCCACGTAGTTGCGCGTCCAGATATTCAAGCCTAGCCGAAGGTGAACCTCCGAAGAATCTGATGCCCAGAAGAGTACCTTGCCGCCAGTTCCAAAGTACATGGGATACCAGTTCATAAGTCGCCTGAACCACGCGGTACGGAACGATTCCTTCTTCGTGGTTATCAGGAAAACAGGACGCATGCGACAAACCTAAAATTATCTTGGCAATCCTTAAAATCCCAGACATCCCAGTCTAACTTGCAAGCGATTTTTTTTGATGGACTATCTCGAGCAACTCAATCCTCCTCAACGAGAAGGCGTAGTTAACACGGATGGCCCCTGCATGCTTATAGCAGGTGCCGGTTCCGGCAAAACGCGTGTCCTCACCTACCGGATCGCCCACCTGATCAAAAGCAAGGGTGTTGATCCTTTCAACATTATGGCCCTGACGTTCACCAATAAGGCGGCCAAGGAGATGAGGAACCGCGTCGAGCGGGAAGTCGGCGCTGATGCCCGTAACCTCTGGATGGGAACGTTTCACTCCGTATTTGCCCGGATGCTCAGGGCGGAAGCCCATCACCTGGGATACCCCAACAATTTTACCATCTACGATACCGACGATTCGAAGTCGCTGGTTAAGCACATTGTGAAAGAGATGGGCCTGGACGAGACACAGTACAAAGCCAGCACGGTCTTCAACCGGATTTCAGGGGCCAAGAATCGCCTCGTCTCGTGGCAGGAGTACCTGGCGAATCCGGCGCTGATGGGTGACGACGCCTCGAACATGCGGCCCGAGCTCGGGAATATTTACAAGAATTACGCCCTTCGCTGCTTCAAGTCAGGGGCCATGGATTTCGACGATCTGTTGTTCAACACAGACAAGCTCTTCAAGGAGCACCTGGAGGTACTGAACAAATACCAGCACCGGATCCACTACATCCTTGTCGACGAGTTCCAGGACACCAACCTCTGCCAGTACTTCATCATCCGCAAACTCGCCGCCGTCAATGAGAATATTGCTGTAGTCGGCGACGATGCCCAAAGCATTTACGCGTTCCGCGGAGCCGACATTACCAATATCCTCAATTTCGAAAAGGACTATCCGGACCTTCGCATCATCAAACTTGAACAGAATTACCGGTCGACGAAGAACATCGTGGAGGCTGCCAATTCCGTGATCGCGAAGAATAAAGCACAGCTGCCAAAATCCGTATGGACGGAAAACGAAGACGGCAGCCTTATTGAATTGATCAAAGCAGTCTCCGACAACGAAGAAGGGAAACTCATCGCCACGTCCATCTTCGAAGAGAAGATGCAGAACCAGCTTCCGTTCAGCGAGTTCGTAATACTCTATCGCACCAACAGCCAAAGTCGCGCGATTGAAGAAGCGCTGCGACGTATGAATATCAAGTACAAGGTGGTAGGTGGGCTATCCTTTTATCAGCGCAAGGAAATCAAAGACCTGCTTGCCTATTTACGTTACTCCATCAACCAGCAGGATGAGGCTTCCTTCCGGAGAATCATCAACCAGCCAAAGCGAGGCATCGGCGACTCGACCGTCGACAAGATTCTTGTAGCGGCCAACGACCACGCGATTTCTATTTGGGAGGTCATTCAGAACGCGTCGTCCTTCCTGGGCGGTCGCGCCTCCGGACCCATCGACGATTTTGTTTCGATGATCAAGCGGTTTCAGATAGACATCCAGCGAATGGACGCTTATGAAGCCGCGGCGGAAATCGCCAAGGGATCCGGGCTTCTTCGGGAGTTATATGCCGATAAAACCGTTGAAGGCCTGAGTCGCTTCGAGAACATCCAGGAATTGTTAAACGCCATCAAGGAGTATACCGACGACCCCGAACGAACCGACAAGAGCCTCTCGGCTTTCTTGCAAGAAGTTTCGCTCATCGGCGGTCAGGATGAAGACAAAGACAACGATCCCGAGAAGGTCACCCTCATGACCATCCACATGGCCAAGGGATTGGAGTTCCGGTATGTCTACATCGCCGGCATGGAAGAGGACCTATTCCCATCACAGATGATGCTCAGCAGCCGGTCGGAGCTTGAAGAAGAAAGGCGGTTGTTTTATGTAGCAATCACTCGGGCGCAAAAGAGGCTTTTCCTCTCCTACGCGCTTACGCGATACCGCTTTGGTCGGCTAAAGAATTGTGAACCCAGCCGCTTCCTGGATGACGTCAATCCGAACTATGTCAAGGTGAGCCAACGGTTTTCGGGCATGCACTCCGAGCCGCCGAACCCGTCAGCGTTTGCCAAGAGTTTCGTCTCGGGGATGAAGAAAACCATCAGCTCTCAGCCCGTTGCCAGGCCAACCTCCTATCGCGCGCCCGTCGATTTTGCACCCAGCGACACCTCACAACTGCAGGAAGGTATGAGGGTCGAGCACCCGAAGTTTGGGTTTGGCACCGTGGTGATGATCGATACTTCAGGTGCGGATCGTAAGGCGCGCATCCGATTCGAGGACTTTGGGGAGAAAACGTTATTGCTTAGCTTTGCCAAACTTAAAATTCACCCGGCAGCCCCTGCAGCGCCGCTCAACACGCCCTCATGATCGGAGAATACAATTCCCAGCGTCCCCATATTATCCTTAAGGAATACGGCCGGAACATCCAGAACATCGTCGCATACATCCGAACCGTCAAGGACAAGGAGAAGCGGACAGAGCTGGCTTACACACTCATCGAACTCATCAAACTGCTGAATCCGACCGTCCGCGAAACGGTGGATAACCCCCAGCGCCTCTGGGACGACCTACTCATCATCGCTGATTTCGACCTTGACGTCAGCAATCCGTTCAATCCTCCTGATCGCGACATCCTCAGCAAGCGCCCGAAATTAGTGCCCTATCCGCAAACGGACGTTGTCTACAAGCACTACGGCAAAAACGTTGAGCGCCTCATCAAGGAGGCCATGAAAAAGGAAGATGTCAAAGAGCGCGAAGACCTGATCATCTACCTGGGTCGCCTGATGAAGACGTTTTACGGCAACTGGAACAAGGAAACCCTGGATGACTCTGTGATCCTGAAAGACATCGCCAGGATGTCGGGCGGCAAGCTCACCATGAGCCTTGATAAAGTTCGCGAAGAGAACTTATTTGATCCCCTTTACCGCGAGCGACCGGGCACCCAGCAGCAGGGCGGGCGCCAAGGTGGACGGCAAGGCGGTGGTCATCAACAACGCCAAGGTGGTGGTCGACCATTCAAGAAGCGCTTCAACCCTCACCGCCGCCGCGACCAATGAGTT
Organism: uncultured Ohtaekwangia sp.; assembly: GCA_964549855.1. Taxonomy (GTDB): domain Bacteria; phylum Bacteroidota; class Bacteroidia; order Cytophagales; family Cyclobacteriaceae; genus ELB16-189. The sequence goes on along the minus strand of CAZJWV010000011.1, from coordinate 53,497 downwards.
CCTTCCGGATCCAGGGAGGCAAGCGCCTGCGCGGCGAGATCGTCCCGCAAGGTGCGAAGAACGAAGCCCTGCAGATCCTTTGCGCCACTTTACTTACTGCTGAGCCCGTCACAATCAACAATGTGCCGGACATCCTTGATGTTAACAAACTGATTGAGCTGTTGGCAGACCTGGGCTGCAAGGTCGAGAAGTTGGACAAACAGTCGTATCGCTTTACGGCCGCAACTGTCAACACTTCCCATCTCGAAACTGAATCATACCGCAAGAAGGCGGCTGCCCTCCGGGGTTCCGTAATGTTGCTCGGTCCGATCCTCGCTCGCTTCGGCAAGGCGAGCATTCCCAAGCCTGGTGGCGACAAGATTGGCCGGCGCAGGCTCGACACGCACTTCCTTGGCTTTCAAAGCCTGGGCGCCAAGTTCACTTTCGATTCTACCGGAAACCTTTTCCGGATCGATGCCTCACAGTTGAAGGGCAAATACATGTTGCTCGATGAAGCATCGGTGACAGGCACCGCCAACATCCTTCTCGCCGCCGTCCTTGCCAAAGGCACCACTACTATCTACAATGCCGCATGTGAGCCCTACCTGCAGCAGCTCTGCCAGATGTTGAAAAGGATGGGTGCAAAGATTGAGGGCATTGGCTCCAACCTGCTTACCATTGAGGGGGTCACGCAATTGAAAGGCACGGAGCATACCCTCTTGCCCGATATGATCGAGATCGGCAGCTTCATTGGCCTGGCGGCGATGACCCAATCAGAGATTACCATCAAGGGGTGCCGCATCGACATGCTTGGAGTCATTCCCGATACCTTCCGCCGACTTGGTATCAAAATGGAATTCAGGGGCGACGATATTTACATCCCGGCCCAGGAGCATTTTGAAATTGAGAGTTTTATCGACGGATCAATCATGACGATTGCCGACGCACCGTGGCCGGGGTTTACCCCTGACCTGATCAGCGTAGCACTCGTGGTGGCCACCCAAGCGAAGGGAAGTGTGCTCATTCACCAAAAAATGTTTGAGAGCAGGTTGTTCTTCGTAGACAAGCTCCTGGACATGGGCGCGCAGATTATCCTGTGCGATCCACATCGTGCCAGCGTCATAGGCATCGACCGCAAATACCAGTTGCGTGGCATCAAGATGGCATCACCCGACATCCGGGCAGGCGTTGCCCTGCTCATTGCTGCACTGTCAGCGAATGGTGAAAGTGAGATTTCGAATGTTGAGCAGATCGACAGAGGCTACCAGGACATTGAGGGCCGGTTGAAGAAACTCGGTGCTCAGATCGAGCGCATCCCATAGTCTAGTTTGGGCTAAAGCCCGAGAACGATCTCTGATCTTGACCACGCCCTAAAGGGCGTGGCAAAACTGGGCAAAAGGCCTGAAGGCCTTTCATAATTGCATTTGGATACTTAACCAACTTAGAGAACGTGGTGTAAGGGCCTTTGAGCCCCTTTGCTTCAGATTTGCCACGCCTTTTAAGGCGTGGATCAAAATGGACTAGGAACAAAGGACTTTAGTCCCACCCTCTCCTCTCAAAACTTAGACTTCACACACTGGGCAATGATCCGACCCATAGCCGATCATGCAAGCAGTAGTTTTTTGAGTGACAACTTGATGTTCCAATTTGGAACTTCAAGTTTCGCCGTAGGTTGAGGGGCGACTATGAAAACTGGAGGACCGTCACCGCGAATACCGGATGTACTCTCCGTCCTTGAGTATGATAAATCCATTCTTCTCCGGGATCAATTCCACCTTCTTTTTTGTCCTACCAAGCTTCTCAACACTCAAAATACTTCCATCACTGGATGACACCAACGTTATTGTATTGTCCAGGAACTCATCCTCTTTCATTTCATATTCGGAGGAAGCAATCACCACATACTCGTCATTAAAGACAGGTATTGGCTCAATAAATCCGTATTGCGCAGTGAGAAGCTGTGCCTTCGGCAGTTTCCATAGTTCCTGACCCGATCGCACATCCATACAAAAGACAGCGTCATTATTGGCAAAAACCATGGAGTTGTTCTTAAAGAATCGCATTTGGGCCCAATTCATTACCGGATAGTTCAACTCTTTTCTCCATTGCTCCTTCAGCTTGGCATCATAACAAAATAGGTCGATGCGCCCGCGGACAAATCTCGAAACACGCTCGAAGACAACCAAGCCGCCATTCACACAGACATTCTGTGTATGGTAACCTTGCTGTTCCAGTTCTTTCTCGCTGATCAGCTCTCCATCAAAATTCAAGATCCCAAGCTTGCACTTGGAACCACGGTCATTAGCCAAGATGCAAATGATCGAATCAGAATGTCCCCTGACTGCCTCAAACTCTGAATAGGGCGAATAGACTCTTCCAGCCTTGAACTCCGGGGAGTAGAATGTCGCATGGGTTGCAGTTCCATCCACAAAATCGAAGCTCACAAATCGTCCAGTCCGGTCAAGAATCTCCACGCTTGTTTCAATGGCTTTTTCCATCCTCTGTTGCACTTTCCCGTTGACCTCTTTGATAAGTTCGTTATGCATAAATCGAACTGGTCGCCGTTTGTAGACGATGCCTCCATCGGCAAAGAGCAGGCGCTCCCCTTTTGCAAGAAGGCTCAGTGACATTCCTGACCCTGTCGCGATTGTTCTTCCATCTTTTTCAATTCGCTCCTGGATAAAATAAAGCCAAGTCTTACCGCCGTCGAACCAATTCACCGGAATCGGCTCTTTAAGTCCCAGAGCCACCTTCTTTAACTCAAGGGGCTGGCAAAAGCCAACGGCTGCCAGTCCAAGTTGAATTGCAACAGACAAGCACAATTGTCTCATGCAGTTCGGAATCAGAACTCAATCCTCACCCCAACCGGGCAATGATCCGACCCATGGTACTCATTGTAGATGAGTCCATCCTTGACCGCCGGCATGATGCGGTTGTCCACCAAAAAGTAATCGATGCGCCAGCCGACATTCTTGTCGCGGGCGAATGTCACATAGTCCCAGTATGAATACTTCGCCTCCTGGGGGTGAAAATGACGGAAGGTGTCAACCAGCCCACTGTCGAGGAGTTGCGAGAATCCATCAATCTCTTTTTGGGTGTACCCTGCCGACTTGTTAAAGTTCTCCTTGGGCCGCGCCAGGTCGATGGCCTGGTGGGCGACATTCAGGTCGCCGCAGATGATCACCGGCTTGCGTTTCCTAAGCCAGTTGATATAGTCATTGAACTCCACGTTCCACCGCGTTCTGAAATCCAATCGAGACAGGCCTTCCCCGGAATTCGGTGTGTACACCGTAACGATAAAATGGGTGTCAAATTCAGCTGCTATCACACGACCTTCCTGGCTGAATTCCTCCGCACCAATATCGTACGTTACATTTACCGGCTGAGTCCGTGTGAGGATCGCCGTACCGGAATACCCCTTTCTCGCCTTCGACGCGTTGACAAATGTGTGATACCCCTTAAGCGCCGCGAGTGCTTCAAGGGCCTCATCGTCGGGTGACTTCGTCTCCTGCAGACAGAGCACCTCAGGATTCAGTTCCTTGATCGCCTCCAGGAAGCCCTTCTTGACTATTGCCCTGATGCCGTTGACGTTCCAGGATACCAGTAGCTGCTCCTTCATGCCTTGAATTTGTGACGCACAAAGGCCTCGATGGCTTCATACTCTGCCAGGCCGAGTTGGTTGTAGGCGGAAGCAGTAGCGTGATTGCGGTCTTCCGCGCGAACCCAAAACTCACGTGCATCCGTCCCCGGGAACAAGGCACTGTCTTTCTGCGACTGATGTTTAAATACCGCCCTGCGTTTGCGCATGAGTTCATCCGGGCTAAGCGGAACTGCCATCTCGATCTCGTCGATGTCCCACTCCTGCCAGGCTCCGCGGTACAACCATACAAAGCAATCCTTCATCCATGGACGCTTCTTCAGTCGCGCGATGGCTTTCAGGATTGCCGTGAGACAAACACGGTGCGTGCCGTGAGGATCAGAGAGGTCGCCTGCCGCATACACCTGGTGCGGCTTGATCTTCTCCAGCAGATCAACGATGATTTGAATATCTTTTTCCCCGAGTGGTTTCTTCTTCACCTTACCTGTTTCATAGAAGGGCATGTCGAGAAAGTGTGCCTGGGAATCAGGAATACCCGTGTACCGACAGCCGGCTTTTGCTTCACCGCGACGAATGAGGCCTTTGATCGTGAGTACCTCCGGGCTGTCAACATCCCCAGGTTTCTTGCCCTTGATGGATGCGGTAATCTTCTTGTAGAACTTCTCTCCATCTGATTTCTTCAATCCAAAGGCATCGTTGAAGTCGCGAACAAAGTCCGCGAATTTTACCGCGTCATCATCGAATACCGCAATGTTGCCGGAGGTCTGATACGCCACGTGCACCGTATGACCCTGGTCAACCAGGCGGATGAACGTACCTCCCATAGATATCACGTCATCATCAGGGTGCGGACTGAAAATCACTACCCGCTTAGGAAATGGCTTTGCCCGTTCTGGCCGGTTGGAATCATCGGCCTTGGGCTTGCCGCCCGGCCAACCGGTAATGGTGTGCTGCAGCTCGTTGAAGACTTTGATGTTGGCTTTGTAGGCTGACCCAAACTCTGTAATGATGTCAGCCATGCCATGCTCCATGTAGTCATGGTTTGTAAGCTTGAGGATCGGCTTTTTCGTCACCTGGCACAACCACACAACAGCCTTGCGAATCAAGCGGTCGTCCCAATCACAGCGATCCAGCAGCCATGGTGTCTTTCGCCGCGTCAAGTGTGAGGCGGCCGCATCGTCGAGGACGACGAGGTTGTTGGCATGCCGTTGAAGATAGGTGGACGGAACCTGGTCGGTAATAGGACCCTCTACAGCGCGCTGCACGATGGGCGCCTTGCCTTCTCCCCACGCCATCATGATCGTGCGCTTGGCCTTCAAGATCGTTCCCACACCCATGGTGATGGCTCTCTGTGGAACGTTCTCTTCGCCAAAGAAGTCGCTGGCGGCATCCATGCGGGTAACCTGGTCAAGGGTGATCATCCTCGTGCCGGTCCGGTCGGAGGAGCCTGGCTCATTGAACCCGATGTGACCGGTTCTACCGATGCCAAGGATTTGTATGTCAATGCCGCCGTAGGATGCAATCTTCTTGTCGTAGGCCTTGCAAAATGCCGTTACCTGGTCTTTTCGCAGCGTGCCGTCAGGAATGTGAATGTTGGCCTCCGGAATATCCACCAGGTCGAACAAGTGCTCTCGCATGAACCTCACATAACTCTGCAGGGATTCAGGCTGAATGGGATAGTACTCGTCAAGGTTGAATGTGACCACATTCCGGAAGCTCAGGCCTTTCCTGTGGAGCGACACCAATTCGGCGTACAATCGCGTTGGCGTAGACCCGGTGGCCAGTCCGAGCACACATTTCTTCTTCTCCTTCTGCCGCTGACGGATGAGCGCGGATATCTCGTTGGCCACGAAGACCGAGGCTTCCTCCGAGGTTGCAAAGATTTTGGTCGGCATCCGTTCGACCGAGGCGTCCAATACCATAGTTCACTTTGATTGACCCTAAAATTAGGTTTTCCCACCATTGTTCTGAATAAAATCAACATAACTTTAGCCTGTGAATTTTCGCACAGAACTGAACATTCGAAAAGCGGCGTGGTCCCTTGATCATGGTGATTCAATTCTCACAGCCGGCTCCTGCTTCGCCCAATCCATGGGTGACAAGTTCGCCTCCAACAAGTTCAAGTCCCTCGTCAACCCCTTCGGAACCACCTATCACCCACTTGCGCTCGACCGTCTTTTTGGATACTCACTCAATGGCACCTATCCATCGAACGAATCCTACCTGGTCCGAAATGACCTGCACTTTAACTTCGACTTTCATTCTTCGTTTTCTGCCCCTTCCCGCCGCGGGTTGGAAGACCAGGTACATGACCGTGTCGACAGTGTCAGGGATTGGATTCGCGAATGTCGGGTGCTGATTCTCACCTACGGTACCGCGTGGCAATTCACCCGCAATGACACGGGTGCGCCCGTGGCAAACTGCCACAAACTTCCTTCGATAGCGTTTTCCCGGAAGCTGACTTCCGCCAAAGACATCATTGGGTCGTTTGAAGCCACGTACTCGGCTCTCCGGAAATTGAACCCAGAAATTCGAGTCATCCTTACTGTGAGCCCGGTTCGGCACCTGAAAGACTCTCTTGAAATGAACAGCGTAAGCAAGGCCGTGCTTCGCGTTGCCGCACATCACCTCGCCCAATCGCTGGACCGCGTTGAGTACTTCCCGGCGTTCGAGTTGATGATTGACGATCTACGCGATTACCGGTTCTATGCCGACGACCTCCTTCATCCAACCCCATTTGCCGAGGAGTACATCTGGCAAAAGTTTAGCGAGCGGTATTTCTCCGCTGATACACGTGCCTTGCTCTCTGAGTGGACACGCCTCCGCCAGGCACTCGCTCATCGCTCATTCCAGCCTGAATCTTCAGTACACCTGGTCTTTTTAAACGACACCCTTGTCCAGCTGCAACGACTCAAGGGGAAATTGGATGTCACAAAAGAAATCGAAGAAGTCGTGCGACAGCTTCAAGCGCTGTCCTTATCCTGATGACGACAAATACCCGAAAAGGCAACCGGCTGGTCAATTCCACCAGTCCGTACCTCCGGCAGCATGCGTATAACCCGGTCGACTGGAACGAGTGGAATGCTGAAGCGCTTGAACGCGCCGTGCGTGAGGACAAGCCCATCCTGGTGAGTATTGGATACTCCTCCTGTCACTGGTGTCATGTGATGGAAAAGGAGTGCTTTGAGAACGCGGAGGTCGCTGCGTTAATGAACCAGCACCTGGTGTGCATCAAGGTAGACCGGGAAGAGCGCCCAGACATCGACCACGTGTACATGGAAGCAGTGCAGGCGATGGGTATAAATGGAGGGTGGCCCCTGAACGTCTTTCTGACCCCGGACCAAAAGCCATTTTACGGTGGCACTTATTTTCCACCTGCCAATTGGTCGGCATTGATCACCCACCTCTCCAATGCATTTCGTGAACGACGGGCTGAGATTGACAAGGCTGGAGACGACCTGGCGCAGCACCTGAACACAGATGAGGTGAGGCGTTTTGCCGCAGAGCCAGGTCCCTTTGTTCAGGGTGACCTTGCCAAACCATTCGAGATCCTGGAGGCAAAGTTCGACAATGAGTATGCAGGCCTCGATAAAGCACCCAAGTTCATCATACCCGGCGTCTGGCAGTGGTTGCTCAGGCATCATCACCAAACCAAGGAAGCCCGACCGTTTGAAATGGTTTGGAGCACACTGGAAGCCATCGCCCGGGGTGGAATTTACGATCACATCGGCGGCGGCTTCGCCCGATACTCGGTAGATAACCGATGGTTCGCTCCTCATTTTGAGAAGATGCTGTACGACAATGCTCAGTTGCTCAGTTTGTATAGCGAAGCATACCGGATCAAGCCGGAGCCGTGGGTAAAGCAAGTGATCATGGAGACCGTAGGTTGGCTTACCCGGGAGATGAGGCACCCGGAGGGTGGATTTTTCTCAGCACTCGATGCCGATTCCGAAGGAGAAGAAGGAAAGTACTATTCGTGGACAACCGGGGAATTGAATGAGTTGCTCGGAGAGGCAGCCCACCGCTTCTCTTCCTACTACGGTGTGGCACCAGAAGGCAACTGGGAACATGGGCGCAATATTCTTTACCGCCCGGATTCAAAGATGTCATCCGCTGACGACAACCTTCTGAATGCTTGCCGTTCCAAGTTGTTAGCCGCCAGGGAGCAGCGCGTTCGGCCCGGACTCGACGACAAAGTTCTGACCGGCTGGAATGCCATGCTTATCGTTGGGCTAACAGACGCCTACAAGTCCTTGCAAGACCCGTCCCTGCTTCTATTGGCTCAACAATCGGCAGCCTTTCTTCGCAAGCACCTAATCATATTGCCCAGGTGTTACCGTTCATTCAAGGATCGAACAGGTGCAACAGAAGGGTTCCTGGAAGACTATGCACATTTGATCAGGGCATGGATCGCAATGTATGAGTGTACGTTCGATGAGGGGTGGTTGCTCGAGGCCCAAACGCTCACCGAACATGTCATGACAGAGTTTAGAGATAGTTCAGATGGATTCTTTTTCATCTCCCCATCCTCGGGAGAAAAGCTGATCGCACGCAAGAAGGAGGTCTTCGACAATGTCATTCCCTCCCCCAACTCAGTGATGGCGCGCAACCTTTTTCGAATGGGGACTATCCTCGATCGAAATGACTGGAAACAGGCGGCAACCACCATGGCCTCTACGCTGAGAAAGGTTATCCTGGAAGAACCCAACTACCTTTTCAACTGGGGGATGCTGGCGCAAGAACTCGCAAATCCATTTCATGAGTTGGTTATCTGTGGGGCCCAGGCACAAACCCGGAGGTTGGAACTTTCCCGGCACTTTATCCCGTTTGCCCAGGTGATGGGCTCGGAAGGCACCTCTTTGATTCCCCTGCTGGAAGGAAGACATGCCCCTGGCCGCACCCTGCTTTACGTTTGTTCAAACAAGACTTGCAAGCTTCCGGTAGGAACCGTTGATGAAGCGATGCAGCAACTATCTTCAGCACCTTGAGTGATCCGTCTCCAGCCTCACCAACCACTATCGACCGGGATCAGACCCTGTTCGCCGAGCTCATCATTCCCGTTCCCATCCACAACCTGTTTACTTACCGTGTGCCTGCTGCCTGGAACCAAACGGTGCGCGTGGGCCAGCGTGTCATCGTACCCTTCGGGGCCCGAAAGATTCTGACCGGGGTGATTGCCCGACTCACTCACACTCCGCCTGCCGGCCACGAAGCCCGTTACCTCCTCGAGATCCTGGACGAAACGGAGAGCATCACCTCAGCTCAGTTCAGCCTCTTCTCCTGGATGGCGGAATACTACATGTGCTCCCAGGGGGAAGTACTCAATGCAGCACTTCCGTCCGGTCTGAAGCTCTCCAGTGAGTCAATGGTTCAGCTCAATCCTTCATTTGATCTGGAGCAATCAACGTTCGACTTTTCTGAAAAAGAGCGGATGCTGCTCAACCACCTCCGTGCAGAGCCGATGTCTTACACTGATGTGGCGCAATTGCTTGAAGCCAAGTCGTTGTACAGCCTGCTGAAGTCGCTAACGTCAAAAGAGGCGATACTGCTTTTCGAATCGGTGAAAGAAAAGTACAAGCCGAAGACAGAAAAGCGCATAAGACTTCAATCGAACTACACCGGAAAGGAATCGCTTGAAGCGTTGTTCGAGACCCTCGGCGCCAAGCCCAAGCAGGAAGCCGTGGTGTTGAAGTATCTCCAGCACATTCCCGTTTTCCAGGACCCCTCACTCAATACAGGCGGGCTGGCGAAGAACCAGCTCGTGGATGCCGACCTCTCGGAATCATCCCTTCATACACTCGTCAAAAACGGTATACTGGAAGAGTTCGAGCGCGTGGTGCCCCGATTTGGGACCGACCTTGCCCCGACTGAACACCCGGTCTTGCTGAGTGAGCAACAAGAGAAGGCCAGGAACGAAATCCTGGCCAGCTTCGAGAAACTAGGCACAGCGCTTCTCTTCGGTGTAACCGGAAGCGGAAAGACCGAGATATACATCGACCTGATCCGCCGCGCCCTGGATAGCGGGTCCCAGGTGCTCTACCTATTGCCAGAAATTGCGCTCACTACCCAGATCGTAAGCCGACTCCAGAGAGTTTTCGGCGGAAGCATGGGAGTTTACCATTCCAAATTCTCCGACAACGAGCGCGTTGAGGTTTGGAACGGTATTCTCACCGGCAGATTTCGCTTCGTGGTCGGTGTCCGTTCCGCGGTATTTCTTCCCTTCGATGAACTCGGCCTGATCATCATCGACGAAGAGCATGATCCATCTTACAAGCAGCAGGACCCGGCCCCGCGTTACCATGCCCGCGATGTGGCTCGCAGGATGGCCCAGTTACAACACGCACGGGTGCTGATGGGAACGGCAACACCATCCTGCGAGACGTACTCACAAGCGCTGGCAGGCAAAATCGGAATGATTACACTGTCCGAACGATTTGGCGACGCTCAACTCCCGGAAATCGTTTTTGCCAACGTAGCTCGCGAGAGAAAGTCAAAGACACTCAAAGGCGAGTTTACCTCGTTGCTCCTGAACGAGATCAAGGCGGTACTTGCCAAAAAGGAACAGGCCATCCTGTTTCAGAACCGTCGCGGGCATTCACCCCTGGTGGAATGTGAAGATTGCGGATGGGTTCCAAAGTGCATCAACTGCGCCGTCAGCCTCACCTATCATCAGTACCGGCACGCACTTATCTGTCACTACTGTGGCTACCGGGAAGAATTAGCAACGAAGTGCCCGGTGTGCAGCAGCAAGCGAATCCTAACCCTGGGTTATGGAACACAAAAGCTGGAAGAGGAACTCAAACTGCATTTTCCGGAAGCCCGCATCAGTCGCATGGACCTCGATACTACACGCACTCGGACGGGATATGAAACCATTCTGGAAGACGTCGAGAAAGGCAATACAGATGTTCTCGTGGGAACGCAGATGGTCACCAAAGGACTTGATTTCGATCGGGTGCGCCTCGTAGGTGTGTTTGATGCCGACAGGATGATGCACTTCCCTGATTTCCGATCCTATGAACGCGCCTTTCAACTGGTGGTCCAGGTGAGTGGCCGTGCAGGGCGACGCGGGCAGGAGGGCAAAGTGATCATCCAAACCTCCAGTCCCGACCACCCTTTGTTTCAATATGTCACCAGCCAGCGCATCCTCCCCTTCCTGGAGGACCAGTTGAAAGATCGGGAGGCGCATCATTATCCACCTTATACCCGGCTGATCGAGATTACATTGAAGCACATCGACCGCAGCCAGGCGGCGAGGGCAGCGATTCATGTAGCAAAACGGATCCGTGAATCGCTCACGGGCTTTTGGATGTCAGGACCGGGAGAGCCCGTCGTTGCACGAATCCGCAACGAATACCTGCATTCAATTCTCATTAAGATACCGAGGGATCAAGGCCGGTTGAGTCAAATCAAGAACGGACTGCTTGGCATTGCCGACCAACTTCATGGAGACAAGGCTTTCCGTGGGGTTAAACTTGTATTCGATGTCGACCCCGTCTGAGGAACAAATTCCAAGCACCAAATTCCAAAAACCTTTGGCTAACCAGGATTTGGGATTTGGTACTTGGATTTGGGGCTTGGGATTTTGCTTGATGGTCCATAACATGCTATGGACTAGGGACCATCGACTCCCCCCTAGGACTGGAGAATTTCCCACCTATTGAGCTCGGGTATAGCATGATGCGCCGTCAAGTCAAATTGACTCGGCACAACTGAAATGTAATTGTTGGCGATAGCCCACTCGTCGTTGTCCTCACCTTTGTCGAAGTTCACGAAGTTGCCCGTCATCCAAAAGTACTTCCGCCCATTGGGGTCCTTGCGCTCGTCAAAGTCTTCCACCCACTTGGCGTTGGCTTGTCGACAAATACGGATGCCTTTGATCGACTCGTTGCGCTTCGGGGGAAAGTTCACGTTCAGTGCAACACCCCGGGGCAATTCCCTGCTCAATACCTGTTCGGTAATTCTCCGGACGTAGTCCAGCGCGTGCGAAAAATCGGCATCAGCGCTGTAGTCGCAGAGTGAAAAGCCAATCGCAGGGGTGCCTTCGATGGCCGCCTCTATGGCCGCGGACATGGTTCCCGAATACAAAACGCTGATGGAGGTATTGCTTCCGTGGTTAATTCCACTCACAACTACGTCAGGCTGCCTCTTGTCACGAAGTACATAATGTCGTGCCATCTTCACGCAGTCGGCGGGGGTACCCGAGCACTCGTACGCCACAACCTGGTCGAAGATGCGGGTCTCCTTGATCCGAAGCGTATCGCCAACGGTGATGGCATGACCCATGCCGGATTGTGGCCGA
>CAZJWV010000011.1:0-41608 GCA_964549855.1 uncultured Ohtaekwangia sp. | reverse complement strand
CCACTACAATCACATCGCCGAGTTCTTTCATCACACCGACCAGGTGACCAATGCCAGGAGCGGTGATACCATCATCGTTCGTTACAAGAATAAGGGGTTTGGTCATTTGACAAGGGTGTTGTAGTACTGTACGACTTGTGTGAATTCGTTTCGGTCGGTGATGTCCAGCTTGTTGGTCTTAATATACTTTTCTACCTGGGTTGCCTGGTTGCCCATGAGCCTAAGCAAGTCGGCCCGTTTTCCTATGAAGGGCTGAATACTGCCGTCATCATTGAGAAGAAAGAATTGATATACCATGACCAACCTCGTAGACATCCCATAGTAGAAACTATTTGAATAGGTGCGGTACTCTATGCTTTCTCGGCACAGCAGGGTCATCTTTCCTTCGGTGAGCAGCTCAAAAATGACCGGTGCCTTATAGGCTCCGGAGGTGACGTAGGGAATCGAATAGAATTGCCTGAATCGCCGCGTAGTCTGGTCGAAGATCTCGAAGAAGGTCATCTTCCTCGCCGTGTACGATTCCAGCTTTCCGTTACTGGACAATTGAACCAAGTCGTTCGTCAGGTCGTACTTGATACTGCCCTGCAAGGTGTCGCCGGTCTCAAGGACTATCTTCCCGGGGTGCCAATACTCAAAGGGAAACTTTTGGTTGGATTGCCCATAGGCCGTTCCGACCATCAACAACGCCAACAGGAACAATGACCTCATAGATGCTTGAGAATGGTATGACCCAACTTGTCGCGTTTAGTTGTCAGGTACTTCTCGTTGTGCTTGTTGGGCACCGTTTCAATAGGCACATTTTCTACTATTTCCAGGCCGTAACCCATCAACCCTACACGCTTCTTGGGGTTATTGGTAATGAGGCGCAGCTTGCGAATCCCCAGGTCACTCAGAATTTGTGCGCCAATGCCGTAATCACGGTTATCCATATCAAAACCAAGCTGAAGGTTCGCCTCCACTGTATCCAGACCGTCTTCCTGCAGTTTATACGCCTTCAGCTTGTTAAGCAACCCAATACCGCGACCCTCCTGCTTCATGTACAACACCACCCCGGATCCGGCCTTGTCCACCATGCGCATCGCATCATGAAGCTGCGTGCCACAATCACACCGGCATGAACCGAAGATGTCTCCGGTAACACACGAAGAATGGACCCGCACGAGCACAGGTTCCTCTTTCTTCCAGCTCCCCTTAACAAGTGCAAGATGGAGTTCCCCGGTGTCAATCTGTTCGTAGGCTGCGAGCTTAAAATCACCATAGGTGGTCGGCAGGTCAACGTCGACACGGCGACGCACGAGCGATTCTTTTTGAAGGCGATAAGCGATGAGGTCCTTGATGGAAACAAGTTTGAGATCAAAACGCTTGGCCACCTCGCGCAGCTGCGGAAGGCGTGCCATCGTACCATCTTCATTCATGATTTCCACCAACACCCCTGCCGGACGAAAGCCCGCCAAACGGGCAAAGTCGATCGCTGCTTCGGTATGACCCGAGCGGCGGAGCACACCCTCGCGCTTAGCCTTCAACGGAAAGATGTGACCAGGGCGGCCCAGGTCCTCAGGCCGAGTCTCAGGGTCCGCCAAAGCCTTGATGGTGCGAAAACGGTCATGCGCGGAGATGCCAGTAGTGCAGCCATGACCGATCAGGTCGACAGATACAGTAAAAGGAGTTTCAAACGTCGCCGTGTTCTTACCCACCATGAGGTCAAGGCCAAGTTCCTCGCAATGGTCTTCAACCAGGGGAACACAAATAAGACCGCGTCCCTCCCTGGCCATAAAATTCACAATCTCGGGCGTCACCGTTTCCGCCGCGCAAACAAAGTCCCCTTCGTTCTCACGGTCCTCGTCATCCACAACAATGATCAGCTTTCCATTGCGAATCGCGTCGATGGCATCGTCAATGCTATCCAGTTTTTCTTTTTCGTTCATCACTTGGTTCTAACAATCTCTCCAATATTCTTGTTCCTATCGCGCCACCACGATGCCCAGCATGCGGGCGAGGTCTCGTTCAGCCAACTTCAGTCCCTCCTGTCTTGCCAGGCATTTTTCAACATCCTCCAAGACCCCCTTCTCCTCTACACTCTTAAGGGCTGCAAGATTGTCTTCCATCATGCGCTGCACCACTCTAAATTTAAGCCGAAGAATGTTCGTCAGTGCGACATCCTTCAAGATTTCCTCCTCATGGGGGATATGAATGTGGTATTTATCCCTCCAGTGCGGACTGGTTTCGTACCGATAAGTGAGCAGTTCGGTCACCATTGCCCTTGCCTCCTTGCTCCCGTTGGTCAGGAAGTGGCTGCTGTCAGGCACTTTCCCTTGCCTGACAATGTTGGAAAACTCGTCATGAATTTCGCGAAATACGACGTTGCTGAAGGAAACATCCTCCAATTCGTGCAGGAGAAAATCGGCCAGTGAAAGCTGGTCAACCTTTTGGTCGGCATAATTCAGGAGCAGACGGATTGTCTCACGCTCCTGGTAGTAGACCATGTCCTTTGGGTCGATGGCCTGGACCAGGGTCTCCTGGATTTGTTCAAGGTTCCCATCAAGTTCCGGCATTGGCGGCTCCTGCTGGTCGCGCTCCCGCTTCCGTCGTTCCTGGATGAGAAGCTTGTTCAACTCAGCCAACAACACCGGCTCACCGATCTTCAATTGATGGCTGGTCTCCTGGATATAAACCGATCGCTTCACCGGGTCAGGAATGAGGGAAATGCTTCCTACGATCTCCTTGATCGATTCAGCCTTTCGGATAGGATCATTCCCTGCCTCACGCGCATACAATCCCGACTTGAAAGAGATGAAGTCCTGCGTATTTGTGGAAAGGAACTTGTGGAACTCGGATGTACCCACCTTCCTTGAATAACTGTCGGGGTCTTCTCCATCAGGAAGCAATACCACACGGACATTGAGGCCTCCCTTGAGTATGAGATCGATACCCCGGAGCGCAGCTTTAATGCCTGCCGCGTCGCCATCGAACAGGACTGTTACATTATCTGTAAAGCGCCGGATAAGTTTGATCTGTTCCTCCGTGAGGGCTGTGCCAGAAGAAGCAACGACGTTCTCAACGTCGGCCTGGTGCATGGAGATGACGTCGGTGTACCCTTCGACGAGGAAGCAAGCATCCTTCTGCCGGATGGCGTTCTTCCCATGGTACAATCCGTACAATACATTGCTCTTGTGGTAAATCTCGGACTCCGGAGAGTTGATGTATTTGGGCTGGTTCTTCTCCTTCCCCATCATCCGGGCACCGAAGGCGATCACCTTGCCGGAAAGGTTGTGGACCGGAAAAATTACCCGCCCCCGGAAACGATCATAGACGCGCCCCTCCTCGTTGCGGACCACGAGCCCGGTCTTTTCGAGGAGTTCCTTGTTAAAGTTTTTTCGAATGGCCTCATCCATCAGGTGCGACCACCCTTCGAGTGCATAGCCCAGTTCAAATTTCTGGATGGTCCGATCATTGAATCCGCGCTCACGGAAGTAGCTAAGGCCGATGCCCCGACCTTCCTCCGATTCCAACAGGTTGCGCGTATAAAATTCCTTGGCAAAATTCAGGAGGATATAGAGTCCATCCCTCTCGCTTTGCTGCTCCCTGGCTTCTGCCGTGCTTGCATCCTCCTTGATCTCTACGCCATACTTCTTTGCCAGCCACCGGATGGCCTCGAGGTAACTCAATCCCTCGTGTTCCATTACGAAGGTGATGGCATCACCGCCTTTGCCGCTGCTGAAGTCCTTGAAGATTCCCTTCGCGGGCACCACAAAGAACGATGGCGTCTTTTCGTTGTTGAAAGGACTTAGCGCCTTGTAGTTTTGACCCGATCGTTTCAGCGAGATAAAGTCGCTGATCACATCGACAATGTCGACCCGGCTTTTAACCTCATCAATGGTCTCCCGGCTGATCAAGGGGTTGGGAAGTGAAACTAACTTTAGGGGATCAAAGATAGTTATTCAGGGAGTCATTGCAGGGGGGTCAGGGGGTGCCTAAATTCGCCCTCTTAAAGGTTCCGCATGACCACCGATGACGTCCTGAAAGCACTGGGTACCGTGAATGACCCCGATCTCAAAAGAGACCTGGTGACCTTGAACATGATCCGTGACGTCTCGGTAAAGGGAGACACGGTGGGTTTTACCGTGGTGCTGACTACGCCGGCCTGCCCTTTAAAGGAAACCATACGCCGGGACTGCGAGAAGGCTATTTTGGCAGTTGACCCCTCCGCCAAGGTTAACATTACCATGACTTCCTCGGTAACCACGGTCCGCGACCAGGCGGCCCTGCTCCAGGGCGTGAAGAATATTATTGCTATTGCCTCCGGTAAGGGCGGTGTGGGAAAGAGCACGGTCACCACGAACCTTGCAGTGGCCCTGGCCCAGCGAGGAGCTAAGGTGGGACTCATTGACGCTGATATCTACGGGCCGTCCATTCCCACCATGTTCAACTGTGAGCGTGAACAACCGGAGGTAAAAGTTATCAATGGAAAAAATGTAATTATCCCGCTTGAGCACCACGGCGTCAAGCTGATGTCCATCGGTTTCCTCGCCCCGCCGGAGAGTGCGGTGGTCTGGCGTGGTCCCATGGCAAGTTCAGCACTCAAGCAATTTATTTCTGATGCCCTGTGGGGTGATCTCGACTATTTGTTCATAGATCTGCCGCCAGGAACCAGCGACATCCACCTGACCCTGGTACAAACCGTGCCGGTGACTGGCGCAGTTATCGTCACCACGCCGCAGAAGGTTGCGTTGGCAGATGCGACCAAAGGTCTGGTAATGTTCCAACAGCCACAAATCAACGTTCCCGTGTTGGGGGTGGTGGAGAACATGGCCTACTTCACGCCCGCTGAACTCCCCGAGAATCGGTATTATATCTTCGGACAGGATGGCGGCAGGAACCTTGCCGAACGATTTAAGGTTCCTTTCCTGGGGCAAATCCCGCTCGTGCAAGCCATCCGTGAGAGTGGCGACAGCGGCCTCCCCGCCGTAATGAAAGAAGGACCCACTGCTGCCGCATTTTCCACACTGGCCGAAACGCTGGCGAGGGAGATTGCCATACGAAATGCTACCTTTGCGAGTACCCGGAAAGTGGACGTGATCTCATGACCCCGACTCCCGATCTTTCAACCGACAATGTGCTTCTTCGTGTAGAGGAAGCCCTCAACAATATCAGGCCTTACCTCGAAGCCGATGGAGGCAACGTTCGTGTACTCGAACTTACCCAAAACGGTTTGCTTCGGCTGGAGTTCGTCGGTAACTGCGGCAACTGCCCCATGTCAAGCATGACCTTCAGGGCCGGGGTTGAAGAAGCCATCCGAAGATCCGTTCCGGAAGTACAGGGTATCGAAGTGGTGAATCTGGCCGTGGTCTAGCCCGGTTACAAGGGAAGTTCACCTTGAATTAATACGAATAAGTCAGGGATGCCGTTAAACCCTTTCAGCCGTACAGGCATCCAAGTACAGATCGAGACCCGGGCATGATCCATAGATTCAAGGCTGGCTGGTGTATCTTACTCATCCTGGTGATTCCTGACGCGGTGCAGGCACAGGTCGGCGAACGCTGCTCCTTTGCGCGCAACGAACTCCTCCGACAATCGCGTAACCCAAGAAAAGAAACGACCGCCCAATTTGAGGCGTGGATGCAAAGCCGACTGGCTGGGCAGTCCGGGTCGCTCCCCTCCATCACCTCTACCTACACCATCCCCGTGGTGGTCCATGTCATCCACAATGGGGTTGGCGATGTTACAAACATCAGTGACTCGCAAATATTCTCTCAAATCAGCGTATTGAATAAGGACTTCAACAGGCTGAATACCGACGTCGGCAATACGCCGCCCGAATTTGGTCCCGTCGCCGGGAGCATTGATATTCAATTTGTACTCGCCGCACGCGACCCGGAAGGTCTTCCGTCAAACGGGATCGTCAGGGTGGGTGGACCCAAGCCCAACTGGACACTCGATGACCAATCCGAACTAAAGGCCTTGAGCTACTGGCCCGCAGAGGAATACCTTAATATCTGGGTCGTCCAGTTCGGCACCGACGATATTGGATATGCCCAATTCCCGGTATCGCCAATCGCTGGGTTGGAGAACGCCTCCGAAGATCGCCTGACTGACGGGGTGGTCATCGACTTTAGTGCATTCGGCTCCGACGATGACGGCGCGTTCCCCCTTCAGACCAGGTTTAACAAGGGTAGAACCGCCACGCATGAGATTGGCCACTTCCTGGGACTTCGCCATATCTGGGGAGACGTCGCCGGCTGCGGTGACAACGATTTTGTTCCCGACACGCCGCCACAGAACGGTCCCACCGCATTCTGCCCTGGCCATCCCCAGGTTTCATGTTCTCAAAACAAGATGTTCATGAACTACATGGACTACACCGATGATCAGTGCATGAATTTGTTCACCGTGAACCAGGCCGCACGAATGATCGCCGTGCTCACCTCGAGCCCACGCAGGCTGAGTTTGCTTACTTCGTTAGGTGCTACCGCCCCAATCCCAGTGGCCAACGACCTCGGCATTTTCCAGATTGTGTGGCCTCCGGCAGCGTCCTGCTATCCAAGCATAACACCTCAAGTGGCCGTAAAAAACTATGGAACCAATCCCATCACTTCGGCGCAGGTGGAGTTTTCCATCAATGGTACTCCTGTCCAGACCAAAGCGCTCCCCAGTACCCTTGCCCCACTTGATTTCGATGGCGTTGCATTTGATCCGATTGTTTTACCCAGTTCCGCCCTTCTTGAATTTGAAATCATCACGGTCAATGGCGGCGCGGACGGGAATAGCACCAATAACTTTGAATCACGATCCGTGTTCATCCCACCTTCTGTCAGTCTTCCCATCTCAGAATCGTTTTCATCTTTGCCGCCCACCTGGACCATTTCCAACCCCGACAATCAGACCACATGGTCCCTTGTTACTGCACCTGACGATTCTCCCTCGAACAAGGCGATGAAGTTAGACTTCTTCAATTATGAAAATGAGGGAGTGTTAGATTGGCTCTACACACCCTCCTTCGTGCTTTCGAACCCGGCCAATGCCCAGTTGCGATTTGATGTGGCCTACGCGCAGTACACGGGTGAAAGCGGCGACGGCCTTAAGGTGTATGCACTTTATGGATGTGACCCTGATGGTTGGATTCTATTATATGACAAAACAGACGCACTTCTCGCGACTACCACCCCCCGCACAACTCCCTTCATGCCGACCAATGTTACCCAGTGGAGAAAGTCGGAAGTGCTGTCTCTGTCCGGCCTCGACACCGCTCAACCCTGGCAACTGGTGTTTGTGGCCCACAACGGATACGGAAACAACCTGTACCTGGACAATGTGGTGATATCGGAAGACGAGATTTCAGACATTTCCTTAGAGGGCGTAGTCAGTCCAGGTATCGTCCATTGCCTTCCAACACCGGCGTTCAAGTTCAATGTAAGAAACCTTGGCACATCGACGGTGAACAGCTTCACAGCCACTTACGCCGTAAACAACGGGGTTCCGCAAATCCAAACATTTTCCTCTCTCCTCATTGACGTTGGCAGCACACAGGAATTCTCCCTTCTGCCCGTGAGCCTTAATCCGGGTGTGAATGAAGTCAGCATCACCCTCTCACTACCTAATGGAATCCCTGACATACCGGGGAACAATGTGATTGTGTTTAACTCGGTCGTAGATCAACTTGTAGATAAGGGACCGTTACGTAAAACGTTTGACAATCCCAACGAGACTTCCTGGCGTGTAGCCAGCCCCTCTGACGCCCAGGATTGGGAGGCGGTGACAACCAACAAGAATCAGTCCATTGCGTACAGGTCTTTCAGTAATCCATTGATCGGGGAAGAATCCTGGTTAGTGAGTCCTAACCTTGACCTCCGCCTAGGCCCGTTCAGTCTCTTCTTCGATGTGAGCTACGCACAGAATGTGCCGGCAGATGACCGACTGCAAATAATTGCTTCAACAGACTGCGGTGTCACCTATGACCACGTACTATTCGATCGTGCTGCCAGCACTTTCTCATCAGGAAGTTCGTCGATGGAATGGTTACCCGGCACGAACGATGATTGGCGCAGGGAATACGTGGACCTCACCTCGCTCTCAGGGCTCAAGAATGTGAGGCTGGCATTTGTAGCGATGAACGACAATGGCAACAACCTATACATCGATAACATCGAATTGTTCGAGGGCGACAATCCCAATCCGCCATTGACCACCGTCCCCTACCAGCTCTACTATTCAACTCAAAACTCTCAATCAGATATCGCGCTCACTTTCCACCTCGACTTGCGGCAGGATGTGCAACTTCAAATTGTAGGCCTCCAGGGCAATGTGGTTGGCGAATACCAGTTGCCTGACACGCTTAACCAGACCTACTACTTTGACTTGGGTGGGCAAGCATCCGGTTTATACCTGTTCCGGATGACCATCGACAACCGTCCTGCCGTAACTAAAGTATTCATCGGCCATTAGGGAGTCAGACTGAGCGAGAAACTGACCCATTACCCGGATTTCCTATCTTTGGACATTTAGCCGAATGAAGAAAACGAAGGTGGCCATCCTGTATGGCGGACGCTCGGTGGAGCATGGTGTGTCTGTTAATTCTGCAAGGAACATCGCCGAGTATATTGATCGCAGCCGGTTCACTGTTGTCCCCATCGGCATCACGCAGCAAGGTACCTGGCACCTGACCGCCGGTGTGACCCGCAATATCCGTACTGGCAAACGCCTCACCCTCAACCTGGACCCCCGCCATCCGTGGGTATCGGATGGAACGAAAAAAATCAAGGCAGACATTGTCTTTCCGGTGCTTCACGGAACCGATGGTGAAGACGGCAGCGTCCAGGGATTGTTAAAAAGCCTTTCCCTTCCCATGGTGGGAACAAATGTGCTTGGCTCGGCACTCTCCATGAACAAAATTGTTGCCAAGCGATTGATGAGAGAGGCAGGCATACCGGTATCCGATTTTATTCCGGTCAATGTGAACGACCCGCATCAGCCTGACTTTGCCGAAGTAAGCGAAAAACTGGGCCTTCCATTCATGGTGAAGTCTGCGAGCCTGGGATCCTCTGTGGGCGTAACCCGGGTGACTGCTAAAGGTGATTTCACCAAGGCCGTCCGCGAAGCCTTTCGCTACGACAGCGAGATGCTCTTTGAACGATACATCAAGGGTAGAGAGATCGAGTGCGCAGTGCTTGGCAACGACCCACCCAAGGCTTCACTCCCCGGAGAGATCATTGTAAGCAAAAAGTACGCGTTCTATACCTTCGACGCCAAATACGTCGACAGCAAAGCTGTTTCCATAGAGGTACCCGCCAAATTGAACGGAGGTGTTTCAGAGCAGATCCGTGAACTCTCCGTGCGCGCCTTCAAAGCACTCCATTGTGAAGACTACGCACGCGTTGATTTGTTTCTTACCGACGAGGGACGCATCTACATCAACGAAATCAATACGATTCCCGGATTCACGAACTCAAGCATGTATCCGATGATGTGGAAGGAGCGCGGGATTTCTTTTACCGAATTGATCACACGGTTGATTACGCTGGCCCAAAAACGCCACCTGGCAACGAATCGGGTCGAGCGCAGTTTTGATTCATCCCTGATCTACTGATGAAATTCCGCGCCATCATCAACTTTTTGCGATCGGGAACGCTGGGTGCCATGCTGGCCAACGCCGGCATTGCGATCACAATTTTCATGATCGTCGCTGTGTCGTACTTCTATATCTTCTTGCCCGGGACGACGAACCATGGCGAGGCTGTCCAGGTGCCTGACCTTACGGGGATGGACATTTACGAGATTGACAAGGCGCTGACTTCTCTCAACCTCCGCTACGAGGTGAGCGACTCTTCCTACTCCGAAGCCCTGCGTCCATTGACCGTGCTCGCCCAGGTACCCAAGGCCGGGCACTATGTAAAGGAAAACAGAAGGGTTTACCTGACCATCAACCGCAGTTCGCCTCCCACCCTGCCGTTGCCGAACTTGTTTGGCGAAGGTGCCGGCTCGCTGGAGAATGCCGAGGTTGTATTGAAGAGCGCCGAACTCCGTCGAGGGAGCATTACCTACCGCCGGAGTCCGAACCGACACCTCGTGATGGAAGTCCGATTCAATGGTCGTCCCATCGCCCCCGGAACAAGGATTCCTAAAGGGTCGACAATTGATTTGGTGGTTGGCGATGGCGCCGGCCCGCGGGATTTTGTCATGGCAAACCTGAAGGGAGTGACCTACGAGAATGCGCTGCTGCGCCTGGCCAACCTTAGCCTGCACCTGGGGTCTGTTCAAATACCCGACGATGTGGATACCACTGGCATCATTTCCTTCGTTATCAAACAATTGCCCGAGCCCGGCGATTCGGTGAGCATCGGTGACCCCATCGATTTGTGGATTGGGCCCAAGGGTTACCAATTCAAGGAACCAGAGGATAACTGAAAAAGTCTGCGTGATCCGCCCGGCTGTTACCGTAGGATGTCTTCTCCTTGCCGTGACTGCATATTCGCAGTTGGTCGAATTTCCTTTACCCTCGTCTTCATACAAGCCCAAGGGTAAAGCGGCATCTCGCACCATGGCTGTCGACGCGACGTTCATCCCCTTCTGGGACGACTTTGCTGCCTCCGATACCACCCTGCGCGACACATTGTGGCTCTATGGGGGCTCCGTGAATTTGAACAACGGCACGGGAATTCGCCCACCTTCCAGGAACGTGGTCACGTTCGATGGAGCCGATTCCCTGGGAAAGCCTTACAATATCAACGACGTTCTTGCCAAAGGATTTGCTGACCGGTTGACTTCACAACCCATCAGAATGGACCTCATCAACCCGGCCGACAGGTTGTCAGTGTATTTCAGTTTTTATTATCAACTAAAAGGTCGCGGTGAACCGCCAGATCCCGGTGACCAGTTCATCCTTGCTTTCAGAGCTCAAGATGGTACCTGGGAAAACGTTTACACCCTGGATCCTGACAATTCAATCCCCACCGATGTGTTTCAGCAGGTGATACTCCCCATCGCCGACCCGAAGTACTACTATGATGGATTTCAGTTCCGGTTCTTTAACCTCGCCCGGCTCTCAGGCCCATACGATACCTGGAACCTCGACTACATCTACATCAACAAGTACCGCTCACCGTCCGATCTATATTATCCAGACCGGACAATCTCCTCTCCCATGACATCCCTTCTCAGGGACTATTTCGCGATGCCGGTCGCTCACTTCCTGGAAAATGTATCTGCAAACCTCGTTCACCCCACGGTGGAGCTTTACAATCTCAAGTTGGTGGATTTGCCTGGCGGCATCCCCCACATTCAGCCAATCAACTATACTACCTCGGTCGAAATCCACTCACGAGTAAGCGGAACGACAACCCCCAAACTAGTTGAACTCGACTCCGCACAATTCCCCGGTGCGGATCTCCCCGGATTACAATACCTAACCGTGACCTTGAACACGCTCCCTGATTCCATTGAGTTTGATCAAGCGGCCGACTCCATTCACGTTCGCCTGAAGTACGGCATGTCTACCAAGGACAACATTCCCTTCTCGCAAACCGGTGATTACGACTCTGCGCTGTTCACTCCCATAGATTTTAGATACAACGACAGCCTTGCCGTGGATTTTACACTCGGTACGTATTATGCCTACGACGACGGGGTGGCTGAATATGGTGCGGGCTTGAACCAGGCAGGATCATACATCGCCTGCTTGTATAACCTTAAGTCTCTGAATCCCGACACGCTGACCTATGTGGACATCTATTTTCCGGAATTCGGGGACAACACTAACCAGTCCCTCCTGCTGCAGATAAGATCCATCCTTGCCGATGTCAACGCCGCCCCATTGCTTGAACAGATCATCGTTGTGGAAAGACGAACTCAAAATAAGTTTGTGCGCTATCAGCTTACGCGGCCCGTGGTGGTGTTCGGTTCTTTTTATGTGGGCTGGAAACAGATTACCAACGCCTCAATACCCGTGGGTCTCGACAAAAACACAGACAACGGAGACAGGATCTATTACAGCGTCAACGGTGACTGGACACAGAACACGCTGGTTCACGGCAGCATCATGGTAAGGCCTGGGTTTGGCGACGGCCAAGGTACGGTGATCACTGGCCTGGAGAAGGGCTTGCCAGCACCTGTTCTCTTTCCGAATCCCTCACACGGGGTCTGCAATTTCCGTGGTGCGGCCGACAGGGTTGAGGCCTTTGACCTGATGGGCAGGCCTGTCGAAACCCGATGGGAAACAAACGGAATCGATACTACGGTTACGCTCGTCAATACAACCGGAGTTGTCATAGTGCGTTTTTCTGTCGCCGGGCAAGTGTACACTCAAAAACTCCTCGTTCGCCCTTAAAGAAGTTTGCTGGACGGGCTTTTCTTGCTGCGGACCATCTGGCGGGTACATCTTAATATCTAATGGTGCCGGTGTGAATGTGAGCACGAACACCAGCAGCGCGAACCAGCCCAGCCATCGACGGCCTTCACTCAGTGGCTCCTCAATCTCGTTCGGCGGGTGCTCGACGCCCACAAATCGTCCGATGATGAAAATAAAAAGCAACCAACCTTGGTAGCCGACTGCCGTTGGTAACCACCAATTGAGCGCGGCCTGTCCTGCCAGAATCGAGATTGCCACCAACAGGGTATCCTGAGGAGAAAATCGCAATCCCATCAGGGATACATAAAGAAAGCCGAGGTAGAGAATGCCGTACCATAGTGGATCAGAGTCAGGGCCGATGAGTTTGACGAAGCCCAACCCTGCATAAAAAATAAACACAATGAACACCACCCGTGCTACCTGTCGGTGCCGCTTGAAACCCAGGAGTCCGTAGAGGACATGACCTCCGTCCAGTTGACCCAGCGGAAGCAGGTTGATACTGGTGATAATCAGCGCCAGAAATCCGGCAAGGAGGTATGGGTAGTGCATGATTTCGTGCACATTGGGAACGCGCGCCGGGTCGCCGACAAATCTCTCAAACAGGTAATAAAGAATGTTCTTGCCGACATACACATCCACTGTGCCCTTGGCCATATACTCTGAGGAGTAAACATGGTTGGCATAGTCTAGTCCAAACTGCTCGTACTCCGGGTGAAACTGAAATATGTACTCTGGTGGCGGCAAGGTGGCAAAGCCATACCAAAGTATGACGAGGGCTGCGGCAAGCCCGGCAAGCGGGCCGGCGATGCCAATGTCGAAGGTCTGCTGCTTGCTTGGTACCCGGCTGCGAAGTCGGATGAGCGCCCCCAATGTTCCAATCATGAAGAGCAGAGGGGGAAGCGGGATGTAGTAGGGCAGCGATACCTTAACCCGGTGGTATACCGCAGTGAAATAGTGACCAAACTCGTGAACGGACAGAATGAAAAGAAAGGACGCCGAGTACGGCACCCCGGCCAGGAAGTCCTGCCAGGTATATGAACCTGACCAGACCGACGCGCCGTGTACCCATTCGCTGCCCGCGAGGGTCGTGGTGACGAAGGTTAGGAGAAAGAGACCTAAGTGTAGTGCGAGACGCCGCGGAGTAATGTCCATGCCCGGTTCAAAAAGTCAGTTTATGTCCGGCGCTGTGAATCCCTCCATCGACCACCTCACCCCGTGGGCCCTGTTGGGATCGAACCAACCACCCGCAGATTATGAGTCTGCTGCTCTAACCGACTGAGCTAAGGGCCCTAAAACGAACGCAAGTTTACGGAATTCTGTCAATAACCGGGGATGGTTGAGCGTCTATTCGTCGCATTGGCGCGGCCAGCCTAACCCTTGGTCGCCTTCTACCCCACCCGGGCAAAATATCGACGACTCGCGGGCCTCGGATTACGAAAAATGTGCTAAACTTGGAGGCTTTTGCAGGCAAAGCGACCAGCGCTTCTTCCTGACAAGGGCATAAACCTAAGCCAACAAAATCCTTTTCTATGAAAATGAAACTTCACTCGCTGGTAATCTTCGTTGTGATCGCGCTCTTCCTGTTCTCTTGCGGCGGTCAGCCTAAGACTGAAACGCAATTGCCTCCGGCGGAAACACTCGAGTCGACCATCACGCATTTAGTTTCCAAGGACTTCCCCCGTCCCTCTGAGATACCCTACCTGGTGATGGGTTCCGGCGCTGACTACAATCAGACTTTAATCAATACCCGGCAAAATGTAGACGCGTACCTGGCGCAGCCTGACAAGGCCGCTCTCAACCTGGGCGTATACGCAGCTGATATGGGCTACCTGGCCTCCTACGACAAGACACAGGAATCAATCGACTACTTCAGTTCGTGCCGGCGCATCGCCGATGAACTGGGCATTATCCAGGGATTCGATCCTGAAATGGTAAAGAAGGTTGAGTCCAGCATTGGGAACAAGGACTCCTTGACCAACGCACTTGACCAGGCTGTAGACAGAGCCTCTACTTATATGAACCAGGGTCATAACAGTAAGATCGGCGCCCTGATCATCACTGGCAGCTTTGTGGAGAGCCTCTACCTGGCCACCGGGATTGTGAAAACTCAATCGAAGACCGGGGAAGGCATGCAGGTTCTCACCACCCTGATCGGCGTTGTGATGAAACAGCACAAGGCGGTAGCCGAAGTGAGCAGCATGCTCACCAAAGTGGATCAATCGGAATCAGTTACGCAACTGATCAAGGATTTTGCTGAACTCCAGGCTGCTTACGACCAACTGGCTCCCCTCCGCGATCAGATTGCCAAAGGTGATTCCAAACTCACCTACAACGATCAGACACTTGCTGGCGTAACGAAGACCATCGAGAAGGTTCGGGCTGACATTGTGAAGTAACACCTCCAGCATCCCCGCCTTCGCTTAAGCTACGGCGGCAGGGATGAAAGGGATTGGGAATGACCAATCCCTTTTTTATTTTAGTTGCTTGACCTGATTTGAGTTCTCGCTAAACCTACCCCTGCTCATGAGTGAACCGGTACTCAAAGCGATCCTGCGCCTCTTCGCCATCGTTGCCAAAGACGGCGATGTGACTCAACAGGAGCGAGATCACATCCTTGCCTTCCTTACCGATCACCTGGGCAGGAAGTCGGTGATGGAGCATATGGCTTTCTTCGACGCCTATTCCAAAGATCTCGGAGCAGAACCCGCAAAACACGTCCAGTCACTCTGCGAGGAAATTAACCTGGAAGTCACACAAAAACAGAAGGCCGTCATCCTCCTTGAGTTGATGAGTGTCGTCCTTGCCGACGGAGTGATCACCGAACAAGAGCGACGTTACGTTCAAACGATTGGCAATGCGCTCAACGTCGGAAATGAGGAGATAGATCTTATTACCCACTTCATCCTCGGGCAGGTTCGCCACGAGTTCGATTCCGAGACAATCCTGCTCATCGACTCGGTGAAAGACAGGCCAGGCCGCTGCAAGCATATCTATCGTGAAAAGCTACAGGGACTCATTGCCATTTTACACCTTACCGCCGGCGACCTCTACTTCTTCAAGTACATCGGAAACGAGGACGTCTATCTCAATGGTGTGCCGCAGCGGTCTACGAACATCAGTCCACTGGCGCGGGGCAGCAGCATTCGATGGGAAGGAAGCAACCTGCGCTGGGAAGGATTGGAGCCCGTCTATTTCGGGGAAATCCTTGGTCAGTTCAAGAAACCGGGAAGCACGGCACGCACGACATTCGAGGCAAGAAATATTTCTTACCAATTCAAGAATGGCAGGCTCGGACTCCGTGAAGTTTCATTGGCCGAAGAATCCGGCAACCTCATTGCCCTGATGGGCGCCAGCGGAGCAGGGAAGTCAACACTGCTGCACGTTCTGAATGGAACCGAGCGCCCTTCATCGGGCCAGGTATTGCTCAATGGCATCGACATACACTCGAACCCCGGACAAGTCGAGGGTGTTTTCGGCTTCGTCTCCCAGGACGACCTCCTCATGGAGGACCTCACGGTGTATCAGAATCTCTACTTCGCAGGTAAGCTCTGTTTCGACAACCTGAGTGAAACTGAGCTCACTCAACTGGTACTGAAAACTATCAGCGACCTCGGCCTTTCCGAAATAAAGGATCTGAAAGTCGGCTCACCGCTTCGAAAAACCATCAGCGGCGGGCAGCGCAAGCGCCTCAACATCGGACTAGAGCTGCTCCGCGAACCTTCTGTGCTTTTTCTAGATGAGCCCACCTCCGGGCTCTCGTCGCGCGACTCAGAGAATATTATCGAACTCCTCAAGGAACTCGCGCTCAAGGGGAAACTTGTTTTCGCCGTCATACACCAGCCAAGTTCCGACATCTTCAAGATGTTCGACCGCTTGGTCATACTCGATACCGGTGGATACCAGATCTACTACGGCAATCCCGTCGATGCTATCACCTTCTTCAAACAGAACATCAACCTCATCAATAGTGACCAGGGCGAGTGTCCTGAATGCGGCAACGTAAACCCGGAGCAGATCTTCAACATCATCGAAACCAAAGTGCTTGATGAGTTTGGGAACTTCACCAACGAACGCAAGATTTCCCCAGAGCAATGGAACGGTTTCTACCAGGCAAGACTGAAAGCCTCTTCGTTTAGCTCTTCTTCCGAAAAGCCAGTCTCCAGCCTGCACCGGCCCAACTGGGTAAACCAGATGAGACTTTTCGGCCTTCGCGACTTGTTGTCCAAACTAGGCAACCGCCAATACCTGGCCATAAACCTCCTGGAGGCGCCGCTGCTGGCGTTGATCCTTGCCTTCATCACCTATTACTACAACGCGGACGACCCGGCACAAACAGGCTACGCCCTGATGAGAAACGTAAACGTGCCGGCCTACCTTTTCATGAGTGTGATTGTGGCACTCTTCATGGGCCTCACGGTGAGTGCCGAAGAGATCATCCGGGACCGTAAAATTCTGAAACGAGAAGCCTTTCTGCACCTGAGCCGCGGGAGCTATCTCACCAGCAAATTGGCGATTCTCTTCACCTTGTCTGCCATCCAGACATTTCTCTTCGTGGTTATCGGTCACGCCGTGTTGCACATTGAGGGGTTGCTGCTTACACACTGGGCAATCCTCTTTACCACCTCCTGCTTTGCAAATATGGTGGGGCTGAACATCTCTTCTGCCTTCAACTCTGCTGTTACCATCTACATTCTCATTCCAATTCTGTTGATTCCACAACTTATTCTCAGCGGCGTCGTGGTGAAGTTCGACAAACTCAACCCGGTGATTGGCAACCAAGAGACTGTGCCGCTGGTCGGCGACTTCATGGCATCCAGGTGGGCCTTCGAGGCCGCGATGGTCTCACAGTTCAAAGACAATCGATTCGAACGTGAGTTCTATTTCCAGGAAAAAATCATTGCCGAATCTGATTTTAAAAACATCTACTACCTCCCCACGCTTCAATCGAAGCTGGAATACGCCCACCTGCAGGCTGGAAAGCCGGAGGAGAGCACAAAGGTGGCCGAAAGCCTGGAACTCCTCCAACGGGAATTGAATATCGAACTGGAAAGGGTTGGAAGGCAGAATTTTCCAGAAGTCACTCAGCTCACCACGGAGTTGTTTGATACGGCGGTCTTCCGGAAGACCCATCACTTCCTCATGCAGTTGCGCCAATTCTACACAACCGAGTCGGCCAGCGCGGCACAACAACGCGACAAGAAGGTGCAAGCAATGAAGGATCTCTATGGTGGCGAAAAGGAATTCGAAGTATTTCGCCTGGCTCACCAAAACGAAGCTGTCGCCGTCCTGGTGAAGAACCTCGAGGAGCCCGTCCGAATCATCGAGTCACGGGGACGACTCATCCAAAAGGTTTATCCTATCTACAAAGACCCGGACCCGGAGCATTTCATTGACTTCGACGCTCAGTTCTACCTACCTGCCAAACACTTCCTCCGGGCTTCGGTCGATACCGTGTACTTCAACATGGGAGTAATCTGGTGCATGTCGATTATCTTGTATATCACATTGTACTTTGATGTGCTGCGAAGACTGCTGAGCATTTCTTTCAGGAAATAGATGTTCTTCTTCCTTTCCAAAACGCTCGGGTACCTGGTTCGGCCGCTGGTGATCATCTGCCTCCTTTTCTTATTGGCATGGCTGGTGAAGAGACCGAAGCTGAAACGACTGCTCAGGATAGCCGGCGTTATTCTGCTATTCTTCTTCTCCAACGAATTTATCGTCAATGAAGTAATCAATGCATGGGAGATCAAGGCAACCCCATTTAGCAAGATTGAGCAGCCCTATGCCTATGGCATCCTCCTTACGGGAACCACACAGACGGAAGTAGGGCCTGAGGATCGCGTCTACGTGTCATCTGGCGCCGACCGGATCAATCACTCCTTGTACCTGTACAAACTGGGCCACATTAAAAAACTGGTCATCTCAGGCGGAAGCGGTCGAATCGTCGACGTAGGAATACGCGAGGCGGAGGACTTGGCCGAACTCCTTGTCCTGATGGGGATGGCCCGGGAGGATATTATCATAGAAAAAGAGTCGCGCAACACCCACGAATCGGCAGTAAACGTCGCCAAGCTTCTTCAACCTTTAGCCAGGCCGTCGGATTGCCTGCTTATCACCTCCGCGTCGCACATGCGCAGGTCTTTAGCCTGTTTCCGCAAGGCGGGTTGGACGTGCGACCCCTTCCCCACCGACTTCCACGGCCACTACCGCCGATATTCCTTCGATGTACTGTTTATCCCCAAGCTGGAAGCCATTCGGTGGTGGGAAATCTTGTTCAAAGAATGGACAGGGTATATCTCCTATTGGTTGGTTGGGTATATTTGACTTTTGTTCGAGGTTTAAGGTTCAAAGTTTAAGGTTAGATCTGCCACGTTAAACCTTGAACCTGAAACCTTGAACCTGAAACCCACCTACGCGAAACGCTTCAGCGACAGGCTTGAAACTACTCCCGTCGGAGTACTTGAAGGGGCGGTGTTCCTATGACTTCGCGCGAGTTGTACCAGCCGATAAAAACGGTGAGAAGCGTGACTCCAGCGCCAACCAACGCAAGGCTGCTCCACGACACGCCCAACTCGACTTCAAAGAAGAATTTGCACATGGCCCAACCTCCGGCCAGTGAGAGTATCATTCCTGTCAGCGCAGAAAAAAGGCCGAGGTAAGCATACTCGATGAGCGTGATCTGCGTGATCTGACGTGTGCGGGCCCCGATAGTCCTCAGCAGCACGTTTTCACGGATGCGAACGAACTTGCTGTTCACCACTGCACCAGCCAGCACAACGAGCCCGGTGATAATGCTAAACATGGCGAGGAAACGAACGACCATCCCCACTTTTCCAAACAACTCTTCGACCGTGCTGAGGATCAGGCGCAAGTCGATAAGCGAAACGTTGGGAAAGCCCATGACGAGACGCTGCTGGAAGCGGTTTGCATTCGCTACATCATCTACACGCGTGGCGGCTACCCAAATTTGCGGCGCCTGGTTCAATACTCCATTGGGAAAAACAAAAATGAAATTTGGCGGGTCCTTGGGCCAGTCGACTTTGCGGATTCCGATCAACCTGGCTTTAACAGGAACTCCCTGGACATCGAAGACAAGGGAATCCCCAAGTTCCAAATTCAACGTTTCCTGCATTCCTTCTGATATGGTTACAAAGACGGAATCCCTTTGACCAGGCTTGAAGGCATGCAGGTCTCCCTTGATCAATTCTTCAGACCGGTGGAGGCTGTCGCGGTAGGTTACGCGATACTCCCGCCTCAGGGCCCACTTTGGAATGTGTACAGAGGTGTCCTGCTGAAGGGCTTCAACGGTGCGACCTCGCAACTCCTTGAGGCGACAGGTGATGATCGGCACCACTTGATTTACCGGGAGCTTGTGCTCTTTAATGAGATCAATCACCTGGTCCCGCTGGGAAGGTTGAATATCGAAGAGGATCGTGTTCGATTCGTTTTGCGATCCGGTGAACTCAACCTGGCCAAGGAGGCTGTGTTGTATGATGTTGAGTGTTGCGATGATAAATCCGCCCAGGCCAATAGTCACCATCAGGACCTGGGTCTGGTTGTTGGGCCTGAACAGGTTGGACAAGGCATGACGGAAAGCAAATGAACTCGATCGAGGAAAAAATCTTCGAACCAACCGAAGCAGCCCCCAGGCAACACCTGCGAGGCACCCAAGTGCCACAGCCATTCCTGCCGCGAAGCCAATGCCCACCATCCAACTTCCCGCCTGGGCAGTGGCTGCCAATACCGGGAACAGAACAATCAATACGATGGCCACGAAGCGCATGCGCGAAAATCGTCGCGCAGGCAATGACTCTGACCTCAAAACTGCCAAGGGTGGAACAAATCGCACTGCCACCAATGGAAGGATTGTGAAGAGCACAGACACGACAGCGCCCAGGGCAAGTCCCTGGTAAATCGCTGGCCAGGAAATGGCAAATGGAATTTCGAGTGGAATGAAGTTCTTGAAGACGACGGGGATGGCTCGCTGGATGGCGGCCCCAAGACCCGCACCGATCAGGCTTCCAATCAGGCCGAGCACGAACACCTGGATAAAATAGATGTTGAATGCCTGCCAACCGGTGCTTCCAAGGCATCGAAGCATAGCAACCTGATCTCGCTTTTCACGGGCGTAGATATGAACAGAACTAGCTACCCCGATGCAACCAAGCACCAAGGCCACAAACGCAAGCAGGGAAAAGAACTGGTACACCGACTGAAGTCCCCTCCCCAATCCACGCTTACGACGCTCTACGGTCTCTACGGAGTAACCTTGCTTTTTAAGCACAGGCTCAATCCGCTTCAGCGTTGCTTCTGTCTCCTCTTCACTTGAAGTCTTTACGAACAGGCTATAGTTGATGCGGCTGCCGAATTGAATCAATCCAGTTGAGTCGAGAGCATCCAGGGATATGTAAACCGCGGGAGCAAACGTAGAGGTTAGTACTCCACCACCCGGGATTTTGTTCACTACCCCCGCCACATGAAACATTTGGTTGCCGATCTTGAGAGAATCTTCAGAACTGATCTCGAACTGACGGGCCAGCGATTCATCCAACATGGCCATCTGTCCGGAACGCATCAATATTGGAGCATCGCTGGGCTGCGTCACCAACTTGCCATAGAACGGGAAGTCACCTTTTAGTGCCGTGAGCTTAACCAGGCGCGACTGCCCCGTGTTCATGAACATCACCATGGATGCCATCTCAGCATCGGCAGCTATTAACACTTTGGACGAGTCGAGCACCTTGTATAGCGACTCATCAAACGTCGTGTTGCTGTTGATGACTAGGTCTGCTCCCAGGAGTTCCTTCGCATTCTGGTCCAGGGTCTCCTGGAGAGAGAAATTCAATGAACCAATCGATACGACTGCGGCAATCCCGGTAATCAAAGAAGCCACGAGGAGAAACAGCCGGCCCAGGTTGTGACGGGCATCGCGCCAAGCCATAACCCACAGCCACTTGTCGCGCCAAATAGGCTTTGCCGGTCGCTTGAGGGAAATCCTGTACTCGATCATGCCCCTTGTGTGCGTTTGTCACTGACGACGCGCCCGCCTTTCATTTCCAGGATTCGGTCCGCCTGGCGGGCCAACTCGGGATTGTGGGTGATGAGGACGAGCGTGGTCTTGGCTTCCCCGTTTATACCAAATAGCAAATCGACTACCTGCTTTGCATTTTCCTCGTCGAGGTTTCCTGTGGGTTCGTCTGCAAACAGAATCTTTGGTTCCGTGATAAAGGCCCGTGCAATTGCCACCCGCTGCTGCTCGCCGCCTGACAATTGTGTGGGGTAGTGATGGAGGCGGTCGGCAAGGCCTACCCTGTCCAGCAATGCCTTGGCGCGTACCTCCACATTCTTCGCACCGCGCAACTCAAGAGGGACCATTACATTTTCAAGCGCGGTGAGTGTTGACAATAGCTGGAAATTTTGGAATACAAACCCGGTGTATTGGTTGCGCAAGAAGGCCCGGTCGTCTTCGCCCATGGCGTTCAGCTTAAAGCCCATCAGAGACACGGTGCCTGACGAAGGGACATCAAGCCCGGCGCACAGGCCCAACAACGTGGTTTTGCCGCTGCCGGATGGGCCCATAATTGCAAGGCGCGATCCTTGCTCTGCTTCAAACGTCACATGGTCTAGTACCACCAGGTCCCGGTCGCCGGAGCGATACGTTTTGGAAAGGTTCTCTGCAGCGAGGAGGATTTCTGGCATGGAAGTAAACCGTTGGCTTTTAAAATCGTTATTTGCGTAGATGGAATTCTATACGTTTCCCGATAGACTATGGTCGGTAAGATAGCGGTCTTTATTGTGGTGGCCATGATTTTTCAGCCGGCGGAACCGAAAGTGATCCTCTTTTTCGGCGACAGCATCACCGCAGGTTTTGGTCTGGATCCGGACGACGCGTTCCCGGCTGTCGTTGGCAAATCATTAACAAAATCGGGCGTTGACGTGCAGGTGATCAATGCCGGCCTTAGCGGGGAGACATCCGCAGGCGGACTCACCCGAATCGAATGGGTGCTCCGCCAGTCAATAGATGTTTTCGTGCTTGAATTGGGTGGCAATGATGGGCTCCGGGGCCTGCCTATTGAATCGACGAAGAAGAATCTGCAGGCCATCATCGACAAAGTGAAGGCCAAGAATCCATCTTGCAAAATTGTGCTCGCCGGGATGAGGGTCCCTCCAAACATGGGAAAAGACTATGACGAGAAATTTCAAAATATCTTCAGCGAGCTAGCGAAGAAGAATAAAACACTATACATCCCGTTCCTGCTCGATGGCGTCGGCGGTGTCGAAAGGCTTAACCAGGCAGACGGAATTCATCCAACGGCGGAGGGGCACGGCATCATTGGTGAGAACCTCGCCAAGATTCTCTTGCCACTAGTGAACTAAACTACACTAACAGGGCCCTTCTATCCTTGCCCCGGCATTTAATGCCGGGGCAAGGATAAGGGTCTACCTCCTTGGCGTCATCGCCAATAATATCCGCTCGACCCAAAGGGAGTACATCTTCCCGGAGGGGTGCAGTCCATCGGCGGCCACATATTCCGGCTTGGCCAGTCCCTCGCGCGTTAGATCCGTGATCTCGACGTAACGGATTCCCATCTTCCTGGTAATGTCCCGATTCACTGCATTGAAGGCATCAATTCCCTTCGTGATTTCCTCCTGCTTCGGCTTTCCGAAGGGAGTAAATCCATAATCGGGAATTGAGACAACGAATACGTTTTCCTTCTTTCCTCCAGCCAGTTCTACGGCCATCTTCAACAACTCTTCGAATTCCGGTGCGTAGCTCTCGGCAGTCTTTTTTTGGTAGTAATTGTTCACTCCTATCAGGAGAGACACCATGCCCCAGTCATTCTTGAGGTTTGCATCGAGAACAGCCTTCTTCAGTTGATCCGTGCGCCAGCCGGTGGTGGCAATGATCCGCGGGTCAGCCACATTTTGTCCGCGCTCGTTCAGCACACGCGACAGCTGGACGGGCCAGCGCTCGTTTTCGGGAACGCTCTCGCCAATGGTGTAGGAGTCGCCGAGCGCCAGGAAACTGGTCGCCGGTTTGTTTTGTGCTGACAGGCTCATGGTGCTTGTGAGGAGGATCAGTGCTATCAGTCGTGTCATGGGGATATGCTATCAACTAGCTTGCCGGATTTGTTCGAGAGTTGCCAGGACGCGATCAACCTCTTCCTCAGAGTTGACGATGGACGGAGTAAGCCGGGCATAGACCGTCTTGTACGGCGTCGTGCTGGCTATGATTCCTTTTTCCAGCAGCTTCTTAACTGTAACATCCGGGGCCATTCCATCCACTTCAAAGCAATTGATCCCCGCCGATATAGCGGGATCGGTGGGTGTCTTGAGTTTAATGTGCCCAATCTTTGAAAGGCCTTCTTTTAGGCGGGTGCTGAGTTGATGCGATCGCTCCTCCACCCGGGCCTTCCCGATGTTAAGCTGGAAGTCAAAAGCAGCAGGAAGTGCCCAACGGTGCTCGAAGGAGTGAAAACCTCCTGGTGACTGGATCATCCCATAGGTGAGGGTTTTGGGATCGGCCAAGTCGAGCCAGGCTGCATATGAAGCAAATTCAAAGGATGGGATAATTGGCTTAATCATATCCCAGGCCGATTTACGTGCGTAGAGAACTCCGGTACCCCGAGGGCCGAAGATCCATTTATGGGTACCCGCTGCAAAGAAGTCGATCTCCATATCGCGCATGGAGATGTTCTCGATGCCAAAACCATGAACGCCGTCGACGCAGTAGTAGATGCGTTTTGCGGCGTCGCGCTTTTGGTTCAACTCAGCAATCATGGCGCCTATTTCTTTAATAGGGGTCTTCACTCCCGTTACTGAGTGCACGTAGGTGATTGCGACAACCCGCGTCTTTGTGGTTACAGCCTTCTGCAAAGCACCGACCATTGCATCGATACTCGCTTCACGGGGATTTGTATAAAGATCAACCCGTTTGAGCGTGGCACCCGTCTTGGCGCATGCATTCTCAAGTGATTTCTCTGTTGAATAGTGATCGTGCGTGGTAGTCAAGATTTCGTCGCCAGCCTTGAGCTGCAATCCATTGTACAAAATGGCAAGTCCCATGGTGGTGGAATCTGTCATAGCGACTTCATCCGGGTCGCAACCCATATATTCAGCGGCCTTGGTACGAAGCTCACCTTCGATACCGATAAATTTTGCCTCCCAGTACTCCACCGGGTTCTTGTCGAGTTCGTTACGGTACATCTCGATGGCGTCGCGCACCGGCTTCGGGTGAGAGGCCAGCAGCATCTGCGTCATGTGCACCTTGTCGCGGGAGAGCAAAAACTGGTTCCTGATTTTCTCCCAGGTGTCGTACCCGATCTTGGGAGCTGCTGCGGTTTCTGGAGGAGTAGCCGGAGCGCTGCAATTGGAGAGTACCACGGCGGCGCCGACGGCCACCCCGGAGCGTTGAAGAAATAGTCTGCGATCCATAGGTCAGGTTTTAGTCCTGACGAATGTAATAAATCACTTTACCATACCAAGGTCTGAACCGGCAGCGTACAGCAGGGATTTTTTTCTTTTCTTTGCGGCCCCGGAGAGGTGCCAGAGTGGCCGAACGGGGCGGTCTCGAAAACCGCTATACTCGCAAGGGTATCGAGGGTTCGAATCCCTCCCTCTCCGCCAACAATTCCAGGCTCCGGCGGCAGCCGGACAACATTGATTTTTCGCAGCGTTGCCAAGCTTCTTGGCATAAGCGGAGGAAATCAATGTTGGAAGTGAGCGAAGCGAACGAGCATGGAATTGTTGAAGCCCTCCCTTCAAGGGATCACCGAAGGCCTTCCCTCCTCACTCAATAAGATTTCGCCACAATGTCACGCACCATGAAGGTATCTGACAACTTGTAGAAGAGCCCGTTCCGCCAGTAACCTCCGTATAGATTGTTAGTGTCATACGAGTTGCCCGCAATAAAAATATCTCCATTCCTGATGAAAATTGCTACTGCTGATCCTGAAAGTCCATCCGGCCAAGGAAGTTCGTGCACCACCCCATTCAGCCAATAGACAGGGCGCCCTCCGATAGAACCAACAACATAGATATCATTTCCCTGGACCGCAATGCCTTGCGCAACTCCATCAGCCGCCAGTATGTGGAGTTCTCCGTTCTTCCACATCGCCGCCATACGCGGTGCGTGATTATAGTAAGCCCAGTGATGAATCATACCCACTACATACACGTCCTTACCGAGCATGGTCACATCATAGGGTGTGCTGTAGGGATACCCTTCAATGCTATCAGTAAGTACTGGCTCATTGTTAAGCCAATAAACAGTCCTGCTTGCGGTGAACACGTTTGACCGCCTTATTCCTGCAACTACCACATTTCCACCATCGCTATACACTGCAACAGCGTCGAAGTGGGTTGAAAATTCGGTCGGTTGGGACCAAATTCGCTTCAATGTATCCGGGTTGCCATTCTTCCACAATACCGGGAGCGCAACATACGTGCCGTTGATGTCAGGAGTGTAAACAGTACCGGCGATGAAGATATCTGTGCCCGATACCGATATGTCTCTCGCATAGCTGAAGGTCGTAAAGCCCCTCGCAGCGCTCGCAACAGAGTCCCATCTTGGGAGAAATTCCTTAGCGCCGTCACGCCACAGCGCGGGATATGGCATCTTAATGATGTCAGGACCGCCAAGACATTGGCCAGCTACAAGCACAACTCCATTGGAGGTGGTCACGCCATACCCACCAGTCAAGTCAAAGTCAGCAAGATTGCCACAATGCTCTAAATCGGTGAACGATGGTGAGTCCTGGTTTTTCCAAATGGCTCCGCCGCACTTGTACTTGGTTAAACCTAGTCCAACAACATAAACGGCCTCAGGGTGGAAAAATGTGGCCTCCTCACACTGAATCAAAGCAGGAAGAATCAGGGTAATCCATAAGAAGGTAACTACAGCGCGCTTCATAACTTGCTGACATACGCAAGAAAAGCAAAGATAGGCGCTCCTGAAAGCGCTGTCAAAATAGCTTAAGTGTATCAGGAACCGGCTACTCGAACCGCAGTGATTCGATCGGGTCCAACTTAGCCGCCTTGTTGGCCGGGTAGTAGCCCGAGAACAAACCAACCAGTACGCACACGACCATGCCTACAAAAATCCACAGTACCGGAACAACAAAGGCCATGTTCATCAGTTTCGAGAGAAGGTTGCCAAGGACCACACCCAGGACAACACCTACAATCCCTCCCATCATGCACACAACGATGGCCTCCACAATAAACTGTTGACGGATTTTCATTGTCGTCGCGCCGAGTGCCTTGCGGATGCCCACTTCACGGGTACGCTCGGTGACTGATACCAGCATGATATTCATCAACGCAATCGATGAACCCAGCAACGTGATAAAACCTATCCCGAGACCCACCCAGGTGATGATACTCATTAGGCTGGCCAACTCGTCGAGGGTGTCGCTCTTGTCAAGCTCGAAAGAGTTTGGCTGACCCAACTGGTCGCGGCGGATGGAACGCATGAGCCCAGTGGCTTCACCCATGGCCATCTCCATCTTGGTGGGATCCGCTACGGCCACCGTTACATTGTAATCAAGTCCCCGCCCGGAGGCGAGTTGGTTGGCGACTATCAACGGGATGAGCGCCATGTTGTCGAAATTGTCTTCTGCGAGATTGCCTTTCTCCTTCATCACACCAATCACTCGAAACTGCGTGCCCTTGAATGTGACCTCTTGCCCTATCGGATTCTCGTTGTTGTCGAAGACAGCCTCATACACCTTGCGGCCGAGGACGACCACTTTGCTGCCGTACTGAATCTCAATCGGCGAAAAATTCCTCCCATAGTCCAGGTTGAGTCCCTTCACGGGGAGATACTCATCGTTAACTCCCACCGCGCTAATGTTCGGATTTGTCTTGTAGGACAAGCGTTTCACTTCAGCAATCCCGGTCAGGTAGGCGTTGATGCTGACGGTTGCATTGAACCGGTACTGGTCCTCGAAACGCAGGATATCCTGCATCATAAGACGCTTGAAGTTTTTCTCCTTTACGCCCCCCTGGTTGCGGCCACGGTTGCGTTTTGACCAGATGTCGAAAGTATTCGCCCCGAGCGTAGAGAGGCTTTCGTTGAGTGATTTCCCTATACCATCAACGGCAGTAAGCGAGCCCACGAGGGCCGTGATCCCAAAGGTGACAATGGCGGCCGTAAGGATGGAACGAAGCAGGTTGGCTTTGATCGATCGAAGTCCTTCCTTGATGTTTTCTATCATAAAATCCGGCTCAGGGACACAAAAATACGCTGTTTTGCGTTTTGGTTACGGCAGTGCACCCTATTAAGTTTGCAGTGCGTTAAGGCCTGTAACGATGCGAATTCTGCTTTTGTTTTGCTTTTTACTTGCTGCGGGCGCTGCCAGGGCAAACTACCTCCTCGTGCCCATGGACGAAAAGCAGGCCAACCACCTCAAGGCCTACGGGATCGCCTACTGGGTACTGAAAAAGGACACCGA
This sequence comes from uncultured Ohtaekwangia sp., assembly GCA_964549855.1. GTDB lineage: Bacteria > Bacteroidota > Bacteroidia > Cytophagales > Cyclobacteriaceae > ELB16-189. The sequence goes on along the minus strand of CAZJWV010000011.1, from coordinate 13,816 downwards.
AGTCGACTGGCTGCTGAACTACCGCGGCGGCAGCTTCCTCACCAAGTTTCACCCTGCCATCCAGAACGAGCTTATCATTCGCGGTGTGACCTACGAGATCATCTCAGACGCGGTAACAAATCAGATCCTGACCGAAATCTCGAGCCCGGCCCTGAATTACGACATCATGAAGCTCGAGAAGTACCCGAAGATTGCCGTGTACTCGCCAAAGTCAAAGCAGCCGTGGGATGATGCCGTTACCCTCGTGCTTACCTACGCCGAGATTCCTTACGATGTCGTCTTCGACGATGAAGTGATGCGTGGCGATCTCTCCAAGTACGACTGGCTCCACCTCCACCACGAGGATTTTACGGGGCAATACGGAAAATTCTATGGCAATTATGCGCACATGCCCTGGTATCTCGAGCAGCAGAAAGAAGCTGAGGACATGGCTCGAAAGCACGGGTTTCCTAAAGTGTCGCAGTTAAAGCTCGCCATCGCCAAGCGAATCAAAGAGTTCGTGGCCAGCGGCGGCTTCCTCTTTGCGATGTGCTCGGCTACCGATTCATTCGACATTGCCCTTGCTGCCGAAGGCACCGATATCTGCGAGCGCATGTACGATGGCGATCCCGCTGATCCGCGGGCCCAGGAAAAACTCAACTACGAAAACACACTGGCCTTCACCAATTTCCATCTCGTCCGCGATCCGTTTACGTACGAGTTTTCAGATGTCGACAACAACGCACAGGAACGAGGACTCCGCCAGGACAACGATTACTTCGGCGTGTTTGAGTTCTCCGCAAAGTGGGATCCCATTCCCACCATGCTCACCCAGAATCACACGCGGGTGATCGAAGGCTTCTATGGGCAAACGACGGGCTTCAAAAAGCACCTCATCAAGGCCGACGTGGTGATCATGGCAGAAAATAAACAGATCAATGAGGCCAAATACCTGCATGGTGTTTTTGGAAAAGGCTTCTGGACTTTTTACGGAGGCCACGATCCGGAGGACTACCAGCACACGGTGTACGAGGATCCGACAGATCTGAACCTGCATCCGAATTCTCCGGGATTCCGGTTAATTCTCAACAACGTGCTCTTCCCCGCCGCGAAGAAGAAAAAGCAGAAGACCTAAGTAGGTTCCAAGTTTAAGGTTCAAGGTTCAAGGTTGGCAACGGGATCTCAATGCATGTGAGTGGAACAACCTCTTCGCACTTGACATGCTCCAGGATTAACCAGTTTCGTTGTTCCCCCTTTAGGGGGCAGGGGGGCGGGAAACTCTATCAATGCATCCGATCGCCACGGGGCGTGAGCTCGCTTAGGATCCTCGCTTCTCCTTCGAGGATTTCTCTCCATCGCCTCTCCACCACTTCCTCCGAACGATACTTCTTCGCAAGCGACAGGAAGTTTTTATAGTGGCCGGCCTCAGAGACCATCAGTTCATAGTAGAACGTTGACAATTCCTGGTCTTTGATCTCCTTCGACAGGAGCCTGAAACGTTCACAGCTTCGCGCTTCGATCAGGGCATTGAGCAGCAACCGTTCCGACAGTTGCTCATCCCTGCTTCCACATTTCCGAACCAGGCTGTTGATCTCCTCTACATATTCGTCTTTGCGCTGAGGTCCCAGCGGCCATCCACGGTCGCGCAGCTTGCCCAGCACGCGCTCAAAGTGAGCCCATTCCTCGGCAACCACCGGAGTGAGGGTGTCCACCAAATCCTGTTTGTCGGGAAACTGGACAATGAGTGAGATGCAGGAAGAAGCCGCCTTTTGTTCACAATAGGCATGGTCGACCAGGATTTCATGGAGGTTCATCGCGGCAATGTTCACCCACCGGGGGTCGGTGGCCATGTTCAGGCCAAGTACATTCTTCTCCATCAGTCGAAGAGCATGAAGTCGAAGCCCAGGTCAAGCACGCTGCGCTGGCCGGGGTACATGGGTGTGAGTTGATAACCCTTGCCTGTAAAGGCCTGCACCAGGTTGTTGTATTTCACAAAGAAGCGAAACCGGCTCATCTTTCCCGTAAAGAAGACATCGACGATGGGAAACGCCTCCACAAATTGTGATTCTTGAACGTAAAACGATTGAGTCGACACATTGTAGGCCAGCGCCTGGTAAGTGGATTGCCAATGAAAGTCCGCACCCATCTGAAACTGGAGGTTCCTCTTGAATGCATGTCTTTCATACGCCAATTGAGCGTTAACAAACCAAAGCGGAAGCTTGATGATGTTATCATCGTTGCGGATGATGCTGGTATAAATCACCCGTGGACGGAAGTACAGGTCTCTCAGGAATCGGATGTTCCCGATGAGTTCAGGTGAAAAAATTGCCTGGTTACCAGTAGACTGAAATGGAAGAACATTTTGACCATCAGGGCCAGGCGTAACTTCACGAAAGACAACCTGGTGGTCCAGCAGTGTAAAAGTGCCGCCTGCTTTCCACTGGAGCACCTTTCCCACCTTAAACATTGCCTTCGCCTGAGTCATGTTGATACCCGTAAACTGCTGCGTCCAGTAGTCATGGGCACCACGATAGACTTGTTGGAGAAACCCAGGTTTTGAAACGGAATTCCTGAACGAAGCCTCAAACCACGGGCTGTTGAGTTCGGCAGTGATTTTGTGATAGCCGCCGAACAGGTATTCCGCAGTTCCGCTGAAATCAATGAGTGAGTCAATGGCAAATCCGGCGCGAACGCCGAGGTACTGCTCATTGCCGGTAGTTTCCACCGGGAGAGTAAAACCATCCAGGTAGTAGTTGCGATAGCGAAAGGTGCGCAACTTGTAGTACGCACTATAGTAGACCTTACCAATATTTCCTTTCACGCCTGCCTCCTGGCGCATGGACTTGAACGAGGCAAAATCCTGTGCGATCGCTGAATCAACCACTACATCAAACAGGGCCGGGTTGTCTTTGCTGCCGAACTTGTTTTCCTCCTCCGTGTAGTCAGCCATGTGGTAGAGCTGGAACGCGGTATCCAGCTGATACCTATGGAAGAGGTGAAAGCTGGCCCGGAACTCTTCAGTTTTGGTTTGCGAGAATAATGGCTTGGCATTTGGGCTATAGAAGTCGTCCGCAGGGGTGATGGAAGTATCTACCCCTCCCGACTCCACCACCTGGTGCTTGATTCTCCGAAAGTTGAATAGTAAGAAGTACCGTACATTCTTCGAGCGGTACGTTGTGTAGAAGTCATAATAATGACTGGTCACCATCATGTCGCTGTTGGAGAGTGACCCCAGTTGCTTCTCGACGAGGATGGGCCGATAGTTGAACCCGAAGTTCCACCCTGGATTGATGTTACGGCTGAATTCCACTTGCGTCATGGCCCTCCCCTTGCCGCCCCAGATGAGATGAAACCGCGAGAAGGGAGACTTGGTATCAAAGTAGATCGGCTCCTGAGTTCCGTAGTAGGGATAGTAAGACTTAAACCCGGACGTTGCACCAATCAATTCCGGAGTTGATGGAAAGATCTCATTGAGCGCCGTGCCCATTACACCAAGGTCCTGGTACATGTTGTGGAGCCGCTGCTGGTAGGTCCATCGTTGATACTCCTGGAGGGCGGTGTCGTAGGGTCTGTAGTTTGGTTGGTTCTTGAATAGGTCCGCCTCGGTTGTCCACTTTGTCGTGTGGGGGCCATAGACGTTGCGTGTGGAGTCGTCGACGATGGTAGAGCCCACCCGGGGTGCTGCCTTTTTGCTTCGCTGACGTTGCCCATGCACCGACATGCTGATCATCAAGAGGATGACCGCCAGGCAATACCGGGTGGCTATCGGGGCAGGGTTCATTGGGTGCGAGGGCTGCTCAGCGCATTGAGCACCAGCGCATCAAATTTCGCACCATCCCGGAGGAAAACATGCCGTATGGGAAGGTAAAACCAGTTTCGGCGGCCTATGAAAGGTGCGAAATCGGGACAATCCAGTTTAACCAGGTCCTTTTCGGTGGTAAGTATGCTCACATCGTCCCCTTGGGAGGCACAGAACCGGTCAATTTCCTCCATGTCTTTAATCGAATACCGGTGATGGTCTGCGAAGCGGAAATGGCGAATCACCTCAAACTTTGCATCACAATAATCGCGGAGGGCGTCCGCATTGGCTATACCAGTCACCAGAACCACCCTGTGTCCGGTAGACCCGGTCCGAACCGGAACAGGCGCTCCATACTCAACTGTTGAAAAGAAAACAGGTTTGTCACCAGCGTACTTTCGAATGCGGGCGGTCATTTCATCGTGCGCACCGCCGTCGCCGGGGCTACACTTGGTCACAACAATAACATCAGCGCGTGAAGCGCCTGATCTCGATTCGCGCAGTCTTCCGAAAGGCAATAAAAAATCTTTGTAAAAAGGACGATCAGCCGTTGTCAAAAGGATAGAAAGACTCGGTTGAATCGAGCGTTGCTGCATGGCGTCGTCCAACACAATCACCTTCGTCTCAGGCAGCTCCTGGAGAATCTGCGGAATGGCATACACCCTGTCCTCGCCCACTGCCACCCGGATACGTTGCCCGTATTTTCGAAATAGCTGCAAAGGTTCGTCCCCGATTGTTTTGGCGGAGTCGTCGCTGGTTGCAAGACGGTAGCCTGTAGTCTCTCTCCGGTATCCCCGGCTCAAGGTTACCGTCGGATGGCCGGCGCTGATGAGTTCAATCAGGTATTCAACCATGGGTGTCTTCCCGGAACCACCCACATTCAGGTTGCCGACGGAGATAACGGTTGTTTCAAATTCGAATGAAGGCTTCTGCCCGATGTCATAGAGGTGATTGCGGAGGCGCATCACTCCGTTGTACAACGTAGCAAATGGATAGAGCAAGAGTTTCAGCACATTCATGAATGCACTTCCCGGTTTTGGATAACTTGGCCTAAAAATCCAGCTAATGCAACCGTCAAAGATACAGGATGTCGTGGCTTATTTGGAATCCATGGCCCCTCGGAGCTACCAGGAGTCGTACGACAACTCCGGTCTCCTGGTCGGCAAACCAGAGATGAAAGTCACAGGCGTCCTGATCTCGATCGACTGCACGGAAGATGTGGTGAACGAGGCGGCATCCCGCAATTGCAACCTGGTTGTCAGTCATCACCCAATCCTCTTCAAGGGACTCAAGTCCATTACCGGGAAAACTTATGTTGAGCGAGCTGTCCTTGCAGCGATTCGCAAAGACATTGCCTTGTATGCAATCCACACTAACCTGGACAATGTGCGAACAGGGGTAAACCGGATGATCGCCGAGAAACTGGGTCTGACTCAAACCCAGATCCTGAGACCCAAGCCCGGGACCTTGACCAAACTCGTCACATTCGTCCCGGAGAAAAACCTGGAGACAGTAAGGAAGGCCATTCACGATGCCGGGGCCGGACAGGTGGGCAACTACCTGGATTGCAGTTTCGAAGGCCGGGGCACCGGACGTTTTCGACCCAATGAAAGCGCATCCCCACACATCGGCAAGCCGGGTGCTCCTGAATCGGTTGATGAAGTTCGCATTGAGGTCATTCTCCCCGAACATTGCAAGGACGCAGTACTTGCGGCCCTTCGCAAGGCGCATCCGTACGAAGAGGTGGCATATTATCTCAACACGCTCGACAACGATAACCAGGATGTAGGCTCGGGACTTATTGGAACTCTTCCGTCGGCTGAGGAACCACTTTCCTTTCTGCGACGTTTGAAGGTCGTGATGAAGGCATCGATGATTCGGCATACAGCTCCACCCGGAGGTCCCATTCGTACGGTGGCGGTCTGTGGCGGGTCTGGCAGTTTCCTGCTTGGAGACGCAATTCGACGCAGGGCCGATGCTTTCGTTTCTGCGGATTTCAAGTACCACGACTTCTTCGACGCAGAGGGGAAAATTCTCGTGGCCGACGTTGGCCATTACGAGAGTGAGCAATACACCAAAGACCTCCTGAAGGAGGTTCTAACCCAAAAATTTACTACCTTTGCGAGCCTTTTTTCAGAGACAATTACAAACCCCATAAGCTACCTGTAAACGATGGAAAATCAGACAGTTGCACAGAAACTCGAGAACCTTGTAAGACTTCAGGCCATAGACACCAAACTCGACCAGCTTCACAAGCTGCGAGGCGACCTTCCGGACGAGGTTCAGGACCTTGAAGACGAACTGGAGGGGTACAAGGTTCGGATGACCAAATACGACACCGAACTGAAAGAAATTGAAGACGGGATCAAGAAGAACAAGGAAGGCATCAAGGAAGCTGAAAAGCTCATCAAGAAATACAACGAGCAGCAGAAGAACGTAAAGAACAACCGCGAGTTTGACGCGATCACGAAGGAGATCGAGCTCCAGGAATTGGAAGTCCAGATTTGCGAGAAAAAGACCAAGGAAGCCAAGGAAAAAATCGAAGAGAAGAAGGCAGAGATCGCCAAGATCCAGGCGCTGATCACCGAGCGTACCCTTGACCTGGACAACAAGAAAAAGGAACTGGAAGAGATATCCGGCGAAAGCCAGGAGGAAGAGAAGAAGCTGCTGGCCGAACGCGACAAGGCCGCCAAAAAGATCGAAGAGAAATTTCTCAAGTACTACGAGCGCCTGCGCAAGAACCTCTCCAATGGCCTCGCCGTTGTTCGTGTAGTGCGTGGCGCCGCCGAGGGTTGTAACATCATCATCCCTCCCCAGAAGATTTCAGAAATCCGCGAGAAGAAGAAGATCGTCATCGACGAGCACTCTGGCCGCATCCTGGCCGACGTCGACATGGAGTCGATGGAAGAAGAAACGAAGCCCAAGAAAGCCGCCCCCGTCAGACGTACGAAGAAAGTTGGCTAGGTTTCGCATTCCTGCGCGTCTTAAAACGGCAGCCTTTGCGGTTTGCTTTTTTTTGTTCGGCGCCTCCCCTGTCGCCGCAGCCGTCGACAACGTTTGGAAGTTCGACCCGGCCCTGGAGTCCGTCTATAAGCTGATCCTCAGTCTTCAAATCGACCAGGCACGCCAGGAATTGGCTCAGGTCCGTGGTGGAAGTACCCTTCACAAACTCTACCTCCAAAGTCTTTCCGAGACAGCGGACATTCTCGTCACAGAAGACGAAAAGCGTTTCGAGAAGATCAACGACGACATGCGGGCCCGTGTTGAGCAGCTCACGCAAGAGTCAGAAACAGCAGAAACGCTCTTTTTACGGGCAGAGATCAGTCTTCAGCGTGGATTCAATCTCCTCAATCTCGGCCAGGAATTGAACGCCGTACTGGCCATTCGGCAGGCCTACCTCGCCTCCCAGCAGTGTATCAAGAAGTATCCCAATTTCATTCCCATCAAGAAGACCTACGGCGTGATCCAGGTGATGCGGGGGTCAGTGCCTGAAAAGTACCAGTGGTTCATGAGCCTGCTGGGGATGAAGGGATCAGTCAAGGTAGGACAAAAAAACCTCGATGACCTACGGGCTTCCTCATCATCACTCAGTCTTGAGGCGAACATCCTCTACTTCACCATCAAGGGCTTCCTGAATCAACAGTTCGGCGAGGCCGCCCGTGGTTTCCAGGAGCACCTCCAAAGAGAGCCTGAAAACCGCCTGATTCTTTTCCTCGGGATCAACATGCTCATGAAGAACTCTCAGAGCGAACAGGCCCTTGTACTCATAGATCACCTGGAAAAACGTCCACAAGGACTTCCGGTTACGTTGGTAGAGTACCTTCACGCTGAGGCCCTCGTGCACCGTGGCGAATACGCCAATGCCATTCCCTACTACCAGCGTTTTCTCCGCGCTTACAAAAGCAGGAGCTTCAAGAAGGATGCCTACTACAAGATTTCGCTTTGCTACTATTTGCTGGGTGACGCAACCAATGCCCGAAAGAACTTTGAAACTGCCAAGGTGACGGGACGAACCGCCTCGGACCCGGACAAGTATGCGGATGCGATGCTCTCTGACGGCACATTTCCCAATGCCCGTATTCTACGAATACGATTCTTTATCGATGGAGGATACTACCCTGAAGCCCGTGAGCTAATCAGAACTGTGACCACCGCGGACCTTGCCAATGAAAAAGACGCCGCCGAATTCGCCTACCGCAAAGGCAGGTTGGCGCACAAGACACAGGACCTGGCGCTGGCAAAGACCCTTTATCTTCAAACCATCGAGAGGACGGGAGACAATCCATGGTACTTTGCGCCCAATGCCGCGTTGCAACTCGGCTACATTTCTGAAGCGCAGGGCGATCTTGCCGGGGCCCGTAAATACTACGAGAAAGCGCTCAGCTACAAACGCTATGAGTACAAGAGTGGGATCGACAGCAAAGCGCGATACGCTCTCGATCAACTAGGGAAATAACTGTGATTAATGTGATTTTTTTGATGACCATGATACTCATGGGCATCCTGAGAATCCTCCCTTCAGAGTCATGGTTGTCGAGGTCAGTATTCGTTCTTCAGTTGGGGGTCGTCAATACGAGAAGCAGTCTGCCGCGTGTCGTGCAGTGCGCTATTTTTCACTATTACGTCACCTTGTTTAGACTTACCTCCTTGGTACGGCCACTGAAGACGGTGTGGAGGGCCTCAGGTTTTTTACATGACCGGCTTCATTGAAAAGTTCCACGGTGAAGTGTTTTCCATTGAACTGGAGGAGATACAAGCAAAGGTTCTCGTGCTCAAACATATCCATCGACCGCAGCGGATAGCTCAACAATTGACACAAGAGTATGCGCATCGCCCGTCCGTGCATGCAAACAAGCACGTTACGATCAGACGACCGTGAACGGATGGTGCGAATGAACTCCGCCTGACGGGCTGCCACCTCGTCCGGACTCTCTCCTCCCTCGATAGGCAGGCTTGTATTGCCTTGCTGCCATTGGTTTAGAATCCAATGGTAGTAGGCGTCCTCTTCGGGTGTAATCGCCTGACCTTCACGGCTTCCCCAACTTATTTCGTTCAGCGCTTTCGTGGATTCGACCGGTATGTTGAGGTCTGCGAACGGCCGGATCGTTTCCTGGCTGCGCTTCAACTTCGATGTGTAAATCCTGTCAAAAGTCACATTGCGGTAGGCGTCAAAAAATGCCTGCGCCTGTGCGCGACCGGTGTCGTTAAGCGAGGCGTCGACGCCGCTTCCCTGCACAATGCCTTTCAGGTTGTAGTCGGTCTGCCCGTGACGAACAAGGTATATTTTTTGTGCAGTCAATTTCATCTAATTTGGACACGCTTTCGCGGATGGCCGCAAAGATAGAAAAATAGGTGTCCGCGACTAAACTGCAGAAATGTGAAACCAGTGATCAACCCTGCCGTCACCCTTGAAGCGCTCCAGGCCATGAGCCGGCGAACGATGGTGGAACATATCGGCATCGAGATAACCCGAGTAGGTGAAAATTCCATCGAGGCCCGCATGCCTGTCGACCATCGGACTCATCAGCCTTACGGCCTCTTGCACGGTGGTGCCTCCGTGGCGCTTGCAGAAACGCTCGGGAGCGTAGCCGCACATTGCACTCTCACGGATTCAGCCAAGTATTGTGTAGGCGTTGAAATCAACGCTAACCATATTCGTAGCGTTCGGTCCGGGTATGTGGTCGGTGTGGCTACCCCCATCCATCTGGGCAACCGAACCCAGGTTTGGGAAATACGGATTTCGAACGAACAACAGGAACTGGTGTGCATAAGTCGCATTACCATGGCCATCGTGGACAAGCGTTGAGCGTCGAATGAGCAAGACACAGACCCACAGCACAACCCACGTAAGCCCGGAGGCGCTCTTCCGCTCGGCCACAACCGCATGCATGGAAGATGACCTGTCGTTTGCCCTGTGGCGATTGCCGAACGAAACTTCCATTCGGTTGGCCGCCAGCGGGCAACCGGTTTCCACAACCGAAGTAACCCTGGAGGAAGGAAAGCCAGGATTCCTCTTCGCGCCCTTCGACCCTGCTGAACCCAAGTACTTCCTTCCTGCCGACGAATTGATGATATGGGATCAACAAGAAGCGACGTCAGCGCGTGGGTCGCTCTTCGAACAAGTTCTGGAGTCAGCTCCTGAAAAAATTCGACCTGCAAGCGGATATCATGTTCGACCTACCCAACCCTATCAACCAATTAACCAGACCGCCTATGAGTCACTGGTACTGATCTGTCGAGAGGCCGTGAGGCAGGGCACGTTTGAAAAACTGGTTCCTTCGCGATGCAAGGAGATTGAACTCGCAGAATCTTTCGACCCGGTGTCGCTGTTCATGGCGTTGACGGAACGTTACCCCGCTGCCATGATTTCCCTGTTCTCCAGTCCGCTTACCGGTACATGGATTGGAGCAACCCCCGAGATGATTGTGCATGTGGATGCCAACCAGCGCTTCCACACCGCGGCGGTGGCCGGCACGCAGCCCTACTTGCCCGGGACTGACCTGGGCACCATTACCTGGACACAAAAAGAGATCGAAGAACAAGCGCTCGTCGAACGATACATCATCAGCTGCTTCAAGAAGATAAGGCTTCGCGAATTCGACGAGCATGGACCCAAGACGGTAGTCGCCGGCAATGTCGTCCACCTCAAGACAGCTTTTGAAGTCGACATGGCGGCCACGCGGTATCCACAACTTGGATCCGTCATGCTGAAGCTGCTTCATCCCACGAGCGCCGTTTGCGGCATGCCCATGGAAACCAGCCTTCAGTTCCTCAAGCTGCACGAAGGGTATTCACGTCAGTATTACTGCGGATTCCTGGGGCCCGTTCACATGGGCGGTGAGAGTCACCTGTTTGTCAACCTTCGCTGCATGCAAGTAGGCCATCGTACCGCCTTGCTCTATGCAGGGGGCGGTGTGCTATCAGATTCTGATCCGACAAAGGAATGGCAGGAAACTGAACTCAAGATGAATACCTTGTTGGGCGTCATTAGGGAGTAAAATCGTCGCGTAGTACCTTGGCGACGTGAACACTGCCGCGATTCAACAATTGGTCTCCCTCTGCGCTGCGAAAGGAATCGAGCATGCGGTGCTTTGCCCAGGGTCAAGAAGCGCACCACTAACACTCGCCTTTCTTCGCAGTAACCAGTTAACGTGCTATACATTCAGTGACGAGCGAAGCGCCGCTTTCGTGGCTTTGGGTATCGCTCAACAGTCTGGCAAACCCGTCGCGCTGGTGTGTACGTCGGGGTCGGCAGCCTACAACTTCGCGCCGGCAGTAGCCGAGGCCTTCTTCCAGCACATTCCACTCCTGGTGCTCACCGCTGATCGCCCGGCAGAGTGGATCGATCAGCTGGACGGCCAAACTATTCGGCAGCCCGGTCTTTATGGAGATCATGTCAAGCGATACTATGATTTCCCGCAGGAGTATCCTCATGACGATGCCTTTTGGCTGGCCAATCGAATGGCCAATGAAGCCATCAACCTGGCCGCCCAATTCCCGCCCGGACCTGTTCACATCAACGCGCCTTTCCGCGAACCGCTTTATCCGGAATCAGTAAGCACGGCGCCAAACAAATCACCGCGGATAATCCATCCGGAACCACAGCAATCACAACTCTCCGAAGAATCCTGGGAGGCACTCCTGGAAACCATCCAGAAGTACTCAAACGTTCTCGTCGTTTCTGGGCAACAACAGTCGAACACTGCCCTCGAGCAATCACTCTCCGCGTTACACGCCTTGCAAGGATGGCCCATCGCTGGCGACATTCTTTCAAACCTGCATGGGCGCAGATTCTTCATCCGACACACCGACACCTTTCTCGGGCAATTGTCTGAAAAAGCAAAAGCAACACTGAAGCCCGACCTGCTGATTACCTGCGGCGGCGCCCTTGTGGCAAAGAATCTAAAGTTGTTTCTGCGGGCACATCGGCCACAAGAGCATTGGCACATCCAACCCGGCGGATACACTGCCGATACGTTCCAGTCGCTGACCCGCACGTTGCGGGTAGAGCCTGCCTCGTTCTTTTCTCAACTTACCGAGAGGCTTTCAGTCATCATACCCTCACAGCGCGCCTTCGGGGACAACTGGCTGCGGCATGAAGATCGCGCACGGAAAACCATTCGGAGTTTTTTCGATTCGAATCAACAGGGAGAGTTCGCACTCGTTAGGCGAGTCATGGAAGCGCTCCCGGAGCGATGCAATCTTCACCTCGCCAACAGTATGAGCGTACGCTACGCCAACCACATCGGGTTATCTGATCAACAGGCGGGTGTTCGTATCTTCTCAAACCGTGGAACCAGCGGGATCGACGGATGCAGCAGTACGGCCGTAGGTCATGCGCTAACGTCGCCGCTGCCAAATGTATTGATCACCGGCGACCAGGCATTCTTTTATGACCGCAACGCCTTCTGGCACAACTACCCGCTACCCAACCTGCACGTAATCGTCATCAACAACCATGGTGGCATCATATTCAACCTGATCGATGGCCCCTCGCGACAGCCCGAGGCTGAAGAGTACTTCATCACCCGCCAGGCGTTGCGGGCAAGGAACCTGGCCGAGGAATTTGGAATCGCATACAGCGAAGGTCAGTCACCTTCCTGGAAGGAGTTCTTTCAACCCGGTGCCTCAGCCAAAATTCACGAATTGGAGAGCTCACAGTCTCTCAACAAGGCGGCATTTGAATCATTCAAGACACATCTAAGAAAAACCTATGAAGCTCATTAACGCCTGGCAACCCGTGAGGGAGTTCCAGGAAATCCTCTTTCACAAATTCAAGGGAATAGGCCGCATCAGCATCAACCGGCCTGAACGCCACAACGCCTTCACACCACTCACTGTGAAAGAGATGATCACGGCCATGGAACTATGTCGCGAAGACAACGAGATCGGTGTGGTGGTGCTCACCGGGGAAGGAGGCAAGGCGTTCTGCAGCGGCGGCGACCAGTCTGTGCGCGGCCATGGCGGGTATGTGGGAACCGATACAATTCCACGACTCAATGTGCTTGACCTTCAAAAGTTGATTCGTTCCATCCCAAAACCCGTGATTGCCGCAGTAGCCGGCTGGGCCATTGGCGGAGGCCATGTTCTCCATGTCGTCTGTGACCTCACTATTGCGGCAGAGAACGCGCGCTTTGGACAGACAGGACCCAAGGTGGGGAGCTTTGACGGCGGCTTTGGAGCGTCCTACCTGGCGAGGATCGTTGGACAGAAGAAAGCCAGGGAAATCTGGTACCTCTGTGACCAATACGATGCTGCGGAAGCGCTCCAGATGGGGCTCGTCAACACCGTTGTACCCCTCGACAAACTGGAGGAGACCTATGTAGCCTGGAGTCAAAAAATCCTGACGAAAAGTCCCCTCGCCATTCGCATGCTGAAGTCCGCCTTCAATGCCGAACTGGATGGACAGGCCGGGATACAGGAACTGGCCGGCAATGCAACACTACTCTACTATCTCAGCGACGAGGCCAAGGAAGGCAAGAATGCCTTTATGGAAGGACGCGACCCCGATTTCTCCAAGTTCCCGAAGTTTCCCTGATCGGTTTCATCCATGCGCATTCACCTGGGTGGCTCCTGGCACGACGTGACCGGATTTGATCCTCCGGAGCCAGGCACATGGACTCCCGAGGAGCGTACCGCGGCCGCCATTATTCGTGATTGGATTCGTGGCGTGCAGAGTTTCTCTTTCCAAACATCGGGATCTACCGGGAACCCAAAGACTGTCACCTTTCAACGGTGGCAGCTGGAAGCCAGCGCAGCCCTCACCGCTAAAGCATTGAACCTCAGGAAGGGGACTACTTCCCTGCTCTGCCTGGACCCTGCTTTCGTTGCAGGAAGGATGATGATTGTGAGGAGTATGGTGGTGGGGATGGACTTGGTTGTGAGACCGCCTGCTTCCAACCCGTTGCGCGGACTAACGATAGCAGTTGATTTCGTGGCGCTGGTTCCCCTGCAGTTGACTACGCTTCTTGACGAGCAGCCTGCTGTACTGGATCGGATTTCAACCATTATTGTAGGAGGTGCTCCATTGTCACCAGC
>CAZJWV010000010.1:0-63276 GCA_964549855.1 uncultured Ohtaekwangia sp. | reverse complement strand
CGCCGGAGTGAAGGCTCCATTGGTCACCTCCAGCATTGACAACCAAAGGACGCAATTTGTCTTGGTCTTCCTTCGGGTAGTCATTTTTGTTGAAGGTCCATTGAAGCGCAACATCCAGTAAGACCTTTTCAGAAGGTGAAGGTTTTTTCAACACTTGCTGAGTCGTAACTTCAGCAATCTTGTGGTGCTCGGCGATTTCCTTCCATACTGCCTGACTTCTCAGAAACTTAAGCATCACGTTTAGCTTCACGCCTTTGTTGAAACCCTTCTCCTGAGTTCCCCCAATGAGGTGTAATCCAACCACCTTACCTTCGAGGCTTAACACCGGAGCACCACCAGATCCGCCCGAAGTGTTAGCGTCATAACCCAACATTCCATCTTCGTCGCTGCGAACGAAGCCAAAGTTTATCATCAATTTTTTGACTCCTTGAGGATAATGTAAGATATAGATCGGATTTCGTTCAGCAATCACTCGCATGTCGAGTGTAAGCACTGAATCTTGGATGGGCTCATTAAGCCGCAAGAGAGACACGCCTTTGTTATACTCAGCCTTAAATCGTGGAGAAAGTATGAATTTGCCCTGAATAGTCCTGTAAGGCTCTGGGTGACCGAGGAACTCGCACTCAACTTCCTCACCCTCTTCCATATTCGCGTAGCCTGGCAAAGTAACGAGAGTGTCGGTGATCAGCCAGCCCGTACTCAATGTCGCAGAGTCATCAGCCCTTTTGGACTTGACCCTTACGACTCCTCGGCCAGCGCTGCGTAGTCCTTCCATGAATACATGGTACTCACTAAACTGCTCGGGATAAGAATTTACAATCATTGGAGACTGTCGAGATATGCGGTTAGAAGGTCATTGATTACTTTCGGCCGGGGTTCTTTGCCCGCACCGGCTGGCTTGGCAGCTGTCACATCGGCCTCATCTATTATCTCCTTCGCCTTACTTTTAATGTCCTCTTCTGGCAAGTTCTTTCCGCTCTTTCTGCACCAATTCGATATTGTCTTCTCTACATGCTCCTGTCGAATGTCGTTAGCCTGAACCTTGATTCCTTTCCAATGTGCTGCCTTCCACCTCGAGGGTACTTTATCCGGAAAGTGTATTAACAAAAGTCTGAAGTAAGAGCGAAACTGGAAATTTTCCATCATCAGCACCAACTGCGAGAAAAAACTCCTGATCTCCTCATCAAGCATAGTCGCGCCGGTCTCGTCAAACCCAAGATCGTCCATAGCTATCCATAGCCTACGCCTGTTTGGGGACTGCTGCACTTTTGCGAGGAGCTCATTGCACACTACCTTATACCATGCCTCACCAGTAGTTTCCTTTTTGGGAATTGAAGCCTGCCCGCCGACAGGCACGAACAACGCATTAATAACTTGGTCTACGCTCGATACTGTCACGCTTGATAAGTAAATCGGATATCCCTGCCTTTCATTCGCAAACTGCTCGAACAAATACTGAGGATGGCTCTTACCGCTTCGAGGCTCGCCCCACATCAACAGCACTTTCAGCGGCTGTCCATCCTGATCCAGCTTTGCGAGTTCCTTTCGCAGGTCTTCGCGGTCAATGACAAGAATTCCATCCAATAGGTCTTCTTCAATCACAGACCTCATTGCCTCCATTTTTTTTATGGCTTCTATCACCCGCGCGTAGTTTGCTCGGCTGAGCACCGAAAAAAGGTTCCTTGTCAAACCAGCGGCTGCGACATTGAACAGGATCTCCTGCCAGGTAACTCCAATGTTCTGTTGGCTGACCGGAGGCAGGTTACCCCCGCATTGATTATAGAAGTTCACAGCTGCAGCGATTGACTGAATGTCTTGGAAGAGGATCACATGAAACTCCCCCGCCTCTTTAACATGAAGCGGGTACGGACTAACGTCAAGAATGGGATGTGGTATCATTCTTACACAAACCTTACCTGCTGCAGGCTTGAAAGCTCGGCAGTAGTGCCGGCAACCGCCTCGTTGTCAGATTTCATTGGATCAAGTGAGGTCAGCTTCCCAAATGAAAGGCCTGTTTGGTCTTCGATCCAGGAAATGGATACCTGGGCATTTTTGAATTTGCCAAATACAAACTCCTCCTCCGGCATCTGCTCTGTTTGAGACATCTTATAACCCGTGGCGCAAAGCTTGCCAGTCTCATCGTGGACAAATGCGATGACTTTCCAAAAGGTCACCGGTATTTTGACTCCATACCTCACCGGATCATTTGATTTCATGATGGGCCCTGTAAAAACACAAAGGTTCATTTTGTCGGCACGCGCGTTGTTGAGCGCATGATCTTCAAGGGCGAGCCAGATGGGAGCATTGAAACTCTGCATCTGAGGTACGGTATTGGTCACGCACATGGAATCTGCGTTTCCCTTCATGGATTCCATTGACGTGCCCCATACAGGATCTTCTCGACGTGTCATATGCCCACGGCTGAATTTCGGCGGGTTTCCGTAGCATTCCTTCAGGATCTGAGCTTCATCGGGTATCCTTGGATCCATTCTCCAAGCAACCCTTGCCTGCTTCTTTGATTTGGCGCCATTGATATTGGCGGCGCTGAAGAAGCACAGTCGCCTCGATTTCGACATCACCACTGAAAAATGCTCATACCGAAGCACGAAATCCTTCTTCCCCCTATTCTGGTAAAAGAGGATGTCTTTTTTTCTTTTTTGATCTGTGATCTTAGGGAGTGGCACCTTCATTCCGGCGCCAATGAAGCTCTCCTTGAACCCTTCGCGATCCTCGTAGTCTGCAGCTTTAGCTTCCGTTTCAATCTCATTGAATCCGTCATCACTAAGACGGACGACCGACTGTTCACCGAGAGAGACAGATGGCGTGGGCGTCAGTGTAATGGACAGCGGAACATCTATCCGAGCCCCAGAAACCAGATCGGCCACTCTGACGGGAAGTGTTGTTTCGCGGTTCCTGTTTACGACAGTGCTGACCCTGCCGGAACGACTCTGTACTTGCTTCAGTCTTTCTGCTACGAGGGCTGCCGGTACGGCAAAGTTGGATTCTAGGAATCTTCCGGCGAAATGTAGTCCCACGGCATTGCCACTCCTGAGATCCATCACGACACTACCCGAAGATCCGCCCAATGTTGAGCAATCGTGAGAGATCCTTGTCAAGTTGGCTGCTGTGACCTGTCCCGGAGCAAGTCTCTTCTTGTCATACAAAGCACCGAAAAGCCGTTCCATGAGCGCCTGATCCGGCACCCGGCTATCTTTGGCGGGATATCCGATCACGGCTACATCGAACGGAGCTTTAGGCAGATCCTTCATAAGCGAAATTTTCTCGGGCTCCTTCTTGCCTCCTTGATCTTCTCCTAGTTCAAGAAATGCTATGTCTGGTCCGGGTTCAGGCTCGATGTGCATGATCCGAGATACCGTAAAACTAAAGTCATCAAGTCTTCCGGCCTCTTCCAGCAGATCGATCTTGCTTCCGATACTTTGCCCGTCAGATCCTTGGCGAAAGACGAAACCATTGCCCCCTAGAACACCAAATACTTCGGCCACATGTCGATTGGTCACCACAATTCCCGGGGCAACCAGCCAACCGGTGCCTACCCAATCCATGTATGGATGGTTCCTAAGCTCAATACGGCCAACCGAACGGATTGCCTTGTCGAGTTTGTTCTTGGCGCGTCCGAGCTTCTCTTTCCAAACCTGGCTCTCCGAATCCTGAAATACGAGTTTTGCTTCATTTTTGAAGATGGTAAGGACGGGTCTTCCAACCCTCAGTACAATACTCTCCAGAGCATCGTTTGTGTCGATACTGTCCATAGCCTCCGTTTCCGTTTCTGATGGGGCGATGGAAGCGGCGAGGTTGCGCGCTTCGCCTACATAGGCAGTCTTCTTTCTAAGTCCCTTCAGCTCCTTTCCGAGGGACTTATCGCCTTCCTGGATGTTCTGGATTAACCGCAGCAGGCGAGGGTCATTTCTTTTCACGGGTTGGCTTTTTTTTTGGTTTCAGGCTGGAAATAGTTTGTTATCAGTAAGTAATTCGTTTGTTTGACCCTGGTTGAATAACAAAAAACAGCACAACAACCATTGCAATAATGCAATCGTTGTTCAGCAACTAAACTTGATGTAAACCTGGGGTGGTCAGTGAGCGAGTGAATTTAAGGCTTGGAAGTATTGCATCCAAAATTCTAATCAAATTTCTTAACTCCCGTCGAGGAATGAGTTGCATTAATCAGAGGCTCCTTCGGGCCCTAAATTCTTTGGAAATAATTGATCCAGCGGGCGAGAAGGCTGCCGTGAGGTGGATGGGTATGTAGGGAAGCCTCATACGTTGAAATGCTGGATGTGGCAAAGTAACTGCGATGTATTCTGTCGGGGAGCCCCAGCGGGATCACTGAGTAGTAGATTGAACCACTTGATAATAAGGTGGTTCAATCGTTTCAAAGTGTCCTGAGGTAAACATAGGGTAAACAATTCGGACCTCATTGCGTATCATTTGCCCAAACTTGGTGCATTTCGTTGATACCGCACTCTGTTCCCCGCGTCATCAGTACCTTCTATTAGGTTTTCATTCTTCACCTCAAGCTTTTCTGTTGAGTGGAGTGTGCGTCCGTCTAATTCAATCTTATTTAAGACAATTCTATTATTGTCACGGTAATCGGAAACCAGGAGGTCGAATTGGTGCTTGCCATGCACAAGGTAGCGTCCAGGGGGCTCGATTGTAAAGACATCGACAACTGTCTGCCCATTTTGGATAGTGGCGCAGGTCCACCCTTTGCTCATAACACTCTCCAGCATTGTCAAGTTGTTCATCCAGGCCTTTAGGTTTAAGGATTCTGGTGTATCTGAAACCCTTAGGGCTCCTGACTCTAAGCTGACTTCCTGCTCTTCAGTTGCTTCTAGCGAGACCCTCCTTACATCAACGGAATACTCTATTGCCAATTTCTTCGGTGAATACCTCATGGGATCGATTCGGAGGTTCTCATTAGTCACTTTGAATTTGTCTTTGCTTGTCAAAAGATCTGACACAGTTTTGGTTACTTCGACCTTTCTGTCGTTTGTGCCATAAGTCGCATAAACAATCCTGAACTTCTTTTTTTCAGCCTCTATTTGCTCAAGCGAACTGCGAGCATCCCCAAGGGCATTCTTGGCTTTCGCTAGCTCCTGGTCCTTTTCGTCAAGGTCCTTTTCAGCTTTTGTAAGCTCATCAAAAGTGTCGAGGTAATCCTTTTGAAATTTCTTTCCCTCAGTTTTCCTGTCCTTCAAATCATCCTCTAGATCTGCGACCTTTTTCTCCAGTTTAACAAACTCAGTCACTTCCTTCCATTTTGAGGGCTCAACCAATTTCATCAGGATATTGTGAAACCTGTGGACAAACTTATACACCGTTTTCGCTAGGGCATTGCCAACATCCGCGAGTATCATTACCGGAAACCCTACAATGAATGCGTGGACGACAGTTGCCCAAAATCCATTTCCAGACCAAAACCACAAGTTGAAATTAAAGAGCTCTAATTGAGTTCGAACAAACCATATTCGTTCATCTAAGGTCAAGCCCTCTTCAAAGTTGAATAGACTGAATACAACAACTCGATGCGTGATCAACCAAACTGCAATTACTGCTCCAAAATATGGATTCTTCAGCCGGGTGTCTAACCAGTTATTAACTTGATCCTTAATCTCATTCACATCCATTCGAATGCAGGGACTGTTACCGTGCTAAAGTTATATGATGAGAAGCTGCGCTGCAATGGGACCAGTGCCGTTGAACGGAGTGATGCGGATGTGCCGTTACCCCAATGTTATTCAGCAACTAAGGCCTGGTTGACGCCACACGGGGCCCTTCCTTGTAACAATCGCGCCTCAGGGTTAGGTTTGTCATCGATTTCACGACTCCGTAGCTCAGCCCCGACTTTGTCGGGACTTCGTTGTGGGACCAAAGAAGTAGGAAAGACTCCGTAGCTCAGCCCCGACAAGTCGGGACTTCGTTCAAGAGTCATGTAGTAGAAAGACTCCGTAGCTCAGCCCCGACTTTGTCGGGACTTCGTTGCGGGACCAGGTAAGTTTTAGAGACTCCGTAGCTCAGCTGGTAGAGCAATTGACTCTTAATCAATGGGTCGAGAGTTCGAATCTCTCCGGGGTCACACGTGGATCGAAGCCAGGCCAAAAAGGGTCTGGCTTTATCTCTTCTTCGAAGCTATAACCCCGGAGAGATGATCCGCCTTCGGAGGCCTACGGCGGACAGGGAAGCCTGTCCTGAGCGAAGTCGAAGGGCCTGCCCCGACTGCGCCGGCGTGGTAGGAACACGGCCTCCAGTCAGTTAAATGAATCTGGCTTTGAAGTTGTTGTCGGGGAATCTCTCCGGGGTCACAGAAACAGAATGCCGGCCTGCCCCAACTGCCCGGCCGTGGTTAGAACTCGGCTCCAGTCGTGTCTTTGAAATTGTTGTCGGAGAATCTCTCCGGGGTTACATCAAAAGCCGGCGCATGAATTTGCTGCCGGCTTTTTTTGTTGGGCGCTGTTACTGGCTCCTTTTGTCTGAATCGACTAATTTGGAGTCCAGCATTGCATCATAGTAAATGAGGATCGCCATCTTCGGAGCCACCGGACGGACAGGTCAACACGTTCTGAGATTGGCGCTGAAGAATGGATTTTCGGTGAATGCGCTTGTACGGGATCCGAAGTCCCTCGAAATCAGTTCTGATAACCTGTCGATCTTCATTGGGTCTCCAATGGACAAAACCAGCGTAGAGAAGACGGTATCCGACTGCGATGCCATCATTAGCTGCCTGAATATCTCACGTGCTTCGGAATTTCCCTGGTCCAGGCTTACCTCACCGGAAACACTGTTGTCCACATTCATGCAAAACCTGGTTGACGTATTGGGGACAGCAAGTAGTAGCCGGATCGTAATCATGTCCGCATGGGGTGTTGCTGAGACCTTTGCCGATTTGCCCGGTTGGTTTCAATGGATGATCAAGAACAGCAGTATCAAATACCCTTACCGGGATCATGAGCGCCAGGAGAACTTGCTTACCAAAACAAACCTTGAATGGACCATTGTCAGACCCAGTGGGCTAACCAATGCGGGCGAACAAAATGTAAGGGTCAGTTTCCAAAACAGCCCCGCCCCTGCCTTGACCATTAGCCGGTCAGCGGTTGCAAAATTCATCATGGATTGCATTGCGAAGCGCGAATACGTTCGTCAATCCCCCACCATCAGCAAGAACTGACGCGGAGAGAAAACCCCTTCCAATCTTCTCCGTTATTTGTTTTATGCAAAATCCTACTCCAACCCTTCGACTGCGCTCAGGGCAAGCCCTACTCTTCCTGCTGCTGGTTTGCAGCACGCTAACCCTTGCGGCCCAAAGCAGTTCGATGGTGTATGAGCCCTACTTCTCCGCGGTGGTGGTTAAAGACATCGATACCTCGGTCACCTGGTACAAATCTGTTTTTGGGCTATCCGTCAAGGAGACGATGAATGATCCCAACGGCGCCTACAAGATCACGATCCTCGAGTCGCCCAAATTCCTGCTTGAACTGCTGGAGCTAAAGGGGTCCATGATAAAAGACGAGGCGCTGAAAGGTAAAGCTACAGGCACGGAGCTCCAGGGACACTTCAAGATCGGCTTCCGGGTTACCGACATGGACGCGTGCCTGAAGCACCTGGCTGCGCTGAAAGTCATCGTACCCCAGATCTGGACCGATGCCAAAACAAAGAAGCGTAACTTCCTGGTCAAGGACCCTGATGGGAACCTCATACAGTTCTTTGAATGAGCGCGTTATGAAGGAAGATTTCCCTGAAGTGGAAAATTAGTTCTGACTCAAGTCATTCTTTATGCAACGGACGCTGAAACCGCGTGCAGCATTGTCTCCGGCAACAAACGCTCTTTGATCCGTCGTGTTGAGGTCAAACACATTTCCAGTGCTGGTCCAAAAATCTGCATAAACGCCTAAGCCAAAGTAGAGACTACTTGAAACATGGTTGCGTATCCCTGCAAACTTTGCATTGTATCCAGAGCAACCACCCACTATAAGTTGAGCGTATGCTTCCTCCTGGGAAGAGAAATGCCCTATCAACGTCTGGAACTCAGCGTCACTAGGCAGATGCCAACCATCGGGCGCAACAAGCAGCGACTCGCTGTAAGTGTAAAGACGTCCGTACGTACTGCAATTGGCAGGTTGGTCATCGTAGCAATATGAATTCTGAGGTGTGGAAAAATTGAGGTTCTCTGCCATCCATGTTTGATTGCCAATCGTGATGATCTTATATACCTGGTTGTCCCTCGCATCTATGAATGTTTCAAGTGAACCAGAAGTAAAAACTACTTCACAACCAAAGAACCTGCCTTTGCTGTTGACCGCATAGGACTTCACGTAGTAGGTAGTAGCAGGCTTGAGGCATGAAAGTGTAGCAAGGAATGTACCGGTGCCACTGCCTGCCGCAATTTTTGTGCCTGTGGTTTCCGGGCTCGAAGAGGTACCCCAATAAAATCCACGCTCAGTTATGGCAAAACCCCCATCGCATCGAATTTTTCCATGAAGCGTTGCACCATTGTAGCGAATTTCTGTAGGATCTTTGGTAATGATGCATTGACTGATCGTGTAAGGATCGTGAGGATCACAGCTTGCGAGGATAATCACGACCAAAGAACAACCAATGAACGACGGTAAAATGGTTTTCATATTAGACTTCTTTTAATGGTTGGGTGCGAGGCGGACATCCTGGGAGCAGAACTCAACTCAAGTTATTCTGAAACCGGCTAATATCAAACAGGGTGCCAGCGAAGAGTGAAGCTTATTGGGCATTCTGCCGCAGCGCCAGCAGCGAGTGCTCGAATAACGAGGCTAAGCGGGAAAAAGAGAATGTAACTCTACCCTACAACGGAAACGGACAAGCAAGGTCCGATAGCGCAACTTCAAAAACCGCACCACGCTCCCAGAGAAATCAGTCCATTGGGTGACAATTGTCAACGAGTTGCCCGGAAAGTTCGCGTAGGTTTCTGGTAAAGACTCAATTCCCATGAAGATTCAAATCAACGATCACCGCAAAATATTTGCGATCCAGGAGGAGTTCAACAAGTTGTTCCCCCACCTGAGAATAGAATTCCTGGCGAAACCCAGCAAAGTCGGGAATCCTCCATCTGAAAAACTGGTAAAAGCAAGCAAAACACTTGGGGATTGCCGGGCAATTCATGTCAAGGGGGAGTTGACGCTTACAGAAGCGACAACAATACCCGATCTAAAACAAACCCTTGCTGATACGTACGGATTGTCTGCCGTATTCCTCCGCAAGTCGGACGACAATTGGGTAGAAACCACGGGCGACCAAACAAGGCCTGCGTAGAGGCGATTCGCAGTCAACCATCACGGTTCGTTGACCCGCTTCAATTGTCTTACCAGCTTGATTGCCTCCAACACAATCAGCACCACACCCGCACCCGCAATGGAGGTCATAAAATGCCGATAACCCGGAAATTCAAAACTGAACAGCTGCTGCAGGGATGGAACTGAGATGATGGAGAAGAGCATGACCGCAGCCACGGAAAGAATCGTTACCACAGCGATATTCCTTTCCAGTATTATTGAGATGACGCTTCGTGTCTTGGAAAGGGTGGTGAGAATAAGAAAGATATTACCAATGATAAGCGCAGAAAAAGCGATGGCCCTCACTTCACCGGGGCTGTGACCCTCTTTCACCGAAATAAAATATACCACGATCACCATCACCAGCAACAACAATCCCTGGAGCGCGCTGAGCGTAATCTTCCTGGCCGAAAAGAATTGGTCATTCGGGTCCCTCGGAGGTCTTTTCATGAGACCCTTCTCCTCTTGTTCAGATTCGAATGCGATAGAACACACCGGGTCAATGATCAACTCCATAAAAACAATGTGCAAGGGAAGCAACAAGATCGGTAGTGAGGCATTGAAGGCCGGGAGCAGGGTAAGTCCGACAATTGGAATGTGAATGGCAATGATGTAAGACATTGCTTTCTGCAGATTGTCAAAAATCTTCCTGCCAGACCGAATGGCAGAAACAATCGAGGCGAAATTATCATCCAGCAAAACCAGGGAGGAAGCTTCACGCGCCACGTCGGTTCCTTTGCCTCCCATGGCAACGCCGATGTGTGCAGCCTTCAGTGCCGGGGCGTCATTAACTCCATCCCCCGTCATGGCCACGATGGCATTGTTGTCCTTCAACGCCTGAACAATTCTCAATTTTTGTTCGGGAATCACACGGGCGAAGATATTTGTGTGTAGAATTCGCTTCCTGAGTTCATGGTCGTCCATTCTCCCAAGCTCATCCCCGGTAATTGTCTGCTCCTGGCTTGACAGGCCGATTTGTGCAGCAATGCTTCTTGCCGTTACGGGGAAGTCGCCCGTGATCATGATCACCCGGATGCCTGCCTCCCTGCACTCTCTTATCGCTTGCGGGACCTCAGGGCGAACCGGATCTTCCAAACCGATCAGGCCAAGAAATCTAAAATCAAAACCTTCTTGTTTGTCCGGGAGGATATCACCTGGGAGTGAGCCTCTCGCCACACCGAGCACGCGATACCCCTGCTCTGCAAACTGTTGAACAACGGACAGGTGTTTTGATTTCTCCTGTTCATTCATCTTGCAAAGCTTGAATACAGCCTCAGGGGCTCCCTTGCATGACACGGAAATCGATTTTGAAATATTTTCCAGCACGCGTGTCATTGCCAGCAGCTCACGACTCAATGGATATTCCTTGAGGAGGGTATCTCCAGCCTCTTTTTCTGAAACTGCAGCATCGCTAGCCTTTGAAATGGCTCTTTCCATGGGGTCGATGGAGTTCTCTTGCGATGCACGATGGGCCGTGAAGATCAAGTCGCGGATTTGATTTCGGCTTTCCTGGAACCTGCCTCGCGGGAATACTTCCTTGCCATCGTACAAGGCTGCCACTTCCATCTTGTTTTGAGTAATAGTCCCGGTCTTGTCGGTGCATAGAACGGTGGCCGACCCCAGGTTCTCAATGGCGGATGGCTTCCTGGTCAGCACATTGTTTTTGGATAACCTCCACGCACCCAAGGCCAGGAATATGGTAAGCACCACAGGGAACTCTTCCGGGAGGATGGCCATTGAAGCGGCGATTCCGTTGAGCAACGATTGAAGAAAGTTTCCCCTGGTCACATAGAACGCTACCACGATAGACACGCTGACCAATGCACCGCCGATGAACAGCCTTCTTATAAGCACCTTCATTTCCAATTGAAGGCGGGTATCTTCTGTCTCTATGCTTTGGAGCGAAGTTCCGATCTTCCCAAACTGGGTATTAATGCCTGTTGCCGTAACCCTGGCTGTTCCTTTTCCCTGGACAACCAATGTTCCGCTGAAAACCTGTCCTTGCGGATTCGGTTGGTCCTTGTGGGCGTACTTATCCACAGGAACGGATTCGCCCGTCAGCATGGATTCATCAACAGTCAGGTTGACGGAGTCCAGCACGGCGGCGTCGGCAGCAATCCGGTCTCCTTCATGCAATAACACCAGGTCATCGGGTACCACCTCACGCCCGGGTATCCTCACTTCAGAACCATCACGAATCACCAGTGCGCGTGGGGAGGAAAGTTTCCGCAGGGCATCCAGTGCTTTCTCTGTTTTCCGGTATTGGTAGAAGGTGATGAAAATGATGATCAGGTTCGTCGAAAGCAGAATGGCTCCTTCTTTATAGTCGCCGAGCACCATGTAGATCACGCCACAACTGATCAGCAAGAGGAACATGGGTTCCTTCATTACTTCGCCCGCTATTCGCCAAATGCTTTTTGGCTTTGTCGATGGCAGTTCATTATAACCGTGAACCTTCAGCCTTTCGCTTGCCTCGGTCGCAGTAAGTCCTTTGTTCATTGAGCGCTGCTAGTTGTGGACCGTAGTTCGTCATTAAACATAGCAGGCTCCAAAGTTCCACAGAATGGTCCTCATTACCCCGCCTTGTTTCTTTTTCCAGTTCCCCCCCATGAGCTGAATTGGTTCATCAGCCGGACTCCCAGCCCTCATTTTCTGGTGGTAAAGTCCGAAACGGCCTTCTTGATGGCTCTTTTTGCTGCATCCATATCCCTTCGAAGGCGTACAAGTTCTGGAGCCTTCGTTTTCGTCAATACCTCCAACAAAAGCTGTTGATCATGCCACTGGCCGATCCGTTCTTCCAGTTGGCGAAGTTTCTTGTTCGTTGTAGCCCCCTTGTGAACGGCGTTATCCAGGTAAATAATTTCCTTCATTACCTTCCTGGCTTTGTGCAAAGCGCTACCCGACAAATGACCTTGTAACATTTGACGCAGTATTCCTCTTCTTTCCTTCACGTACTTCCTGACTTCTTTGTCTTTGATCCTACCAAGGAATTTCTCAAGCTTCTTCTTCCTTCTTCGAACAACCAGGAGATACTCGGGTACCTCCCGCTTGAATTTGCGCGACAACACGGATTGCCTGGCAGACCCGGGGATCTGCGCATCAGTAACGCCCTGGACTTCATAGCGCATCAATAGCTCGTAAAAAACCTGGGGTTGCCTGATTTGTCCTGCCTTCCTGAAAATCTCCCGCAGGGGAATGAAATGCCTGTGTCCGTGAAATCCTTTCACGGAGGTGTTGATGAGCCCCAAAATGACCTTGATCTTTTTTACCTCCACACGGATCCCATGAAGTTTCTGCAAGTCAGGCTCCATGGCATACTCTCTCAACAGTTTCTCCAGGTTGGCGAATCGTATAAGGGTGTATTTTCTTAAAGCACTCATGTCAGAAAGCTTGAGATAGCGAGGAAAGCCCAACTTCGGTCAATTCAAGGTATAAACCCCATGACTATTCGTAACCTGCCGTCTGATGAATATCATTTCTGCCTGACTGTCGCAGTGGTACGTTTATGCACTGAGCTTAGACAAACTTCAAAATCATGAATACGACTACAGACTCCCAAGTCGGGTCAACCTTGCAACCCATGGAGGAAAAAGTGATTCTCGCCAGGCAGGCATTGGATGAACTCGCCCTCCAACTCTCGCTGGGGAAGGCTGAAGCGAGAGACAAGTTTGAGGAGGTGAAGAAGGAATTCAGCGCTAAACTGATTGAGCTAAGGAGTATGCTCCAGGCCGAAGCCCAACAGAAGGCCATTGTCGACTTGCTGTCGAAAATCGTTGAACTTGAAACAGCCTTGCTCACCGGTAAGGTTGACTCACCACGGGCGTTCAATGTACAGCGCAGGACTTTGGTCGCCATTACTGAAAAGGTAGAAGCTGCAATCGGCAATAAGTTGAGCCGTGTACCGGCCCTAAGCGAATTCATCCATGAAATCGAGATTCTCAGGCTAAAACTCGAGATTCTTCGATTGAAATTCACGGTCAAGAAATTCAAGATCAAGAATTCTTTCCACAAGGGAATGGACAAGGCCGTCGATATTGTACGGGCTGCCGAATCAAAAGTGAAGAAGACAGCCGGCCGCTATCGCGAATTCCGCGAAGATGTCAAGCAGGTATACCATCAAATGCAAAAGGCCATCCGAAACCTGTAGTCAACAGATCATTGGGATTCTTTCCTGCTTTCAGCTCAAGACCGATTAAGGGAGTTACCAGATTCTGCCCTATTTCTTCTTCCATTTGCCTACGATGATCGGAAGGGCAAACGTCAGGAGGTAGTAGACATAAACATCAAGCTTGTAATAGCCATCTGCGGGATTCAACAACCTGACAATGAAAAAATAGTCAAGCACGAAGGCCATGGCCGTCCAGACCAGGGCAATCAAAATGTACCCGGGGTAGGTCACTTTGCGGAAAAGCACCCACAGGGCAAAGAGCACGCCGAAAGGCATAATGACCCAACCCAGGTATTCCTGCGGCACCGCAAAGAAGAAAAGGAACCCCAGTATGTAGCCGACCAGCCAGACAATGAATCCCCAGCCAAAGACATCTTTTAGTATTTGATTGCCCATAGGTTTGATGTTTGTTTGCCCACTTCAATTCTTCAGTTGCTTCTTCTTTTCCGCCTCTTCCAGTGCTTTCTTCTCTG
The DNA here is from genome assembly GCA_964549855.1 of uncultured Ohtaekwangia sp. Classification (GTDB taxonomy): domain Bacteria; phylum Bacteroidota; class Bacteroidia; order Cytophagales; family Cyclobacteriaceae; genus ELB16-189. Next base: position 49,318 of record CAZJWV010000010.1, on the reverse strand, counting down.
CTTTCTCCTGTTTTTTGAAATACCCGCGAAACAAGAAGTTGTGCTTCATGGCCTCCATGTTCTCGTTCAACTTCGCTGAACCTTCCTTGACGTTGCGCATGGTCTCATTCAGGTCTTTGGCAAAGAGGGAATCTGTCATTAAAGCGCCGGCAGCACCTTCACCTTGCTTGATTCTTTCAGTAATCTTCTTCAGGTCACTGGCCACGATGGAGGCGTTATCGCTGGCTTCGTCAATCTGCCGGAGTGCCTGCCCTAATTTCTTCGGAGCAACGGTATCATAAACCAGGTAGTTTATTGTCCCTTTCCCCTTTTTCATATCCAGCATGAGCGTGTTAAGTTCCCTGGTGAAGGCTGACGCATTTCGGGTGGCGGACTTGATCGATTCAATGGATTGTCTCACGTTATCCGCCATGGCGGAATCACCCAGGATGTTCCAGAGCGCATCGCTGTTGTTGACCTTTTTGGCAATTTGCTTCAGCTCCTGGGAGATTTCCGCAAGGTCGTTGTTTGTCTTTTCCAGTGTTCGCAACATCTGGTCTGTTTCCAGCGGACGAACGGTGGTAATCACGCCTCCGTCTTCGACCGGCTCGGCCAGTTCCTTCGTATTGTCGATTTCCACAAGCTTGTTACCCATAAGTCCGTCCGTTCCAATGCTGGCCACGGCGTTTTTCCGGATAAACTTCCTCGCATCGCTTTGGATGATCATCGTAACCTCCACCGTCGTGTCGCTTGCAATTCGTACACTCTTCACAGTCCCGACATCGATGCCGGAAAAGCGAACGTTGTTCCCCTTCATGAGGCCATTGACTTTGTAGAACGTGGCCCGAACCGTGAAGGTCTGGTCAAACAGGTTCCGGTTGTTACCTATCAAGTACAAGGCGGCAATCAGAAATGTTGTGGCTACGAGGACGAAGAATCCCAAGCGGACGTTATTGAGTGTTCTTTTTTGCATTGTGCCTGGGGTTAATCAAAGAAGTGTCTAACCTTCTCATCCTTACTCTGCCGGAGCCCGTCGTATGTTCCTTCCGCATAGAATTCCCCGTCGATGAGCATCACGACGCGATCGGAAGCCAGGCTCACACATTTAATATCATGAGAGATAATGATGGAGGATGTCTTGTATTTCTGTCGAACGTCGATCATGAGGTCGATGATTTCCTTCGCCGTAATCGGGTCCAGCCCCGTGGTCGGCTCATCGTAAAGAATGATCTCGGGTTTCAGGATCAGCGTTCTGGCCAGGGCGATTCGCTTGCGCATTCCCCCCGAGAGCTCAACCGGCATCATGTCAACGGTTTCTTCCAGTCCCACATTGCCAAGAGTTTCCATGACCAGGTCATTTACTTTTTTCCTGTCCATGTCCTTTTTCAGCCAATGCCGTCGAAGGGGAAAGACCAGGTTTTCACGGACGGTCATGGAGTCATACAGGGCATTGCTTTGAAAGAGGAATCCAATCTTCATGCGCAGGTGATCCAGCTCCTGGTGGGTGAGCGAGAAGACTTCCTCGTCAAATATTTTCAATGATCCTTCGTCTGGTTCCATCAGGCCGATGATACACTTGATCAGCACCGATTTTCCAGAACCTGATTTTCCAAGAACCACGAGGTTCTCGCCGCGTTTCAAGGTCATATTCACGCCGTTGAGGACATGATGGTCTCCAAAGGATTTGCGAAGTCCACTTATCTGAACTACGTTATCTTCTTTGGCGCTGGTGAAGACAGGATCCATGTTAATTGAGCTCAAGTACATCCGTGATCTGCACGGCGATTAGATCCAACACGAAAATCAAGAGAGAAGAAACCACCACGGCCGAATTCGCCGATTTTCCAACACCCTCGGTCCCTTTGTTCGAATTGTACCCCTTGTAGCACCCGACTATGCCGATGGTAAAGCCAAAGAAGAAGGTCTTTGTCAGGGACGGGATGAAATCACCGTAGGAAAGCGCGTGGAACACCTGTGTCCAGTACAAATCCCAACTGACTACACCTTTGATGTTCACTCCCAGGAATCCGCCATAGATAGCGATGGCATTTGCCCAAAGGGAAAGCAGGGGCAACATGAGGGTTGCCGCCAACACCCGGGTCACCACCAGGTACTTGAACGGGTTGGTGCCGGAAACTTCCATGGCATCAATCTGTTCAGTCACCTTCATGGAACCGAGCTCGGCGCCAATGCTTGAGCCGATCTTCCCCGCCGCGATCAAAGCGGTGATCATGGGTGATATTTCTCTTACCAAAGAGACAGACACCATTGACGGAAGCCATGACTCGGCACCAAACTCAACCAGTGTCGGCCTCGACTGAATGGTGAGAACTAATCCCATAATAAATGCAGTAATGCCCACCAGGGCGAGTGAGTTATAGCCAATTTGATATGCTTGCCGGATGAGTTCACCCGGCTCATAGCGCGGCCTGAACCCCTCGGCGAAAAAGCGCCCGACAAACCTGGCGATATCCCCTGTTTCCGCTAGAAAAAGCCTTAAACCCTTCATGTCGCTAATTCCTCACAAGATCACGTGAGGCCGATCAGCGTCTGCTGACTTTGAATTAGCGCCGTACTGATTTTGGTCAGGGATTGATTCAGAGGACCTGCTGGTGGCCAAATTTGAGTTATGAGTGCCACCCAGGTCTTGGTCAGGGGCGTTTAGGGTAGTTTGCAAAAATCCGGGTCACCGCTTCCACGATCTCCTCCTCCGTTAGCGTGTTGGTATACTCTTCAAACACTTCGGTCGCCCAACCTCTCCATATCAGGTTGCAATTGGTAGCATCCATTAAATCAATGATGAGTGTTCCCTCTTTATACCTGATCGTCCTTTTCTTACGCTCCTGCCAATAAGGCCCGTAGGTATCTGGCCAGCGGCTCTCCTCATCGATCACCTTGTCACGAAACACGACATGATAATGTACCAGGAGTTGCGCCGCTGTGTCGGTGTGGTGGTAGCCATTCTTGACAAGTTGCTGATCTACTGCTTCACGGATTCGTTTGTAGGTAAGCTCGTTAAAAAGCAGGGGGTTATTCCTCGACTCGATTTCAGCCTTCGCCGGCCACGAATAGGTCTTGTACCCCAAAATATTCATGCCGGGATCAAAGTCTGAATAGGCCTGAAACCGGTTACTGCAACCCGTGGCAACGGCTAGCAGGCCGCATAGAAGCAAGTGGCGTCTTGTCATGTGGAAAAAGTGCGAGCAGCGTTCTTCTTTGGAATGGGGAATGGCGAAACAAAAGGAAACCCTGAATAATCAGGGTTTCCTTCGGGAAATTGATCAGTGAACTTCGATTGCCTTAAATTCTTTCCCTTTCGGCAGGGCTTTTTTCATCAGGGTCAATCTCAGTACACCGTCAGTGTACTGGGCTTTCACTTCTTCGCTGTCAACGGTTTCCGGAAGTGCGAAAGACCTGCTGAAAGAGGAGTAGCTGAATTCCTTCCGCATGTAGTCCTTCTCCTTTTCCTCCTTTTCTTCCTTCTTCTCAGAGGAAACTGTGAGAATCCTGTCTTCCACCTTGATATTGAAGTCCTTCTTGGACAGGCCCGGTGCGGCCATTTCAATTTCAAAGCCTTTGTCGGATTCCTTTACATTGACCGCCGGCACTGATTGTTTCTTGAGCCAGGCTGAATCGAAGAAACGATCATTGTCGAAAAGATCGGAAAGCCAGGTACCGTTCGTCAGGAACGGCCAATCGGATTTTTTGATGAGTGTCATAAGACCTCCTTTTTTAATGGTTGATAGTTTAATTGACAGACCGAAGTTGTCCAGCATTTCTGACTTGGAGCATGACATTTGTCAAGGTGCAGGATGATTCTCTCAACCCGCCAGGAAATAGGATTGGTCGGTCAATTTGTCTGTGACAAAGATCATTTCTTGCATTGACCCGCTGGCAGGACTTACGAACCGGCGTTGCACTAGGTTTACCGAATCAAGGGTGGAACTACTTACACCCAAAGCGCCGGTTGCTGGTTTATGAAACGAAAAGACATCCTGTGTGCTGTCGATTTCTCTCCCTCGTCGCTCCAGGCGATGAGATGGGCCTTTGAACAGGCCGGCGAAATGAAAGCAAGCGTGGTTGTCCTGTTTTGTTATCGCCTGGTGGCCGCCATGGACGATGAAGAAACATTCGAGCGCAAGCGAAGGATCGAGCATGAAGCCTTGAGGAAATTCAAAGAGTTTGAGCGGAAATACCTGACAGATCAGCCAGTTTCCTACCAGTTCCTCATGGAAGCAGGGTACCCCCACTTTCGAATAGAAATCTTTCTTCAGCAAAATCCAGTTGCCCTGCTCGTTGTGGGGAGTACGGTAGTACCGCACTTCGATGAATATGGAGCTTCGGGATTTGATAAGTTCATCAGGAATCTCAAGGTGCCGCTTGCGGTAATTCCATCAGCGATAACGGCAGATTATCATGCGTTGAATACGAGAAATGGATAGGTGGCCATCGCCGACCGTTTGCCGAGCGAATGAAGTCTGACAGGGTTGGCTTTACCGAAGTATCAAAACGGGGATAGAAAGCTGTCGCGCCAACTCCAGTGGCACGCATTGGCCGAGGATTCTTTGGAGAAAGGACTGTTCTGGCAAGAAAGAACAAACCAGGTCGACCGGGTGATCCTGGACAAATTGCTGAATCGCTTTCAATGGCTCAGCACCTTCAGCAGTGTGCAAGTGTATCGAATACTCTTCCCCTCCCACCCGGTTGGGCCCCCGAAGTCTGCCGCGTGCATTTGATAGGATATGAAGTTGGCGGGACCTTTTCAGTATGGCCTCCATGGACTTGAGGTCAAGATCACTCAAGTCGCCCTGATCACTCCAGAGTAAAACTGACAACGGAACGCCGGGAGTTGCAGCGTCCGGAACGATCAAGACCGGGCAAGTGGCCTGCCTCACCAGGCTATTTAACAAACCTTTGTGCACGCCGCTCTGACCTGTCACAATCATGTCGGGCCCGGCAGATTCAATTTTCTTCTGCAACAGGGATTTAACGCTTCCAATTTCTGATTCAGCGCTGATCACCTCTACGCCCATTTCGTGAATCAGTTCACGGAGGGACTGCAGGCATGTGGATGCTTTGGCTTCGAGGCGATTCATAGCACCTTCAACCATTACAGCACTCTCTGAGATGGGTACTTCGTCAATGTCAATAATATAGAACAAGTGTATCCCTGCTTTCCATGCTTTGGCCAGCCGGATTGTATAAGCCAGCGAATTGAAGGCATTGCCTGCCGAATCGATCGGTACCAGTATGCGTACAGGGGAAAAAGCTTTTGACCGGCCATTCTTGGGTTTCTCACCTAAATCAATGGAAATAAGGTCGTATGGTTTCATAGCATAGTGGCTTCAACAGTTGTCTCATCTTTTTTGGATTGTCTCTCTTGATGAGGTTCACCATCCCACTCCATTGGCTTCGGAATCACCTTCACCTGGATATTGCGTGAAGCAGCGCTGAGCTGAAAGTCACGAATCAGCTCCTTAACATCGTGATCAATTTTCACGCTGCGGCTGACATCAATGGTAAACAAACTACCGGGCGATACCTTCTTTAGCTGATTTGCGATCGGTCCCTTGTTCAGGAAGTAAACTTCCTCAGCAAGGGTCATCTTCACATGCTTGCTCCCATTGATGTTTTCCTCTTGCACTGTATAGGAATTCCGAAAACTGTCTCTCAAGAGGATAATGATCGCCACGGCCAGGCCAATCCCAATACCCACCAACAAATCGGTAAACACAACACCTGCAATGGTCGCGATGTAAGGCAAGAATTGACTCCATCCCTGCTTATACATTTCCATGATGGTTGACGGCTTGGCCAACTTATACCCAATCACAAAAAGCACCGAAGCGAGGGCTGCGAGCGGCACCTTGTTGATTATCGTCGGAATGGTGCTTACACAGAGAAGCAGCAGGATGCCATGCAGTATGGTCGAGGTCTTTGACTTAGCCCCGGAATGAACATTGGCTGAACTTCTCAGAATAACCTGGGTAATCGGAAGACCCCCGATGAGTCCGGAAACAAAGTTACCCGTTCCCTGGGCCAACAGCTCACGATTGCTATTGGTCAGTCTTCGCTGCGGATCAAGCTTGTCAGTTGCCTCCACCGACAGCAACGTTTCGAGGCTTGCTACCACAGCAATGGTCAATGCCACGATCCAAACTTCCTTGTTTGCCAGGTGACTGAACTCAGGGAAACTGAACTGACCCAGAAATCCCTGGAATGATTCCGCAACGGGGACAGTTACCAAATGTGCTCCTTCAAGGGAGAGTCCGGGGAAGGCTTGGGCAGTGATCGTTTGATAGAGTATCCCCACGACCACGGCAAGAAGAGGGCCCTGGACAAGTTTTAACAGGCCGCGCTTCTTGATAAGGTCTGAATCCCACAGTAGCAAGGTGGCTAACGCGAGGCCGCAAACCAGTATGGCACCCGGCGTGATGGAATCGATCATTCGTACAAGCTCACTGAATGTGTTTTCACCATCCGCCTGAAGAAATGAAAGGTCTCCTTCATAGTCGGCATCATATCCGATGGCATGAGGAATTTGCTTGATGATGATGATAATGCCGATCGCCGTAAGCATGCCTTTGATTACTGCGGACGGAAAATAATATCCAATGATGCCGGCTCGCGCAACGCCCATCAGGATCTGGATCAACCCCGCCAATACCACCGCCACCAGGAAAGCATCAAACGAGCCCAGCGTGGTAATTGCGGTGAGTACAATGACAGTCAGTCCGGCAGCGGGACCGCTAACTCCGAGCGATGAATTGCTGAGTGCGCCAACAACAATTCCTCCCACAATGCCGGCTATGATGCCCGAGAACAGTGGCGCACCACTTGCCAGGGCGATGCCAAGGCAAAGGGGTACGGCCACAAAGAATACCACTACCGCCGATGGAAGGTCATACCGGATGTTCTCGAACGCAGTCCCCAGATTCGTTTGTCCCTTTTTTATCATTTTGCCGCCTTATAAAAGCAGGCACAAGGATAGACTCGGGGCCTTAAGACCTGATTAGAGACACATTAAAATCAGATTAGAATCATACCGATACAATCGGCAATACCACCCGGGCCATTGTTCCGGAGTTTAAAGTGGAGTCCACAGAAAGTGTTCCTCCATGCAATTCAATAATTCTCAATGTCAATGGAATGCCTATGCCTGTTCCCTTGAACGACCGGACATTCGACGCCCGGTGAAACGGCTGGGTTATGTCTTTCAGCTCCTTGGCCGGAATTCCAACCCCACTGTCCTGGATTGAAATCTCGATGTGATTAGTGTCTCTGAAACGAACAGACACATCAACCGGCTTGAAGTTTGAGAACTTGACCGCGTTGTCCAGGAGATTGAACAATGCCACTACGAGCAAATGCCGGTTGCCCTCGACCCCGTGCTCCGTATACGAACCTTCCGGCAAGTTGATTTTAGGTTCATCGTGAGGGTACTTTGCCACCGTCTTTTCCAGTGCTTGCTTTAATAATTCGTGTATCGAAATCAACTCCCTGCTAAAGGAAACATCCCTCTGATGTACTCCCGCCAATTGCAACAAGTCATTGACCAGGACATTGAGCCGCTCTGCCTCAACTGAAATGCTCTTTATCGAATTGACATACTCTTCCTTTTCCCGGGGCTTCTCCAAAGCTATTTCGGCCTCGCCCATTATCGCAGTCAGCGGGTTTCGAATTTCATGCGATGCGTTGTCGATAAAGAGCTTCTGGGTATAAAAAGCCTCCTCTATCCGATTGAGCAAGCCGTTGAAGGCTGTCGCCAATTGCCCCATTTCATCGTCTGGGTTGATCACCTTGAGGCGTTCATACAGGTTGTTGGCGCTGATCGAGTTTGCTTTGCGAATCTTCAAGGAGATTGGATTCAGCAAGTATCCAGATACCCAATGACTGAGCGACATCATGGTAATGAAACAAATCACCATCACCACCACGATAACCGTGATCAGGTGATCCATCATTCTGATTCCGACTTCATCGATCGCCGTGAGCAAGACCAAATAATCCTTTTCACCAATGTGAAAAACCCGGCCGGAACCCTGGCGGTCGCCATCCTGGAAAAAGGCCTCTTTGTTGCTCAAGAGCACTGAAAGAAACTCCGGTGGGTACTCTCTTTTGAGCCCTTCCTTAAACCGCGAATCCAATTGCACAACCTCCTCAGTTTCCGCAGGAAGTTTGTTGAGGAACTGTTCCTGGACGGCCTTGAAATCCGGTGAACTTTCACCTTCCAGGAAGAGCTTCTCCGTGATTTCAACCCTTTGCTTGAGCCGGTTATTGAATTCGTTCTTCCTGTATTCTGCAGTGAAAAAATAGATCGTACATGAGAATGCGATGAAAATGCCCATTCCCACCAGGCTGAACAACACCGTGAGTTTATTTCTGATCCTCATGCGTCTTTGATCGAGTACCCCATCCCTACAATGGTCTTGATCAGCGATTCATCGTAGCCCTGGTCAATCTTCTTCCGGAGGTAATTGATATAGACTTCTACCACGTTGGTGCCCAGGTCGTGGTTAATGTCCCACACATTGTCAAGAATTTCCATCCTGGACACAACGCGATTCTTGTTCTGCAGCAGGTATTCCAACAGCCGATACTCCCGGGCCGTTAATCCAATGATCCTGTTGTTACGCTTCACCTCTTTGGAATCAGTGTTCATTTCCAGGTCTGCCACTTTTAGCAACCGGGGGGCATGACCCCTTCTTCTCCCCAGCGCTTGCACACGGGCGAGGAGTTCCTTGAACTTGAAAGGCTTCACCAGGTAATCATCAGCTCCTCGATTCAATCCATCGACAACATCATCCGTGGATCCTACGGCTGTTAACATCAAGATGGAAATATCGCTGCCATATTCCTTCCGAAGCCGGGCACACACCTCAAGCCCATTCATCTCCGGCATGATGACATCCAGAATGACGACGTCAAATTTGTTGCGGATGGCCAGGTTCAGGCCTGTGGCCCCATCAAACGCCTGCGACACCTGGAAGCCATTCTCTTCCAATCCTCGCTTCACAAATGATGAAACTCCCTTTTCGTCTTCAACAACCAACACCTTCATTGAAATCCGGTTTTCTCTACGGCAATTTAGGTTTTACCGTCGACTTGAAAGGTGGCTACTGTCGCCGCCATGCCTTGCGACGTTGATTCCATCCTGCAAAGCCCGTAAGTCCGGATCAGAAAAGTCACTCGAGAAAAACTCAAGCTCGTACCAAGTGGGTGTAATGACAACCAGCTTGTTTCGCCCGGTAGGCCGCGTACCCAGAACAGGAATCTTGAGGATGGCAGGAATATAGATTACCTCCGTTTGAGAATTGATGGGGTACGCTGTTTCCCTGGGTTTGCCAAACCAGGGTAGGTGCTGTACGACCAGGGAACTCTTAACCGGATCAACGTGAATGGCCAGGATGTTCCGTCTGACAATGAGATAGGTAAGGATGACGATGGAGACCGCTGAAAATATCGCCCCGCCATTGAAACTCAGAAGAAACATCAAGGAAGAAACGGCAATAAGCAAGAGGAGCCAACCTAAGAAGTTAAGGAGCCTTGCCGATGATGTAGGGAGCGGCTTTATCGGTCTGACGCTGACCATTCAAACCACAAGATTCAACGCAGGTGGTATCTAAATTTAAGAACTTTTTATTGGTACGGCCATGGGCCGATTGCTTGACGTTACTTTGTGTTGCCGCCGTCAGTGCAAATCAAACGTGCGGCTCAGGTCGCGATTGGGAGTTACGCTATGGCACGGAACACACCCTCCGCCTTTGTTCATAATACCGTATACCGGGGTTCCCGTTGGGCCCAACTCCGCCCAAAGCCACCCGTTGCTGGCATTGGGATTAGCCGGATCCTTCTTCATTATGGCATACAGCGTAATTGTATTTCCGGTGTGAGCCTCCTTCACAATGATGGAGCCCGTGGGGAAGGCGGCGCCTGGCGGTAGCTCAAGGTCTGCATCCAGCGCACTGGCAGCGACTGCGTTAAACCGAAGCCGGAAGTTACCATGGACACTCTCTGGCACTAAGGGCACGAGGTTACCTGCATTGTAGTAAACATATCCTGACCCAGACGTTATTTCCTTGAACAGTGCAGCATCGGTAGAAATCGAGATTGACTTGTTTTCGCAGGCCAGGAACACGGTGAATCCCGCCAACAAAACGGAAACGCGTAAGATGAGTCTACCGGAAACGGTCACCCGGTATTTCATATTCCAGACCATCAAGCGCACTATTTATGCACTCTTGCGCTCACGGTATCGCACAGTAGATGCTGCAGTGCCATAGTTTTCCGGCAGGGTGACCACCTCAGACATGCCCGGCCTGATTATCGCCATGTGATGAATGGCATGCTCTATGTTGTAGGCAAGCTCTCGATAAAAGGTGGTGCCAATGATGAGTTTATCTTCACCACGCAGTTCAAAACAAATCTCCAGCGACAGTGGCCTGTCCTCGGTGTTCTTATCAACGAATTCCCTCAAACTCCCTATTGCACGCAAGGCCACGGACCTATCGTTCTCGATTTGCCAGTCGCGCACCCTGTTGTCGTAGTTGACGCAACCGGCGTGTAGTCCTTTTTGCAGGCACTGAAAGAACTCGATTGTATGGCGAACATGTTGCCCAAGGGTGGCGCCGTTCAACGCTTCAGAAGGTCTCGAGAAGTCCTCTTTCGTGATTCTCTCCACCGTTTGCTCAAGCTCATCCAGAATCCGGAGACAGGCCTTTGTGAGTTGTTTCATTGGCTAAGCAATTTATTGCGATAAATGATGAGCTGGTCGCTGTGAATTCTGAGCAAAGCAATACAAGCCAGCAAAACGATGAGCGCATAGATGAAGAGCTGACCTCCATCATCCTGGACAACGATGCCAAGGATGAATAAATGGGTGAGGAGGGCGCCCAGCATGATGCCAATGCCCATCAGGGAACCGATGACGATGGTAGGCTGCCATAGCAATAGCGCAGATGCGATCAGTTCGGCGATGCCCGTGCCGATGCGGCCCCAGGGTTCGATCCCAACGGCTGTGAAAATGTAGACCGATTCAGGCGCCCCCATGAACTTGAAATACAAGGTCTGGAGCATGATGATCGCCGCCACAGCACGGAGGATCAGGGAGAGAATGTTCTTTGCCTTCATGATTGATTTATTTGAAGAGGGTCATCCAATTTTTGTCTGCCTTCGCCTTCAGGTCCGATTCTGCCTTGTTCCACTTGGGCAGCGTATTGTTAAAGAAACTGTTATAGAACAGGTACAGCTTTCCATCTACAACCTTGAACGTCTCCGGGTCAACCTCCACCTTTTCGCCGGAGGCACCCATGGCGTAGGCGCACCAGCCACCGTACTGTGGTTCATATGCAGCGCCGTTTTTAGCAAACAGCTCCTTGTTGGCCTCCGATGAAAAAAGGTATGTCACGCCTTCCTGGTTGAGAGCGATTTCCCTTTTCCCCTTCACTGCCTTGCCTTCTACAATGTAGGAGACGGGATCATAGCCCTGAATGGCAACGCCATGGTCAAGGTTGAACAACCTTGCGCGAAGTGACCCCTGCCCGTAGGTCGTCAGTGCGACCGAGAGGACGATGGCAGAGGCGGTGTACAGGATTTTTGTGTATTGAGATTTCATTCCTTCTTCGTCTTTAATTCTACCCAATTCGTTTCAGCTTTCTCTATAAATCCCTTCGTATCCTTGGTCCAGATCTCCTTTACCTTTGGACTGTAGTTCAAGTACAATTTATCATTCAGTATAGTGAATGCGGAAGGATCCGTCGGTGATTTGTGATTTTGGCTCACACCATACGCGCACCAGCCGCCGTACTGTGGCACGTACTTTTCAGGGGTGGATTTGAATGTCGCGAGGTTTGCTTCGTTCTTGAAGCGCCATTCTGTCCCTTGCCACGTGAAACTGAATTCCTTCTTGCCTTCCACGGGCGTTTTCTCGGTGAAATAAGCGACCGGATCATATCCGCGAATCGCAATTCCGTCTTTGCTGAAATAGGCCGGAACCTGTCCGCTTGCCTGGCCCGTCATAGCCACTATCAAAACAATAATACTGAGCAGTCTCATAAGAATAGTTGGTTTCCAAACATGTAGACGAGACCCCGACTCACTCCTTACAAGTCAACTCCAGGTTTTTTGCAGGAACAACAGGCATACATCGGGCGACTACGAGCGGTCCAGCAGATCCTGGATCCTGTCTTTGGTAGAAGGAGACAGGCTAAAGGGCGGTCGCTCAGCAAGGGCCCCACCAAAATCCTTTCCTGACAGATTCAATTGGGCCGACTGTTTGACAAACCTTCGGCATGGGTCGCAGTAGAGCAAATGGTAAGACAGCTCCAATCTTTCGGCAAGAGTTATCCTGCCTTCCTCCCGCTTTAAGCTGAGCAAGGTTGCGCGTTTGCAGTTGAATACGACCTTCTTAAACAGGTACATTCTATATTCTATCGTTTCAGGAACCAGTTCTTCTCCAGGCAGGAACGGATCAACACTTTGGCCCTGTGAATAATCACCCAATAATTGGACGCGGAAAGCGCATGGACCTTACAAATAGTCTCAGATTCCTCATCATCGATGAATTTAGCAATGAATACAGGCACCAGCTTGGGCGGCATTTTTTCAATGCACGCAAGCAATACACGGCTGAACTCCTCCTGGTTCAGGTTGGCATCGGCGGCGGCGGTCCAGAGTTGTGGTGCACCCTCGCGAAGCCAATGGCCATTGGACTCATTGAAGAATTCCCTCGAAAAATCATCGTCAGTCTCAGCAAGGTAAGAGTCAGTCTCTTTGAGGACGTCTTTCTTGCGATAGTAGTCGATAATCTTATTTTTCAATATTGCCACCAGCCAGGTCTTCTCGGCGCTTTCGCCCGCGAATCTTTCCCTTGCAGCAAAGGCCGACAAAAATGTTTCTTGAACCAGGTCCTCAGCAGTCTCGCGGTTTCGAACCCGAAGAAAGCAATAGGAGAATAGGTAATCTCCGTAAGATTTCACCCAGGTAGCCGGGTCAACGGTGTTATTGCGGAGTGCGCCTGCCAATGGATTAGCGTTTTTTCAAAAGGGCCTTACTCTCCCTCCACCCATATCTCAAGGTATTGAACCAGCGCCCGCGCCTCAGGAGTCATCGTAAAGAACACATTGATTTTCTTTTTCTCACACTCTACAACAAATTGGCCCCTTAGTTGATTCTCGGGCTGGACTGTCCCAACCTTCAGGATTGTGCCGGCATCCTTGAAGAGTTTTTGCGTGTCCGCACGCCTCAGCTCCACGCTTTGATCCAGGAAGAAATTTTCCGCAAAGATTCCGGACGATTCTGCGTTGTTCCAATCAGGAAGGAATTTCATGATCGCTTCCTTGGTTTCTTCCAGGAGCGCAATGGCAGGGTATGCCCTCGGCTTAAGTTGCGCGAGGTAGATGAGCGTGTCCGCAACCCTCGCATTGAGCGAGCTGGGAGCGCCATAGGTCCGGTTGCTGAATGAGATCACCCCGATCCCATAGTCGGGATAGATCCTCCACTCACTCCCAAAACCTGGAAGGCCTCCGCTGTGTGCCACGCGAATGGTTCCTTTGCAATCCTGTCTCCAGAACAATCCGTACCCATAACCTGAGGCGATTGGGCAGGGCTTGCCGTCGGAACCCTGGTAGTTTGGAAACAAACCATTGAATCGCCAAGGTTGATGCATTTCCCGGATGGTGCTCCGCTTCACGGGTCCTGCATCCTCGTCATTTCGCGGTGGCCATGCGCCCAGGTGGAGCGAAGCATACTTGGCAAAATCCTCGAGTGAGCAAAGCATGCCGCCCATGGCGCCATAGGCACCATCCTTGAGCAGGGGCTCGGGCTTATACTTCTCTTCCTCCCACCGGTAGCCCAACGCAAGGCGGTCGGATGGGACTTCAGTGTATTCATACCGGGAATCATTCATACCGATAGGCTTGAGAATATTCTCCATGATGTATTTCTGGTAAGGCATTCCGCTCACGTTAGTCACGATTCGTCCGAGCAGCGCAAAACCCAGGTTACTGTATTCGAAGGCCGTACCGGGTGCATTGGAAAAAGAAATTCCTTCCTTCACCTGGGCAATCAGGTCTTCATCCGTATCTGCCAGTTGCTGGTCGCCCCAGGGGTTGTCTTCAGGAAATCCAGCCGACATGGTCATTAGATCCTGTATGTTGACCGGCGGAGAATCGGCAGTCGCTGACTTAACACTTCCAAACTCCGGAATGTGAGTCGACACCGGATCGCTCAGTTTCAATTTTCCTCCGTCGCGCAACTTGAGAATCGCCATCGCGGTAAAGCTCTTGCTCATAGACGCTATCCGGTAAACGGTTTGCGTGGTGGCAGGGGCTTTGGTCTCAAGGTTCGCTACTCCTGCACTTCCCGAGAAGACCAATTGGTCGCCTACAACCAGCCCATACGTGATCGAGGGCATGTGATTCTTCTCTGCATAGTCCCTGTACATTTTTTCCACCAGGGGGAAGTATTCCTTCATTTTTTGAAATGACGCAGAGTCTGTCAATTCCGGTGGCCGGTAGCCTGTGGAAACGTCAGAAGTCGTGACGGGCTGCGGGCCTTTGTTGCACGCAATGGCAAGGACACAAAGGGCAAGAAGGATTGATTTTCTCATGGTTAGATGGAATAGTTACCAATGCTGACAGGAACCAATTACCGGAAGAAACAAACGACTTCCAAACACAGTGGAACTCGTGGCAGGGATATCACTGGTTTGATTTGAATGCTCTGGCCATCAGGTCTATTTCTGTCTTGGAGACACCGTATTTCCCTGCTTTTGTGTCCCACTTCGACGCAACGGTGGTTATTTGCTTGATTATTTCCTCTCTCCTGGAATCTGTAACACGGAAATGCGGGGCAACTTCCCGCGCCAGGTCGAGGTCAAGAGAGTTGTCCGTTTCAGAAATATTCAAACGAAGGCCAACAGGCTTCTCATCAGGATTGATATCGTATGCAGGAGAAAGCCGCCAACCATTTTCTGTAAACAGGAAACCATGGTTGCGCAGATGGTCGTCTGTATTGCCCACACAAATAGAGAACACAATCCTACGCCATAACTCCTCCAGGTCGCGCCTTACAGCACTTCCTTGCCTGACAATGAACTCAGCAAGTTCCAGGTAGCTCGCACCATCTTCCCCATCGGTGTAACCCAGCAAAGTCATCGCGGAAGCGAAGTGGATCCGCTCAGTGCCTTGACGGTCGAATCGCTTTGTGAGAAATGTGTGTTGAGTGCTGTAGTATTTCCCGGTTTGACAGTCCGGCACGTCTAGGCCTGCTTCCATGGCTAATTCGTGTACTACCATTTCCCAGGCACCTTTATCCGTGGTGTCCTTAAGGCTCGGAAACTTGGCGATCCAAAGTTCACCGTCCTTGTCGACAACACTTGCCTTGGGCCGCGCACCCCCAAGTGACGAACCCGGCGCGATCAGCAAGTTGAGCCATTTTAGCCGGTCCTCGTCATCCCCGTCTTTCTCCAGTTCAAGGCTTGCATGTTCAAGCTCGCGGATGGAAGTCCAGGGAGGTGAGGCCATGTCCTTGTTGTCATTCAGGAAGGGACCTTCAGGGGTTTCCTTGAATCGCAAGGCGCCCATTCGGTGACCATCATAAACACCAAGCAGGTAATCTGTCTCCCAAAGTGCCTTTGGTCTGCGTCCCTCCTTCCTGGCGATCACTGCCTCCCTGCGGTCCATGAGCGTCCGGCCCCATCGGTCAGGCGATGAGTCTGTGAACAGACCAAAGTTGCTCTTGTCAGGGTTGAGGTACTGCGCTCCTTCCAGAAGTTGGAGGTCGGGGTCCAGCGACTGGGCATTTGCCTTCAGCCAGACCTTATCGTATTCAAACGAAAAGACTTCCTTCCTGAATTGGGTGGCCCTCAGCGTGCCCATCAGTATGGGTCCACCAAGCCCCTTCCAGTCGGCGTAGACAAGTACAGACCGTTGAGTTTCTTTCTTCGCCATCCTACCTCCTCTTCTTCGGGGCGCGCTCCTTCACATGTAGCCTGGCATCTTGCAAGCGCCTTCCCAATTCGTCCTCTTGTGCAACCTTGTTTAGACCTTGCTCAAGGCCCAGGACCATCAGCACCTGGAGGTAAGCTCCCATGGTAGCTGACGGCGACCCGTTTTCGATTGCCCGCAGCGTAGGCCGGCTAATTCCTGCACGTTCGGCCACTCTTTCCGCACTGAGTTTCCTCCGCAAACGGGCCAGCCGAATGTCCTCCCCGAACTCATTCAGGAGTCTTTCAATCCTTGGCAGCAAAATAAATGGTCGCTTGGCCATAATGGTAAATATAATTTACAAATATAGTACTTTTTGACAACTATATCTGCCATTATTAAATTCTCGGCGTCCTCTGCATGCACCCCTCAGCGCACTCTGCGTTCCTGCATTTTATCGATTGTCCTCGTTGACAAACTTTCAGTTAGAATAGAAGGCCTAATTCACAAACTGCAGTGCTCTCCCTCTTACCGTTTCCTTCTCTTGGGGTGACATTGTCGCGTCTCCTGGAAGCAACTCCAGGCACTTTTCAAAATACACTTTCGACTCACTTCCACTCAACATTGCTGCCCGGCCCTTGTAGTACCAGGCCAAGGCCGAGGCGGGAAAATCCTCCGCATACATTCCAGCGATCATCTGCATCCCTTCCTTCTGCTGACTGTTGAATTGCTCGAGGAACAACTGGCGATAGGAGGCATCCGTGATCGGCACACGTGTTATTTTCTTCCGTTCATTGCGTGCAACCAACAAAGCATCAAAGCCCTTTTCCAGGAAGGCGTGCAGCTCATCGATGTTGAACGGCATCAATTCCCTTTTCTTCCAGGTCACACTCGAAACACAATCGTTCAGCCATGGATTTTTGGTGGATAGCGGACTGAGGACATCAACACCGGAAGGTTTGGATGCAAATACTTCATACAGAAACCGGCCCGTGTACAAGAGCACTGCCTCCGCATTGTGGCCTGGCCTGGGTTTCGAGGCTCCCAACACGTGAGGGATTTCATTATCAAGAAGACCAAAGAGACCGAAAAAACTATGATCCATGTTTTTGAAAGCCACAAGGTAGTTCTCGTTGTACAGCGTAGTGTTGAACCAATCGATGTTGCCGCCCGGGTCTGCAGGATTATATAAATGAAGGATGGGCATGGTCACTTTCTCTGGTGAGTAGAATGGATGCCCTGCCAGCAGCTGCGGACCGAACGTGGACCCGATGCCACCATCCAGGCTCACGATGCCTCGTACATCCGGGCTGCGCACGGCCATGGCTACTGCAGATTGTCCACCGAAGCTGTAACCGACGAGGGCACGTGGTGGGACGCCCAATACAAATTCCCTCTTGATAAAATCAAAAGCAAACTCATTGTCACGCATTTCCGTCTCCATGCCGGCGACGCTCACATCGAATTGATTTTGCAAGTATCCCTTGTACGGCACGTTGATCACGATCATTCCCCTGCTCGCCAGCCATTCACCCATGACCGAATAGATCAGCGGAGAACCATGAATGAGTTGCACCACGGGGAACGTCTCCTTGATTCGCCTCGCGTCGCGCCCGGCTTTCATAGGCTTGGCCTTGTTTAGCAAGGTGGTCCATGCATCCACGAAGGCGTCTTGTTGCTGGAGGTCATCCAGGAAAGCAGCGACCGCCAATGCCTCCTCCCTTGCTCCCACCTTCGAGCTATCCTCATGTGCCGCCAGCCGGACGTAGTCCCGAAGCGTAAGTTTGTTGGCTGCTCCCTCGGCGGGATACCACACATTGATTTGAATGGCACGGCCTGGCTGCTTGTTGATCCTGGAAGGCCGGGAAAAATCCATTTCCAGGTGGCTGCGGAAGCCAACGACGTAAGTGCCGTGTTTGATTTTGCTAAGGGCCTGACTAAGGGCGGGGGAGAAAGTGGAGAGGAGGAGGAGAAGGAGGATTGTGCGGGGCATGGAGGTTTAACGGGAGGGGTTTGTGGTGGTTGCAGATGGTCTACTCCTAATTATTTCAACGAGGACATTTTCATTAACTTGAAAGTGAGATCAAAATTTTTAGGCTGTGAGGAATATTCAATTCAACTACCTGTATCGTGACGCGGGCAACTACAAAGTTTTCGGCCACGCAATCTTCTCAAATCCTGATGGGTTAGATATTGACCAAATCGAAAAGAGTATCAAACTGGCATTGATAGATGGCCAGTTTTTTGAGCCTGCCAAATGGGGATTGACCCAATTAACCTTTGCTGACTGGGATGATGAAGAGGATCATTTTTGGAATGAGTATGAATCCGTCGAGGTTACTAATGCCATTCCAACCGCTACATTGTCGATCACTGAATTATTAATAGGTATCCGCTCTACCGTGAATTCCTTCTAAGAACCTTAGCGTGGTCAACTACTATTACGAGGCGTCAATCGGTGAATTTCATTCCCGGACTCGGGAAGAGATTATTGGACAAATTTCGATTGCCAATCAGTTCGATTCAAACAAGTACCAAACAACCTCTTGGGTAGACCAGATTGAGATCTTGAAGTCATGCCTTGATGGGCATAGCGGCACTATCCTTTTCGAATTCTCTATTCCCCGGATGGGTAAGCGAATAGATGCAGTTGTTATCATCAATGGTGTCGTTTTTGTGATTGAATTCAAAGTTGGAGAAACTGATTTCCAAAACTATCAACTAACCCAAGTATGTGACTATGCCCTCGATCTCAAGAACTTTCACAAGCCAAGTCAAAAACTAATTATTGCACCAATACTCGTAGCCACGGAGGCAAAAAGTTCTCCAGTTACGATTTTGATGACTTCCCACAATGATGGCCTCATTCACCCAATTAAATCGAACAAGAATGATCTGGGGAAGGTAATCACTGAAGTATTAGGTCACTTTAGAAGTCAAGCAAAAATCGACGCAGCACAATACGTCGCTGGGAGCTATTCACCCACACCCACCATTGTTGAGGCGGCTATTTCCCTTTACAATAGTCATTCCGTTGAAAACATTACCCGAAGTGACGCTACGGCTAAGAATCTTTCAGAAACCACAACTGCAATTTCGCGGATAATAGATCTAGCCAAGGAGTCTCAGACAAAACGAATTTGCTTCGTAACGGGTGTTCCCGGTGCCGGTAAGACATTGGTTGGTCTGAAAGTTGCCACATCACAGCTAGATAAAGAGGGAGGAAATAAGAGTGTGTATCTATCTGGCAACGGGCCCCTTGTCGCTGTTCTTCAAGAAGCCCTGGCCCGTGACCAAGTTTCAAAAGGAAATCAACATGGGAAGAAAGTAACCAAGGTTCAAGCAAAAGAAAGTGTCAAAGCATTCCTTCAAAACATCCACCATTATCGGGATGCATATCTCGTGGACAAGAAACCACCATATGATCATGTTGCAATCTTTGATGAGGCTCAACGAGCCTGGACCAAAGAGCAGACGGTTGATTTCATGAGACGGAAAAAGGGGATCTCCGACTTTGATCACTCCGAGCCTGAATTCCTGATCTCATGCCTCGATCGACACAAGGATTGGGCTGTCGTTGTGTGCCTGGTTGGCGGGGGGCAAGAAATCAATACCGGCGAAGCAGGAATCTCAGAATGGCTCAGCGCGGTCAAGAATTACTTCCCTCAATGGCACGTGCATATTTCTCCGAATCTCTCAGACACAGAATACGCAGCTGTAGATGCAATTGAAGAGCTCAAAGCCAAGTGCGAACTCAGCTTTGAGCCTGACCTGCATCTGGGGGTTTCTCTCCGCTCATTCCGAGCTGAAAACCTTTCATCATTTGTCAGACATTTACTGGAAAGAAACCAAACAGAAACCAGAAATACACTTGAAACACTCTCTGGAAAATATCCAATCGTATTAACCCGCGACCTTTCCAAAGCAAAGGATTGGCTTCGAGAAAAGGCACGAGGTAGTGAACGATACGGGCTTGTTGCATCATCACAGGCAGAGCGGTTAAAGCCTCTGGCCATTGATGTTAAGACACCCATGAATCCGGTGATGTGGTTCCTTAACAAGAAGGATGATATTAGGTCATCATTCTATCTGGAGGATGCCGCAACTGAATTCCATATTCAAGGGCTTGAGCTAGATTGGGTTTGCGTTACTTGGGATGGTGATCTTAGATTTCATCCAGCCGAGTGGCAGACTTTCTCATTCTCAGGCAACAAATGGAAGAATATCAAGAAAGACACAAGAAAGAAATATCTCGTAAACGCTTATAGAGTTCTCTTGACACGAGCAAGACAAGGTCTGGTCATTGTTGTGCCTGAAGGTGATAGCAAGGATCACACGAGGGTTCCTGCTTACTATGATGGGACGTACAATTATCTAAAGGAAGTTGGGTTAGAAGTTTTGTGAGGCTACTCAATAAACGAAGCGCCAGACGTAGCGGAGTACGTGTAGCTCCACCGGGTATTCCAGCACCCAGTACCCAGCACCTAGTACCTAGCACCCTTCTCGAAGCCAGCATTCACATTCCAATGCGTCCGCTCTTCGTTAGCCCCTCACTCCCCCACTTCCAGGATTAATATTCTCATGCACCCACTTCACCTCTTGCTCGGCCGTCACCGTTCCGAGCTTGTTGAACCGGCTGAAGACACGAAGGGGCGCGTCGTAGGGGAGCGCTTGCGCGGCATAGGGACCTGAAACGCCGATCATCCACCCGGCGCGGGCGGCCCAGGGTGGGCGCTGACTGAAAAATTTGAAAACAAAATACTCAAGGCCCGCGTCTGCATTGTGCAACACGTTGGCGAGGAGAAAAATTTCGTCAGGAGGGTTCCCCAACTCTGTGGGGTATTCCAGCCAAATCACCATATGACTCTCCGCGCCCATTTCCCGGGTGAGGTACTCAGCCGGGAACAGGTCCGACCGGTCAAAATCCTCCAGCATGCGGAAAAGGGCGTGGCGGAATGAGGGAACCACAGCGAGAACCATCACTTCTGAACCCTCGATGGATTGCTTTGCATTCAGTTTTGCCAGCAAGGGCGCAAGGGCCAAAAACTTTTTCCTCAACTGGTTGTTCGACTTCCACACCACGTAGTAGTTCTTGTACGACAGGATGCCTCCTGCCACGACCACAAATACAACCAGCACAATCACCAGGATACTCATCCGCACAACCTTTTTTGAGAGAAGCTCGAATACCGCAAGTGCCGGAGGCTTTCACTGCAAGTTCGGTTGTGCGACTTAGCACGTTTCGGGATGATGGATTCATCCCGCGATCGCGGTATTCCATTCAAGGTACCGTTTCGACAGTTCATGAGTGCGATCGCCCCGTTCTTTTATTGGCATGGTTTGATTCGCTACTGATTTCCCACTCTGTGCAAGAGCTCATTGACCATTTCGACGAATTCTGCCTTGCCAGCGCACTTTCACTTTGGCGAGTCGGGCATAAACACCAAGCAAAATAGACTACCTTGTCCGGTTCAAAGCGAATAACGGCTCTCAAATGGCATTTATTGACCAAGTTCTCCAGGTTCCCTCATACGGATGGGCCGACAAGGAAGGAAACCTGATCAAACCGACGCTCAAACAACTGTGGGGAGAGGCCTTTTCGCGCATCAACATCTTCCAGACAAGAAAGAACTGGATACCCTTCGTCAACTGGTTCAGCGCGGTGTGCCTCGCGCCTTTTCTCTACTTCTTCCTCGTCTACCATATCACCTGGTACCTCGTACTGGCCGCGGTGGTCTATGGTATGATCATCATGAGTACGCATGGCACCATTTGGTTTCACCGTTATTGTACCCATCGGGCCTACACGTTTAGCCACCCGGTCTGGCGATTTATCACGCAAAACCTCGTTCCCCGCACGTTCGCCGAAGAAGTTTACGTGGTCTCCCATCATGTGCATCATTTGAAATCGGATAAGCCCGGTGATCCCTATAATTCCAACGCGGGCATCATGTACTGCCTGCTTTCGGATGTAAACCACCAGGCCATTGCCAAGAACCTGGAAGAAGGAGACTTCAGGAAGGCCAGCCATTTCCTCAGTCATACCGGTGTATGGACAAATTCCTATTTGAAGTACCTGAAATGGGGATCCGTCGCCTCTCCTGGTTACACCATAGGGCTTTGGATTCTGAATTGGGCCTTTTGGTACAGTGTGTTCTTTCTCATCGGTGGACATGGCCTCGCTTGTGCCCTGTTCACAGGTTCGTTGTTCTGGTTTGTACTGGTGCGTGCTTTCAACTACACGGGCCATGGTGGCGGTAAGGTGAAGCACGTGGAAGGCGTTGATTTCGACCGCAGCAACCTATCGATTAACCAGACGCGTCCCGGACTTTTCTCCGGCGAATGGCACAACAATCACCACCTCTACCCGGAAAGCGCTCGCGCCGGATTCCTGCCCTACCAACTCGACCTGGCTTGGGTATACATCTGGTGTCTCCACAAGCTTGGGGGCGTTTCCAAGTATAACGACTCGAAGAAGCAGTTCTTACAGCGCTTCGGATTGTAGCAATCGACTCTGCTGGCAAAAGGTTAACCCGAACTCCAGTAGTGTCACCAATTGAAGAGTCCAAATCGAGACCGAGAGTCTAAAATACATTTCCCGCAGATCCACGCTGATTGAATACACGCAGATTGCGCAGATCCGTGCATTTATCTGCGGAAATCTGCGGCTTCATCTGCGATAATCCTTGCACTGAGCTTGCCGAAGGGTGCGGGAAATGCATTTGGACTCCGCTCTCAAATTCAATCCCTCCTAACTCAGACGTTACTCGAACTCCGTCGATTAGGTTATCGGTCCAAAGAAAGGTACCTTGCAGGCGTTTTTAGCAGAAATATTCCGTTCTGAAGGCCCTGGCCCAGTCGCGGCCAAGGTTCTTACAAGCACCCAATCATTTAGGCTGAAAATCGGGAGAGCACCAGGGGCCCGCAAAATTACTCCTGCTTGCTGAACCAGTCATTGAAGTGCGACAAACGCTTCTGAAAATGGCGGCAAGGCTCAAACATCTGTCAACTAAACCGGACACCTATGGCGAAATCGAATAACGCATTCATCAAAAAGCAGAAAGAGCTACAGCGCAAAAAGAAGCGCCAGGAAAAGGAAGAGCGAAAAAACGAACGCCAGAAGAATTCAGCAGGAGGATCACTTGAGAATATGATGGCCTATGTAGACGAATATGGAAATATCACTTCTACACCGCCTCCGCCGAAAAAGCAATCGAACACTTAATACAATTATCTAAATAACAATTCTAATTAATTATGAAACAAGGAAAGGTAAAGTTCTTCAACAACGCCAAAGGATTTGGATTCATCACGCCCTCTGACGGCGGAGCCGATGTTTTTGTACATGAATCAGGCTTAGTAGACAAAATCAAAGACAACGACCAGGTTGAGTTCGAAACGGAACGTGGACCTAAGGGAATCAACGCGGTACGCGTTCAAGTGGTTCGTCAATAACCACTGCTGTTAATTACATTTCGATATCCATCTGCTTGATCTGAGGTATGGCATTGCGGCAACTTAAGATCACCAAGCAGATCACAAACCGCGAGCAAGGCTCGCTGGATAAGTATCTTAGCGAAATTTCCAGGTTGGAGATGATCTCCGTTGACCAGGAAATTGAGTTGGCCCAGAGAATCAGGGCCGGCGATCAGATCGCCATGCAGAAACTGGCAAAAGCCAACCTGCGATTCGTGGTTTCGGTAGCTAAACAATACCAAAACAACGGAGTGTCGCTGGGGGATCTCATCAACGAGGGCAACGTGGGCTTGATCCGCGCTGCCTCTCGTTTTGATGAAACCCGGGGCTTCAAATTCATTTCTTACGCCGTGTGGTGGATTCGCCAGGCGATCATGCAATCTCTGGCCGAGCGATCCAGGGTGGTACGATTGCCCATCAACCGCATTTCCAACTTAAACAAGATTGCAAAGGCATCAGCCATGCTGGAGCAGAAGTTTGAGCGGGAACCGTCCGCGGAGGAGCTGTCGCATGTGCTGGAGATGAGTGAAACTGAAATTGAAGACAATAAGAGACTCGGAGGCAGGTCCGTCTCCATGAATGCTCCCCTGGCCGACGGGGAAGATCATTCACTGATGGACGTGCTGGCCGACAAGAGCCAGCAAACCCCCGACCAGGGTCTGGTGCTGAACTCACTGAAGCAGGAGATTTCGCGCTCATTGACGTCGTTGAGCATTCGCGAATCGGAAGTTCTCGCCTCCTACTTTGGACTGAATGAGTCGATGCCGTTATCCCTGGAAGAAATCGCGGACAAATTTTCCCTCACGCGCGAACGCGTGCGACAGATCAAAGAAAAAGCCATTGACAAATTGCGCACGAACTCGAGCAAGATGTTGATGAACTACCTGTAAAGGCCTCAGGCAACACCCTATTCAATCCTCAGCGCCTTGACGGGATTGCTGAGCGCCGCCTGCACCGACCGGTAGGATACAGTGAGCAGGGCGACAAGCAGAATCAAAAGGGCCGTAAGCACAAAAACGCCGACCGTGAGATCGGTGTGAAACTTGTATTGCTCGAGGAACTTGCCCATGAAGTACCAGGCCAAAGGGCAACCAATCACCAACGCAATTCCAACGAGCACAACGAAGTCGCGGCATAACAGGGCCACCAGCCCGGAGGTAGAAGCGCCAAGTGCCTTGCGCACGCCAATTTCTTTTGTTCGCCGCTCCGTCGTGTAGCTTGCCAGGCCGAAAAGCCCGAGGCAGGAAATGAAGATGGTCATGCCGGTAAAGATCGCCGCCAGTTTGCCGATCATGATTTCACTGCGGTACTGCCGATTAATCGTCTCGTCGAGGAAATTGGGTTCAAACGGGAACGCCGCCTCAAAGCGCTTATGCACCGACTCAATGACCTTGACCGCGTCAGCGCCCTTGCCCCTTTCGTATCGCACAAAGACGGCCCAGATCTCCTCGGGCCTGCACATGAGGATCACGGGTTCTATCGACCAGCGCAGCCCCGTACTGTGAAAATCCTTGATGACACCGATAATCGTTCCCTTCCTTCCGCCGGTTTCAAGCCATTGACCAATCGGGTCCTTCATCCCCATTCGACGTGCCGTCTCCTCCATGATGATGTAGTTGGACGTGTCTGCAGCAATATCACGGGAAAAATTTCTCCCGGCGACAAGTTGAAAACCTGCAAGCGGTATGTAGTCATAGTCGCATTGAATGAGCGGGAACAGGGTGTTTTCGTCCTGCGACTTTCCCTCCCATCGGGCGCCTGAACTCGAACCAATTTCGCTGGGCAAGTCGCTGGATACGGCCACCTGCTGGATGACCGGATTCCTCAGCAGTTCCGAACGGAAACTCTCGTAAGACTTCGCAATGCCTTCGTAGCGCGTGAAGTAAAGGATGTTCTCCCGGTCGAATCCCAGGTTCTTGTTCTGGATGTAACGGATCTGCTGATAGACGACCAATGCGCTCGCGATCAGGGTCACCGACAGTGAAAATTGAAACACCACGAGCAGTTTTCTCAGTCGTGAACCGCTAAAGGCACCACCGGCGTTGCTCTTGAGCACCGCGGCAGGTTGAAAAGCAGAAAGGAAAAAAGCCGGGTAACTGCCGGAAAGTGTCCCGGTGACGAGGAGAATGCCCAGGAGCGCCAGCACCACGGTGGGATTCGCCAGGTCGACAAACATCTTCTTGCCGGTGAGGTCATTGAACGTGGGCATCAGCAGGTACACCAGGAGCAAGGCAAGGGCAAACGCAATCGAGGCCATCATCATCGATTCCCCGATGAACTGTGCAATCAGGGACCGTCGTTGCGCCCCTACCACTTTGCGGATGCCCACTTCCCTGCTTCGGTTCGCTGCACGAGCGGTAGCCAAATTCATGAAGTTGATGCACGCAATGACCAGGATGAAGACGGCAACGACAGCGAAGGCCCTGACGTAAGTGATCCGGCCGCCATCCTGCTTGCCATTTTCGAAATTCGAATAGAGTCGCCATTCGTTCATGGGGAACAGGAAGAGTTCCACGACGGAACCTTCCTGCCTCTTCTTCACAAAATCCTTGATCTTGGCATTCACCGCATCCTTGGCGTCGGCGCGGTTGAGCTTGACGTACGTCTGCACACCGTTGGTGTCCCAATCGCGCATCCACTCTTTTCCGGGTAATCGAAAGTACCGATCGAAGGCGATGAGGAAGTCGAATTGGATGCTGGAGTTTTCCGGAAGATCCCGGAAAACAGCCGTGACCTTGCATTCGAACTCATTGTTGATCCGAAAGATCTTGCCGACCGCACTCTGTTCGCCAAAATACTTCTTGGCAGTCCGCTCCGAAATGGCCACTGAGTTGTTGTCGGGTAACGGATTTTCGGCGTCCCCATCGATAACGGGGCAAGTGAGGATATTGAAGAAGGAAGGGTCGGCGTAGAGGCCTACTTCGTAGATCGATTTATCGCCAAATTGAAAAAGCATCCGCCTGTCCCAGGTGGTGCGGCAGGAATATTCGATTTCCGGGATTTCACCTTTCAATGTCTCCGCAAGAAGGCCAGGCGTTGCCGAAAAGGTGAAGATCTTGTTGCCGGAGTAGGTTTGATTCTCCAACACCTGGAAGATGCGGTCGCGGTCGATATTGGAATGGTTGTAACTAACCTCGTCGGTGACCCAAAGGAGAATGAAAATACTGCAGGTGAGTCCAACGGCAAGTCCGGAAAGGTTGATGAACGAGTAGCTGCGCTGGCGGCGGAAGCTGCGCAGGGCGGTGAGGAAGTAGTTGCGGAGCATTTTAGCAGGGTTTGAACGCCACGGATTACACGCCTGCCCGCCGAAGCCGTGGCGCAGGCGGGGATTTACACGGATAAGGACATCACTAGGTACCGGACTCTGAGCAAAGGTTACAATATGCCCCGGACGTGCTGAAAAATGCGTTTGTGACCAGACACAGACAAAACCTGGAGTTTAAACAGGGGAATAACGCAACATATTTACTGCAATTACGAATAATATAGGTATGGACTCACTTCAATCGAACAGCAAAACAGCCCGGATTGCCGCGGCTTTGTACTTCTTCGTCTGCATCCCTTTGTATTTCTGGGAACAGAACTACGCCGGGGGAATATTCGTCGCCCAGGATCCTGTAGCGACCGCCAACAATCTGCTCGCTAATGAATCTGTCTTCCGGGCGGCGACCGTCACCCACATGTTGGGGACAGTGACCTTTGTATTCATCATACTGATGTTCTACCGTCTCCTCAGGCCTGTGGACAAGCACCTTTCGCGAACGATGCTTGCTGCCGTACTCGCCCAGATTCCAGTCGTCCTTGTGCTGGAAGTTTTAAACATCGCTGCACTCATGACGCTTAAAAGCGAACCGCGCCCGACGTTTGATGTCGTGCAACAACAGGAGATCGCCTATTTCTTGCTGCGCCTGCATCGATATGGGCTGGGCACAGGTAAGCTCTTTCTTGGATTGTCGTTCATCCCTCTTGGAATGCTGCTCTTGAAGTCCGGCTTCGCGCCCCGGATCATTGGGGCCTTCTTCATCATCGGTGGCATCAGCTATGTCGCAGATTTTTGCATCTATGTGCTCCTCCAGCGGCCAGACTACTTGCTGGTGCGCTCGTTCCTGATTTATACGCACATGGTTTGGATGCTGTCGCTGCTCTGGTTCCTGGTTAAGGGCGTCCGACAGCCAGCGAGTACGGCCGTCACAGACGCGGCTTAGTTGGGAACCCATTTCGGCGTACTATGAACAGTAACCGGTGATCGGTAATCGGTGATCGGTAATCGGTGATCGGTAATCGGTAATCGGTAAATCCGTCAGAATTCAATCATTTTTTCCTAAAATACTTGCGTAGTAAAATGGCTACATCATAGGTTCGTGCAAGCATTGAGCCCATAAGCGGCTTCAAAGCAAAACAGAACCAACATGGAAAAAAGAAACAAAATCATCTACTGGGTCTTCACACTTTGGATGGCGTTGGGATGGACCTCCTTTGGAATCATCCAGGTATTACAAATGCCGGATGAAGTTACGCGAATAACAAAAATGGGGTTCCCGGCCTATGTGCTCGTCCTGTTGGGGGCGTGCAAACTCTTGGGGGTCGTAGCTGCATTGATCCCCAGGTTTCCGGCACTAAAAGAATGGGCATACGCCGGCTTTTTCTTTACGCTGATTGCCGCACTCTACGCCCACATTGCAATCGGTGATCCCATCAGTGACATGATCCCAGCGCTGTTGCTGCTGGTCCTCACTGCGATATCATATTACTTCAGGCCCGCGGACAGGAAAATTGCCACCACATGAAGAAGGTGAATCCGAAAGTGGATTGGTTTTTTAACAAGGACACAAAATGGCAGGAGGAGTATCACCGCCTGCGAATGATCGCCCTGGACTGCGGCCTCACCGAGGAATTAAGATGGGGTTGCCCCTGCTACACGCAGGACGGCAGCAACATCGTGCTCATCCATGGATTCAAGGACTATTGCGCATTTCTGTTCATCAAGGGCGTATTGCTGAAAGATCCGAAAGGCATTCTCATCCAGCAGACCGCCAATGTTCAGTCCGCACGACAGATCCGGTTCAAGGACTACGATGAAATCACCCGACTGGAACCCGTTCTGAAAAACTACATCAAGGAGGCCATCAAGCTGGAAAAAGCCGGGACGAAAGTGAAGTTCAAGAAAACCACGGAGTTCGCCATGCCGGATGAATTCCGTGAAGTGCTGAAAGAGAATCCGAAACTAAAGAAGGCCTTCTCCGCGCTCACGCCCGGACGGCAGCGAGGATACCTGCTTTACTTCTCCTCCGCGAAGCAGGCGAAGACTCGGGAGCAGCGGATTGAGAAGTATATGAAGAAGATTTTGAGCGGGAAAGGGTTGGAGGACTAAGACGGTGAGGTCTGTGGGTCGGTGGAATCGGTAGATCGGTGGAGTGCTGGTGCGTTGTGCCCCTGGCCCCTAAAGGGGGACTAAAGGGGACTAAAGGGAACACATGCTAGAAATCGCTTTGCGTCTCATCTGCGCCTTTGCGGCTCTGCGTGAGAACTTCTGGAAACATTCTCTCGTGAGCAAGCCACCTTTGGACACCCAATCTCCTCCCCCGTGGAACTTGGAAGTCTATTCCACCTTACTGTGATGCCTTCCGTACGCAAAGTAAATCACCAACCCGGCAGCAATCCACACCATCGCTCCTACCAGGGTAGTCTTGCCCAGCGAAACAATCATCAGCAAACAGAATGCTGCGCCGAGGATGGGAATGAGCGGGACCAAAGGGGTCTTGAACGGCCGTTCAGCATTGGGACTTCTTTTCCGCATCACCAGCACGGCCACGCACACCATGCCGAACGCACACAGCGTGCCGAAGCTCGTGAGGTTGCCGGCAACCTTCCCGGGAACGAAGCCACCGAAGACACAAGTACATGCGAGGATGATCAGCTGGGCCTTGGCCGGTGTCCGGAATTTGGAGTGAATATCTGAGAAGATTGGAGGCAGCAAGCCGTCGCGCGACATGGAGTAAATCACGCGGGACTGACCCAACAACTGAACGAGAATCACAGACGAAAACCCGGCGAGGATGGCGATGGTGATCCCCGAAGAGAGCCACGCATATTCTGTCATGTACTTCTGAATAACGTACACCACCGATGCTTCCTTACCGGCCGTCAGGAACTCGCTCCAATGGGCCACGCCGGTGAGGACCCTCGAGAAGAGTATGAACAGGATGGTGCAGACAAGGAGAGAACCTAAAATACCAATCGGCATATCTCGTTTTGGGTTGCGACATTCTTGTGCCGCGGTGGAAACGGCGTCAAACCCGATGAAAGCGTAGAAGACAATGCCCGCACCTCCCAATACCCCAAACCATCCATGTGCATTCCATGCCTCATGTCCGGGTGTCCCGGCAGGAATGGTGAAGGGCTCATAGTTTTCCGGGCGAATGAATCCCCAGCCAACGACAATGAATATGAGAACGATGGCCACTTTGATGAACACAATGATGCCATTCACCATGGCCGACTCCGAAATACCCTTGACAAGGATGAGACTGAGAATCGTCAGGATCAAAATGGCGGGAAGGTTGACGTAGCCGGTAACGCCCGCGGGAGAAGTTTCAAAAGGAGAGTGGCACCATTCGTAAGGTATTGCACCGCCCAATAAGTTATTCAGGTATTCACTCCAGGCGATCGACACCATGGAACCCCCCAGCGCATACTCAAGCACAAGCAGCCAACCGATCAACCAGGCGACAAATTCTCCGACGGTAACATAGGTGTATGTGTAGGCGCTTCCTGCTATCGGGATCATGGCCGAAAACTCGGCGTAGCATAACCCAGCGAATGCGCAGGCGATGGCAGCGATGACGAAGGAGACCACCACAGCCGGACCTGCTGCATCCCCTGCCGCTTCGGCCGTGCGCACGAAAATGCCGGCGCCGATCACGGCACCGATGCCCAGCGCAATCAGGTTCCAGGGACCCAGGGTGCGCTTCATGCTCTTGCCCTGGTTCTCTGCCGTCTGCAGCGCAGACTCAATCGTTTTGCGGGAAAATAGGCTCAGGGAAGTAGGGTTTGGTGGGATGAGCGGACGACTCTCTTTTGAGTTGCTTTGAGGGTAAACATGGGTAAATTATGAATCATGAGCAACAAGGTTAAACTGACCGCCGGCCAACGGGAAGAGCTTCTTGCCTTCCTGAAAGCCCGTTTTGAGAAAAATATGCAGCGCCACAAAGGAATCGAATGGATGAGCGTTGAGAAGAAACTCAGTAGCAGTGAAAGGAAACTTTGGTCTCTGAACGAAATGGAACGCACTGGAGGAGAACCCGATGTGGTGGGTTACGACAAGAAATCCAGCCAGTATCTTTTCTTCGATTGTTCCGTCGAATCCCCTGCGGGCCGCCGGAGCTATTGCTACGACGGCGACGCGCTCGCGGGCCGGAAAGAAAACAAACCAAAAGGCAGCGCCGTCGATGTAGCTTTCGATATGGGAATCGACTTGCTCACTGAAGAAGAGTATTTTCAATTGCAGAAACTGGGCGAGTTCGATACGAAGACCTCCAGTTGGATCAAGACGCCTGCGGAGATTCGTGAACTGGGCGGCGCATTGTCTTGTGATCGCCGCTTCAGCCGCGTCTTCACGGGTCACAACGGCGCGGAGTCGTATTTCGCTTCGAGGGGGTTTAGGGGAGTGGTGAGAGTGTAAGCTGTACTGGTAAATCGGTTTTGGCGCAAGTGGCGGAATTCCTGGTTTTTGTAATTTAGTCAGTACCAATAGCAAACATTATGAACAATCTAGTCAAGGGAGTAATCGCCGGGACAGTATTTGGCCTGGTCTCCATCATTCCCATGTTCTTCATGACGTTTGAAAGCAAGACCAGGGCCATTTCGGCATCATTCATAAGCCGGTTTGCCATAGGCTTTATAATTTTCAATTTGGAGTTGCCCGTACCTGGTTGGGTCAAGGGGGCAGTTGTCGGGCTCGTGCTCAGCTTACCCGACGCCATTGTCACTAAACAGTATGGGCCTATTTTGGGCCTCGGACTCATTGGCGGGATTATCTGCGGAATATTTGCCAAGTGAGCCTACCGATTAGCTAAGAGCGGATTCCCCGCTCCCATTTTACCGCTGACCAATAGCAAGTGGTCCCTCATCATCCTTATTAGTCCGAGAAAAAAAGTTGGAAAAACTATTGCGCTACCGATCGGTTGCATTATATTTGCTACCGAACGGTTGCAATAAAGCCGTAAAATCATGCGCAGAGACGTTTTTCAGGCCATTGCCGATCCTACTCGCCGGGCCATCCTCGTGCTGATCGCCGCCCAGGCCATGACGCCAAATGCCCTCGCCGGGCACTTTGACAGCAGCCGCCAGGCGGTGTCCAAGCACCTCCGCATCCTTACCGAATGCCAGCTGGTGAAGGCCAATCAATCCGGGCGCGAGATCCTATACGAGATCAACCCGAACCAGCTGAAACAAGTTGCAGACTGGCTTGAACCATTCCGCAAAATGTGGACGGGACGGTTCAGTCAACTCGATGACGTACTGTCGAAAATAAAAAAGAAGGAGCTATGATCACTACAGCATCACTATCAACTGTCTTCGCCATACTGGCATTGGCATGCCTTTTCGCCCTCCATTTTGCAAGCCCAGAGTTTCAGCCAAGCTGGCGCATGATCAGCGAATACGCGCTTGGAAAACACAAATGGCTGATCACCGCGTTTTTCATCTTTTGGGGCCTAAGCTCCTTCGCCCTTGCCGGTTCACTCTGGCCCCGGGTGAGTGGAACCTGGGCCACCCTTGGTGTGATTCTGCTGGTGCTTTCCGGTGTGGGTGAAATTATGGGTGGACTGTTTGATCTGAAGCATAAACTTCATGGACTGGCCTTCATGCTTGGCGTTCCTGCGTTGCCGGTAGCAGCCTTGCTGATTGGTTATCACCTCACGAGGGAAACACAGAACACACTAACCATCGTTGTATCACACACTACCTGGATAAGCCTGATCCTGATGGGTGTGTCGCTGGCCGTACTGATGGCAGGATTCAAGAATGCCGGGATACAAGTAGACCAAAACACGCCGCCACCGGACAAGCTGCCGGATGGCGTGATCGCCCTGGCAGGATACGCCAACCGTTTCTTGATTCTCTGTTACGTCGGCTGGCTCTTGATTGTCGCTAATTCTGATTATTCACTTAAATCATAAGCGTTATGCAACTCCAAACCATTTTCAACAAAGACATCGCCAACAAGCGCATGCACATCACTCGTGAATTTGCTGCTCCGCTGCCGGATGTATGGCGGGCCTGGACCGACAGCAAAATCCTCGACCTGTGGTGGGCGCCCAAGCCCTATCGTGCAGAAACAAAGTCCATGGACTTCCGCGATGGCGGCCGGTGGCTCTACGCCATGGTGGGCCCCGACGGCTCACGCATGTGGGCAAAGATGGATTTTAAGAAAATCGTCAAGCACGATCATTTTGTTTCTGTCGACGGCTTTGCCGATGAGCAGGGCAACACCACCCACGAGTTTCCTTCGATGAATTGGAAGAGCAACTTTAAGACAACACCGAACGGAACGAAGGTAGAGATCGACATTACGTTCGCCACCGAAGCCGACTTAGTGAAGATCGCCGAGTTGGGCTTCCAGGAAGGGTTTACCATGGCGCACGCGAACCTGGACGAGTATTTCGCGGGGAAGCAGGTCCTGCGTTAGCTAGAGTTCCCACGGAAGGTTTCCCGCAGATTTTCGCAGATCGAGTGCACGCAGATTGCCGCAGATTAGATTTTATTAATCTGCGAAAATCTGCGTGTATTAGATCAGCGGTAATCTGCGGGAAAATGTATTTATTCCTTCAAGGGAATCTCTCTCCTTACCCGACCACCTTTCTCTGATTCCACCGTAACAATCGCAGTTGGGTTGCTTCCGCTAATGCGAATGAGGTACGTAACATCCCGGATGGATTCCGTTGCCGCATCATCGTCGCGGCGGCCGGAGAGGTGACCCAGGTCGGTGCGGGGCTTGCCGTCGATGAGCTCGGCACCGTTGAGTTGAACTAGGGCTCGAACCGGCACAGCAAACTCCGCTTCGATGGCTCGCTTTGAAATATTCGTCGGCAGCCATCCCTCATTCTGAATTGTGACGGTAAGTTTCATCACCTTCCCTTTTTCAACGGTCGTGACCTTGGCGTTCTTGATCACAACGCGTGGGCTCACTTCGGCCAGCCAGAGCATCCAGGGCAGGTACAACTCAATCTCGGCTTTGAGAAACTGCGGCGGGGGATTCTGCCGGATGAACTTGTAATTCCATCCACCGATCTCAACTGCGCCCAGCTGCGGGTGGTTAAACGATTGCCAGTTGACAAAATACTTCCCTCCAAGCGCAGAGTCGTTCCATTTGATCAGCTCTTCGTCGGATGTGCGACCGTCCTTGTTCTCATCGGCGGGGAACATTCCCCAGAATTCCGGGACTGACCCCACGATTCCAAAATCCCAGTATGCCCAGCTGATGAGTGTACCGTGGCGATGCACGCGCGGGTTGTTATAGCTGGGAACAGCTTTCTGCTTCGTCGTCTTCTCATACATCCCAGCCTGCTCCATGATCAGCTGCTGGTCCTCCATGTTGAAATCATCCCACGGCCCTGTTGACGGCAAGCGATAGAGGAACCCTGCGGCGGTATGGCCGTGGAAGATGCCCGTGATGTTGCGATGCGTGGTGAGGAACTCGATAGTGGCTTTTGTCTCCGGCTCCGAAAGTGGGTAAGGTCCCGCGCCGTTCTGCTCGAACTCCAGTCCCCACTGTCGGGGGAAGTTGCGGTTCATGTCGATGCCGCCGACACCATCTTCATTGTATTTGCCGTCGTTGTCGTCGTCCGTACCTTCATCCATCACATCGTAGTAGGTACCTCCGGTCTCGTTAGCATCGCGCTTCACCATGATGCGCGCGTCGGCAGCGCTCACCTTCCATTGTCCGGTAGGGTTCTTCACCCGCATGTCGGTAACGATGTTGTCTCTGTTGAGATCGTTGCCCGGATCTTCGTCCAACAGGCCATCAAGGTCTTCATCGTAGGGCCGCGGTGTGCTGCGAAGTTGGGTAGACGTCATCAGCGCCAGGTCTGCGCCATCGGGGTTGAACTTGGGGCGGATGTACAGCGTGCGCGTATCCAGGAGGGTAGTGATGCGAGGGTCCGCGCCATACTTTGAAAGCACCTCCCACGCAAATCGCAAGGCTACCTCCGCCCCCGTCAGTTCACCCGCGTGGATATTGCCGTCGTAGTAATAGGCAGGCTTGTCTTCGGCTGGACCGGTCTTGTGATTGGTGATCTCCAGGACCATCAGTTGTGTTCCCTTCAAGGTTTGGCCGATGGAATAAACCTTGGTCAGATCCGGGTATTTCTTTGCCCAGGCATTCAATATTTCATTGACGGCCGCTGTGTTGTGGAGCTGGTTCCAGGTGAGGGCGAGGGGGTCTTCTTTTTGGGCGAAGATGGAGGTGGCGAAACAAGTTGAAAACAGCAACACTAGGAGGCGGCGCATGGGATGTTGGGTTAGTCTGGGTGGAAATTCAGACTAATTCCCTCAAAGAGCAAAGAGAGAACGCGTCAATACCCTGCTGGTGCCGTCAGCGGTTGATGGTGTGGATGTGTGGGGGCGCTGCCTCAATTTGTCATTCGATACTCGGTTCTCGATGTTGAGTATTTCTCCATCGCCGGACTTTGTACTTTTATGAACATGCCCACCCTTCTCATCGAAGCCCGCAAAGCATCCATCGCTGCCGGAATGGAGGTGAAACGGATTCTTCCGTTCCGTCTCAAGCGAATGGTGGGCCCGTTTATTTTCATGGACCACGCAGGCCCGGTAACGGTTAAACCCGAGATCTCCTCCACCCTTGATGTGCTCCCCCACCCACACATCGGTTTGTCGACAGTAAGCTACTTGTTCAATGGTGTGGTGACCCATCGCGACAGCCTGGGTGTGGAGCAGAAGATCCGGCCGGGAGAGGTGAACTGGATGACAGCCGGAAGCGGTATTGCGCATTCGGAGCGTTTTGAAGATCCAGCGGTCCTTGCCAATGGCGACTTCGAGATGATCCAGACCTGGGTGGCCCTGCCCGAGCGTGACGAAGAGGCTTCGCCCGCATTCAACAACTACAAGCCAGAGGCCCTGCCCGTCTACACCGATACCGGTGTGTGGATGCGCCTGATCGCCGGTCATGCCTACGGGTTGAAGAGCGCTGTGAAGACGCACTCTCCCTTGTTTTACCTGCATGTCGTGCTGGAGAAAGGCGCCCACTTCTCTCTTCCTGCAGAACACGCAGAACGCGGCATCTATATAGTCAAGGGAGGCGTCGCGGTTTCAGGCACCGACTACAAGCCGGGGCAAATGCTGGTCTTCGACAAAGGCAACGACCCGTTGATTAAAGCGAATGAACCGACCACGCTGATGTTGCTGGGCGGTGAGCCTCTCGGTGAGCGATTCATCTGGTGGAATTTCGTTTCCTCGCGCCGCGAGCGCATCGATCAAGCGAAGGCCGACTGGAAGGCTGGGCGCATCATACTCCCTCCCAACGACAACAAAGCATTCGTTCCGCTTCCGGAGGACAAGTCAAGACCGGCGGGAAGTCCTTCGCCACAGGCGTTAAGTTGATTGGCCGTTAGCCTTGAGGCTACGTCCAAACTCCTCCCAATCAAATCCAGTCTCCACCCGGTTATGCCTTAGCGCAGGGATCTGCGTGGTGAGCAGCAACGTAGTCCCATCGATGTCCGTTCGATGATGCTGCGGGATCTGTTGCTTCACGGCCTTGATGGCTTTGAAAGTCACGTTTGGTGAAAAAGCCTGGATAGACTTTTTAAGCCCGTTGATGTTCGTCATCCCATACATAAGAACCAGTTGAGGCTTGTGTGTGCGCAACTTTTCCAAAACGGCCTTTATGCGGGTCGGGTACACATGCTCCTGGTATTGCTCACGGGTCTTCAGGAACGGCATCCCAGGCAAGTCGAGCCAACTATAGTACCACGCGTGGTTGTGGGGGCTGGGAAGTGGATACAGCTTGATCAGCGCTTCGTTGGTCTTGGCGAATGATTGCTTCTGGTAGTCCATAACTTCAGGCTGAGCTTTCTCCATGTACGCGTGAGCAAACGCAATGAGGTTTTTCCAGACGCCGCTCAGCGTTGCGTTTTCACCGAAACGGAAGTCATGGAGATTCTTGATCAAATCTGCTTTGGGCCCTGGCCATTGTACAGAAGAATTCCGGTACAACTCGCGGATGTCGCAGAGAGTTGGCCCAGATTCAGACCCATGCGTGCGCTCAAAATAGGTAAGCTTTTCTGCCACTTCTTCCGGTAGGTCGCCGCCGCCGTCTTCAAACGCGACAAACCAGAGCGGGGCCTCCCACGAACCGTAGCCGTAGAAATGATCGATCCAGTGCCGCAGTGGTTTTTCCTTGTTGAGCATGCCTTTCCCCGGCCGAGTTTGCCATTTTTTCGGGGTATTCCCAAAATCACCACAGTTAACTAGTTGACTGCGAGAAGGCTAATAATCCAATGTTAAGTTTTACGGTGGGTATTTAACGGTGGGGCAATACTGGTTAGGTTTGTCTCCCCTAAAAACAATAGCTCATGGAAAAGATTAATAAGAAGGAATTGCGGGCAAACACAGAAAGTGTTTTGACCGACATCCTCTCCCAGCACAAGATTTCTTCACCTTCCAAACGGACGAAGCGGGTGATCGCCAAAGTCTCCCGGCGGTTCTCCAGCCAATTGAAAGAAGAAATCAAGAAGCGCCTCAAGAAGGATGTTAAAGCGTACAAGAAGGTCAACGGCAAAGAAAAGGCTGCTGCTTAATTTTCCCAGCACCAATCGGGCGGGCCTTACTGCTCGCGCAAAGTTTCCACCGGGTTCACCATGGCGGCCTGTAGTGACTTGATTCCAACGGTGATACCTGCGATCATCATCGTAATCAGTCCGGCAAGCGCCAGCTCACTCAAACCAATGGACGTGCGGAAAGTGAACCGGTTCAGCCACTGATCAGCCAGGTACCAGGCCAGCGGCGAGGCAACCGCTATCGCAATAATGATAAGTGTGCCGTAGTCCCTGGATAACAACATCACAAGGGCACGAGCGCTGGCGCCATGAACCTTGCGGATTCCAAGTTCTTTTTTCCGTTGTTCGGCAGAAAACGCACAGAGACCCAGGAGGCCAAGGCAGGAAATAAAAATCGCCAGCCCGGCAAAGAGCCTCACCAACAGTCCAATGACTTGTTCGCTTCGGTAAGTGGCCTCATACTCCTGGTCGAGAAATTTGTAGCTGAAGGGAAGCGCAGGATTGAAACTCTTAGTCACCTTCTCGACGGCCCGCAAAGGTTCCTGAATGTCTCCCTCAATGCGAATGAATGCAGTCGATGTTCCGGTCGGATCATACCGGATAATAAGTGGCGCGATGGGGTGATAGAGGGAAGTCATGTGGAAGCTCCGGACGACGCCAATGATCTGCCCGCTACGCCCCCAAACGCGCAAAGATTTTCCAATCGGGTCGGCGAAACCCATCAGCCGGGCTGCCTCCTCATTGATGACATAGTTTAACGAGTCTGTACTAAAGTCGTTTGAAAAATCACGGCCTTTTATGATTTCTGTTTTCATTGTTTGCCTGAAATCTGGCCCAACGGTGAGAATATTGATTTCAACCTCTTCATCAGGGTTCTTTCCTTCCCAGACAGGTCCGCTGGACGATCTACCGTAGGAAAGGGGGTTCCCGCTCGTTGAGGTTACGGCACTGACGCCCGGGATTTTCAACAGCTCCTCTTTGTAGGTGGTAAAACGTTTGGCCGTCTCGCGCTCAAGGTCAACGAACATCACATTGTCCTTGTTCAACCCGATGTCTTTGGTAAGGATGAAGTCCATCTGCCGGGTGACGGCGAGTGTGCCCACCAGTAGAACAATGGAAAGCCCAAACTGGAATACCACCAGCCCTTTGCGGAAGAATTTCGCAGATGCCGTGTGCTTGATCGCTCCTTTAAGCGAGTTGGTGATGCGAAAGGAAGGTAGCAGTAACGCCGGGTAGCTGCCGGACAGGAACCCGGTGACCAGCGCAACACTTACCAATGCAAACAGGATACGTGGGTCCGTGAAATCAACTGCCATCGACTTGCCTGTGAGACCATTGAAGTAGGGCAGCACCAGCCAGGCAGCCACCACTGCGATGCCGACCGAAACAAAGGAAATCACCGCAGCTTCAGTCAGGAATTGAAAGCCAAGCCCCAGGCGGCCGGCGCCCATCACTTTCCGGAGCCCGATCTCCTGGGACCGTCGAACGGATCTCGCCGTGGCGAGGTTCATGAAATTCACGCAAGCGATCACAATCGTAAAAATTGCCACGATGGTGAGCATAACCACATAGTCTATGCGCCCCCCCGTATTCACCCCGTTCACGAATGTGCCGTGGAGATACTGGTCGCTGTACTTTTGAAGTGACAGCCGCTCATCAGCCTCGTTGTTGGTGTGCTCGTTGATCTCTTGCTCTATCTTTTTGGAGAACGCAACCGCATCAGTTCCCTCACGCAGCGCAAAGATGATTTTGAAACTTCCGTTATGCCAATCCTCCATCCAACTGTTCATGGAGATGTACAATGATTCCGGCAACAGCCAGTCGAACTTCAGAGACGAATTATTCCCCGGGTTCGCCACGATTCCGGTTACTTTGAAGTCAGCGTTGGCAACCCTGATCGTTTGGCCCAAGGCCGGCTTGGTCCCAAAATACTTTTCGGCGAGTCGTTTGGTGATTACGATGGAACTGTTGTCTCCAAGCGCGGTTTTTTCATCCCCTTCAATCAATGGATAAGCGAGGACATCGAAAAACTCAGGCTTCACATACCTTCCACTCTCCATGGTGGATTTGCCGTCAAGTTCAAACAGGTATTCCATCTCCCAGCTGAGTGTTGTGAGACTCTCCACCTCGGGATACTCGTTTTCGAGGACCGACGTCATTGGATGGGGAATACCGGTCATGGTCAGCACGTCGCCGTTGCTGAGGTGAATGTTTCGGATCACGACATACAACCGGTCATCGTTGTTGTGGAATTTGTCCATCCCCATCTCATCGGAGGTCCAGAGAAAGATGAGCAGGCTGCAGGCGATCCCGGTGCTGAGGCCAAGGATGTTCACTAAGGCGTAGCCCTTGTATTTCATGAAGTTGCGGACGGCAACGAGGACATAGTTGGATAGCATGGCGTTGCGGTTAGGTGGGGACTGAAACGGTAAACCGTGCGTTTTTGGAATAGTTACAGGGTACTGGTGGCTGGATACTAGATCTAGATACTGGATGCTCGATGATTGAAGAAAGTTGCATTTCCGAAGCCAGAAGCCAGCAGCTAGTAGCCAGCGGCCAGCGATTAGCGCCCAGTTATCGCTTGCAACGCTGCTTCCGCAGCATAGCGCACATCACCATTCTTGTTCAAGTCCAGGATACGCCGGATTGACTTTTCCGCAGCCTTCGCATCGGGACCAATTTCCCCAAGCAGCGTGATGAGCTGGTATTGCAGTCCGCCGTCTTGATCCGTGGTTTTGTCGAGGCGTGCGATGAGCTGGGGTACCGCCGGTTTGCCGATCTTCACCAAGGCGGCCTTGGCTGCCTCCGTGTCATTGCCATAGTGAGGCAGGACATCGATCATTTGGGCAATCGCTTTGGTATCGGAGGTCCGGCAGTTGCCAAGTACGGCAATGGCCAGCCTTTGAATTTCATCCAACTTGCTGCGGTCTTCCAGTGAGCGTTTACCGAAGAGACCGACGACCGTGGATTCGATCTTCTTCGGAGCATCTCCCATCTGCACCAGGAGCTTGATGGTGCGAAGCTGCTCGTCAAGATCGTTTCCGGTGAGAATGGTTCGTGCTTCTTCCAACGTAGGAATTACACCAGGTACAGGTATGTGATTTCTCACGCAGAAGTTGATGCGGTCTTCCTTTTGGCTTGGATATGGGGTAGCGGTGACGTACTTCGCAAACCGTCCGCTACAGCGCGATGCGAGGATAGAAAGGTCCGATGCGGGATATTCCTTTGCGATCTCCGCGTTGCGCGCTTCATTGAGCGTGAGGTTGAATTCCCAGGCCAGGTCATAGAGTTGTTCGTGTGCTTTGGGGTATTCATGTGTGTTGGCAAACTCGCATATCCAGTTCATGATCTCCGTCTTTCGCGCTGGGTTGGTTTCTGACTTGTACATCGCATGCAGGTCGGAGAACAGCGTAGCATGCATCTTGTCATCGAGCTGAAGTTTTGAACTGTACGTCTGGTAGACGTGTTGACCCAATACGTTATTGCTCCTCAGGCCTTCCATCATTTCGAAGAAGGCGGTCTCATATGAAACAGGACGTGGCAGTCCGAGCTTGCCCCAAGAGGCCAGGGTAAAGTAGGATGCAATGCGCGACTGACTCACTGCATCATCAGTCGTTGGCTTCGCCAGGAGGTAATTGAGGTAGCTGGAGAGCGAATAGTTGCCCACCCTGGAGACAGCGTGCAGACAGGACTTCCACTCAGCTTCATCCACCTGCTTGTCGGCAGAAACGAAGCGAACCACCTCCATCGCCCGTTCATCATCGGCCGGATATGAGAGCGTGTCAAGTGTACCAAGAAGAAATTTCTTGTAGCTGGGGTTATCGATCGCGTACCGCGTGAAGGCATACATCATGTGGTAGTGAATCTGACCACAAAGGTTGTCAAAGGGCGTCTTCATCGCTTCAGATACAACTGCGTCAATCTTGTCCGTGGAGGAAAGGTCGTTGAGCCGTGGCTTGAATTGCTCAACTTTCTCCTTACAAAGTTCTGCCTTTGTCTTGCCCGGCGTTGCAGTCGCGGACCCAGCATTGTTATTGATAGTCACTACTACCGGTACAGGTGCCGATTCATGCATGGCAGTGGCATTCCCACTTTCCGGGAACAACGCTTTGATATTTTTGTCCACCTTGACACGGCCGTTGTAGCTGACGAGGATCTCTCCTGATGTCACGTCAATCAGCCTGGCGCTCACGTCGATGTAGGATTTGAGCTTGGTGTAAGTGCCTGAAAGAAGTGCATCGATCGGCGCTAATTGCCCGATCTTTAGCGCAGCCGCCGGCTTCATCAAGTCGGTAAGAATAAATTCGTGTTCCTTCAGGATTGCATCGAGGCGCGTCCGCTCGAAGAGTTTTACTTTATCGCCATGGTTGCCCAGCAGGCCAATTACTGTTTCCGTCAGGTACTCCCCGAACTGCGTGGACGCCTGGATGGAGGTGGTGGTCACCGTGAAGGGGACCACAGC
Organism: uncultured Ohtaekwangia sp.; assembly: GCA_964549855.1. Taxonomy (GTDB): domain Bacteria; phylum Bacteroidota; class Bacteroidia; order Cytophagales; family Cyclobacteriaceae; genus ELB16-189. The sequence goes on along the minus strand of CAZJWV010000010.1, from coordinate 7,682 downwards.
CAGCCTGACAGGCTTTGAGGGAGATGGGGCCTCGAGGATCTTGCCAGCGAGCTCAGCGGTCACCGCCGTATAGTTCCGCGTCTTCTGCGCAAAGAGCGTGAATGAACACAGCAAGAGCGGCAGGATAAGACGGATCATTGACAAAAATAGTTAATCAGCGGACATCGGCGGTGCCAGGATTGGCAAGGCGTTGAAGAGCTTGATTGTGATTAAAATCATTCAACAGTGTGAGTTTAATAAGGTGCCTGTGGGGGGTTGGAGTCTACATTCGGGAAGACGAAGAGACACAATCATGACCACCGAGACAACCCCTGCAACCATCCCCTCCAAGAAGGAAATCCTGTCCGCGGCAATGGCAAGCCACGAGTCGGTGATGCAAGATTTTCGGAATAGGATACGTGAAATGCGGGCTGACGAAAACACCGATGGTCCCGACAAGTACAACTCTTCCCTTCGGTCAGAGACCATTGCCGAAATGAGACTGCTGGAGGAGCAGCTGGAATTTGCTTCCCACGAGTGGGATGAGTTGCAAAGAATCGAGGCGTACTACGATACTATCCACGACAAAGTAGAATTCGGAACCGTTGTGGTTACGGACAAGCGGACCTTCTTCGTTTCAGCCAGCATTGAGGAATTCCAGGTTGGAGACTACGCACTCTTTGGTTTATCCGTTCATACCCCCCTGTACAAGGCCATGAGAGGCAGGCGGAAGGATGAACGTTTCAGTTATGCGGGGGAAACCTATCGCATACTGTCAGTATTCTGATGTCACGCCCTTCGACTTCGCTCAGGGTGAAGAAGGAAGTTTTATCATGAGAAGATCGTCATGCTGAGCGCAGTCGAAGCATGACAATCGGGCCTTCAATAACCAGTCTATTCGGCAGCGCGGAATTTCTGGATTCGTTTACCGGTCTCCACTTCCGTCGTGTACAGATTCCCTTTCGAATCCACGGCGATGTTGTGCACCCAGCCGAACTGCCCGGCCTGCCTGCCTCCGCGGCCGAAAGAGCCAACTACACTAAGGTCTGAACGGTTCAGAATCCAGACTTTCTTGTTTACGCCATCAGCGAGGTAAGCATACTTCTGCGCAGCATCTCTTGACAGCGCCAATTCCCAAGCGGCTCCCATGGAGCGTGTTTGGGTGGCTATGAATCCTTCCTTTTCAAAGTGACCTTCCTTGGTAAAGACTTGTACCCGATTGTTCGTGCGATCGGCGACGTAAAGCAATCCATCATTCGACAGCACCACGCTGTGCACTGGGTTGAAGAATGTTTTTGAAACAGGCGCAGCCGGATCGTAAGCGGGAAGTGGTCCATCAACTGGAACAGATCCATACGCGCCCCAGTGACGCTTGTACGCGCCAGAAGTTGCGTCAAATACGATCACGCGGCGATTCCCATATCCATCAGCAACGTAAACCTCGTTGGCAGGAATATCTACGAACATGTCGGCGGGCCTACCGAGATGCGTTGAGTCATTGCTTCCTTTGGTAATCCCCCATTCACCGATCTGAAGCAATAGCTTCCCCTGGCGGGAGAACTTAAGTACCACCTGGTCCTCCACGTTGTTTCCACCCAGCCAGACATTTCCTTTTGAATCGACAAAGATTCCGTGTTCCGTCTTGGGCCAGCGTTGTGTGCTGTCTTTTGCGCCACCCCACGCTTGCACGACATTTCCCTCTTGATCAAACTCGATGATCGGCGGCGCCGGCACACAGCATTCCCCCAGCGGAGGATTTTGCACCGCAGCCGCTTCCTCCGGTGTGATCGACGACGGACGATGCACTATCCACACATGGTCAAGTGAATCGACAGATACTCCCGCGACTTGCCCGAGAATCCAGTTGTTGGGAAGTGGTTTCGGCCAAAACGGGTCGACTGTGAATTTTGTCGAAGCACCTGATCCGTCAGCGCCTTTGGGCGGACTGCAGGCGATGAGCATGAATGCAACAAGGAGAATTGGTTTCATAGCGTAACTCACGGTTTCATGACTCCATATTGTCAGGTTTCCAAGGTCTCGTCCGACACCTTAAGGTGTCGGACGCGTTTGCCGACTAGCGACTTGAAAGAGGGTCAGTCACTTTACCCAGCTTTCAAAAATCTTCTGCTGAAGCCCAGTCAGATTCGGTGCGCGAGTGATCTTGAAACTGGGCTCAACCTTTTCTCCCAACTCTACCTCTGCCTCCCTTTGCGCCCCTTGAAATAATCGCAGCAATATCCTTCCGCCTTTCTGGCGGTTGGTCAGCATCGGATCGATCACCGCGGCAGGCTTCTGACCATCGACACTCAACACCACCATTCTTCGACGAACCCCGGCATTCCACGCCGGCGATTCATACTCCACATTGGTAACCACCAAGCTGTCGTTGCGCATCCGGGAGGAAATCCCTAGCCAGGCGCCAGGCACCGACTTAGGGTCTGTATCGACGTCAAGTCCGCCATAGTTGAAATACTTCCGGTAGTCGATGGGCTTGACGGTACTTGCGTATTCAAAGACCTCGCTGAGTTTGGCTCCGGCGATTCTCTCGCAAACGGCCTGAAACTCAGCTTCGGTGAACCCTCGCTTCATCTTGATGTAGTATTCTTTGTAGAGTGCACGCATCACATCATCCAGTGATTTCTTGTTTTCTGTGGACTGGCGGATGTTGAAGTCCAAGAGCAATCCAAGAATAGCTCCTTTGTCATAAACAGATACTGTTTTGTTCACCTCGTCGTCGCTTCGGCCAAAGGGGCCGTCTGACCACGTGTTGTAACTGGCTTGGGTGGCAGACTGGTACAATCGGCCCGGTTTATTTTCATACCCAAGAAGCCTTCCCTGGAGTCCATCCATCAGATCGTCATCAGTCAGGATGCCGGCACGTCGGGCGATCAGAATGTCGTAGTAAACCGTAAGCCCCTCTGCGACCCAGAGCATATTGGTACGGTTCTCCTTATCGTAGTCGAAAGGCCCAAGCTCGATAGGTCGGATGCGCTTGACATTGTAGTGATGGAAATACTCGTGCGCCAGGAAAGTCATCATTCGATTCCATCCTGCCTCTGTCTTTAGTGATTCCCCAGAAAAACCAAACGTCGTGGAGTTAAGGTGCTCGATCCCTCCTGGCCCTGGTCCGATAGCAAGGAAAGTGTACTGACGATAGGGAACGTCTTTCATCATGGCCACACTTGCCTCAACAATTCTCTTCAGGTCGGCCATGAACCCGGGCTTGTCAAAGTCACCCAACTTGTAACCCAAAAAGCGGTGCACCCGTCCCTTCACCGTAAAAGATGGCAACTCTTCAAGCTCTCCAAGCAAAATCGGGCTGTCATAAAGGACATCGAAATTGGGCGCCCTGAATCTGTTTTTGGATTTGTAAAGGGGTTCCAATCCTGTTCCGGCAATCCACTTTTCCGGCAGATCAATCGTCACCCAAGCGGGAAGCATTAGCCTTCCAGCGACGTGCATGAGCACCCCGGTTGGTTCGAGATAGGCCCGGTCATTGCCAACGAACGGAACAGCTACAAAGGAACGTGTTGCCTTTACATCATACTCTACCACAAATTCTCCGAGAGCCGGAAACGTCCATGCATTCCTGGCTGACTTTCGGAATGGAACTAATACGCCTTTTGAAGTGACAGAAAATCCACTGACCTGATCCGCAAAATGCAACAATTGATAGTAGCCAGGTGTCCATGCCGGCATTTTAAGCGTTACTGAATCGAGTGCCAATTCACGGGTTGTAGTAAACATCCGCACATGAAAGCGTTGATTGGCCCGGTCCAAACTCACGGTGTATTGGACAATAGGCACCGCTTCATTCGCCAACAGGACGAACGAATTGACTAAGACCAGTAACGGGAGTATGCGGAGTGCCTTGCTCATTTTGATCATCAAGATCTCGGCGATCTACGCGATCACTTCAGGTTATCCCAGTTGATCAACACATTCCAAACCATCGGCGCATCATGATGGTTGAGGAATCGATGCAGGGGGTCGAATGTAAATGCAACCACCCGGCCTTTCCCCTGGGGAACGTTAAAGATTGCACCGTGACCGATGATCGTGTTGTCGTTTCGCACCATGCCCGAGAGTACATAAGGCTCTTCTTTCGGGGTGACTTTCTTCTCCTCCTTCTTCGGTGCCGCCTTGGGAGCCGGCATACCCATGATCGGTCCTTTGTACTCTTCCTCGTCTTTCAACGGTTTCGTGCCGTACTGCAGCAGCATCATGGAGCGGTCGCGTTTGTCTACCTCCCAGAGTGGTCCATTGCCGCGGAAAATGTAAAACGTCTCGGGAAAGCCGTAGAGCACCGGGCTCTTCTTGTTGCGGTTTTTCACCAGCACCACCGAACCCGGGTGGAACAACCCCTGCGGATTGTAACGGTCCATCGCCCTGATAATGCCCGTCTCGGCTGCCATCACGGTGGAATTGTCGAGCGTCAACAATACGCCTCCTTCATCAACAAACTTCTTCAGGTTGCCTATGCCGTCGAAGCCAGGGCCGCCGGTCATGTCGGCCGTGGCGTCGGGAGTACCGTGTGAGGCAAACTCTGGTGTCTTTGTGTAAGGCATCGGCCCATACTTCGGGTCGATCTCATGGATGAAGTCGGCCGCCGATCCGCGGGTGCGCGGCACAAGGATCACGTCGAACTTCGCACGGAGTCCTCCAGCTTTAAGTTCTTCCTTGTCGATAGACGTGTACGGTATACCTCGCTGCTCGAAAGTGTATCGCGACCATCCTTCATCCTGTGTATTGTACCACGTGTGATAGATCGCCACGCGGGGCAACGTCACTTTGTGCTTTTTCCCAGCGGGCGCAGTGGCCACAGCAGTTAGGTCCAGGCTGAATTGAGTGTTCAATGACTTTGCCTGATCCGCAGTGATTCCGGCAAACAATATAGCGCCGGTTGCCAGTGTGTCTTTGCCGACGACCGATGCAGAATCCAAAACAGAAATCTCTGCCTTGGCATTTTTTGAACGAAGCCAATACATCGCGGGCAACGCGGTGTTCTGCGCTTTATAGTTCAGAACGTAAGTGGTGCCACTACCAATGGTAGCGCCCTCATACCTGGCATCCTGTGCCAACATCTTCAAGTCAGCTGCGTTGTACTTCACACTGTCCTCCGTCTTCACCTCAACCCCGTACAGCGATCCCAGTGTCCAGGCGATGTCGTCGTAGGGCGGGAACTTGGCTTCCTTCGGATAATTCTGCTTGCTAAGCAAAGAGACAGCAAGGTTCCGGTACGGCTGATCCAGAAGAACTACATAATCGCCTTTCTTCTCCCCAGCCTCTGCCTTGTGCACCTCGATGCCCTGCACCCGAAGTTGATTGACAAGATATGCGGCCATCGCGGGGTCGCGCTGTTTCGCCGGGATCACGTAAGCCTTCGGCTTGTCATCCTTTCCTTTCTTGATGCTGTTGGTGCCTTTCTGATAAAAATTCTGCAACAACTGCACTTTGTTGCGGGCGGTGTAATCCAATGAAGCGAGTACGGCAGCTTCCATGTAATTCACATTGTTGCGCGCCGACCAATTGACGCGCGCCGTTGCCGGATCGGGCCGGTACCACTCGCGGCTCGTGACAAGGTCGCCAGCGTAGCGTTGGTCGGACAAGTCTCTTAGGTAAGTATTGGCTCCGGCGTTGCCGAACGTCTCATAAAAACGCCCGACGGAATTGTGATTGTTTGCCACCCAAATGCCGTAGCCTGGCCACCAGCCATCGTAAAACGCCCATGTGAAAGCCCCGGGAAGTCCTTGCGTCGCCAGGGTGGTGATTTCGTGGTTGGCAAACACCTGCCACTCGCCGATGGCAATCGGGTCAATGGTTTCGTTGTAGGGGCCAGTGCCCGTACTCATATATATGAGTGGGACCGACTCATGAAGGTCGAGCATCACGGTCGGGTGCCAATCAAAGTAGATTTTGAAGATGGCTCTCGTCAGCGCTTGAGACACCTGGATGCCGTCACGGTTATTGTCGTGGTAAACGTGCTTGCCCCAATATGGTACGCTTCGAGGAAATCCATCTTCGAAATCCTTGCGCGCTTTCGTGTAGCGATAGTACCAGTCCACCTGCTTGTCGCGGCCGTCGGGTTCGGAAGCCGGGTTGATAAGGACGATGACGTTGTCGCGGATGGTCTTGATGGGTTCGGTCTGATCCGTGATGAGGCGGTAGGCCAATTCCATGAGCATTTCCGGCGAGCCCATCTCAGGCGAGTGAAGTCCGCCATTGAGGTAGAAGACCGGCTTTGACGATTGGATGATTTTATTGATGTCCTGCCCTGTGGTTTTTCGCGGGTCGGCAAGAAGGGCGAGTTGGCCGCGGTAGAAATCCATTTTCGCGATAGCGTCTTCATTGCCAATGATCACCACGTTGATGGCTCTTCCCTCTTCTGACGTTCCGACCTGCTGGACGCGCAGATATGGCGAAGCGGCTGCAAGCGCCTGGTAGTATTTATACAGGTCCGCCGTTCGGTGCATTACTCCCGGCGCGCCAATGATGTCGCCGAAATGCTTCCGGGGTGACGGCACCTTTGGATCATCCACCAGGTTAAGTACAGAGGCGGGCAGGAATCGTGGGTCGGTGGTGTATTCCTTGATTTTCTGGTTGTAGGTTTCGTCGATGGTCTGGGCACACATCGGGAAGCTCACAAAAAGGAATGCGAGCCGCAGGCTGAGTCGTTGCATGGGTTTGATAGGCTTAGGAGCGGAAGGTAATACTATTCAAAACTCAGGCGCAAACCGGTGGTGTAAGCGGGAGAAAATGCTCAAGCTGCCAATGGCATTGAGGTGTCGATTCTGTGCGGTGAGGAACGGTTGCTCGGCGAAGTTAGCTATCAATCTCAGTAGTGGATTCTGCCCACAATACAATCCTGTCCGACTGGTGTAAGGGAAATCAATCCAAAGTCAGAGTTCGCACGAATGAACCCGGTCACATAAACCGTTCTATCAAACACGGATATCGCCGAACCCTGATCAAAATCCGCTCCGCCACCACGCACGGCCCAGAGAGGTGTACCTGAGGCATCCAAATGGGCAACGAAAAGCTCATTGAAAATGGGGCTGGCATTAAGTGTGATTGGGCCAAATGCCATTGTACCTGAATAGTAGCCAGTGAGGAACAGTTTTCCATCGACCTGTACACGCAGGTTCATACCATTTTCATAGTTGACGCCCCCGAACCTCTTCGCCCATTCCAGCGAGCCCGTTGTTCCGTCATACTTCGCTACAAAGATGTCTTCCATTCCCGATGCCGTCAGCGATTGTGTGGAAAAGCTTGAAGTTCCGGTGAAGTAGCCGGTGGTATATACTTTTCCGTTTCCGTCAAGCCCAACGGAATACACATTGTCATTGCTAGATCCGCTAACCGGTCGTGCCCATACCGGGTTACCAAGAGCATCCAATTTCGCTACAAAGCCGTCAAAGCTTCCCGCCGATGTCATAATTGTCGTGCCGAGAGTCAATGAGCCATCAAAAGAACCCGAGATGTACATGCTGGTACCGTCTGAGGTTATGCTGATCCCACCATCGTTGTTGGTGCTCCCGTACTTTTTGGCCAGGAGGGCACTCCCATTGGCCGAGTTGAGTCTTGCAACAAAAATATCCTCGCTGCCTGTCGTCGTCAACATCGGCTGACCCGACCATGTGACAAAAGTCGTAAAGGTTCCGATCGTGTAGACGTTGGTTCCAACCACCCTAACTTCCTTGGCG
>CAZJWV010000009.1:3472-63463 GCA_964549855.1 uncultured Ohtaekwangia sp. | reverse complement strand
AAAGTCGGATGACAGTTCAGGTTTCTTGATGAGATGGTTTGGGATACCACATTCAGTTTCCAGCCTTATGGGGTCGGTGAACGAGATGCCGGTGACGCCGGCGCCGAAGCGGCCGGGGTTTATGCCGAGCATCAACGTACGGGGGTTGTTGTCGGAGTAGTACTTGTTGTAGAAGGCCTGGACTAACTTCCAAGCTGCAGCATCACGATATGGATTCAGTACTTCGATGCCGCGGGGTGCCTTCAGAGAGGGGAGGGTTTCAAAAAACTCCAGTATCTTTCTCGATAGCATTTGGGCAACTTACAATAAAGTAAACTGACAAAATGAATACACTCAACTCGGGGACACGCATCGGGGCGATGATCCTGGACCACATCGCAATGAGTTTTGTCGTAATGATCTTCGCAGCGCCTGGAATGGTGTATGACATCATGCAGACTTTTGGAGATCCCAATGCACAGCCCAAACTGTTTCTCGGAAACTACTACATGAACATCTTTGCATTCTCACTCTACTTCAATAAGGACATCTATTTGGGAAGAAGTATAGCAAAAAGAGTTCTAAAACTTCAAATAGTAGACATAAAGACAAACAAGCCAGCGAATCCATTGAAATGTTATGTCCGGAATTTGACTTTAGTGTTTTGGCCAATTGAGGTAATTGCCGGACTAATAAACAATGAAAGAAGAATTGGAGACTTTATTGCAGGAACAAAGTTGACGGTTTATCACCCTCAACAACAAGGGGGGAAGGTTAACTGGACATTGGTGGTACTCGCAATTGTGATTTCAATTGTGGTTACTTACTTGACACTGTTCTATCCAATTGAGTTACTTTTTGAGAACAGTGGGCTGGTTACTCACTAATTCCGGGCGCGAAACGAATGATTCAACTTCTAGGGCTTCTTGTAGTTTCATGGGGACTTATTTGGCTAGTTGAGAAGAAGCATCTTTCAGTATTAGGGCTCACACCAACGCTGGGCCGACTAAAGTATTTTTCTGCGCTATTTGTAGTCTCTGCAATTTGCTCGGCGACGGCGTTTCTACTTAGAATTTATTTTGCCAAAGAGGAGTATACATTTTCGCCATCGTTGACCCCCGGTTTGGTATTTGAGGAAACCTGGAATCAGTTCAGAATGGTAGCTACAGAGGAACTTCTGTGCCGAGGGGCAATCCTCTACATCTTAATCAAGAAGATTGGACAGCGTAAATCAATAATAATTTCATCGGTAATTTTTGCAGTGTTGCATTGGCTCAACGCCGGGGTTTGGGGTAACGCGATGCAGATGGTAATTGTATTCACCTTTACTATTAGTATGGGCCTTTTGTTGGCTTACTCTTACGCCAGGACATTCTCATTACTAATCCCTTTTGCAATTCATTTTGGATGGAATCTGACACAGAATTTTGTCTTCCCTGACAGCCCAACCGGAAATCACCTTCTTATATTGGCTGCACCACCACCCAGTGTGACCGTTTCATATTTGGTTCTGTTTACAATGTTGTTTCTGCCCAAAATATCAGTGATTCTATTGGACTATCTGATTGTAAGGCAACATAGACAAGTTGAGATTCCATAGACTGTGATTTGCCGCTATAGTTCGCACACGCCATGATCTTTGCTTGCGGGTGACTTAGCTAGCCGGAAGAGTGCGTGTGGCTATTGCGTGCGTAGGTGGTTGTCTGAACTATGATTTGCTTGATTTTAGTGATTGTGTGATTCGCACTGCTGGCCTAATGTTCGCTTGAATATCATCTATCAGGTCATTCAAAAGAATCACTTGAAAATCATAGTTCAGACACCCTCACCGGCTTTCATATAAATTGAAAATGGTATCTTGGATAGAGGAGAACACCAACAAAGCCAGACAATGGTGTAACTGACAAATTATGAAGAAATCGATCCTGCTATTGATGCTTCTCATAATTGGACCCCAGGGCTTCTCGCAATCGCATAAATACTATTTCGAGAGTGGTATTGTAACTGCAAGTCAATTGGGTGCCGGTAAATACCTCCTCAAGATTGATACGAAGACCGGAGAAAGACAGCTACACTTCATTTACAGCAAAAAGGAGGGCGATATTTTTGTGTATGATTTAGTTAAGGTTGACAAGGACACTTTCTCTGAGTATCAAAGATCAATTAGCTACCTAAAGACAAGGACTAAGTTCTCCGATTTGTGTGAGGGGAAAGGAGGAGAGCTATTCTTAAAGATTCTTGGTGAAAGTGAAACAATTACGTTGAAGGGCGACTAGTAACATTCAAATGAAAAAGTATCTCGTTCTAAAACTGATAGGCTTGTCATTGTTAACTATGATAACCCTGGTTATTATCTCCTTTCTGGAGGTTGCCGTTTATTCATATCTCATAAACCCCGGACAAGATGCCAGCGCTTATGATGCACACGCTCAAGTTTCTGCACCTTACATTTCAGGGATTTTTGGATTCATTGTTTTCTTTCTCGTCGCCAGATACTGGACGAAAAAGGGATTCGAGAATGTGGCCAAATTGGCGCTTCTCTTTCCACTCACTTATGTGTTGATGGACCTGGTGATTATAGTATTGGCTGGAGTTAATTGGTCAGAGTTTGGTTTGATTTTTCTCATGGCCAACGCAGCAAAGTTCCTTGGTAGTTACCTTGGATACAGACTAACTCACCAGCACCAAGCGCCCAGTGCCTAGTGCCTAGTGCCCAGTACCTAGTGCCAAGTACCCAGTACCTAGTGCCCAGTGCCTAGTGCCCAGTGCCTAGTGCCCAGTGCCTACTTCCCGAACGCACTCTCATAAAACTCCCACTGTTGCACGTAATTCAACAGTTCGACATAGAACTGATTTGATCCTAGCGTAGCGCTATCCCCAACCATAATCAGTTTCTTCCTGGCCCGCGTCATTGCTACGTTTGTTCTGCGGATGTCGGCCAGAAAGCCGACTTCGACTTTGTCATTGCTCCGCACAAAACTGATGGCAATCACATCGCGCTCCTGGCCCTGGAAGGCATCGACGGTGTTGATGGTGACGAGTTTGTGAAGTGGTTCGATCAGCGAAGATTGCTCAGCCAGTTTGTGCAACAAGTCAACCTGCGACCTGTAAGGCGTGATGATACCCATCGTGATACCATCTTGTAGCGATTGTTCGAGCCCGATCTGTTCAATCAGCTGCTCGACGCGGCGAATGAGGAGATGGGCTTCCCGCTCGTTGTACCGACTTAATGTTTCAGGATCTTGGGATTCAGTGTAGCCACAACCGGCCGTGTCAATGAACTCCACCGGAGTTTCGTGAGCCAGCTTTGCTGTCCTAACTGATTCATGCGCCACCAGTTTCCCTTTGTAGAAGTAGTTTGAAGAAAAGGTCATGATGGCTTCGTGCATGCGGTACTGAACTTCCAACATTCGCGCATGTGAAGGGTGACGAGAGATTCCCTTTTCAAAGAGAGTCACAGAAAGCCCGTTCCTTGCCGCTTCATTGGACTTGATGGTGGGAGGGAGCTGCTGATGATCGCCGGCGAAAATTGCGCGTTGACATCGAAGCAGCGGAATCCAACAGGCAGGTTCCAACGCCTGCCCAGCCTCGTCGATAAAAGCAGACCGGTACTTTCGACCACGGAGCACCGGGTGTGAGCATCCTACAAGGGTGCAGCAGATGGCTTCCGCTTTTTGCAGCAGGTCATTGACAATATGAAACTCCAGCAAGTCAGCATCGGCTTTGAGCTCTTTGGATTCCCTCATGAGCATACGACGCTGCTCTTTTTCCGCATACCCGAATTTCCGCTTGTATTTCAGGGCCATCGACTTCAACTCCTCCATTCGCTTTCGCAATGAGCGCAACTCGCCGTAGTGAATATGGTTTGTTATTCGCATGTCGAGTGTCTTGCCGAGCGTTTGTTCGGTCACGCGGGCAGGATGCCCTATGCGGATAACATTAAGCCCTTGGTCGCTCAGTTTTTCTACAAGCAGATCAACCGCGGCATTGCTCGGTGCCGTTACAAGAACCTGACCTTCTTCCTTAACCGCCGCTGCAATGGCACCAACAAGCGTTGTGGTCTTTCCCGTTCCAGGAGGTCCGTGTATGAACGCGATGTCTGTAGTGGCCAGAACAAGCCGAAGTGCATCCTCTTGCGCCGGGTTAAGGACAGTCGATGGTGGTGTTTCTTTTGCGGGTCGCAGGGGCTCCGGGGCCTCGGTGCCAAGAAGGATCTCACGAAGATTTGCTACCCGGTTGTTTTCGGCTTTCAGTACCTCGTTGATAGCAAACTCCATCTCACGGTAGGTCATCTCGTCGAACATCACGTCGATGCCCAACTGCCCGTCTTCGATCCAGTCTGGCAGCTCTTCACCTTGCAGTGTGATCACCATCGTATTGTCGCGGACATAGTTGATTACGCCGTTCACATGCTCTCTCTCGGCTTTTCCGGACGCATTGCTGAAAACGCTCACCGATTTGCCGGCCTGGAATGCATGAGGTTGTTCCAGGTGGTTCGTGCGTTCCACCTCGATGACAATCCGTTCGCCGGTGCCGATGTAATCGTTTCTCAGTCGAACGGGATACCAGGTTGTTCCCTCCTGAACGCGCTGGTGGAGGGAACGCAGCAGCACTTTCTGGCGGTAGTATTCCAGGTCGGCCTGTCGTTCGAGTCGCAACAAGTCCAGTGTCCTCTTCAGGCTTTCGCGGGAAGTCATGGGCGACGCAAGATAGACCGAGAGAGGCTGGGACAGACGAAAGTCATGAAAAAACCATGGATTCGTCATGTGCGTTTTTGGCCGAATTCCCTACATTTACCTACTACCGTTCACGTTTAAACCTACTCCTTACTATGAAAAAAATACTCGTACCGACCGACTTCTCGAAAGAGGCTACCATCGCAACGGACTTGGGATTTGAAATTGCCAAGAAGTCCGGTGCGGACCTGATTCTCTTCCACGTGGTGGAGGAAGGATCCGACACCAGCAGTTCGTTCAACGTGGAAGGACAAGTGGCCTCCAGGGACAGTGGCATTGATAGGCTTTTCATGATCAAAATGATCGAGAAGTCGCGCAAGCAACTCCAGAAGGCGGTGAACGACCCCAAGTATAAGTCGGTTAATGTGGATGGCGTGATGCGCGTGGGAAATCCCTTCCACGGCATGCGCACGATCATCGCCGAACAAAAGGCCGACCTGGTGATCATGGGAACGGCGGGACGTACCGGTATAGATGGTATGCTGATCGGATCCAACACAGAGAAGATCATTCGCACGGCCCATTGCCCGGTGCTTACCGTGCAGAAGAAACCAGCCACATCGGATTTCAAAAATATCGTTTTCGCCACGTCCATGTCGACCAGCGAAGAAGTGTTCGCCAAGATTGTGAAGCGGACACAAACGATTTACAATTCCACCATCCACCTGGTGCGGATCAATACCCCCGGAGATTTTCAGCGCGACTACATCGTGAAAGGTTACATGGAGAAGTTTGCCAAGAAGCTGCAGCTAAGGAATTATACCCTCAACATCTTCAACGACCTCTCGGTGGAGGAAGGCGTGATCCGTTACGCGGACATGATCAACGCTGATTTGATCGCCATGGCTACCCATGGTCGCTCAGGGTTTGCCCATGTGATCGCTGGCAGTGTGGCTGAAGATGTGGCGAGCCACGCCACACGGCCCGTGCTGACTTTTGTGGTGAAGCGGTAGGATAGGAAAATCACACCCTACAAATGAGTAGTCCATAGTCGATGGTCCATGGTCCATGGCATGTTATTGCTATGGACTATCGACTATGGACTATGGACTTCCCCGTCGTTTCCGGCTACCTTTATTTGCTTGAAGGATTACTACCAGGTTCTACGAATCAACCGGCAGGCTAGCGCCCCGGAAGTAAAACGGGCGTACCGCCGGTTGGCCGTTCTCTTTCACCCCGACAAGAACCGCTCAGAGCAGGCCCTGCGACTTTTCCAGGAGATCAACGAAGCCCACGAGGTGCTCTCTGATCCGCAGCGGCGTACACAATACGATGAATTGTTGGCCGGAGGAGGCGCACCGAGTATTCCAGTACCGCCTGGCGGATGGCATCGGGATCCGGCCTATCGCAGACGTCAGCAGCAAGGCTACCGGCCTACAAAGTCCGGTCCCTCTGAGAAACTGCTCATGATGCTTCACATGCTGAGGTATCTCCGTACGACATCCTTTATTGGGCTGGCCTGGTGTGGGCTCTTGTTATTGGATTATTGGTTACCCTTCGATGTCAGCCGTGAAACCGTTTTGCCAGAAGGCTATAGGAAGATATCCTGGAAGCTACATCACGTAGCCAACGTGGTGGTGACTGACCAGGGCAATCAGTTCCCGGTTCCATTGCAAGGCGTCGACTATTTCCCTGTCGGGTCGACCATAGAGGTAGTCACTTCCCGGATTCTGAATGTATTGGTGAGGGTGGAGGCCCAGGATGACCGTTTCATTATCGATAGCCTGGCTTCCATCTATCAAAACATGATGGTGGTTCCCATCATCCTTTTTGTTGTTTCTGCCGCCGGGATGGTCGTCAAGCAAGGCATCGAGTTCCGCTTCAACATTCTTATTGCAGTTTGGATTCTGTTATTTTTCAACCTCATCTTTTTACTTTTTTCCATCTTGTAGTCTATGAAAAAGAACTCCTGGAAGAAGAGAGAAGGAATCGTTTACTCTACTCAACCTGACTTTGAGTATCAGGAGGCGTCACCAACCGGCGATGAGACTTTGCCTGCGGGAAAACAGGTTTTGCGAGTAGCACTCGATACGTCCGGTCGTGCAGGAAAGCAAGTAACCACCGTCTCTGGTTTTGTGGGTTCCACATCAGACCTGGACCTGCTTTGCAAGCTCCTCAAGACGAAATGTGGCGCCGGGGGATCGGCAAAAGATGGGGTCATCTTGATTCAGGGAGACATGCGGGACAAAGTCCGGGGCGCGCTGGAGCGCGAGGGTTACCGGGTCAGGGGCTAACCAAATACCAAACTCCAAGCACCAAATCCCAAAATCCAACCGGATTTACTGCCCCACCGATTCACCGATTACCGACCCACCGATTCACCGACCCACCGGCTTCGGCTTGGTTTTTGAACAATGTCCATTGGGGCCTTGTTTTTGTGACTAAATTTGCGCCCAATTAAAGAGAAGTAAACTGACCGTATGCGTTCTGTTTTGTTGATAATCCTCCTCTTCATTGGATTCCTGGCCCAGGCCCAGCAAGTCCTTGTACCGCCGTATTTGCAGCCAGGAAACGCTCCCACTTTGTCGAAGGAGATGAAAGTAATCATCTGGCAGACCGACAGCGTCGCCGCAACCTATAAGGTCGAATTTGCACCAGGGACGACCCTGGAAGGTGCCAAGGTGAGTGTAGCGAAGGTGAGCGTCGATCCATTGGTGTTCCATGGGATAACCACGCTCCTATACCGGGCTCAACTCACCGGCTTGTCTTTTGATACGGAATATGCATACCGTGTGATCATCGGCGACCGCGTGATCGGCGCATCAACTTTCATGTCCCGTACCAAGGGTTCCAAGGTGAATTTTGCTGCCTTTGGTGACTGCGGCGCGGGCACACCACAGGAAGCGGCCGTCTCTTACCAGATCTACCAGCGTAAGCCCCAGTTTGTGCTCGCCACGGGTGACCTCGCGTACAACAATGGATTGGTCCGGGAATTCCAGGCAAGGTTCTTTCCCTATTACACTGCATCGGAGCCTTCCATGGAAAGGGGTGGCGCGATCATGCAGTCAATCCCCCTCTACATGTTCGTCGGTAACCACGACGTTTATGGTGCCGATCTTCAGAAGTATCCCGACGGGTTGGCTTATTTCTATTACGCCGACGTGCCCATGAATGCACCCGTCACGATGCTCACCACGGAAGTAACGGGCCCGCCCGAGCGGATCAAGGCGTTCAAGAAAGCAACGGATGGTCGCTTTCCCAAGATTACGAACTACTCCTTCGACTACGGCAATGTGCACATCACCGCGCTGGATGCCAACTCATATACTAACCCCCTTGACCAGGGACTGGTCGATTGGTTGCGCCGCGACCTGGGCACTTGCAAGGCGGATTGGAAGATCGTATCCTTTCACCACCCGGGGTTCAGCTCCAGCAAGGCTCACTACGACTATCAGCAGGCTCGCTTACTGGCCCCGCTCCTCGAAGAATTGGGGGTTGATATTGTGTTAAACAGCCACATTCATAACTACCAGCGATCGAAACCCCTTCGCTTCGCTCCGAAAATGAATGAGGCTAAAGATCAATATGTGATCAGCCCGGAGGGGAGGGTGGATGGTAAGTTTACCCTTGACGAGAACTTTGACGGTGTTACAAAGACCAAAGCCAACGGCATCATTTATTTCGTCAGCGGATCAGGTGGCGCGCAGTTATACGATCCGGGGCTGAGCAACAAACCTGAACTCTGGACGCACGAGCCTGCCGAAAACTGGGTGCCCTATACGGTCAAACTGATTTCCGATGTGCACTCGTTCACTTGGTTTGAAACGGATGGGAAGACGCTTGTGCTCAAGCAGATCAAGTCCACTGGCGAGACTCTCGATGAGATCAAGCTCACGAAATAGAAATTAGAAAATAGAAATTGGAAATTAGTGGAGTCTTCTAATTTCTATCCCGGCACATGGCCAGGACCAATTTCCAGTATCTTTTCGACTACATTTAGGAATGCGACCCGGCGTTCTACTCTTCCTTACGCTCCTTGCATTTTCAGTTCGTGCCCAGGTTTGGACGGTAGAAACCGTTCCCAATGTAAAAGTCCAGTCGAATAACCTCGTCTCCAACCCTGATAATGTTCTCCAGGCAGCGACCGTCGATGCGCTGAACCAGCAGTTGCGGGAACTTGAGACAAAGACAACGGTTCAGGTTGCCGTTGTCGTACTGAACTCCATAGGTTCCGCCGACATTTTTGATTTTGCCCAACGGCTTTTCACAACATGGGGCATTGGGCAGGCCAGTAATGACAATGGCCTGTTGGTACTCATGGTCATGGATCAACGGACTGTGCGCTTCCACACCGGGCAGGGCCTTGAGGGCATCCTTCCGGACGTTATCTGCAAGCGAATTGAAATGCAGCAAATGATTCCCTTCTTCAAGGAGGGAAAGTATGATGAAGGGCTTTCAGCAGGCATCGCTGAAGTGATCAAAGTGACCTCTGACCCGCAGTACGCAGAGGAAATGCTGGGCAGTGCTTTGCGCGAATCGTCTGGCTGGGAGGTTTTCTTCCCCACGATCTTGATTCTCGGCGGGATCTCTCTTTTGGTTGTTTTCCTTGTCAATCGCAGAAAGTTTTCTGATTCGGCCAAGGCCATCTCCACTCCCTATAAGGAAATGCGACTATCGCGGATCGGCTGGCTCACGGAGTTTGGTATTGTCCCGCTGATCATCGTCGTGGTGTTCCACCTCAGCCCCCTGGTCGCCCCAATACTTGAAACTTGCCTCGCCCTTTACGGCTGGTTCCTGATCACGTTGATTCACCGGCGAATGCGAATGGGTGGGGTGGTACGCCGGTTGCTTGAGGCTAAAAAATATAAGCACATCGTTGATTTTTTTGAAGATTACCGGGTCGGCTGGATTGTCTGGGCGATTTTCTTCCCCGTCCCGTTCTTGCCACTGTACTTCCAGTATAAGGGGCGCATTCGTTACTTCCGTGACCACCCGCGGGATTGCAAGAACTGCGGAAAGCCAGCCCATAAACTCGACGAACAGTCGGATGACAAATACCTTTCAAAAGAAAAGACATTTGAAGAAGGACTCAAGTCGGTGGACTACGATGTCTGGCTCTGCGATGGGTGCGGCACCTACTTTGAGCTGATGTATGTCAACCGCTTCTCAAAGTACAAGCACTGCCCAAAGTGCAAGACCAAGGCACAGTATCTGAAGAGTAACAGGACCATCAAGTCGCCCACCACGTCTTCTACAGGCACCGGGGAGAAAACCTATGAATGCAAGTTCTGCAGCCACCAGGTAGTTTCCACCTACACTATCGCAAGGCTTTCAGATTCCAGTTCGTCCTCAGGGGGAGGCTCCTCGGGTTCATCCGGAGGGAGTTTTGGCGGAGGGAGCTCGGGCGGTGGGGGAGCAAGCAGCAGTTGGTGAGCTGATTCCTGATTCCTGATTCCTAATTCCTGATTGCTCGTTTCAGGTTTCAAGTTCAAGGTTTGAGGTTCAAAGTTCTAGCATCCAGCAACCAGCATCCAGAGTCTAGTTCCTCCCTCGCAGGTAACTTGTTCCACGGAGCACCTGGCCGGCACGATTGGTGGTGAGTTTGTTCTTCTCAACCGTCACCACTCCGTTTACTATTACGTACTCTATCCCTTCCGGGTATTGGTGCGGCTTTTCGAAAGTCGACTTGTCACTCACTGTAGCCGCATTGAAGATGGTGATGTCGGCGATCATGCCTTCGCTGATTCTGCCACGATCGTGCAGTTGCAGCCGGTCGGCAGGAAGAGAAGTCATTTTACGAATGGCGTCCTCGAGCGTCAGTACCTTCTGTTCGCGTACGTAGCGGCCCAGGATTCGTGGAAAGGTACCGTAGGCCCGAGGATGCGGATGATCTTCCCCGAACTTGGAGAGCGATCCATCCGAGGCGTGCATGGTGAACGGATGCTGCATGATGCGTACAACATCCTCCTCACTCATGGCATGGAAAATACAGCCAGCACTACCCTTGAGCTGTATTTCCACCACTGCATCCGCCCCGTTGCTCAGATTGACCTCCTTGCCCTGACTGACCACGTAGTCAAGAAGCGTCTTACCCTGCAGGGTACTGTCCCAGCTGACATTTGAGAATTGGATATTCTTCAGGTCGCCACCGCCGCGGTCGTTCAGGAGGTTGAACTTGATGGCTTCGAGAATTTTCTCCTTTTGTTTCTTGTCAGCAACTCGCTTCTTAAAGTCATCAGGGGTTCCTTCCAACGCCCAGGAGGGAATGAGAACGCTTAGCCCTGTGCTGCTCGCGGTGTACGGATACTGGTCCATCATGATGTCCAGGCCCACACTCCGTGCTGAGTCCACCAGGGCCGTGGTGGTTTTGCTGGCGCCCCACATGGGCTTGCCCATCGCTTTGTGGTGGGTCAGCACGATGGAGATCTGTGCTTCACGGCCGATGAGGATTGCTTCGCGGACGCCTGCAAGTAGTCCGAGGCCCTCTTCGCGCAGATGGCTGGTGTATATTCCGCCCATCCGGGCTGCCACCCGTGATAGGTCAATTACTTCGTCGGTCTTTGCAAAGGTGCCCGGCAGGTACTTCAAACCGGTTGACAATCCGAAGGCTCCTTCCGACATGGCCTTCCGCACCATAGACTTCATGGAGTCGAGTTCGGCAGGAGTGGGCTTGCGGTCGGCATTGCCCATCACCTTGCGTCGAATGGTATTGTGCCCCGTGAGGTAGGCAACATTCATTCCGAGCTTGAAATTCGTCGACAATGAATCGAGGTACTTGCCGAACGGCCACGGGCCCCCGCCATCCGGCCCGCCTAGCGCGGTGGTAACGCCCTGGCGCACATGACTTTCCGCATCGGGAAGACGCATGATGGGTTCGATGTGCGCATGGAGATCGATAAAGCCCGGCGCGACGGTGAGCCCGGTGGCGTCGATGCGAGTTGAAGCATCGGCACTACTGAGGTCTCCAATGGTTGCAATCCTCCCTTCCCGGATGCCCACGTCCGCTTTCATTGACCGTGCGCCCGTTCCATCGATCACCCGACCCTTTTCGATGATCAGGTCGTATTTTTCCTTTGGCGCGCAGCTGGCTAAGCAGATCCCGATAGCTATCGGGAGAGCCAGTGCGCCGATGAGGTGAGCCTTTCTCATGGCATTGTCAAAAAGTTTACGCAGGCTTCAGCGTGCGTTGTATCCAGCGATTGATTTTCTCCTCCAGCAGTGAGAGCGGTAGTGAACCGGAGTCCAGCATCTCGTTGTGAAATTGCTTAATGTCGAATTTGTCTCCCAATTCTTTCTCCGCTTTTGCGCGAAGGGCAAGAATCTTCAGCTGACCGATCTTGTAGGAGCAGGCCTGGCCGGGGTTTGCCATGTAACGCTCAATTTCGGATATGATCGTTGCCTCGGGCGTTGGGTTATGGGCTTTGAAGTAGTCAATACATTGTTCGCGCGACCAACCCTGGGAGTGGAGGCCAGCGTCCACAACCAATCGAATAGCACGGTGCATTTCGCCGGTAAGCATGCCCATGTACGAGTAGGGATCCTGGTAGAGGCCGAGCTCCTTGCCAAGGGATTCGGCATACAGCCCCCAGCCTTCAGTGTAGGCTCCATCCGACGACACGCGCCGGAATTCAGGAAGGTCAGTGTTTTCCACTTTCAATGCGATCTGGTAGTGGTGGCCTGGGATGGCTTCGTGGAGGAACAGGTCTTCCATCGCCAGTGTGGAGTATTTGTCAACGCCTTCCTTGATGGGGAAGTAGAAGATACCGGGGCGTGCGCCTCCCGGGATACCGACTGAATAATGTGCGGCGGCAGTGGCTTCGCGGAAGGGCTCAACTCTCCTGACCTCAAATGGCATTTTTGGAACTTTGTCAAACAGGCGAGCCAGGTTAGGCTTCATTTTTTCGTGGATCGCATTATAACGCGCGATCACCTCTTCGCCGGTTTTGAAAGGCATCAGTTCTTTCTTGGTCCGGAGGTGATCAAAAAAAGCAGGGAGGTCTCCCTTGAATCCAACTTCTTTCTTAACCGCTTCCATTTGCTCTGAGATGCGGGCAACTTCCGATTGACCCAGGGCGAAGATCTCGTCCGCAGTCATGTTTGTTGTTGTGAACCGGCGGAGTGCGGATGCATAATATTCTTTGCCGCCAGGAATGCCATCAATCCCCGATGTCTCGCGGCACGCCGGTAAGTATTCAGACTGAACAAAGGTCTTCAACTTCAGGTAGGCAGGGATGATTTTCGCCGTAATCATATCACGATACGCGGCGCCCAATCGCGCCGTGTCGGCAGCGGCAAAATCTGAAGGGAGCTTCCGGATCGGCAGGTAATATTGATGCGATGTTGCTGAGCCGTGATCGAAAGCCTCTAGCTGCGGAATAATCTTTGCGGCATTCACTTTCGGAATCACGTACCCTGTGGCCATACCCTTCCTCATGTTGGCCATGGCAGAGTCTACCCAAGGGAGGAAGGCATCGACGCGTTTGAGCCAGTTCTCATAGTCAGCGACGGTTTTGAAGGGTTGATTCCCAGATGCGCTCCCCAACTGGGCCATTGTCTGAGGGAGTGAACCGAGTTGCGTGATAGGCATCAGGTAATCCTTATGGCTCAGCCGCTCGATGTTTAAGTCACACTGGTGTTTGAGGATATCGTAGCTCAGCTGGTCTTTCTCGGAGAGGGTGGCCCGATCAAACATCATGAGTTGTGTGAGGTAACGCGTGTAGAAGTCGCGAGCCTGGTTGCGATAATCTTGCGTGATGGTATTGGGCAGTTGGTCATTGTACCGCGGATCACCAAGGCTGGTGGCCTGCAGCGGGTTGAGCTTCAGGTTGTCCTGGTGGTACGATTTGAACAGGCTATCCAGGGTGGCGAACTCTCTTTGTGGGGTGTCGGTGCGTGTACCGCAGGAGGCCAGGCCGATGAGTAGGGCGGCGAAGAGAACAACAGGTGATTTCATGGGTCGAAGGGTTTATCTGTAAGGTAAGGGTTCCATGTTTTCAGCAAGCAAGGAATTTCCCCCAGCGGTCGGTTCGGGCGGGAAGTGGCCTTGGGAGTCGTCCCAAGACTCCGATAGCGCTATCGGGATCGGGCTGTCGCGCTGCCCCGAGCTTGTCGAGGGGTTGCCTTCACCCGGTAAACCTGGTAGGGCGAACCCTTGCAAAGGTTGTAGGAGGTGACGAGCCGGACCAAGGGCTTTTCCCGAAGGCTCAGCTTCTTGAGTTGCGGCGTAACGGAAGGGCAATCCGCCACGAGCAAGCCCAACATCCGGGAGAAATTCCGGGTTCGCATCTCTTGCCGCGCACCGTCGCTGACGATCACTTCCATTTGGTCAGAAAGCTCAAAGAAGACACTATCTCCTTTTTCCACGAAATAGATGTCGCCAAACTTGAACAGGTTCATGTATCCTTTCACCAAAACCTCCAGGAAGACGTCAGCGGTATTCCCTATGTGACGGGAATAGTAGTAGGAGCCATCGGTCGTGCAGAAGCCATGAACAGTACCGGGGAAAACTTCTCTCACTTCCTCGTTGCGACCTGATTTGAATAGACAGGGTTTTGGCGCATTCTCCTTTCCGGAAAACCGCACGAAACCCGGGACAGTATCGAGCCGCTCATTGAGCAAGAATCCTTCCTTAAAGCCCTGTTGCCCTTTTGCGGCAAAGATGGTTGTAGCAAAAAGGATAATCAGGATGCGTCTCATAGGGAAAAATAGCCACCGCTGTCCCATTTTCACATCAATTCGTAATAGCTTAACATTGCGGTAATCGCTGGTAATATCAGAAATCAATTCTAATCCCTTGCGTTTCATTTTGTGTGCCCTTCTGGCCCTTGCACCGGCGAAGTTGCTTGCACAGACGTCCCGCCAGACTGTCACCCAATTCGTGGATTGGTTCTCTGCCACTTCGTCCATGAAGCTTTCGAGTCGCTTCAACCTGGTTGCCGAAGGTCAGTTCAGGTTTGTGGATGGTACGGAAGCCATGATGCATCAATTCCGGATCGCGGGTGACATTGCCATCACTCCCCGTTTTTCGGTCGCACCGTTGGGTTATGTATACATCTGGAACTATCAGTACGGCAAGCAACCCGCCACGTACGTGAACAATGAGCACCGGATCTTCCAGCAATTCACCTACAAGCACAAATGGGGGTCAACCGTTGTGCAGCACCGCCTTCGCACGGAGGAGCGCTTTATCCAAAGTCACACCACGAACCTTAATGGTGATGTCATCGACCAGGGTTACATTAATCATCAATTCCGCATCCGGTATCGTTTGTCGCTCCAGGTACCGCTGACCGGACAGACCGATCGCTCGGCATTGTCCATTGATGCCCGTTCTTACTATCTCTTTGTGTATGACGAACTGTTTATGAGCTGGGGAGAGCGGGTGACTTACCACGAGATCGATCAAAACCGGATATTTGTCGGCTTGGGGTATCAGTTCACCAAGGAATTCACTATTCAGTCGGGCGCATTTTACATGTTATTCATAAAGGCCAACGGCACTCAGCAAGAGAATAACATTGGGGTGGGTACGTGGCTCACGTACAATTTCGATTTCACGAAACAGTAGAGCCGGCTTGTCCGCCGATGTCCCGATCCCGATAGCTATCGGGACTACCGGGACGAAAGGCGCGGATAGCGGCGTTCCAGTATGAGCCGGAACCAGGGTGTGTATGACCCTGGATTATCCGAAACATCCTTCAACAATTCAGGAATCGCGATATATTTCCAGTCCTGGACCTCAGCAGCGTTGGGTCGAGGCGAATGATCGGAAATGGCAGTGAACACGTAATCCATTTCATGTTCGACCAGTTCGTTGTCGAGGTTCACCCGGTACACGAACTTGAAATCAAACCTCGGTTCTGCGAAGATTCCCATTTCCTCAATCAGTCGGCGGGTTGTCGCTTGTAGCATCGACTCCCCGAGCCTGGGATGACTGCAGCAGGTATTCGTCCAGAGTCCCGCACTGTGGTATTTTGTGGCTGCCCGCTTTTGAAGTAGCATTTCACCTCTTGAATTGTAAACGAGCACGGAGAAGGCGCGGTGTAGTCGGCCCAGGACGTGTGCCTCCATTTTTTCCATGGTGCCGATCTCCCGGTCCTGCTCATCGACCAACACGACCTGGTCCACGTCAAATGAGGTTAAACTGGTGCTTGACAAATGAATAACCGAGGATTGCGAGCTTGCGGCGATTGGGAACGCGAACTCTGCGATGCATTACATCAGTGAAAGGAAGTTCGCAGATCTTGCGGAAGAGCGCATAGTAGTAGAGGTAAGATACATACACACCGAGCCTTGCGCCTCGTGGCAATTGCCGGATGCCCCTGAACCCTTGCTGAAAATCACACTCAATGTCTGCTTCGATTTCCTTCTTGGTGGATTCGTCAAGGGTTTCCATTTGCAAGTGCGGGAAGTACGATCGCCCCAGTCCGACATAGTCGGCCTTCAAGTCACGCAGGAAATTCACCTTTTGAAAAGCGGCTCCCAACTTCATCGCATCGGGCTTCAGCCGTTCGTAAACAGATTCATCTCCCTTGCTGAAGACGCGCAGGCACATGAGCCCAACCACCTCAGCTGACCCCATCACATAGGCTTCAAAACCAGCTGGGTTGTACTGCTTTTGATTGAGATCCATTTCCATACTCTTGAGGAACGACTCGATCAGATCCCTTCCGATCCCGTATTGGCGGACCGTTCGCTGATAGCTGTGAAGAATCGGGTTAAGGCTGATGCCGTCTTCGATGGCCCGCCAGGTGTCTTCTTTGAATCGCTTCAGGAGCTCCGTTTTGTCGTGCTTGTGGAAGGTATCTACGATTTCATCCGCAAACCGGACGAATCCATAGATGGAGTATATCGGATCTCGGAACTCGCGGTCAAGGCATAGGACTCCTATGGAAAATGACGTGCTGTAGGCCCGGGTGGTGATCCGGCTCACCCGGCTGCAAACACTGTCGTACAGTGAGACCGTATTCATTATTTCTTGCGCTTCTCGAAAATACGAATTCATTCCCGTTCAGTTTTTTAATTGGCGAAGGACGTGGTCTGCAACCACCTGGCCTGAAATCAGGGCTGGCGGAACACCCGGTCCCGGCACCGTGAGCTGTCCTGTGTAGAACAGGTTAGCGACCTTTTTGTTTTCGATCGAAGGCTTCAAATTCGCTGTTTGCCACAAGGTGTTCGCCAGCCCATAGGCGTTGCCTTTGAACGCATGATAGTCTTTCTCAAAATCGGCGTGCGCATAACTCCGCCGAAAGACAATATGGTTACGTATGGAATACCCAAGGATTCGTTCCAAACGCTCCATCACAAGACCGAAGTAGTGTTCCCGGATATTCTCGGAGTCTACCAACCCCGGCGCGACAGGAATGAGAACGACCAGGTTTTCCCCGCTGGCAGGGGCAGCCTTCGGATCTGTCCGGGAGGTACATGAGACATAGAATTGCGGAGAGGTCGGCCATTGGGGCTGTTCATAGATTTCACGGGCATGGCGGGAAAAATCCTCGTCGAAGAAAAGGGTGTGATGAAGCAAACCATCCAGTTTCCTGTTGAGGCCGAGATAGAAGAGGAGGCTGGACGGCGCCAGGACGCGTTTGTTCCAATATCGCGGAGAGTATTTCCGCACCTGAGGAGGCAGCAAAGTTTGTTCAACATGATGATAGTCTGCCCCTGCAATCACATAATCACATGCATGCAAGGATCCCGCAACGACTACGCCTTTGGCAAGCCCGTCAGCTACGGGAATCTCATCAACGGGGCTATTGAAGCGAAAATGAACGCCCTTCTCCTCAGCCAGGCGCTTCATGCCGGCCACTACCGAGTATATGCCTCCTTCCGGGTACCAGGTCCCAAGGCTCAGGTCGGCATAATTCATCAGGCTGTAAAGGGCCGGTGTCGAATCAGCGGTGGCGCCGAGGAAAAGGACTGGGAATTCCAATAGTTTGATAATCCGTGGTTCGCGAAAAAATTTTCTCAAATGCCGCGACATGGATTGGAATAGGTGGAGGCGCAATGCTCCCAATAGCACCTTGCTGTCGAGCAACTCGCTCCACGAGACCCCAGGTTTATAAACCAGCGACCCTATTCCAACTTCATACTTGAATTGTGCCTCTTTCAGGAAGCGGCGGAGAGGTTGCCGGCTCCCAGGCTCAAGGGACTCGAACAGTTCCTCGAGTTGATCTTGCTTGGCCGGAACATCTATGAAATCGCCCGGGCCGAAGTAAACGCGGTAAGAGGGATCGATCCGACGGAGCGTGTAGTAGTCTGATGGGGCTTTGCCGAACCTTGAAAAATAGTTTTCGAACGCATCCGGCATCCAATACCAGCTGGGGCCCATGTCGAAGGTGAACCCCGAGTCAGAGAATTGCCGCGCGCGTCCTCCAGCGCTCTCATTCTTTTCAAATAGGGTAACGTCGTATCCAGCATCTGCCAGGCATGTGGCCGCCGAAATGCCAGAAAATCCGGCCCCGATAACCGCGACTCTTTTCATCCACCGGTTAAGTTACCCTTAGCCGTTCAGTTTCTTCTGGATTTCCTTCCGCGCGTGAAAGATCCGGTTTTTCACGGTGCCAATGGGAATACCCAACCGGCTGGCGATTTCTTCGTATTTGTAGCCGGTGGTATGCATCTTAAAAGGGAGGCGCAGGGTTTCGTCAAGGGCGTTGACATGTCCCCAAGCTTCCTCGAATTCCAGGCGGGCCGAAGGTCGACTGAAGGTGTGCTTGTCTTCAATCACTCGATAGGTCGTAGCGCCTGCATCGGATTGGGTTCTTTCGCGCTGCGCTTTCCGATATTGATTGATATACGTGTTGCGCATAATGGTGAATAGCCACCCGGTGAGGTTGGTGTCCCTCCTGTACCTGTCGCGGTACTGAAGGGCACGGAGCAGTGTGTCCTGAACAAGGTCATTCGACGCCTCGCGATCGAAGGTAAACCGATGCGTGAATGTCTTCAGGGTCGGCTGGAGACGGGCTATTTCCCTTGAAAAATCCGTGTCAGTCATGATTGCATTTTGTTTAATGTTTGCACGCATTTATTAAACAAAAAACGCAATGTAGACTCAAATGGTCTGGTTTTGTTTAAGGCAAGTTTTGTATGTCAGTTCCTCCGGAGGCCAGCCAACAAGGTCTTAAGGGTGTTTGCCTTATCGAGGAAATGAAGGTTTTTAGGCCTTTTCAGGGCCATCTGGGCAAGCTTGTGGCCGGCGGCCATTACCAGAATGGCGGGATCTATCGAACAAAGTTCCTGGAGGTACCCTTCAACAAACTGAGACGAGGGCGCTGTGGTTATGCTGGTGATCAGGGCGGCGGGTTTTTGATTCAGGCAAAACCACCGGATGTCCGATAGGGGCACACGCTGGCCGAGATAGTACGTTCGGAATCCAGACTTCTTGGTTAGGTAATGACTGAACAGGAGCCCGAGTTCATGCAACTCTTCCTCCGGCAGGAAGAGAACGACCCGTGGTGCGTTGCGCGAAGCGGCGGGAAGGCCATCGATGGCCACGAGTATTTTTTGACGCAGCAAGTTCGAAATGAAGTGCTCTTGCAGGGGAGAGATGTTGCCGGTCTGCCACAGCACACCGATTTTTTCGAGGAAGGGGTAGAGGATGTCGAGGATCGTCCGCTCAAAGCCAAACCGCTTGATCAGTTCTGCAAGCGTCGACTCGAACTTCTCCTCGTCGAGGTCTACCATGGCGACAATCAACCGGTCAATGTGCAGGCCAGTTCCTTGTTGGTTACTGCTCAACTCGTTTACACGGCTCACCAGGTCGACGGATGACAAGCTGGCGATTTTGGAGATCTTGAGTCCGTGATTGTTTAGCAAGGCGATGTTGATGAGCTTCTTGAGATCATCGTCAGAATACAGCCGTATGTTCGTCTTCGATCGCACAGGGGACACGATTTTGTACCGTTTTTCCCATATGCGAATGGTATGTGCTTTTATGCCGGAGAGCTCCTCCAACTCCCTGATGGAGTATTGTGCCATAGATGGTTGCTTTCGCTGTATTAACTTACCAAGTTCATTATTGTTTTGAATTTGGAAAAAGCCGAAAAACTGATTCGCCTTGGGGTCGACTGGTTTGAACGACAGGGATGGACTCCGTTTCAGTTCCAACGGCAGGCGTGGGAGGCGTTCCTTGAAGGGCGCTCAGGCCTTGTAAACGCGCCAACGGGAAGCGGTAAGACCTATTCGCTGGCAGTTCCCATCCTCCTGCAAGGGCTTGGGCAAAAGGCTTCGAAAGTCAGGGCGCTGTGGATAACACCCATTCGCGCTCTGTCGAAAGAAATCCATAGTGCCGTGAATGAAGCTGCCGAGGGACTTGGTTCCACCTGGAAAGTCGGAGTTCGGACCGGTGACACGCGTGTAGCTGAAAAGATGCGCCAAAAAGAGAAGCCACCGGCGGTATTGATTACCACCCCGGAGAGTTTACACCAGTTGCTGTCCCACAAGGGCTATCCTGAATACTTCTCGGAACTCGATGCCGTCGTAGTCGATGAATGGCACGAACTAATGGGATCGAAAAGAGGGGTGCAGATGGAACTGGCCCTGTCGCGACTAAAATCATTGCGCCCCGGCCTCAAAGTTTGGGGAATCTCAGCCACCATCGGAAACATGGACCAGTCCCTCGAAGTCCTCCTTGGTGCTGACGAAAGAAAGCGTGAATACATCGTGGTGCGCTCCGATTTGCAAAAAGAGGTAGAGATTATTTCCGTCTTTCCCGAGAATGTGGAAATGCTTCCCTGGGCGGGTCACCTCGGTATTCGTTTGCTCGACAAGGCGATTGAAGTAGTCCGTCAAAGCCAAAGCACATTGATCTTCACCAATACGCGCTCATTTGCCGAGATATGGTACCAGAAGATGCTTGATCGGGCTCCGGATCTTTCCGGGCAGATTGCCATGCACCACGGCTCCATCAGCCTCGACATCCGTCATTGGGTGGAAGAGCAGTTGCACGAAGGCGGGCTAAAGGCCGTAATCTGCACGTCGAGTCTCGACCTGGGTGTCGACTTTCGACCGGTGGAGGCGATTGTCCAGGTGGGAAGCCCCAAAGGGGTAGCGCGATTTCTCCAGAGGGCTGGTCGAAGCGGGCATCGACCCGGCGCGGTGAGCCGCATCTACTTTCTGCCAACGCATTCCCTCGAGTTGATCGAAGCCTCTGCGATCCGCCAGGCAGTCCGCGAGAATGTGATCGAAAACCGGCTCCCCTACATGCGCTCTTTCGATGTGCTGGTCCAATATTTAGTAACCCTCGCCACCGGTGAAGGTTTTGTGCCTTCCCAAATCCTGCCGGAAATTCGGGGTACATTTTGCTTCCAATCCATCACCGGTGACGAATGGCAATGGGCGCTCACCTTCATAACGACGGGCGGCGAATCCTTGACGGCCTACGACGAGTACCGGAAAGTTGATGTGGAGCAAGGGGTATACCGGGTAACCGACCGGCGGGTAGCGCTACGGCACCGCTTGTCTATCGGTACGATTGTCAGCGACAGCTCCATGATGGTAAAGTATACCTCAGGAAAAAATCTCGGCACCATTGAAGAGTACTTCATTGCCCAGCTAAATGCGGGGGACGTATTCTGGTTTGCCGGACGCAAGCTGGAATTGGTCAGGGTCAAGGACATGGAAGCCTTTGTGCGAAACACCAAGCGGAAGTCGGGGCGAGTGCCTTCGTGGCAAGGAGGGCGGATGGCGCTGTCTGCACAACTCAGCGACATGATCAGGCGGAAGGTGGATGCCGCTGCGCGGGAGGAGGCCACGGATGAAGAGCTCGTTTTCTTGAAGCCGCTACTGAAATTGCAGGCCACTCTATCTCACCTGCCGAGGGCAGTTGAGTTTTTAGTTGAGTACTTCGAGACTTCCGAGGGATATCATTTGGTGATGTATCCATTTGAGGGAAGGCTGGTACACGAGGGCCTGGCCTCGCTGGTTGCCTACCGCATTTCTCGACTCCTTCCCATCACTTTTTCGATGGCCATGAACGACTACGGGTTTGAGTTACTGTCGGATCAACCTATTCCCGTCGAGGAAGCGCTGGAGACAAACGTGCTTGGAGAAGAGGAACTGCTAAAGGACATCCAGGCGAGCATGAATTCGGTGGAGATGGCCCGCCGGAAATTCAGGGACATTGCGAGTATAGCAGGCCTTTTGTTCAAAGGATATCCCGGGCAACGGGTGCGCGACAGGCACATCCAATCTTCTTCTCAGCTCTTCTTCAGCGTATTTCATGAGTATGACTCAACCAACCTGCTGTTGCTTCAGGCCTATGAGGAGATGATGGACTTTCAATTGGAAGAAGCGCGGATGCGAATGGCGTTGCAGCGCATCCGAAACCAGAAAATCATTTTAAGAAGACCATCCCAGCCTACGCCATTTGCTTTCCCAATCATGATCGATCGTCTAAGTCGCGACAAGCTTACTTCAGAACGATTGGAAGACCGCGTGAAGAAGATGTCGCTGGAGTGGGATATTTCGTCAGGCTCGGGGAACAAGGGTCCAAGAGCCTAGTACCGAGCGCCCAGCGCCTAGAATGTAGCGCGGAAAAGCAGGAACAGAGATCCGGCCATGGTCATCACCACCGGCAACGTGAGGAACCATGCGATGAGAATGTTGCGTACCGTTTCAGGCTGAAGATTTTTGACCCCCTTGCTGGCAACCATGCTGCCGGCGACGCCAGATGATAACACATGTGTTGTGCTTACGGGCAACCCGAGATAACTCGACATGCCGATGGTGCTTGCCGCGACGAGTTCGGCGCTAGCCCCCTGGGCATAAGAAAGGTGTTCCTTACCGATTTTCTCCCCGATGGTTTTCACAATTCGCTTCCAACCGATCATGGTTCCAAATCCCAAGGATATGGCGATAAGGAGAATGACCCATGTGGGTGAATAGTCGGTGACCTTGCGAAGGTCTTTAAGACTGCTTTTCATCAGTGCCCGGTCGGCCGCGCTGATTCTTACTTCATCTTCTTGTTGGAGCTTTCCCAGGTTGCGATCAAGCACAAGAATATCACGCCTGACGGCAAAACGATCATTGCGGGGCAGGTGATGAATAGATGGAATGGCCATGACCTGCTGCAATTGCGCATCGAGCGCGCGCGATTGCCGGAGGGTTTTCCTGTCACTGGCCGAAAGCGGAATCGTGTCAATACTTGCCATCACGAACTCCAACTTTTGAAGCGGCTCGGACAACCTGCTCGTATCGAAATTCGCATTGAGTGCAAAATAGCCAGGAACGATTCCGATGAGGATGAGCATGATAAGGCCAACACCTTTTTGTCCATCGTTTTGACCATGGAAGAAACTGACACCGGTACAAGTCAATAACAAGATGGCACGAACCCACGGGGGAGGAGGAGCGTTCTTTTTAGGTTCTTTGAAGAGATCTTCACCATAAGCCTTCTTCTTGGTCAGCACTCGAAGAAAATACATCAGCACAATGGTGACGCTGAACCCAAAGAGCGGTGAGATAAGGAGGGATGCGCCAATCTCGGTCGCTTTGGTCCAGTTGACAGCCGCACCTACCGACTCAGGAAGGAAAGAGTAAGCGATGCCGACGCCAAGAATTGAACCGATGAGCGTGTGAGAGCTGGAACAGGGGATACCAAAATACCACGTAAGCAGATTCCAGGAGATGGCGCTTATCAGCAGGGCTCCTATCATGGAAAGGCTATGCGCGATGTTCTGATCGATGAGGGTTTCCACAGGCAGCAGGTTGACAATGCCCATGGCGACTGCGATACCTCCAAGGAAAACCCCCAGCGCATTCATCGTACCAGACCAGATTACCGCTACCCAGGGCTTCAGGGAGTTGGTGTAAATGACGGTGGCCACCGCATTGGCAGTGTCGTGAAAACCATTGACGAACTCGAAACCGCAGGCCGCAATGAGACAGATGATCAGGAGGGCGCTGTAGGTGAATTCCAGTTCAAACATGGGTGGTCGGCGTTTGGGCCAGGCCGTTAAAAATCCTGATTTTTGACAAGATAAGCCCTCTTTGGTGAGACGATGTTACGCTAATGTTAATAAATTTTGGAACCGCTTTCGTTTCATTTGGGAGTGATAAAAGTCATGAGAACGGGGGGATTAGGCCGAATGTGTATGAACTTTGACTGTCGCTGAAATTGAAGAAGAAACAGGAAGATTGGATCGTGCAGTTGGGTGAGCAATCGCTGATGTTGCTCAAGGAGAGGGCACTATGGATGCCAGCAAACCGTGTCCTTATTGTGGCAGACCTCCATTTCGGAAAAGTAAACCATTTCCGCAGGGCGGGGCTGCCCGTACCCTTAAAAGCCAATCATCGAAACGCGGAGCGCCTCATCGAACTGATCCAGCGACATCAGCCTTCCACCGCGTACTTTCTCGGCGATCTCTTTCACAGTACCTACAACGACGATTGGGAAGTGATCGGCCAGATCGTGCGGCATTTTCCCGGTTGCCGGTTTGAACTAATTCGCGGTAACCACGACATCCTCAGCGAGCAACAGTACCGGCGCCATGGCATCGAGGTGCGGGAAAGTCATCGGATCTGTGACCTGCTGCTGACGCACGAGCCAATGGAAAACACAGGTGATTCAATCAACGTATCCGGCCACCTGCACCCCGCCGCCAGGCTGGTTGGGAAGGGCAGGCAATCCATCCTCTTGCCTTGCTTCTGGTACAACCGCCAGCGCCTTATCCTTCCTGCGTTCGGATCGTTTACAGGCCTGGCAGCCATTTCCCCAGCCGAAGGTGATGCCGTGTACCTCGTCACCGACGAAAGAATTGTCGAGATGAGGTCGCCGGCATCCGACTCCGTTGCCTCATGAGGTCACTCATTCTTTTGCTCCTGGTTTTCAGTTCCCCTGTCGCGAAGTCCCAGGACTCAACAAGGCTCAGGATGCTTTTTGTCGGTGATTTGATGCAGCATGAATCGCAGATGAAAGCAGCCTACGATCCGGTCCTCGGCACCTATGACTACACGATGACCTTTCGCGACATGAAGGAGATCATCTCCGGCGCCGACCTGGCCATTGGCAACCTCGAATTGACTTTTGGAGGCAAGCCATATGCCGGGTATCCCGCGTTCAGCGCACCGGATGAGCTGCTGCCCGCCATCAAAGACGCCGGTTTCGATGCGTTGGTAACTGCCAACAACCACTCCATGGACCGGGGAAAGCGAGGCCTGGAGAGAACCATCCGATATCTCGACAGCCTTGACATGCCCCACACTGGCACCTTTGCTGACACCCTCAACTACCTGAATGAGTATCCGCTGATCCTCGAGCAAAGTGGATTTCGTGTTTCCTTGTTGAACTACACCTACGGCACCAATGGTATCTCTGTACCGGCTGAGGTCATGGTAAACCGGATAGACACCACCCGAATCAAAGCCGATTTGGAAAAGGCGAGGCAGCAAGCCGCCGATGTCATCATCGTTTTCTTCCATTGGGGAATCGAATACCGACAGTCACCCGGCCCTGAGCAACAGGATCTGGCGCGTCTTTGCCTGCGTCATGGGGCAAGAATGGTCATCGGCGCTCATCCGCACGTACTCCAACCCATGGAGTGGGATTGTGAAACCGACAAGCTGGTGGCCTATTCCCTCGGGAATTTCATTTCTGGTCAACGGGTAAGATACCGCAATGGCGGGGCGCTTCTTCATGTGACGCTTGAAAAACTGAAGAATGCGGACGGCCAGGATTCTGTGCGTCTTGCGGATGTATCCTATTCCCTGGCCTGGATGCATCGCCAATCTGACGCACGGAAAACTTTTCAGCTGATTCCTGTGCGTGAAGAACAGGATACCATCAAGGTGAGCAGTAAAACATCCCGATCAATGATGCGGCAGTTCATCAAGGATTCAAGGAGTTTCCTGGATTCGAAAAACAAGAATGTGCCTCACCGGGCGGAGGCGATCAAGGAGGACTGATCAGCGGCGGCCAGTCTTGAACAAGATTCCAATGGAAAACTCGAGGCCGGTGAAGTCAACCTTGGCGTCTTTGTACTCAGCCTGCACGGCGCTGTTGGTTCCACCGATTACTCCACCCGCGTAACCTCCGGTCAAGGGAATCGATGCACGCCCCATCAGGTAGTTCGTCTCTAAGGAGATGCCCCACTGCGAGGTGACATCAACCGTGAATTCCATTCCTACGAGCCAGCCAAAGCCCGGGTTGTTGTCGAAATCAAAATGGGAGTCGACCACTTCCCACCCGGTGTATTTCCGCAATGCCTTGTCCATGTTGCCATAGTTCAGTTGCTGATCAAATGAATAGAAGAAAAAGCCGCCCCCCTTGATGTCGAATTCCACGCCCTTGCCTTTGAATTGAAAAACCAGCTCCGCAGGGATGAACACCGTGAAGTTGGGCCCGGTCAGCGATGAGCTGCTTTCGAAAGGCAGGCCGACCATATTCAGGCCCGACATGCGGTAGAGCGAGGCCCCCGTTTCGAGGGCGATGAATCGGTTGAGGTCGACGCCAATGCCGCGAATGGAAAACGGGCTGATCGGTATGGAGAAGTCGCCGTTCTTGGGAATGAAGTAGCTGAACGAGAGGCCAACGCTTTGTGCTTGGGCAATACCCGTTGAAATCACACAAATCAGCAGGAATAGGAATCGCTTCATGAGAAATGTATTTGGTGCTAAGATACTTCAAGGTATGACGCTGTCATCCTTCGACTTCGCTCAGGATGACGCTTATTCTTTACAAATGTGAGGGCTCTCATGCTTCGGCTCCGCTCAGCATGATCATGATTGGCTCATTTTTGATACAGCCTTCATTCATCGCCGATTTGAGGGTCGAGCGGAGCCGAGACCCTTCCGACCTGTGAATCGTTTTTCGTCATGCCGAGCGAAGTCGAGGCACGACAATCTCGGCCAAGGGGAACCGGGCCTTATAGTGACCGCCTCGTAGTAGGGTTCTCGTTGGCGGTCCCATTCGACACTTTCCGTTTGGGTACATGGCGGCCTTCCTTGTACATTCGACCGGGTCCTTGTACCGAATCGATTCAACACCTATGAGAAAACTATTATTTGCCGCCGCCCTCCTGTGGGGCTGTCAATCCAAACCAGTTCCTGCGGACCTGATCATCCGCGGCGGCACAATCTATACCGCCGAAGAGAGTCAGCCCACTGTGGAGGCCGTCGCCGTGCGCGGTGATTCCATCGTCTTCGCAGGGCCGATGGCGGAAGCGGAATCATACCAAGGAGAAAAAACCGAAGTCCTGGACCTGAAGGGAGCCACGCTTACCCCCGGATTCATCGAATCGCACGGGCACATCATGGGCGTGGGCTACAGCGAGATCAACCTGGACCTGATGTCGGTTCGCAGTTACGATGAGCTGGTTGACAAAGTAAGAGAGGCCGTGGCAAAGGCTGAGCCCGGGCAATGGATCCTGGGTCGCGGATGGCACCAGGACAAGTGGGACTTCAAGCCGCAGAAAATGGTGAAGGGCTTTCAAACCCATGAGCAGCTCAGCGCGATAAGCCCAAACAACCCGGTGTACCTGAGCCACGCGAGTGGTCATGCGGGCTTTGCCAATGCGAAAGCAATGCAACTGGCTGGCGTGAACCTGATGTCGGTCGAGAAAACATCGGGAGAGTTGGTGGAAGGGGGGGAGATCATTCGCGACAAGATGGGCAACCCGACAGGCATCTTCAATGAGCGTGCGCAGACCTTGATTACCAAGGTGATTCCCGACGAAACTCCGGAGTCAAACGCACACGCACTTGAGTTGGCTATGGAGGCGTGCGCTAGAAACGGGCTCACCGGCTTCCACGATGCGGGAGCCTCGCGTGAGAGCATCGCCTTGTTCCAGTCGTTTGCGGCTTCAGGGAAACTCAAGACCAGGCTTTATGTAATGATCACCGGCAGGGACCGCAGCCTGATCTATGAGTGGTACAAAAGGGGACCTGTGATTGATCCTCGGGGTGTCACAGTCAGGTCCATCAAACTAAACTGCGACGGCGCCCTGGGCTCACGCGGCGCTTGGTTGCTGGAGCCATACTCCGATCGCACCGATACTTACGGCATGGCCACCCTTCCGATGGACACGGTGCTTAAGACTTCGAAGGATGCACTGGCCAAAGGATTCCAAGTCTGTTCTCATGCCATTGGCGACCGGGCAAACCAGGAAGTATTGAATCGATACGAGATGGCTTTCCGGGAATTTCCGGGAATAACCAACCACCGGTTCCGCATCGAGCACGCGCAGCATCTCGCTCCGTCAGATATTCCACGCTTCGCGCAGTTGGGGGTGATCCCCGCAATGCAGGCGGTGCACCTTTCCTCGGACCGCCCCTGGGCGATCGAGCGACTGGGAGAGAAGCGCATTGTGGAGGGCGCCTACATGTGGCAGTCACTCCTGAAATCCGGGGCTAAAGTGATCAACGGAACGGATGCACCCGTGGAGCCGCTCACGCCTATCGCGAGCTTCTTCGCTTCGGTGACTCGCCAAACCTTAAAGGGAGAACCGGAGGGAGGGTACGAACCCAATGAGAAAATGACGCGGGCACAGGCGCTTCGATCCTACACGATCGACGCTGCTTACGGGGCGTTTGAAGAAAAACAGAAAGGCTCCATCGTTGTCGGCAAACTCGCTGACTTCACAGTCTTCTCTCAAGATATTATGACCGTGCACGACTCGTTGCTGTTGAAGACAAAGGTTGTTCGGACTATTCTGGGTGGTAAGACCGTTTACGAGGCTCAGAAATAGAAAAGGGCAGAGCTAACTGACTTCTCGCATTGTGCCCCCAGCCCCTAAAGGGGAACCGCGTGTTCCCTGTTTGATTAAGAAAACTCTTCCCCCTTTAGGGGGCAGGGGGTGGGACCTACTTCAGGAACTTATGCGCCCGGGCCATGAGGCTTCGGCGGTCTGAAGTGATGGAGGGATCGCTGTATACCTTGGAGGCCAACTCGCCGATCACTTCTTTCTTGTATCCCAATCGTGTGGCGATCGCTTCGCAAAAAGAGATCTCGCTCTTGAAAACCTGACCATCTGTTTTCATCAATTGAATCAATTGATACAAGTTCTCGAACTTCTGGTCCTCCGTGAGCGTACTAAGGTCGCCCACTGGCCGAGGACGCTTGATCATATCATCGATTTCTTCCTTTGAGATGGCGCTGGCCTTGCCAATCATGTGGATGATCTTGGCCTCCCGATCGTCAATGATGCGGTCGCTGGCCGCAAGGTTGATAAGAACATTGAGTTGATCTTTGATCATAACTTAGGCGGATTAGAACCAATAGGAAAGTACCCAAATTAGTATAATTATTGCGGAAAGCTAATCCAGAGAATCAAAAATTGGGGTTCATGCAACCTTATCCGGCAGCAGAGGTCATTAGTAAAAATCGCAACTACACCATGAGGAGAATTCTCTTCCTTCTTGCCCTCCTTGCCCCGCTTTGGGGTTGGTCTCAAAAGAGCGAGACGCGTTCCATCGGCTCCTTTTCCGGCATCAAAACCGGGGAAGCCATTGATGTATATCTGAAAAAAGGGGACAAGGAATCCTTGAAAGTGGAAGTTACGGGCGATGAACTGAGCAGGGTCATCACCGAGGTGATGGGGTCTAACCTGCGCATCCATTTGCGAGACAACAACAGGTTCTTTCAATCCAAAATAAATGTGAAGGTCTATGTGACTTATGTGAGTCTCAGCAGGATTTATGCCAGTTCAGCAGCTAACGTTTTTTCCGATGGTGTCATCAAGGCAGACAAGTTGGACATCCAGGCATCCAGTGCCGCCGACATCGAACTGAAAATCGAAGCCGGAGAGGTCAATGTTCATGCATCCAGCGCTGCCGATGTGATACTTGAAGGGACCGCGAAAAAGCTTTTTGCAGATGCGAGCAGTTCGGGAGAGATAGACGCCTATGCATGTCCGGTAGAAACTGCCGATGCCAGCGCCAGCAGCGCCGGTGGAATTAAACTCAGCGTTTCTCAATCATTGGAAGCCAGGGGAAGCAGTGGGGGCAGTGTACGCTATCGTGGCAATCCAACACGAACCAATACCCGCTCCAGCAGCGGAGGCTCCGTCAAGAAAGCGAGCTGATCACGATAGGTCACTCCAGCTATCAAGATCTGAACGACTGATTGCGAGCGAAGCGAAGCAATCCCGCTCCAACCTTATTACTCTGATTAGGATCTCTCTTTCGGTGAATCCAACGTGACCAACGCCCCTGGTAGCGATACCACGGCCGTCACGACGAAGAACAGCAGTGAGAAAGCAACTGACCCGTCGCGGCTGATCGGTGCAAACCCGGCAGCAGTCACAAACACCAACTCACGCAAGCCGATTCCTCCGATGGAGATCGGCAAAACAGCTACCAGCGACGACACCAGGAACACGGTGAGGTAAGCGCCTGTTGCCGCGGTCAGATCCATGGACATCAGTAGCGACCAGGCGCACAGCAGTTGGATAGCCTGCACGCCTAAAGAGAGAATTGTCGTTGAGCCAAAGAGAGGAAGGAACTGGGCCGCGACAATGCGATGCACGAGGTAGAGGGAGGGAATCGTAACCAACCCACCGACAAGCAAGGCGGTACGCATGGGCAACTCCGGAAAGGAAAACCAGGCTGCTAGCAGTCCAAGTGTTGCCAGCAAGAACATTCCGCTGATACGGTCGAAGAAGACTGACTGAAATGCCTTCGTCACCGCGGCGCCGCGCGTTCGATTTAGCCACCAGATTTTGTAACCATCTCCGCCAATGCCTCCAGGAAGAAACAAGTTGTAAAACATACCGACAAAATAGAGGCGGAGGTTTTCCCGCTCTGACATGACTATTTCATTCCTTGCGAAATAATAGTTGAGGCGGAATGAGCTGATCACTTTGGAAAGTGTGTACAGAATAATTGCGGCGATAAACCAAAGGGGGTTGGCAGCGAGAAGTACGGCGTAGAATTGCTGCGCATCAATTTGTTGCCAAACGACGTAGAGTGCGGCTGCGCTAAGTGCCACCCGCAGCGCCACTTTCCCCATCCTAACTACGCGGGGATCCAACGAACGTGCTTTTGATGGTGTAAGTCTTACGGCCTGCTGAATAGTACAATCGCATCATCAGCTCGGCTAGAAGACCGAACGTGAGGAATTGGATGCCGGCCAACCCGAGTGACACACCGAGCATAAGCAACGGCCTGCCGCCGATATCCTGCCCGCCCAACTTGACGACCAGCAAGTAGAAGCAAATGGCGGAACCTGCCAACAACGTCACCATGCCCAGCGGTCCAAAGAAATGAATGGGTCGCCTGAGGTACTTTTGGAAAAAGAACAACAAGAATAGGTCGCTAAGCACGTTAAGCGTCCGGCCAAGCCCGTATTTCGACTTACCGAAACGACGAGGCGAATGGGTGACTTCGATATCAGTGATCCGTGCACCCTGGAGCGCCGCGAGGATCGGAATGAACCTGTGGAGCTCGCCGTGGAGTTCCAGGCCCTTTGCAAAATGACTCCGAAATACTTTCAGCGTGCAGCCGTAGTCCCGCACCGTGACTCCGGAAATCTTGCGAATGAGCCCGTTGGCAAGCAGGCTGGGAAACACCCGGAAGAGGTTGTCTTTACGGCTGCGCCGGAATCCGGCTACCACGTCCCAATCTCCCTGCCGCAGGTGCGCTACCATTTTTGGGATATCCGATGGGTTGTTTTGTTGATCGCCATCCAGCGTAACAATGAGTTCTCCTTCGGCTGCGTCGATACCCGCCGTCATGGCAGCAGTTTGCCCAAAGCGACGCGTCAGGCAAATGAGCCGGGTGTGCTCATCGCCGTGTTTGCGGATTTCGGCCGCCGTTGCATCGGTCGAACCGTCGTCAACCCAGATTACCTCGTAGGAGAATTCCTTCAGCGCTGCACGAAGGCTTTCTGAAAGGCCGGACACATTTTCCGCCTCGTTGAGTACAGGGATAACGATGGATAATTCAATCATGGCCGTATGAGACCTTGCGTTCAAATATCTCATGCACGATCAGCAATCCAAGGCATCCCATTGCGATTCCGGCCAGGATGTCTGTGACATTATGAACTCCTAGCACGATCCGCGAAAACATGATCGTCAAGGCCCAGATACCCCCAAGCAAAGCGGTCCATGGTGTCCGGATCAGCAGGGTACTCATTCCGATCACGGCCGCCGTGGCTTCCATGGTGTGTCCCGACGGGAAGGAGTTGCTTCCCCCAACGCTCAATTGAGCAATTCGGGTGTCTACTTCGTAAGGGCGAGGCTCCCGGACCGTTCGCTTTATTACGGCGCCGATAGATCCACCAAGCGCAATGCCAAGCAGAATGATCAGGGAGTGACGAACCCATATCTTGCGTTTGCGAATCAGGCCTGCGAGGATGAAAACGGTAGGAATCCCCAGGCTGATAAAGCTGATGGAGTCAGAAACAAATTGAAAGAATCGAATGGAACCTGGCGACTGTTGGGCTTGCAATTCCACGATAAGGTTTTGTTCCTTTACTTTATTCGGTGAAACCCGGTAGAAACCAAGGGCAGCGACAATCATCGCAAGCAGAAGAAACCGGACCCAGAAGTTGTTCATGGTGGGTAGATTTCAAAAGTAGATAAACGCATGCAGGACAAAAAATGGTTGTTGGTGTTGGTACTGGCCCTGCTCTCCATCGGCGCGAACTTCTGGGGTTTTCCCGTCTATGTACTCGACGAAGCAAAGAACAGCGCCTGCGCCATGGAGATGTTCCAGCGCAACGATTGGGTGTTACCCACATTCAACGGGCAGGTGCGGACGGACAAGCCACCCCTTCACTACTTCTTCATGATGACCTCGTATGGGATCTTTGGGATAACTCCGTTTGCGGCACGTTTCTTTTCAGTGGTGATGGGCGTTTTGACTGTGGCCAGCGTGTATTTCTTCACACACCGGATGGCTGGGGAAAGAACTGCATACTTCTCGGGATTGGCTATGGCGAGTTCCTTGTTTGTTATCGCTGAATTTCACCTGGCTGTGCCAGATCCCTACTTTATCTTTTTCCTGACCTTCGGCTGGCTGGCGTTTGCATACGCTCTTCAATCCGGAAGGTCCACGTATTTTGTTTTGAGTTACCTGGCCGTGGCATTTGCTTTCCTGGCAAAGGGGCCTGCTGCCGTGGTGCTTAGCGGAGTGATTTTTCTGGCGCTTCTTTACTTCCGTGGCGAGCTTTCCTGGAAGAGCCTCTTGAGACTAAGGCTAGTTACGGGCTTCATGGCGTTTGTGGCCGTCAATGCGTACTGGTGGGCGGCCGTCTGGAAGAGAACCGATGGAGAGTGGGTGAAATCGTTCTTCATGGGCCATAATGTTGACCGCTTCCTTGCCCCCTACGAGGATCATGGCAGTTTTCCGGGCATGGCTATTCTTGTCCTGCTGGTGGCGCTGCTGCCGCTCTCGCCCTGGCTGCCTGTGTCGATGGTACGGGTTTGGAAGGAACAACGGGGCAATGCATTGCTCATGATTTCCTTGCTTGCAGTCGTGGCCGTTATTCTCTTCTTCTCGATCTCAAGAACTTTTCTCGCCAACTACATTGGGCCTGCTGTTCCCTTTGCTGCCATCCTCATCGGCTTTGCCATTGATAATGCCATTTCCCATTCGCCAGCCAGGGCAAGATTCTGGGTTGGTCTCTCAGTCGGGTTCTTCCTGGTTCTCATTGCCGTACTGGCCGTTGCCATCAGCCAGGATCGCTGGATAGGTGGGATGCCAGAATTGGCCGCGCTGTTTATACCGTGGCCAATCGGGGCCTTCATCGCCTGGCGGCTGTTAGGCCGCGGTAAGCTGGAGCTGGCCTGGAGTACCTACTTACTTGCCTTTTGGATGTCGGGAGTATTGATGTTCCAAATAGGTGTGCCCCGGATCCTTGCGACTAACCCTGTACAAGCGAGCATGCCGATCGTAAAGGGTACGGACCGGGAGGTAATTGGCTATCGATTATTCAATCCAGCCTACGTCTTTGCACTTCAACGGCCGTTGCTCACGTACTTTACCGCCGCCGAAGTCATTTCGTATGCCAGTGACAAACGGGTGATGGTCCTCACTCGCAAAGAACACCAGGATGATTTGAAGGCGGCCGGCTTTACCGTAGTTTTTGAGCAGCCATACCTTTTTGAAGGGCCGACAGCGGTGGTGATGATCAGCCCGAACTGAGGGGAACCAAATCCCATCCCGGCACAAGGCCGGGACCAAATCCCAAATCCCGACGGATCCTGCCGTTCAGAAAAAGCGCACACTTTTTTGGGGTATAGGGTCAAAAAATACCCTACGTCTCCGAAAAAAGTATACTTTTGGCGCCAAGTAGACCAAAAAACAACCACTACATGGCACATTTACGTATGGAGGCGCTTCGCAAACTACATGAGCGAAACGCAGTAACTGTCTCAAGCCCAAGTCATAAAGTCTCCGATTTCTTTGGTGAGAACGTTTTCGGATCGGAGAGCATGCGCGCCTCGTTGGCACCGGCCGTTTACCAAAAAGTGACGGCGGCTATCAAGAATCATGAAAAAATCGATGCGGTCACGGCTGACGCAGTAGCCTCCGCGGCCAAGGCATGGGCCATGGGCAAAGGAGCCACCCACTTTACCCATTGGTTCCAGCCGATGACGGGAGGAACGGCCGAAAAACATGATTCCTTCTTCGACGCCATCAGCGGCCTTGAAAAATTCAAGGGAAGCGAACTCGTACAGCAGGAGCCCGATGCGTCCTCCTTCCCCAGTGGCGGCATACGAAGCACTTTCGAGGCCAGGGGTTATACTGCCTGGGACCCCACCTCACCCATGTTCCTCTACGGTAAAACGCTTTGCATCCCAACCATATTTGTTTCCTATACGGGAGAGACGCTTGATAACAAGGCTCCGCTCCTTAAGGCCCTGAAGGCCGTTGACCTGGCCGCAACAAAAGTGTGCCAACTCTTCGACAAAGACATCCAGCACGTGGTGGCATCCCTCGGTCCTGAACAAGAGTACTTTGTGGTCGACAAGGCCCTCTATATGTCCCGCCCTGACCTCGTGATGGCGGGCCGCACCGTCTTTGGCCATGCCCCCGCGCGCGGTCAGCAAATGGAAGATCATTATTTCGGCGCCATCCCTTCGAGGATTTACGACTTCATGAAGGAATTTGAGAACGAGAGCTGGAAGCTGGGGATTCCCGTTCGTACCCGACACAATGAAGTAGCCCCAAGCCAATTCGAAGTAGCCCCGCTTTTTGAGGAAGTAAACGTTGCCAACGACCACAACCAGTTGATGATGGATGTGATGCAGCGTGTGGCCGAGAGGCACAACCTCAAGGTTCTTTTTCACGAGAAACCTTTTGCCGGCCTGAACGGAAGCGGTAAACACAATAACTGGTCTCTCATTACAGACACGGGCATCAACCTGTACGCTCCTTCAAGCAGCGCCCGTGACAACCTGCTTTTCTTAACGTTCTTCATCACTACCATCAAGGCGGTGCATGAGCATGCCGATCTGCTGCGTGCAAGCATCGCGACGGAAGGAAACGACTTCCGGCTTGGTGCTAACGAAGCACCCCCGGCCATTGTTTCCGTTTTCATTGGTAGCCAGATGACGGCCGTTCTTGATGAAATGGAAAAGAAGGGCAATGTGAAGATCGA
This sequence comes from uncultured Ohtaekwangia sp., assembly GCA_964549855.1. Classification (GTDB taxonomy): domain Bacteria; phylum Bacteroidota; class Bacteroidia; order Cytophagales; family Cyclobacteriaceae; genus ELB16-189. The sequence goes on along the minus strand of CAZJWV010000009.1, from coordinate 28,264 downwards.
GAAGGGCGACAACATGTACATGAAACTTGGTATCGACCAGATTCCGGAGATCATCCTGGATGCTACGGACCGCAACCGGACCTCGCCGTTCGCCTTTACCGGTAACAAGTTTGAATTCCGGGCGGTCGGAGGCTCCGACAACTGTGCCGTGGCGATGACGGTGTTGAATCTTATTGTAGCCGACCAGCTGGACAAGTTCCACGACGTGGTGTCGCGCGATATCGAGAAAGGCACTGAGAGGCGGCTGGCGATTGCCAACGTACTTCGGAAATACATCAAGGATTCTAAGTCCGTTCGTTTCGAAGGCGACGGCTACTCAGAAGGGTGGGTCAAGGAAGCGGCCAAACGCGGCTTGAGCAACATCAAAAACATGCCACGCGCGGTAGAAGCTTACCTCACGAAGGAGTCAGTGGAGCTATTCGAGCGCCACGGGGTGCTCTCGCACAAGGAGCTGGAAGCCCGCCACGAAATCAGGCTGGAATCGTACATCAAGCGCGTCCAGATTGAATCTCGCACCCTCGGTGACCTGGCGATGAATCACATCATTCCGACGGCGATCGCATACCAGAACAAGCTGATTCAGAATGCCAACGGACTCAAGGGACTTGGCGTTGATAACAAGGCGGTGATCCAGACGATCAAGGAAATCTCCGAGCACATCGGAACCATCAAGAATGGTGTTCGACAGATGATCGAGGAGCGCAAGCGGTTGAACAAGATCACCGATTCACACAAGCGTGCCTACGCGTATTGCGACGAGGTCCGTGAGCAATACTTCGACAAGATTCGAGATGCTGTGGACAAGCTTGAGCTGCTTATCGACGATGAGGATTGGCCGTTGGTGAAGTACCGGGAGATGCTGTTCCTCAGGTAGCACATCGACGGACCAGGAAATTGGAAATTAGAAATTAGGAGACTCCTCCAGTTTCCAGTTTCCAATTTCCAATTTCCGATTTCTAGCTGGGGATCGAAAGCAGAGGTAGTCCCTGCATAGCGCGTAAGTGCAGAAAAATGCACCAGGTAGTGTAAGCAATAATGGTTACGATCATCCATCGCGTGGCCGATGCTTTTGCGAAGCGATCCAGGAGTGCTGTGGCTATGGGAATTACTTGCAAACCATGCAGTGTGAAAAAGTGTGCAGACCGGATGTCGCCGGCGACGGTGCTCCAATTTACAAAAGGAAGACCTGGACCTCCGTCTGCGGCACCCACGGTGTGGGCAAGCTGCATCACCATCCACTGTCCGGAGATCGAGCCCAACAACAATAGCACTAGCCCTGTGCGCCAGGCCCAGAGAAATGGCGTCTGCAAAGACACTTCGCTCCGGAAGAAGATCCACACAGCATAAGCATTGATGAGGGTGTTGATCAGGATAAAGACCCCCATGATCCCGAAAATCGCACCGTCAAGCGGATTGCTGATATTAAAGTGTGAGGTTGTGCCCCGAAATGCCTGGAGAAAGATAAGAGCGATTTCAGCCGTCATGGAGACAATAACCCCCGTCGAAATGATCCGCTTTGGCCGCATGTTGGTCGCGTAGCCCAGCATCCATGCGAACGTCCACACATAAATCGTGATGGACAGTGTGAACTTCATGGGCTTAATCCATGCATTGACGCCCATGATCACGGTCGGATCAATGAGGAACATCAGGAGGGCCAGGCAAAAAAGGGCAAGCATGAGCCAACCGAAGCGGTACAACGCTCGACTCCTGGCCGCGAGTTCCTTAAACCAATCGCTCACCGGTGTAAAAGGTTTTGGTGTGAATCGTTCTCAGCACATGGTAGGCGAGAAGGCCAATGGGACCGAACAGGAATGTGAACACCAGGCACGGTATCACTTTCCAGTGAGCGATGCCATGCTTCTGACTGTCGCTGATCTCCCACGCGCCGATAAACATGTCGAACGCCAGGTAGTGAATCCACCCTGCTGTAAGGGCATAGGGATCTGCAAATAACCTTGAAACCCCATCGAGTGAACTGAAGTCACCCTCTGTGTCTCCGAATTTGGTGACGATGATGCCAAGGTAAACCAGGGACAGCGCAAGAGGCAGAAATCCGGAGATAATCAGCCGGCGTGTCCAGGTCCACCGTGGCGCTACCATCAGCAACAGCCACCCGACTGGGGCGACCATGTTGCACACTTGGAATATTTGATCAGGTTTCATTTTAGAAAGATGCAGAAATATTTTTAATTGCCTCAGGGAAGGCATAGGGCGGGAAATCCAAATCCCAAATCCCAAATCCCAAATTCAAAGTCTATTTTGAAATCTGGAATTTGGAATCTGGAATCTGAAAAGTCAGCGATTGAGGAGCTTGTTGTATTGTGCGGCGTTTGTCAGTAGTTCGACAGCCTTACGCACCTCAGCATCGTCCTTGAAGGAAGCTTCCACTCGTCCACGCTCCAGGAAGTACCTCCCGACGATTTCTTCCTGAAGAATCTTGCGCAACTCCTCCTTATTCACCGCAAGGTCGTTCTTGCGGCTGTCGGCCATGCGAGCCTGGAGCTGATCAAGTTGGGGCTTGAGTTCGGTATAAAGCCGTTCCGCCTTGGCCACCGTTTTCAATTCCTCGAGTTGTTTCTCCAGCGGGGACTGGTAGGTATATGTTTTGGTTTTTAGCCAGGTCACGAACTCTTGATAGTCGGCATCACTGAATGAAAAGTCCTTTGCATTGCCGATGGTTGCGTGCCTGGAGGCATAGAGCGTGGCGTAGTCAAACAAGAGACCATTGATCAGCAACGCTTCAGCAATCGGCGACCATCCTTCATGGGGAATGTTTACATCCGGGTCAATTCCCCCGCCGTCAAAGACCGCCCTGCCACGGCTGGTCTTGAATTCCTTCTTCAATGAATCCGGGACGGAACCCACACTGCCATCGGGCCGCCGATGAGAGTAGTCGAGCACCTGGATGCATCTCCCGGTCGGCGTATAGTACTTGGCCGTCGTAATACGAATCTGTGCGTTGTATCCGAGCTCGCGGGTGACCTGAACGAGTCCTTTACCATACGATTTTTCGCCGACCACGATCCCCCTGTCATAATCTTGCAGCGTGCCGGCCACAATCTCTGAGGCAGAAGCCGAATTCCGATTGATGATCACGGCAACGGGAATCTCGAGATCAGTAGGAGGTGACTCAGTATTGTAGGTAAGCTCTTCGACTTTCCCTTTCATTGTCACCACCAATTTTCCTTTCGGAAGAAACAGGTTGCAGATGTTGACAGCTTCGTTCAGCAAGCCACCCGGGTTTTCGCGTAGATCGAGCACGATGGAGGTCGCACCCGACTCTTTGAGTTTTACGATGGCATGGCGCACCTCTTTCCCTGCGTCGGGTGTAAAATTGTTAAGACGGACGTAACCGGTAGCTCCTCCGATCATTCCGAAGTAGGGAACGTTGCTGACTTTGATCTTGTCGCGCTTGAAGTTCAGCTTGATCGGATCTTTCACGCCCAGCCGGCGAATGGTGAGGGAAACCGGAGTGCCAACCTGGCCGTGCATGAGCTGGTTGGCCTGCTCGGTGGTGATTCTCGAAAGTTCTACCTCATCCATCTTCACTACCTCGTCGCCGATGCGCAGCCCGCCTTTGTAGGCCGGGTAACCCTCGTACATCATCGTGACTATTGTTTTCCCGTTGATTTCCCTGGTTACTGCGCCGATACCTCCATACTGTCCGGTGTTGAGCGTTCGGAAGTCTTCCACCTCGCTTTCCGGGATGTAGTTCGTGAAAGGATCCAGGGATTCGAGCATGGCGTCGATCCCTGTTCGCATGAGGGTGTTGGGGTTTACCTCATCGACGTAAAGGGTGTTGATCTCACGGAAGGCGGTTGCGAAAATATCGAGGTTGCGGGCGATCTCGAAATAGCGGTCGGCGGTTGGTGTAAACGACAGGAGCAAAAGCCCTGAAATCGCTACCGCCATCGCCACACGCTTCTTCATCTCGTTTACTTACGGATTCGCCGCCTTCGTTGTTTCGCCTTCCTAGAACTTGTCCGGTATTTGAACGACCCGGACTACAATTTCGTGCGGGTCGCCGTCTTTATCGAGGAGGCTGAACTTGATCATCGGGTTGTCCCGCTTGATGTTACTCTCGACGTTAACGACCCGGTTGTCCTGCAGGTGCTTCTGAATGTCTTTTTGAAGGATAAACAGGGCATTGGCAAAATCCACTTCCAGGGGACTGGGATTATAGGAGCTGGTTTTCATGGCTTCCGCGGTGATTTCTGGCGTTATGCCCAGCGGAGCAGGGCCGATGCCCAGGTAAATCCGCTGCCAAACGCAGCTAAACAAATTACGTCATTATTTTTTACTCTTCCTTCCGCCCAGGCCTCGCTGAAGGCAATGGGGATCGATGCTGCCGTTGTATTCCCGTACCGCATGATGTTGTTGTACACCTGGTCGTCGCGCAACGCCATTTTCTGTTGAATGAACTGGCTGATGCGCAGGTTGGCCTGGTGGGGAATCAACAAGCTGATCTGTTCCTTGGTCATCTTGTTTGCTGCCAGGGCTTCACCAATGACTTCCATGAAACGGACAACGGCATGTTTGAATACCTGGTTTCCATTCATCACCACCTTGAAGTCTGTCGTGTCGAGAATTTGTTCCGGCTGACGCAACTCACGCGGACGGCTGCTGCCAGGGTCTTTCACGTAAAGTTCCTCGGCAAAGCGGCCGTCGGAATGAAGGTGAGTGGAAAGAATTCCAGGTTTATCCGACGCCTGCAGAATCGCTGCCCCGGCACCGTCACCGAAAATGACGGATACATTTCGTCCACGCGTGGTGACATCAAGAGCCGTCGACTGAATCTCCGCGCCGATCACGAGAATGGTCTTGTACATCCCCGATTTGATAAACTGGTCGGCAGTACTCAAGGCATAAATGAAACCCGAGCATGCATTTCGGATATCAAGAGCTCCGATTCTCTCAAGGCCGAGTTCGCGCTGCAGCAGTACGCCGGAACCGGGAAAGAAGTAATCCGGGGTGATGGTCGCGAAGACGATAAACTCGATGTCTTTTTCCGTCAGCTTTGCCCGCTCCAGCGCCATGCGCGTAGCCTTGGCTGCCATATTGGCCACCGTGTCCTTGGTGGGGTCGATCCAGCGCCGCTCGTTGATGCCTGTGCGCTCCACGATCCAGTCATTCGTGGTGTCCATCACCGTCGAGAGATACTCATTGGTGACAACCCCTTCGGGTACATGATGTCCAAGGCCAACAATCCTGGAATGGGGCATAACCGGTCGCTTAATTGGGTCGCTAAGTTAAGGAATTGTGAATGAGTCCATAGTCCATGGTCGATGGTCCATAGCTCAATAGTGCCATAGACTTTCGACCATCGACCATGGACTTTTTGTTGTATATTTTGAAAGTGAAAGGATTCATCCTTCTGGTGTTTGCACTCGTCGCGCTACGGGGCCAAGCGCAGGTATCGCTGCGAAGCGACTTCATAGTCGGCAAGCATGCGCGAAAGAGCGGGTTGGGACTCAGCATGATCGCGGTTGGACTGGGTACCCGTTGGAGCGGCATGCCGGGCAGTCGCCAGGCGCTGATTATTGATTTGAAGGCGTTGCGCTATCGTGACCAGACGTTCACCTATCGGCAGGTGGCAGAAAGAATGTACGGACTTTTCCCAGGCATCCCTGCGGGTCACTTTCCGCAGCCAGCAGTTCCGTTGTTCCTTCTTCTCGAGCCGCCGCCAAGGAGTTTTCAGCGGCCGACGCCCACTGTCAGAGTACGACGTTAACGATTCGCCCGGGCACGATAATCACCTTCTTCGGTGTCTTCCCTTCACTCCATTTCTTCAGGATCTCCGAAGCGAGTACCTGCTTTTCTATATCGGCGACAGGCATGTCGAGTGCAAACTCCATGGTGGCCCTCACTTTGCCGTTGATGGAAATCGGGTAAGCGTGTGTGCTCACTTTCAGGTATTGCTCATCCCACGACGGGTAAATGGCTTTTTGGATTGTTGAGGTATGACCCAGCAACGACCAAAGTTCTTCGGTGATGTGAGGAGCAAATGGCGACAAGGCGATCACGAGCGGTTCAAGCACAGTGCGTTTGCGGCACTTGAGCGATGTGAGTTCATTTACACAAATCATGAATTCGCTCACCGATGTGTTGAACGAGTAGGCCCCGATATCACTTTCCACTTTCTTGAGTGTGCGATGCAGTACGCGCAGTTCCTCATTGGATGCAGCTTCGGTGCTGACACCAAATTTTCCTGTAGCATCGTGAAAGAGGTTCCAAAAGCGGCGGAGGAATTTGTATACCCCGTCGATGCCATTGGTGCTCCAGGGTTTTGATGCCTCGAGAGGCCCAAGAAACATTTCGTACATGCGAAGGGTGTCAGCGCCGTACTTGTCGACGATGTCATCCGGGTTCACGACGTTGTACTTGGATTTCGACATCTTTTCGATGGCGGAGCCACAGAGATACTTTCCGTCCTCAAGGATGAATTCCGCAGTGGCATAGTCCGGACGCGAGCGGCGGAATGCGTCCACATTCAACTCCAGCCCATCGACAATGTTGACATCGACGTGAAGAGGATCAGTTTCATATTTGGAAATAAGTCCAGCAGAAGCGAACTGGTTGGAACCTCGTACTCGATAGACAAAACGGGAATCGCCGGTGATCTTTCCCTGGTTGATCAGCTTCTTGAATGGCTCATCGAACCCGAGATAGCCAAGGTCGCGAAGGATCTTCACCCACAACCTTGCATACAGCAGGTGAGCCACAGCATGCTCCGAGCCACCGATGTACACATCGACCTGGTTCCAGTAATCCAGGGCTTTGCGGCCTGCAAACTCTTTTGCATTGTGCGGATCCATGTAGCGAAGAAAATACCAGGCAGCACCGGCATGGGTTGGCATGGTGTTGCTGTCGCGCTTCACACCCTTCGAGGGGTTTATCCAGTCTTGCAGGTTGGCAAGCGGACCTTCGCCGGTTCCTGAAGGCTTGAACACCGTTGCTTCAGGCAACTCAAGCGGCAAGTCGCCTTCGGCCATTGCATAAGGAATGTCGTCGCGAAACTCCACCGGGAAGGGCTCTCCCCAATACCGCTGACGGCTCCAGCCTGCATCGCGCATTTTATAGTTTACCTGCTTCTTCCCAACTCCAGTTTTTTCCAGTTTCTCGACAATGGCGGGTATGGCGTCACGCATCACCATGCCATTGTACGCCCCGGAGTTTTCCAGGATTGCATCGTATGAGGGATTGGCCTCTTCGCCGTTGTAGAGTTTTCCAATAATGTTCGTGATCGGGATGTTGAAGTGCCTGGCAAACTTGTGATCGCGTTCGTCGCCGCAAGGCACACCCATGATGGCTCCTGTGCCATATCCGACCAGCACATACTCACTGATCCAGATGGGTACCTCCCGCTGACTCAAAGGGTTGATGGCATACGCCCCCGTGAAGCAACCAGTCACTTTCTTTACCTCGGCCATGCGGTCGATTTCTGAACGGCCTTCGACGTACTTGAGGTATTCCTCGACTTTGCCCTGCTGTTCAGTTGTTGTAATTGCCTTCACCAATGAGTGCTCGGGAGCGAGCACCATAAAGTCGACGCCGAAGATCGTGTCGGGGCGGGTGGTGAAGACTTCGAGTATGTTAGCCTCAACGGCCTCACCCCGGCCCTCTCCAAAGGAGAGGGGGCGGATTCGGTCAATTGAAGGGCGCGTATCTAACGCTACTTTTATTTTTGAGACAACGCCTTCTGGATTGTCTTTTACTTCACTATTTGCGAATCGAATCACCTCGAACCCTTCAACATTGAGGTATGCTGTCCTTTCTTTGTCGTAGTCAGGATTGTTGGAGTGGTATTCACCGTCAATCTCTATGACAAGCTGCTTGTCAAGGCAGACGAAGTCCGCGATGAATATCCCAATCGCGTGCTGTCTCCGGATCTTATGTCCGACTTGATTGTTCCTAAGCCTTTCCCAAAGTGTCGCTTCTTCTGGGGTGGGATTGGTTCTATTCGCCTTGGAGTACTCTTTCAGAATTGGCCAAACGTTCTTGTTAGCAGTATCTATTATTCCCCTCTCCTGTGGAGAGGGGCCAGGGGTGAGGCCGTCGAGTTTAACCGTGAACTTCACCAAACACCCCGTACTCTTCCCAATCCAGTTGCGCTGGATGTCCTTCATCGACTCGCTAAAGTCAATCTCCTCCAAACCTTTGAGCAGCCGCTCGGCATATTCAGTTATGCGAAGGCTCCATTGTCTCATCTGTCGCTTCACCACCGGGAAACCTCCACGGTAGCTCACCCCGTTGATTACTTCGTCGTTGGCCAGCACCGTACCCAGCGCTTCGCACCAATTCACATCGGTGTACGCGAGGTAGGCCAGCCGGTAGTTCATCAGGATTTCTTGTTGAGTGGCCTTGTCATAACCTTTCCACTCGCTCGCAGAGAATCGATCACTACCTGAAGGCGTGCGGTACTTGGCGTTGGGGAACGGGTGATTTGTATTGCCTTCTTTCTCAAAAATTTCAACCAACGCGCTGATGCGTTCTGCCTTTTCTTTTTTGCGGTTAAACCAACTGTCGAAAATCTGCAGGAAGATCCACTGGGTCCACTTGTAATAGGACGGGTCGCAGGTTTGTACTTCGCGCGACCAGTCGTAGCTAAACCCAATCTTGCCAAGCTGGCGCTTGAAGTTCTGGATGTTCTGACGCGTCGAAATAGCGGGCGGAATGCCATGCTCCAGGGCGTATTGTTCGGCCGGAAGACCAAAGGCGTCGAAGCCCATGGGATGGAGGACATTGAATCCTTTGATCCGCTTGAAGCGGGCTACGATGTCGGAGGCGATGTAGCCCAGGGGGTGGCCAACGTGAAGACCGGCACCCGAAGGGTACGGGAACATGTCCAACACATAGTACTTCGGACGGTCAGGGTCGCTTTCCGTCTTATAAACCTGGTGCTTGTCCCAATAGGAACGCCACTTTTCCTCGATCCTTGCTATCTCTTCCTTGCTGTATTCGGCCACTTCCGTACGATTTGGAGTGCAAAAATAAGTTAATGCCCCTTCGAGAGGCTCAGAGCTGGTCATATTATTTAAGGAGTCAGGTCTGCCGCTCCCCTGACCGTTTCAATTATTAGCTTTGGACGTAGAAGTACTTTATGCACTGTGTCAATTGCAATCAACCCGTATCCACGGCCTTTTGTCCTTCGTGCGGCCAACGCAGCGGGGTAAAGCGAATCACTTTTCGCGATACCATCAGGGACTTCTCGATTCAGGTGGCCGGGTTTGATGGCATCCTCCTTCGCACGCTGCGTGACCTCACCCTGCGGCCAGGACTAGTAGCACTGCGTTACATCGCAGGAGTAAGAGTTGGCTACCTGGGTCCCATCTCTTACTTCTTCTTCATGATCACGCTGCTACTGTTGTGGATCAGCGTGCTGGGTCTTGAGTTTTCCGAACTTATCCGCGACAAGCAGGAGAGCCTTTTTAGCGAGCGAGCCTCGCAACCGGCCACACAGTGGATGACCCAGTGGATTTCAGATCACATCAAGTGGGTGTTGTTTCTGGCCGTTCCCTTTCAGGCACTTGCCGCCCGGTATGTTTTCTTTAGAAAGAGCGGCTACAATTTGGTGGAACACACCGTGCCTTTATTCTATGCGGGAGGTCACCTCTTTTGGCTCACTATGCTTCTCTTTACTTTTCGCGGTTTCACCGATGAGATGATGATTGCCGCATCAAGTGTTTCCAGCCTTCTTTCTCTGACCTACTTCGGCTACGTGTATTCTGACCTGATGAGATATCAATCGAAAGTGAAGGCATTCGTGAAGGGAATCGGAGTCTACTTCGGTGGGCAGGTGTTCTTTGTTACAACCTTGACGATTATTGTCATCATCATCGTAGTTATCATCGGGCTCATCGATCCAAAACTTCTCGATGACTTCCGGCCAAGCAAGCAGTGATCAATAGAAGATTGTTAGATCACGGCTCAGACCGTCGCATGCCTCTGATGTACCATCGGAATTCAAATCTTGTATCGAGCAGTTTCCCCCTTCAGGGGGCAGGGGGTGCAGGCTTCGCTACTCTTTCAACAGCTTGAGGAGTTCCTCAAGGTCGGCCTTGTAGTCATCGCGACTGGCCAGCGCATTCTTCAATCCCTCAGTGAGGTAATTGGGAACTGCCTGGCCGTCTTTGACCTTTTTGTAGATATCTTTCAGGATGTCCACGGCATCAGGTGGGGCGGAGGAATCAGTCAGGAACCGCTGGTTCAGTTTTGACAAGGCCGATAGCGTTGGATTCTCAGTGATGACAAAGGCTTCGGGCGTCTGTTTGGCTATGCATCGATTGTACTCTTCGATGATTTGATCCAGGTCTTTTCTGCCCACCTCTTCCTTGTCGATCAAGTCTCCAATTCTTGCGCAGTCGGCGAGAAAGGTCTTGACACTCTTCTTGAACCGAATGGCAGTAACCTGCATCGATTCCCCGGTCCGTTTCACAAGGTATGGAACATCGAAGGGGGTGCCGGGCGACTGGCGGGCATAGCAGAGTGATACCGGTCCGGTCTTGCCAACGCGCATGATGCGATATGCGTCCGGAACACGAACCGTCCGGTAGAACGTGCTGTCTTGAAAGATGGAGACGACATATGGAGAGGCGTATTCTTCCTTTTTCTTTTGCGGTTGCGAGACGAGCACCTTGTCCATCGTTGGGTACGAGCTAATGGAGAGCTTCCCACGTACCGTGTCGTTTTTTGTCGTCACCAGGTAGTCCTGGGCGAAGAGTGTAGAGGAAAAAAGCGTCAGGAAGGCTGCGAGAGTTCTCATGGTCGTGCGACGAAGGCGCGGCAAGTTTAAGATTTTTTTGGCAATCGGGACGCTCCTCGCTTGCGGGATGGCCCTGTGATTAACGACCTTTACCCACATGATAGACTACAACCCGAAGTCCTGGTACTCCCTCATAACCCACCAGTATAGCCGCCAGGTGATGCGCACCTTGCGGCCGGCCATGATCTTCATGACGGTCTACACAGGCCTGATATGCTTTCTGGTTCTCGATGTTTTCAACCTTCATGAAAAGGGCTTTGCAAGCACTTTCGGCATGCACTCACTGCTTGGTATTGTGCTTGGTCTCTTCCTCGTTTTTCGCACCAACTCAGCCTATGACAGATGGTGGGAGGGCAGGAAGTTGTGGGGCAGCATGGTAAACAATACCCGCAACCTGGCGCATAAGTTGAATGCTTTCCTACCAAAGGACGATCATGAAGGTCGCGATTATTTCGCGAAGATGATTCCGAACTTCGTTGTCTCTGTTAAAGAGAATCTCCGCCAGGGGGCAAAGCTAAAAGATTTCGATCCGGCTGGACCCGACTTCGAGGCGCGTCTTAGCCAGGTAAAGCATATTCCCAATCGATTGTCATCGATGATGTATGAGCGGGTAAACGAACTCTATAGAACGGGTCGCATCTCGGGCGAACAACTATTCCTTCTGGATCGTGAGATGAAAGAGTTTAGCGAAATCCTTGGGGCCTGTGAACGAATCAAGAACACACCGATCCCTTATTCGTATTCGATGTACCTGAAGAAGTTCATTTTCATTTACATCATCACCCTTCCCTTCGGCTTTGTGACGATCACCGAATATGTTACCGTAGCCATCGTCGTGCTTATTTCCTTCGTTATCCTCAGTGTGGAACTCATTGCCGAGGAAATCGAGGACCCTTTCGGGCGTGATGTCAACGACCTTCCAACCGACGAGTTGTCGGGCAAGATACGGGAGAACGTGCGGGAGATTCTGCATTAACCATAGCAGGACTTCGCCCGTTCGCCGTCATTTTTTACGTCTGAGTTAGGAAATTGTTGCCTTTTTTTTCATTTTACATGAACCCAAATCCAACTGTTCATGAAAAAACGTTTACTAATTCTTGCGCTGGTTGTCCTTGCGGGAGTGCAGGCGATGGCCCAATCGAGGAGTATTTCGGGAACGGTCACCGACCGTGATGGTGGTGCGCCAATTCCAGGCGTCAACATTGTAGCCAAAGGTACCGGTGCCGGTACGGCCACCGATTCGGATGGAAAATTCGTACTTCCTGTCTCGGAAGGCGTCACTACGCTGGTTGTATCCGCCGTGGGATACGTCACCCAGGAAGTCTCGATCGCCGGCCAGTCATCACTGTCCATAGTGATGGAGCCAGGTTCCCAGGAACTGGGCGAGGTGATTGTTTCCGTGGGTCGTGGTACGCAACGGACCATTATTGATACCCCACTTCCCGTCGACAATTTCACTGCACGTGACCTTGCAACGACCGGGCAGCTGACCTTCGACAAGGCTTTGCAATATCGGGTTCCTTCGTTCAACACGGTGAACACGCCAGTGAACGATGCTACCACACTCCTTGACCCGTACGAACTAAGGAACCTCGGTCCGAGCCGGACATTGGTCCTGATCAACGGCAAACGGAAAAATGTAAGCTCCCTGCTTTACGTTCAGTTTTCACCCGGTCGTGGTGAAACCGGCGCAGACCTTTCGGGCATCCCGACTGACGCCATTAAGCGCGTTGAAATCCTCCGCGACGGTGCATCCGCTCAATACGGTTCCGATGCAATCGCGGGCGTTATGAACGTGATCCTCAAGGACAAGTTCGAATACAGCACCTTGAATGTGGTGTCTGGTGTTACAAGCAAAGGAGATGGTGCCACATACGGTTTCTCCTACAACAGCGGCGCAAATCTTGGTAAAGGCTATTTCAACTACACGATAGGCCTGAGCCAGGTCAACAATGCAGTTCGCTCCGGAGTCATTGACCGGCCCACAGAGAAGGCAACTTTTGGTGAAGCCGCAGGGGCACCCGCTGGAACGGATGCCAACATTGATGCTTTTCTTAACACGAATCCAACGGGTGGAAACATCAACGGCACAGGTGCCACTTCGGCAGCCAAGTTCCTTGTCAACTGGTCACTCCCAATTGGTGAGACAGGCGAGTTCTATGGAAACGCGGCCTTTGTATCGAAGAAAGTTCTCAGCAACGCGAACTACCGCACTCCCTATTGGAGACTCGACCACGGCCTCTTGCACGTTACAGATCCTTCAAAACCAAACTACACTGGTGACCTGACGTTGAATGGCTCTGGGCAAGAGCTATACCGGGGCTACGTCGGATACATGCCATCATTTGAAGGTGATTTGCAGGACTACAACAGCACCATTGGCATTAAGAATGAGACCAATGGCTGGCGCACGGATGTGAGTTTGACAATTGGCGGAAACCAACAAACCTACTCCGTAAACAATACGGTCAACCGCACCCTGGGAGCAGCAGGCCCGACAAGTTACAAGCCTGGAGGCTACAACTTCCGTCACCAGGTGTTCAACTTCGACATGAGTAAGGCAGTCTCCTCATCAGTCAACATTGGGTTTGGCGCAGAAGCACGCAATGAAACTTACGAGATTATTGCAGGTGATACGGCCTCTTATTCAGGAGAAGGTGCAAACTCGTTCCCCGGTATTCGTGCCGAGAATGCCCGCACCAACAGTCGCTTCAACATGGGTGCCTATTTCGACCTCACCTGGGACATCACGGAGAACTTCCTCATCCAGGGAACTGCGCGTGTTGAACAATACAGTGACTTCGGTAACGCTAACGTGTGGAAGGCATCCACACGGTACAAATTGATGGACGACAAACTGGTACTCCGCGCCTCCGCGTCCACCGGTTTCCGTGCCCCGTTGCTGCACCAGATTTACGCTCAGTCCACACAGGCATCTTTTGCCGGCGGTACGATTGTCTTGTCCGGGCTGTTTAACAACATCAGCAAAGAGGCCTTCGCTCTGGGCATTCCCAAACTGACGCCTGAGAAATCCGACAACTACACTTTTGGATTTGGTTACAGTCCCAGCAGCAACTTCAGCCTCACGGTGGACTACTACAGCATTTATATCACAGACCGGATTGTGTACAGTTCTTCCATCACCTCAACCGTTCCAGGAAGTGTTTTGGATCAAACCCTCCAAAACAACAACATCGTCAGTGCTCAGTTCTTCATCAACGGCGTGAATACAAAGACGGAAGGATTGGACTTCGTAGCGAGCTACAAAGGCTTACTCCTTGGCCCGGGTACGCTGGGGATCAACCTGGCTGGTAACTGGAACATCCTGAACAAAGTTGATGGCGCACCGAAGACGCCCCCGGTGATTGCGGCTGGTGGAGGACGAATTCTCAACGAGCAAGTGATTTCCCTGATGCAGGAAGGTCGTCCTCTTTACAAAGCTGTGCTGGGATTTGACTACAGCATCAACAAATTCAATGTTGTGTTGAACAATACCTTGTTCGGCCGGACCGGCTTCCAGGACCTCGACAATGGAGGTTCGACGATGATCTATGTTAAGCAAGTGTTTGAGCCGGCTGTGGTCACCGACCTGAACATCGGGTATGCTTTCACGAGGAACGTATCCGCAAGCTTCACCGTGAATAACTTGTTAAATGTGTTGCCGAAGTGGAAGCTTGAGTCCATCCACGGCAACCCTACTGGTGAGGCAGCAATTGCGAATCCTACTGACAGGGCTTTGCTGGAAGGCTTCCTCAGTTTCAGCGGCCGTTACCGGATTCTGGGATACAATGGCTCGCAATTCAGTCAACTGGGTACCACGTTCATGGCTCAGATCACGTTCAAGTTCTAAGAGTCACAAAGACCAAATTCAGAGGGGCTGCTTCGGCAGCCCTTCTTTTTTTGATCCTGACGATCAGGGGAGTAGAGAGAATATTACGTAGAGGAGGATAAGCAAGAGCATGACCGCGTACATGACCAGGTCCACGCGCACATACGCCTTGTATTCCTGGTACAGCTCTCTCAATCGGCGGAACATGGTAACCTTTTGGGTGAAATGATTGTTTAACGGTTTGTCGATTCAAAATTAAACCAATCGAACTGATATTTTTGCCCTTGCCCCGAGTGATGACGCTGTTTTCCCCCGCTAACCTTTCGCCGCTGTTGTCTCGCCTCAAGTTGCTCACGCTCTGCGTGTTCACAGCAGGATCGCTTTCAGCGTACGCACAGGAGAAGTTCACCATAAACGGCTCGGTCCGCGACGCCGCCAATGGCGAGGCACTGATCGGCGTCACCGTATTCATTAAAGAGACCAAGGGGGGCACAACCACCAATGAGTACGGGTTTTACTCGATTACCCTGCCGCAAGGGACCTACACGGTGGACTACACTTATGTAGGGTTTAAGCCGGTGGTTCTCACCATTGTGCTTGACAAGAACGTGCAACAGGCGGTTGAATTGAGTGAAGAGGCTGGGCAGCTGGAAGAGGTAGTTGTCCAGGCTGAAATTGAACAGGCCAATGTGCTAAACGCAGAGATGAGCACGAACAAGCTGGAAATAAAAACCATCCAACGCGTGCCGATGCTTTTCGGTGAGGCAGACCTTATCCGCAGCCTGCAACTTCTACCAGGAGTCAGTACGGTTGGCGAAGGAGCTTCCGGCTTTAATGTGCGTGGGGGAAATGTGGGCCAGAACCTGATCCTGCTTGATGAGGCTCCCGTTTACAATTCTTCTCACCTGTTTGGATTCTTTTCGGTCTTCAACCCCGATGCGGTTCGCGATACGAAACTGTACAAGGGCGCAATTCCTTCCCGCTACGGCGGACGACTCGCTTCGATTCTCGATGTGCGGATGAAGGAGGGCAACTCGAAACGTTTCGAAGTCACCGGGGGGATCGGTTCGGTGTTCAGTCGCCTGGCGGTAGAGGGTCCGCTGATCAAGGACAAAGCATCCTTCGTGATTGCCGCCCGACGCTCGTACATCGACGTACTGGCCCGCCCGTTCGTGGAGGTGCTCAAAGATGGCGGCGCGCTAAATTTCTACGACCTTACCCTGAAGACCAACTACAACATCAACCGGCGAAACCGTGTCTACCTGTCCGGCTACTTTGGGCGCGATGTGTTCCGCTTCGACAAGACACAAGGATTCAACTGGGGCAACTCAACTGCTACTTTACGCTGGAACCATCTCTTCAACGAGAGGCTATTCCTGAACGTGACCGGTGTGTACAGCAACTACGACTATGCGCTCGAATTCGGCAACGACGAGCGGAACCGCTTCAGCTGGAACTCGTCGATTTCAAATTACATCTTCCGACCCCAGTTCACGTACTTCATCAATAGTTCGAACGAACTCAATTTTGGCGCCGACGCTACCTACTACACTTTTGTGCCGGCCAACGCCCAAGGCGTGACCAATGGAGATGTAGTCGACATCAGCCTGGGTCGCAAATACAATCTTGAGACATCCCTCTATGTGGGGAACTCCCAGAAAATCTCTGACAAGATCTCCGTTGAGTATGGTCTGCGGTATTCCATGTTCCAGTATTTCGGCCCGGGGACCGTTTATACTTATGGCGACACCACGGCAGGAGTCCGAAAGCCCGTAACAGGCAGCCGTGTGTACGGGAGCGGAGAGGTGATCGCGAGTTACGGAAACCTGGAGCCACGGTTCTCTTTCCGCGTGCAGGCGGGGCCCAACGCCTCCATCAAAGGAAGCTATAACCGAATGGCGCAATACCTTCATCTCATCTCCAACACCACGGCATCCAACCCGCTGGACGTTTGGAACCCAAGTTCCAAAGACATCAAGCCAGAGTTGGCAGACCAGTTCACGCTCGGATATTTTCGCGACCTCACCGAAGACAAGCGATACGAGTTCTCGGTGGAAGGGTACTACAGGTCCACGCAGAACCAAATCGATTACATCGACGGAGCGGACTTATTAATCAACCAATACCTGGAAGGGGATCTGTTGAGCGGGCAAGGAAGAGCGTATGGCATGGAGTTTTATGTCCAGAAAAAAACAGGGCGACTCAATGGTTGGGTAAGCTACACGGTTGGGCGAACTGAACTAAAGGTGGTCGGCATCAACCAGGGCGAGTGGTACGAGACGCGGTTTAACCAGCTTCACAACATCAAGGCAGCGGCGTTTTATGAATTTAATAAGCGATGGTCGATGTCGGCCAATTTCATATTTACATCCGGAACGCCCACGACCTTTCCGACTTCCCGATTTGTGCAGCAAGGCATTCTCATTCCATACAACGCCTTTGCGTCAAGGAACAACATACACATGCCCGATTATCACCGGCTCGACGTTTCTTTCCGGCTTGAGGGGAAGCGCACCAAACGCAATGGCAAGGAGCGGAAGAACTCGGATTACTGGGTGTTCTCATTGTACAACGTGTACGCCCGGAAGAATCCCTTTTCCATTTACTTCTCACAGACGGATCAACGGATCCCGTCTGGACAGGCGATCCAATCACAGGCTACGCAGTTATCCATCATTGGCACGATAATACCGGCGGTGTCGTACAACTTCAAGTTTTGAGCATGAGCGCAAAAAAACTTCAAATCCTGTTCCTGGCGCTGGCGCTCTTGTTGGCAGCGTGCGAAGAGGTAATCTATCCAACACTTGAGCCGGCCGATCCTGTGCTTGTGGTAGATGCCTGGATTTCCAACGTACCCGGAACTCAGGTAATCTTACTTAGCCGGACTCAACCGTACTTTGAAGCCACCGTTCCTCCTCCCTTGAGCGGAGCCAGCGTAAGCGTGCTGGACGAACTGGGCCATGTGTTTGTTTTCGCAGAAAGTGCGACGCCCGGCCGTTACGAATGGACGCCTTCAGGAGCCGATACGCTTCGGGTGGGAGGGAAATACCAACTAAGGGTAATTGTCGGCACGGAAACATTCGAGGCGGCCTCGTACATGGGACGCGTGCCGGCCATCGATAGCCTGACCTTTGAACGCGATAAGAACATCGCTACAGGCGACAGCATTACGAGGGCAGAATTCTGGGCGACAGACCCGGCAGGTCGCGGCGATGCCTATTGGATTCGCAGCTGGAAGAACGGTATTCCGCTGCTGAAACCTGGTGAAATCAACATTGCCTTCGATGCGGGCCTATCCATTGGCGGCCCTGCCGATGGCGTCATTTTCATCCCCCCGGTCCGGCGACGGATCAATTCCATCGACGAAGACGAAGATGGCGGCCTTAGGAATCCCATCGCTGATGGTGACTCGATTCACGTGCAGGTACATTCTGTTACGGTAGCTGCATTTACCTACCTGAATGAAGTGTCGATTCAAACCAACAGGCCTGGCGGTTTCGCCGAATTGTTTGCTACCCCTTTGGCAAACGTGTCGACCAACCTGTTTAATACCAATCCTGGTGGTAGTCGAGTCGTTGGTTTCTTCAATGTGGCAGCTGTATCGGCTACCGGGAAGCGATACACACCCTGATTGGCTCGATTCTGATTTCGTCGCATTCAGATCCTAATCCTTCAATCCTTTAATCCTTTTAATCAAGGTCCGTTTTTTGTTTCACGGGCGATCCAGTAGTTTTCACTCCTGATGCGCTCTCGCTCGATACTGCTTGTTCTTCTCCTGGCCATGCCGCTTGGCACCCTGGCACAAGCCACCACCGTCCTCGAAACGAATGCCCCGAATGTTGACTGGTACCAGTTGAATACACCCAACTTCCGTGTTCTGTTTCCCAAGGGATTTGAAGTGCAGGCACAACGGGTAGCCAACACCCTGGAAACTGTTCGCGGCCCGGAGAGTCGCACAATGGGAATAGCGCCGAGGAAGATTTCTATTGTACTCCAGAACCAATCATCAATCTCCAACGGCTTTGTCGCCATGGCTCCGCGCCGCTCGGAATTCTATGCCATGCCTCCGCAGAACTACAACTTCATCGGAACCAACGACTGGCTCAACACGCTTTCGACGCACGAGTATCGGCACATGGCACAGTTCCAGCGAAGCATTACCGGGTTCAACAAGTTCTTGTACTACTTGTTTGGTCAGCAAGTAAGCGCCGGTACGGCCTTCGCAGCGGCTCCGAATTGGTTTTGGGAAGGTGATGCAGTGGCTACAGAGACTGCTTTTACCGGGAGTGGGCGTGGCCGCATTCCTGAATTCGACCTGCTGTTCCGCACCAACGCGATGGAAGGAAGAACTTTTAACTACCACAAGCAGTACCTGCGTTCGTACAAACACAACATCCCGGATCACTATGTATTGGGTTATAACATGGTCTCACATATCAGGCGGAAGACCAAGGATCCAATGATCTGGGAGAAAGTTGCGGGGCGTTCGTGGTCTGTTCCTTTCATTCCCTTTGCGTTCTCCAATTCCCTGAAAAAAGAGACAGGGATGTATGTGACGGATGTATACCGCAACATGGTGGAGCAAAGAAAGAAAGACTATGAAGCCGCTATTGCCGGCTTGACGTTTACAACCTTCGAACGACTCACACACGGCAAGGGAACCGCTTACACGGATTATCTGTATCCTCAACCCCTGGAAGATGGCCGGGTTGTGGTAATGAAATCGGGCATCGGCGATATTGAGCAATTGATTGTGCTCTCTCCGGACGGCAAGGTGCAGAAGCGATATGTCCAGGGAATCGTCAATGAATCTGGGATGCTGTCGGCGAACAAGGCACGGGTTGTGTGGAATGAGTTTAGGTACGATCCCCGTTGGAGAATCAAGAACTACACAATCGTAAAGGGATATGACATCAACGCAGGAGTGGCTACTGTGATTTCCAACCATTCCCGCTACAGTGCCGCCGCACTGGCCTCCGACGGGCAGCGCATTGCCACGATCGAGACCACTACCGACTACCAGGTGCGCCTCGTGGTGC
Organism: uncultured Ohtaekwangia sp.; assembly: GCA_964549855.1. Lineage (GTDB taxonomy): Bacteria > Bacteroidota > Bacteroidia > Cytophagales > Cyclobacteriaceae > ELB16-189. The sequence continues at coordinate 8,631 of CAZJWV010000009.1, read as the reverse complement.
TCAGTTACGCCACCGGAGAACGGATAAAAGAATTTGAAAATCCCGGAAACAACATGCTGGCAATGCCCCGTTGGACGGCTGACGGAAATGCCATCCTCATTTTGCGTACCGATGCCAGTGGAAAAACCTTGTCGATGATTGATACCAACACCGGGGTTGTCACGGACTTGTTACCTCGCTCACTTGAGAACATCGGCTCGCCCTCACCCGCCGGCAACTATGTGTTGTTCAATTCCCCGGCAAGCGGCATCGACAACATCCATGCAGTGAACGTACGTACCGGCAAGCGCTTTCAAGTAACAACGAGCCGATACGGCGCCTACAACGCGGCACTATCTCCGGATGGAAGTACACTGTACTACAACGATCAGAATCGCGATGGTATGGATGTGGTACGAGCACCGTTTGATACCGCCAGCTGGATACCCTTTTCGTTTCCTGCTTCCTCGCCCAACCTCAATTTTGAGCACCTCGTTGAACAGGAAGGACAGCCCGACCTTTTGAAGACAGTGCCATCGACTGCCTACGAGGCCAAACGATATCATCGCGCAACGGGGATGATCAACCCGCACAGCTGGGGACCCTACTTCACCAGCTCGCTCACACGACTCAACCTGGGCATCGCCTCCCAGGATATTCTCAGCACGACGCAGATATTCGGAGGCTACACGTTCGATCTTCAGGAACAGACAGGCGAGTGGAATGTCGGCGTGACTTACCAGGGTTTCTATCCCATACTTGATGCTCAACTGATCAAAGCAGATCGCAAGGTAAATGAAGGACTTGTCTCCACGGTCGAAATCACACCGACGGACACAACGGCAACCATTCAAGAGCTCAAGTTTAAGTGGAAAGAGACAACGATTGAGGCCGGTGTTCGCATTCCACTGCTGACCACTTCTTCGAAGTACCTGGGGAGCGTGCAATTCGCGAACTACGTGGGTATCACCCGGGTCACAGATTTTAGCAACACAGTTTCGGGCACCTCTCGGGTCGTCAACTCATTGGTGGTGAATGGCGATGTGAGGAGCGTTTATACATTTTTCAGTTACCCGGCGAATGGGAACCTGTTTTACAACCACTTCTCCTTCGAAGCCTATCGCCTGCTAAAGCGGAGTCGCCGCGATATCAACAGTCGGTGGGGCCAGGTGCTTGCGATGAATGTATTCAACACCCCATATGGTGGCGATTACTCAGGCAATCAATTCTCGGTGTACGGAGGGCTTTACGTCCCCGGGTTTTTCAAACACCACTCCATTTGGGGCTACCTCGCATATCAAGGAAGCGAGATCCAGCAATTGTATTACACTGACACCACGCGCTCGGAGGTTGCTGACAACATGAGCTACCAGTTCAGGAACCAGATTCCCACGCCACGGGGACAGTCTGTGCGGCGGTTTAATGATATGATGTCCGCATCGATCAACTATACGTTGCCGCTTTGGTACCCTGATATTGCACTCGGCCCGTTGCTCAACTTGCAGAGGTTCCGGGCCAACGTTTTTTATGACTACACCCACGGCCAGGGGATAGGAACCAACAGCATAGCGCAAAACTATGCGAGCATCGGGGGGGAACTTCGGCTGGATTTCAACGTGATGCGGTTCCTGCCCCAGTTCAATATCGGCGTGCGATACAGTTATGGGCTTTCGCCCTCCACCACCCGCACCAATCTCTTCGAAATCTTCCTTGGGGGCTTCAGCTTTTGATGGCAAGACCAGACCGCGCTTACGGCTCCGGGTCACCCTTCGACTTCGCTCAGGGTGACGATTCTGGACTGAGCGGGGGGTTTGCTTCGGCTCCGCTCAGCAAACCATAGAATACTTCTTGTATTCCTTTGCGGTCCTTAGCGCCTTTGCGCCTCTGCGGTGGTTACCCTCTCTTCAGGGTTTACGGAAACTCCCGTCCTTGATAACTTCCTACTTCATCATCAGGATCACCTTGAAAATCCCTTTTATCCGGCTATTTTTGACCTTTCAAGACAGTTACTATGGCCGAGATTGTCAGAATGCCAAAGATGAGCGATACCATGACCGAAGGGGTCATCGCCAAATGGCATAAGAAGGTGGGAGATGCCGTGAAATCGGGTGAACTCATGGCTGAGATCGAGACCGATAAAGCGACGATGGACTATGAATCGTTCAATACCGGTACGATTCTTTACCTAGGCGCAAAGGAAGGCCAACCCGTAAAAATCAATGACATCCTGGCCATCATAGGCAAGGCAGGTGAGGATTTCTCCTCATTGCTGTCCAGCGCCCCGACCGCTGCAGCCCCATCGGCTGCTGCCAAGCCAGAAGCCACCAAGCCTGCCGCCGCTCCGGCGCCCGTCGCCATCGATACATCTGGCATAAAAGCAGACCTGGTGCTGATGCCCAAGATGAGCGACACCATGTCTGAAGGTGTCATCGCCGCTTGGCACAAGAAAGTGGGGGACCCAGTCAAGTCAGGAGAGTTGCTCGCCGAAGTGGAGACCGACAAGGCCACCATGGAGTATGAGTCTTACAATACCGGCACACTCCTCTATGTGGGTGCTAAGGCGAAGGAGCCCGTTGCAGTAAACGGTGTCCTCGCCATCATTGGCGACAAGAATGCCGACTGGCAGACACTTTTGAAGGCCCACCAGGCGAAAGCAACCGCTCCTGCGCCGACTGCAGCGCCCACCGCCACAAGTGCCACATCTGCCACTCCGCTTGCCACTCCTGCATCGACATCTGCTGATATCTCCTCCAACGGACGCGTCAAAGCTTCACCCTTGGCCAAGAAGATGGCGAAGGATATGGGCTATGACATTTCCAGGATTCAGGGCACCGGTGAACAAGGCCGCGTGACTCGCAAGGATATTGAAAGCTATAAGCCTTCAGCCGCCCCGACTGCTATAGGGGCCGGTGCAACGAAAGGGAGTGCACCAGTCGTGTTGCCTTCTGTTGTGGGCAAAGAAAGTTTCGAAGAGATCCCTGTCTCGCAGATGCGAAAGACCATTGCGCGCAGACTCTCGGAGAGCAAGTTCTCCGCGCCGCACTTCTACCTCACCATGGAAATCAACATGGACAAGGCGGTGGAGGCGAGAAAGAGCATCAACGAGGCTGCGCCGGTAAAAATCTCATTCAACGATATTGTGATCAAGGCGACAGCGGCCGCCCTTCGTCTCCACCCGGATGTCAACGTGAGTTGGTTGGGCGACAAGATGCGGCGAAACCATCACATCCACATCGGGGTGGCCGTGGCTGTCAAGGATGGCTTGCTCGTGCCAGTGATCCGCTTCGCAGACAACAAATCGCTGTCACACATAGCCGTTGAAGTCAAAGACCTGGCCCAAAAGGCGCACGACAAAAAACTTCAGCCTTCTGACTGGGAGGGAAGCACATTTACGATCTCTAACCTCGGCATGTTTGGTATTGAGGAATTCACAGCCATCATCAATACCCCGGATGCTTGCATACTTGCAGTAGGCGGGATCAAGGAAACCCCGATTGTCAAGAATGGTGAGATCGTGCCGGGCAATGTGATGAAAGTGACTCTCTCTTGCGATCACCGCGCTGTCGACGGGGCGGTGGGTTCAGCCTTCCTCAAGACACTCAAGGGCCTCCTGGAAGACCCGGTTCGCATTCTCATTTGATGTCGCTCTCGACTCCGATTCACGCAACGACCATCCTCGCTGTACTTCACAACGGGCAGGTGGCCATTGGTGGCGATGGGCAGGCGACGATGGGGAATACAATCGCCAAGAGCAACGTTCGTAAGATCAGGAAGCTGCAGGATGGGAAAATCCTCGTCGGGTTTGCAGGTTCCACGGCTGACGCATTTACACTCCTCGACCGCTTCGATGAAAAACTCAATGCCTACGGCGGCAATATGAAGCGCGCCGCCATTGAGTTGGCGAAGGACTGGCGGATGGACCGTGTACTGCGCCGATTGGAAGCCATGTTGATCACCGTGAGCAAGGACGAATTGCTGATGGTCTCAGGTACCGGTGACGTCCTGGAGCCCGATCACCAGGTAGCAGCCATTGGTTCAGGTGCGATGTATGCGCAATCGGCTGCCCTGGCTCTGAAGAAGCACGCACCAAAGTTGACGGCGGAAGAGATCGTGCGGGAAAGCCTTACCATCGCCGCCGACATCTGCATTTATACCAATCACAACTTCGTGATTGAGAAGCTCTAGGGCTTGCGCACTCCTGGGAGTGTCTGCCCGGCCTGGTATAGCACCATCTTTTCGATTGCCCCCGCGGGGTTCTTTACAAACTCAACCTGGGCATCCACTATTTTGTAAAAGAACTTGATGTCGGATTCAGCGTAGAGACTGGCCTTGCCTTGGCCTGTAGCCTGCGCTGAGAGTTGCCCATTGTCAAGCGTTACCTCGATGCTGAATTGAGGTGTGAATTCATAGACGCCGACATAGGTCTGCAACGTCGTCACCGGTACAGTTATCGCCTGCCGGATTGTCTTGAGTGGAATAGTTTCATCCATCAGGTGGAAGCCAAGGTCGTCAGCGCCAACACCTGAGTTTGTAAGCACAACCACGGCCATCTTCTTCTCGGGTTCGAAGCCGGCGAACGTCCTGAAACCCCCAGTCCCGCCGTTGTGCCAAATAATCTTGTTACGGATATGCCAGCCCAGGCCGATCATCATGTTGTTACGCCCGACCTCCATCCGCGGTTGGTGTGCATCCTTCATGGCCTTCCCCAGGCTATTGTCAGGAGGACTCATGTTGGCAAGCAGGTATTTCATCATGTCTTCGGTGTTGGAGAGTAATCCCCCGGCGCCCTGCATCGCGCTTTCATCCGTCCATGTCCAGGCTTTGACTGGTTTGCCATCGGAATAACCTGTTGCAGAATTCTTGTCAGATCGACCTGGTGTATTCAGGAACGTACTGTTCATCTTCAGCGGCTGGAGGATTCTTGTCGTGACAACTTCTTGGTATGGCTTACCGTCTATACGACTTACCAGAACACCAAGCAGGCCCATGCCCAGGTTCGAATATTCATACTGGCTGCCGATGCTGCGACCCAGTTGATATCCCTTGAGGAAATCAAAAAGGTTCTGAGCTGTGTAGTCGAGGTAAGGGTTCTCCATGTCTGCGGGCTTGAAATTGCCTGGCATGCGGGGCAGCCCTGATCGCGCCGAAGCAAGGTCCTCAATGGTGATCACCTTGTCGCC
>CAZJWV010000009.1:0-3372 GCA_964549855.1 uncultured Ohtaekwangia sp. | reverse complement strand
GTCTCGCCGGCGTCAACGCGGCTCTTGATTAACTCCTCGTCGGTTTGGGCGTGCAATGAGAGGGGGACAGCCAGAAGGAGCAGGAGAAGGGTCTTGTTCATAGTCGTAGAATTAATTTCTAGTTTTTTCAATGGCTTCAAGCAGAATGGTGCACCCATGCCTGATATCGGCCTCAGTAATATTCAACGGAGGGGCCAGGCGAAAGCTGTGAGGGTGGGAGAGGAACCAATAACAGATCACGCCTTTGCCTTTTGCATAGTCAACAATGCGATTCACTCGCTCGGCTGATTCAAAGTCAAAAGCCATCATCAAACCAATACGGCGCATTTCCCGGATATCCGGGTGTTTCACCAGTGATTCAATCAGCCGACCCTTCTGTTCCACTCCTTCCAGTATCTTCTCCTCCTGGATCACCTCAAGGGTGGCCAGGGCCGACGCGGCGCAAACGGGATTGCCGCCGAAGGTAGTGATGTGGCCCAGCATCGGATCGAACGTAAACTGATGAAGGTTCTCTTCGGAGGAAATGAGCGCTCCGATGGGGAGCCCTCCGCCGAAGGCCTTGGCGACGGTGAGAATGTCGGGCACGATGCCGAAATGCTCGAAAGCGAAAAGTTTTCCTGTCCGCCCCATACCGCATTGAATTTCATCCAGGATGAGAAGGGCGCCCGTTTCATTGCAACGATTCCTTACCGCCGCCAGGTACTCGCGAGTTGGAATCCGCACGCCTGCGTCGCCCTGTATGGTCTCCAGGATTACGCATGCGGTCTCGCCGGTGATTTTCTCCAGGTCAGTCGCAGATCCGAAATCCATGAAGTGCACATCTGGAAGCAAGGGACGGAAGGTGCGTTTCTTCACCTCGTTGCCCGACACGCTCATTGAGCCGTGGGTGCTGCCGTGGTATGACTGGCGACAGGCAACCATTTGGGTCCGCCCCGTGACACGCTTGGCCAGTTTGAGCGCTGCTTCATTTGCTTCGGTTCCGGAATTGACCAGGTAAGTGCAATTGAGCGAGGGCGGGAGCAATGAGGCGAGTTTGGCCGCTAGCCGGTTTGATGGCGCCTGGATGTACTCGCCATAGGCCATCACGTGCAGGTGGCGGTCTACCTGGTCCTTTATTGCCTTTACTACGCGCTGGTGCCGATGACCGATGTTCGTAACGGCAATACCGGAGATAAGATCAAGGTACCTTGAGCCGTCGGGGCCATACAACCAGCTGCCTTCAGCGCGTTCGACAGCGATGCCGAACGGGGAAGCAGAAGTTTGGGCAAGGCGATGAAGAAAAACCTGGCGATCGAAGTCTATGGTCACGCAGAAAGATCGCAAAAAAAAGCCCCTGCAGAAACTGCAGAGGCCTATCACTAAACACCCCTTGTCGTGATATCTAAATATCTGCTTCGGCCTGGGCTTGCTTATGCTTGCGGCCTTTGCGGCTGGCGAACATGGAGTCCCTGTTGCCATCCTTGCGTTTCTTGTACAAAATCTTCACCACGCGCTGCGAACTGGCGTGAACCACCACGCGGTACTTGGGTTTGTCGAAGCGCGGCGGCTTCGGCTTGGCGCCTTCCGCTACCTGGGCGATCATCATTGAAAACAACACACACAGGACAAAGATCACCACCTGCGTCAGCCGGTGCCGGTAGTTCAGGTTGAATGCTGTCTCCATAATCCCCTCCATCTTTGTTGAGTCAAAGGTGCATGGTGCCATACGTCCAATTCAGCGAAACGAGGCCCAAACACTACATCCGTATACTTAGCTGCGCACCCCGGGACGTGGGTATTCGCAAGGCCTTCGATTGACATCAACTTGCTGATAATCAAATGGGTAACTTACATTAGCACCATTTGCGGGATGCCATATTCAAAGGAATAGGTGCTTGGGGAAATGCCAGTTAGACATTTTTCAAGGTGAACCTTACACGTCCGGTTACCATCTCATACCCCTCAAAATCACCGTTTTTTCAGGTTCCTTCCGGAAGCCAACGCGGCAGATTCGCGTTCTTGCATGATGTTCTCACCAGGGGTTCGATTCATGTTTCTGGCTACTTTTTTCTTCGCCATCATGAACGCGTCCGTGAAATGGCTGGGTCATTTACCGGCCATTGAGATTGCATTCCTGAGGTCCGTCGTGTCACTGGGCCTCGCGTTCGTTTTCTTGCGCTACTCAGGAATATCCCTGCCTGGAAATAACAGTTGGGCGCTGGTGCTTCGAGGATTCTTTGGTTCCGGCTCCCTGGTCCTTTACTTCATCACGCTGCAACACATGCCACTGGCCAGCGCGGTTACACTTCAGTACCTGTCGCCCATCTTCACTGCCATCATGGGAATCTACCTGGTGCGTGAATCTGTCAAGCCACTCCAGTGGTTGTTCTTTGCCATTTCATTCGCGGGGGTGCTTATGGTTCAGGGCTTTGACGCTCGCGTTGAGCCCTTGTATGTGGCGGTAGGGATTGGTTCGTCAATTTTTGCTGCCTTGGCCTACAATATGATCCGGCAGCTCAAACTTAGTGAGCACCCGCTCATCATCACCTTTTATTTCCCGTTGGTATCGGTACCTGTGACGGCCATTCTCCTCGGCGCAGGCGACTGGGTCATGCCGCAGGGGAGTGATTGGTTAGTGATCCTGGTGGTCGGGTTAACCGCCCAAATTGCCCAGTACTTTATGACTCGTTCCTATCAATCCGACGAGCTCTCCAAAGTCGTCAGCCTTAAGTATGTGGGAATTGTATACGCGCTGGTGTTCGGCTATTTTCTCTTCGGAGAGACATTCACACTAGCGGCACATATTGGGATGATTGTCGTGCTCTTGGGCGTACTACTCAATATCTGGTACAGGAGGGAGTGAAATCAGAAATTGGAAACTTGAAATTGGAAAAGTCTCCCAATTTCAAATTTCTGACTTCCAATTCCTCCGCTAACCTGAAACCTGAAACCTGAAACCTTGAACCTGAAACTATTTCAGTTTAGCCAGCTCTTGAACAAGATCAATAATCTTGTTCGAGTATCCCCACTCATTGTCATACCACGCCACCACCTTGACGAACTGATCATTCAGCGCGATTCCTGCCTTGGCATCGAAGATGGATGTGCGGGCATCGCCGACAAAGTCTTGGGAAACCACTTCGTCTTCCGTGTAACCGAGGATTCCTTTCAGCTCGCCGGCAGCCGCTTCCTTCATGGCAGCTTTGATCTGGTCGTAGGATGCCGGTTTGGCAAGTCTCACCGTGAGGTCAACCACGGAAACGTCAGCAACGGGCACTCGGAACGACATGCCGGTCAATTTGCCTTTTAGTTCAGGAATGACCAGGGCAACCGCTTTAGCAGCGCCCGTCGAGGAAGGGATAATGTTCTGATATCCTCCACGTCCTCCGCGCC
>CAZJWV010000008.1:0-67301 GCA_964549855.1 uncultured Ohtaekwangia sp. | reverse complement strand
TAGCTTCTTCCCCCTACGGCCATCCAATAGATTGCTGCCAGTCCCACGACCAGGCCGACAGCGAGGAGCAAATTCTTATTTCGCTGTTTCATAGCCAATTTCATTTCAGAGTTTATCAAAAGCCAAAAGCCAACAGCCAAAAGCCACCCGAGGGCAATCTAAACTCGTTGCATACTCTCTCCGACTTACGACTCCTTTTGTTTCTTAATCCTCCCCGCCTCTTTCAGCGCCCTCTGTATAATCCACTCCAGCTGACCATTGGTACTGCGGAACTCATCGGCCGCCCATTTCTCCACGGCTTTCAACAACTCCGGGTCTAGTCGCAGGACGAATGGTTTCTTCTGTGACATCACGCCTGGTTTTGGAGTCTTTTCAAAGCCCACAGCAGCCCGTCGGGATTCTTCGTACCCAGGAGGACCCGCCGTCCGTCGTTAAGTTGGAGGTCGGCCACCGTCCACCCCCCAACAACACACAGTTCTTTTTTCGGGGCCTTGCTTTTCCACTTGTTTTGGCTTTGCCTTGACCCCTCGAACAACTCCGAGGTCGTCAACTTCCGAATTTCGAAAGATTGCACAGCGTCGGCAGGAATACGTTTCGGCGTGTAGAAGCTGGGAACAAACACATAGCTGATCCCTTCACGGTCGATCGAAACGTGTAGGTGGTGTGTGAAAGCCAGGTAAGCAACGGTCGCGACGATCACCACAATCCCCACAACACCTGCCACCGGTCCACTGAGGTTTGAGTCAGGATTGCCCCATCGATTTGCAATTTCAATCAGGACGAATACAAGCATCCCCACCCCCACCATCACTGTGAGCCATCCCATCCATGGGGCGTTGACCTGCTTTTCCTCAAAAAATACTGCGGAAGCCATATCATCAATTGACAGGAGTCACCAGTTTACTCAACGCACGTTCCATTCCATCCGGGTTCGTTGTTCCAAGGATCACATTTCGCCCATCCTTCAACTCAATGTCTGCAACAGTCCAACAGCGGATCACACAGATCTCCTTTTTCTGAGGGCCTCGCCGGAAGAGTCTCCTCCTGCCACCGGACTGCAAAAACTCCATGAAAGAGATTTTCCTTATCCTGAAGGAAGCGATGTCTTCTCTCTCAATGCGCTTTTCTGTGAAGTACAACGGGAAACAGAAGTACGTGAGGCCTTCACGGTCAACAATTACCATAAGCTGAATCGAGAAAACCATCCAGACGAGCACGGTGAAGCCGATACTCATCCCGGCAACACCTCCAAGCAAATCCTTGAGCTCGTCGGTTAGTTCACCTCCGCCTGCGAACCACAAGTTCCCAATCCGAAAAGCGAGGAAAGCAAGCGCACCCACACCGATACCACCGGCGAGCCATCCCATCCACGAAGGATTAACTTGCTTTTCTTCGAAAGTGATTGCCGGGGTCATACGTTACGGAGTCAGCGTACCGGTGTTAACAACTGGGTTCACATCCTTATCGCCGCAAAGCACCACCATCAGGTTGCTCACCATGGCGGCCTTGCGCTCTTCATCCAATTCGATGATGTTCTTCTTCGAGAGATGGTCGAGAGCCATTTCCACCATGCTGACGGCACCCTCGACGATCTTGAAACGCGCTGCTACCACGGCCGTAGCCTGTTGGCGTCGAAGCATGGCACCAGCGATTTCGGGTGCGTACGCCAAGTAGCCAATGCGTGCTTCTATCACATAGATGCCTGCAATGTCAAGGCGGTTGCGCAGGGTTTCCTCCAGGGCATGGTTCACTTCACCGTGGCCGGAGCGCAGGGTCATTTCACCTTCGGTGTCAAAGTTGTCGTAAGGGTACATGCCCGCTAGTGTACGCACAGCGGCATCACTTTGAATGCGCACGAAGTTTTCGTAGTTGTCTACTTCGAAAGCGGCTTTAAAAGTATCTTTTACTTGCCAGACGAGGATGACACCGATCTGGATCGGATTACCGACCTTGTCGTTCACCTTGATTTTTTCGCTGTCAAAGTTCCTTGCGCGCAGGGAGATGCGCTTCTTCATGAACAACGGGTTCACCCAGAAGAAGCCGCTCGTCTTCACCGTGCCCTTGTAGTCGCCGAAGAGCACGAGCACCACCGACGTGTTGGGGTTCAGGAAGAAGAAGCCCGGCGACAACAGCGCGGGTATGACAATCAACCAGGCAAATACTGGGTTTCTCATGGCGATAACGCCGAATATTCCGGCGGCAAACATGAGCAGGACCATTACCAGCATCACGTAGCCGGACATTGGGGAGTGGGATTTTTCGTTGTTCATAAGAGTGATATTAAAATGATATTATATCAATATTACGCACGATTTTGATTCCGGTTGGGCCTTCATCCAAAAAAAGTTTAAAAGTGCCCGTAAGGGCCAGAAAAAGGCATAGTCGGCAATAGCTTACCCCCACCTTCAGAATCTCTTTTGTACCTTTAACCAAGCCCCCTCGTCCGTGAAAAAACTCCTTTTACTTGCGCTTGTATTAAGTTCCGTTACCGCCACGATGGCGCAGCCCAACCTGACTTTTTCGGCCGGTTATGTCATGTTTGCCGGCGAAGATCAATACGGAATGACCAAAACCTGGCCCAACCCAGGTAATCAACAGGAGGATGCAATGGGCTACTTCGCCGCGTCAACCGGGCTTCATTTGAAAGCGGGTTTGGGATGGGAAATAACCGACTACTTTTCGGCCGGCTTGGCCTTCCAGATGATGAACGTTTCCAGCGCTGAGAACTTCAGGACAGCGGATATTACAAGCTTGGGCGTCCAGATACGGGTAAACTTCAGCAACAGCCAAAATAAGTTGGTGCCCTTCTTCCAGGGTGCATACTATTTTTCGAATGCCCAGTCGTACGAGCAGAAGTCAGCCACCAATGCCGCCGGTACGCAAACTCAACCCGCCTTTACAGTCTCGGGAAATACAAGCACCTTTTTTAATGCCGACTTTGGACTTGAGTACAAGCTGTCAAAGTCAATGGGCCTGCAGTTTACCGCCGGGTTCAACGGGCTCCAACCTATCGATGAGGTTCCTGCGGGAGCTAGCTACAGCCCATACGCACAACCCTTGCACTTTGGCGGTGGGTTCTCCGTAACCCTTGCAGGGGGCATTAAGTATTACTTTGGAAGAGGAAGCAAACAGCGGGATTTTTAAACCATCGGGTATGAGAAGCATACCGCTCTTATTGGCCGGATGCGCAATCTCTCATAGCGCGTTTGCCCAGGTCATTTCGAAAAAAGAGGTCGAGTTCAATCTTAAGCAGGATGAACTTATCCGAACGGTTGCCTTTTCTACAAACTCCAAGCGCCTCATCGCAGGTGGGGACAAAGGCTCGCTGGCGGTTCACGACTTGACCAACGACGACACCTGGAACCTGCCCGCCCACAACGCCAAGATCACCACGCTCGCCTTCAGCTACGACAATCGGTACCTCGCCTCGGCAAGTGAGGACGGTGGTTTCTCGGTCTACGATTTTCAGGAATCCAAACTTCTTAAAGTCAACGGGGAAACCGGGCTGGTGCGTGATGTTTCATTCAGCCCCGCAGGAAGGCTCTTCGCAACATGTAATGACGAAGGCAAGATCAGTATCTGGGATGTCTCCACCCGTGAAAAGGTGGCGGCTTTCGTCGCACAAAATGAAAAGGTCCTCACCCTCCAATTCTCCCCGGACGGGCGGATGCTCGCGTCGGGAACGGCCGGCAAGCAGGTCATGCTATGGAATGTCGAAACCGGTCAATTGATCAGCACCCTGAGTGGCCACAAGGACTGGGTGCGGTCGGTGTCGTTCAGTGAAGACGGAAAAACACTCGCTACCGGAAGTTACGATCACTATGTAAAGTTGTGGGACGTGGCTACAGGTAAGATCAAAGCAATATTTCCACAGAACAAAGATTGGGTCACCGACGTGCACTTTAGCCCGGATGGGAAGTACGTAATCTCCTCCGTGGCCCAAGGCTATGCCATTGTTCAGGACGTTAACGGAAAGGTCGTTCAACGCCTAGACAAGCACAGGAAAATGGTTGGCGCCTCGCCGTTTTCCCTCGACGGAAAGTGGATTGCGGTAGCAGACCTGAATACCACCGTCATGCTTTACGATTGCTCTGCCCTACAGATTGCGCCTTGGAAGCCGTATGATGTATCGCCTCCGAGTATCGCGATCATCAGCCCGAAGCTCCTGGAAACCAAAGATGCCACCGGCTCCCGGATGTCCGTGGTGCATCAAAGCTCCGTGCGGGTGTTGCTGGAGATCACAGACCTTAGTGGGATAAAAGAAGTCGCCATCAATGGAGCTACTCTTAGTGCCGACAAGAATCTCCCCGATCGTTACCTGATGGAATTCAAGATTCCGAACAACAGTGAGCAAGTACTTACGTTGACGGCTACCGACAAAGTGGGGAATCGCATAGAACAGAAACTGCGCATCGAGCATAAACCCTTCAGCGGCAGTGTGGACGAGCGGAAGTATCACGCCATCCTCATCGCCGTCCAGGACTACAAGGATCCCAATATTACTGACCTTGACCAGCCGATAAAGGACATGACCCGCTTAAAAGATGCGTTGGTGAAAAACTATTCCTTCCTCGAAGAAAACGTCATGGTGCTCACCAATCCGGATCGCAACACGATGTACGCGAAGTTTGATGAGTTGCAGAGCCGGCTGGACAAGATGGACAACCTCCTCATCTTCTACGCCGGGCATGGCTACTGGGATTCGCAATTGGAGCAGGGTTATTGGCTTCCCTCCGATGCCGAGACCAATCGTCGCTCCTCGTGGATTTCCAATGGAACGCTTCGTGATTATATCGGCGGAATTCCAGCCAGGCACACCTTGCTCATCACCGATGCCTGTTTCTCCGGCGGTATCTTCAAGAGCCGGGCTGTCTTTGAAAATGCTTCTACCGCCATTGAAACTCTTTATCTCCGCAAGAGCCGCAAAGCAATGACTAGCGGAACCCTGGAGAAAGTCCCGGATCGCAGCGTGTTCATCTCCTCGCTGGTCCAACGGCTGACCAGCAACCAGGAGCCTTACCTCACCGCCGAGGAACTATTCAGCGGGCTGCGGCGCACCGTGATCGAGAGCAGCCCCAACTCCCAGGTGCCGCAATATGGCGAGGTGGGTCAGGTCGGCGACGAGGGTGGCGAATTCATCTTCATCCGCAAGAACTAGTCACCCTGCCTGCCCGCGGCAATGAAATGAAGGCAGGAGCGCAGGGCGTCCGCGAGCGACCAACCTTGATGCGGTTGCGGACACAATCCGTAATAAAAACAGCGTTTTTGGTTCCATGAACAGCATTTTTTCTGGAACCAAATTGGAATAGTGCGGTTCAACAACTCCTACTATGCTCACCAGTTACTTCAAGATCGCACTGCGGTATCTGCTCAAGAACCGGACCTTCTCGGCCATCAACATCTTCGGTCTGACCCTCGGCTTTCTCTGCTTCATGCTCATCGCGCTGTACCTGCATGATGAGTTGTCGTTCGACCTGTTCCACCGTGATTCGGGTAGAATCTATCGCCTCCTGGAACAAGAGCAACAGGAGGATGGAACGAAGAGGACCATCGGCAACGTAGCTGCCCTGTTGGGCCCAGAGAGCGTCGCGCAGTTCCCGGAAGTGGAAGATGCTGTTCGCATCCTGGTTCTGGGTCGTCTCACGCTGGGCAATGATCCTGCCACACGATCTTACGAACCATTGATGACCATTGACCCAAACTTGTTCAGCTTCTTTGATTTTCCCCTTCTTGAAGGTGACCCTGCCACTGCGCTCCGCAAGCCAGATGGGGTGGTCCTCAGCGAACGGCTCGCCAGGAAGTATTTCGGCAATGAACCAGCACTTGGAAAAAGTCTTTGGTCGAGTATTCGCCGCAGGCCCGACACTAACGGCACCCGCACCCCTGTTGAGTTCACGGTTACCGGCATTCTTAAAGAGATGCCAAAGAATTCTCACCTCCAGATTGACATTATATTTTCAGAAGATACCTGGCCGACGGTGTTCTCGTGGTGGACCAGGGCCTTTACCACAGATTGGACCTCACACAGTTTCGTCACGTATATCAAGTTGAAGCCCAACGCTGATCTTGGCGTTGTAGAAGAGAAATTTGATCAGTTGGCGAAGGCCCACTATCCGGCCGACAAGCCATTCCGGAACAAGTTTACTCTTCAACCATTGAAAGACATTCATTTGCACTCCGCCGGCATCCAGGGTGAGGGCCTCGACAGCAACGGCATCAAGCCCTTTTATATCTACCTGTTCGCGGCTGTTTCCTTCCTCATCTTGCTCATTGCCTGCCTTAATTATATGAACCTGACCACGGCGGCGGCTTATCGTCGCACTCGGGAAATCGGCACGCGAAAGACGCTGGGTGCGCAGAAAGGACAGCTCATTGCGCAGTTTACCGGCGAGGCCATCCTGCTTTCTGGTGTGGCCCTATTTATTGCACTGGCCATGCTTCAGATCATCCTCCCTTACGCTAATGCCTTCACTCAAAAAGATCTCGACCTGCGGAACATGCCGGTATTGTGGGTCACTGTACTTGGTGTTGTAATGATTGGGGCAGGCATTCTTTCGTCCTTGTACCCGGCATACATTATTTCAAGGGTGATGCCCTCGGATGCCTTGAAGAAAGATTTTAGTGGCGGAACCCGGAGCCTTCCTATGCGCAAATTGCTGGTGGCGGCACAATTTGCTGTCTCCATAATGATGATAGCCTCCACCCTGGTGATCTATCGGCAGTTGCAATACATGCGGAGCAAGGACTTGGGCTTCGACCTTTCCAACCTCCTGGTCATCGACATTAACAGTGACCGCCTTCGTAGGAATTTTGAGAGTGTGAAAGCGGAATTTGCCAGGGTACCCGAAGTACTCCAGATCAGCACCTCCACGCGTGTGCCTGGAGAGTGGAAATCTATTCCCGTGGCCCAGGTCAAGGCGGATGGGATGGCCAACACAACTGAAATGACCTACATGGGAATCGACAAGGATTTCCTCTCTACCTATAACATCCCTTTACTCCAGGGCCGAACATTTAGTGGCGACCGCGCAGATTCGCTGAAGGTAGTCCTGACCAAACTTGCCGTTGAATCACTTGGACTTACCGACCCGGTGGGCAAGACGATTGAGATCGCTGCTGTTCGTTGGGGGGGAAGCGTGGAAACACTGGAAAAACCATTCGTTGTGGAGGTTATCGGCGTGGCAGATAATTTTCACTTCGATTCGTTCCGGCAGGAAATGGGACCCCTCATATTCGCATACGCCAATACGGTCATTCAACGCATTGATTACTATACCTTGCGGGTCAAGACGGACAACTGGGATAAGACACTGGCGAACTTGAAGGAGGTTAATGCAAAGATCGATTCGGAAAATCCCCTTGAGTACACTTTCCTTGACTCCCGTTTCGAGGAATATTATCAAGCTGATGCCAAACGCGGACAGTTGTTCCTGGGCTTTTCGCTGGTGGTGGTGCTCATTGCCAGCCTCGGCCTATTCGCCCTGGTTTCCTACTCCATTGAGAGCCGGAAAAAGGAAATTGGAATCCGGAAGGTACTAGGAGCGACCGTTCTGGGGTTGGTGGTCATGATTTCGTGGGAATTCCTCGCCATCGTCGCCTTTGCAGGCCTCGCGGCGATTCCGGCTGCCTGGTATGTGATGGATGCATGGCTCTCCGACTTTGCCTACCGGGTGTCGCTCGGGGTTGGGACATTTACCCTCGCCGGTATCCTGGCCCTGGTCATCGCGATGCTCACGGTTGGATTGCGTACGCTTCAAGCTGCCCGGGCCAACCCGGTTGATTCCTTGCGCAGCGAGTAGCAGGAGGACAGCCTTCGACTGCGCTCAGGCTGACCGAATCACTTCAACGACTTCAGGTCGATGACGAAACGATACCGCACATCGCTTTTCAGCATGCGCTCATAAGCTTCGTTGATCTTCTGGATGGGGATGACTTCCACGTCGGCAACAATGTTCTTCTCCGCGCAGTAGTCGAGCATCTCCTGCGTCTCCTTGATGCCTCCCACGCCTGATCCAATCATGCTTCGGCGGTTTTTCAACAGGGTAAATGGTTGAACCTCGCTGGCATCGGTGGGGAGGCCAACGATGATCATCACCCCGTTTAAGGCCAACAATTTCAAATACTGATTGTACGAATGGTTGGCTGACAACGTATTCAACAGCACATCGAAGTAGCTATCGTGCTTCTTCATCATCGCCTTGTCTGTCGAAAGAACAACGTTCTGCGCCCCCAGCCTCCGCGCATCGGCTGACTTTGACTCACTGGTGGTGATGAGCGAGACTTCCGCTCCAAAAGAGACAGCAAACTTAAGCCCCATGTGGCCAAGTCCACCCAGGCCAATAACTCCAACCTTCATCCCTGCCTTCACTCCCACGTATCGAAGTGGCGAGTAGGTGGTGATCCCAGCGCACAGCAGCGGGGCCACCGCCTTCAGGTCAAGCTTTGGCGAAACATGTAGGACATAATTCTCATCGGTAACAATCTGGTTCGAGTATCCACCTTGCGCCAGGGTTTTGCCATCGCGTTCATATGCGTTGTAGGTTCCGGTCATTCCCTCCGTGCAATAGTTCTCCAACCCATCCTGGCAAGGCTTGCATTTCCGGCAAGAGTCGATGAGCACGCCGACGCCAGCCAGGTCGCCGGGTTTGAAGGCCTTCACGTCTGCTCCCACCCGGGTTACTTTTCCAACGATCTCATGACCGGGCACCATCGGGTACAACGAACCTCCCCACTCGTCGCGCGCCTGGTGTAAATCGCTGTGACAGACGCCACAATAGAGAATTTCAATCACCACATCGTGCGGACGGGGTTCGCGACGGTCAAATGTAAATGGAACGAGCTGTTCCTTTGGACCGTGAGTTGCGTAGGCTTTGGTAGAGAGCATGCCGTGGTGGATTTGGATTTTGGGATTTGGGATTTAGTGGAAGTCTCTCACAATTTTCTCTTCCCACGTCCGAGATCGAATGAGTTTGCCATTTTCAGTGATCGTCCTTGTGTATTCGTAGTAAAAGTACTTCGTGTCGCTGCTGAATACCAACCGGCCTTCAAAAAGCAAGGTCCGATGAGGGAGCTCCACCCGCGTTGTGTAGCGGCTCTCCAGCCGGGCTTCCGCCGGATTCTTGTCGCTGACAGTATGGGTGATCGCCTCCGTTCCGAACACTTTCCCCCAAGGATATTGCGCGCCGTCTTCATTTGCCATCCGGAGCGTGGCGGTCCCCTTTTTCGCATCGCGCGTGAAGCCCTCGACCTCTGCAAAGCCTGAGTTGGTGCCCGCGTCAATCGACGCGTAGCCAGGGAGCTTCGGATTCTCATCTGGCAACAGAAATGTACTTTTGGCCATACCGTCACTTTGCAAGAGGGGCAGTTCGATGCCAGAACCTCCCTCCCCTCCAACACGCAATGAAGATGTGAATGAACCCGGTGAAGGCCAAATCATCGGCCACAAGGCATTGCTCACTGAAACGCGGATGCGATGGCCCTTGCGGAAAATCCAGGAAGTAGCGTGCAGTTCAATATCAAGCTGGAATTCCTTGCCAGGGTCAATGTCGCGCGGTTCCACCGACGACAAACGGTGCGTACCGTTCGCACCCGCGCCGGTCACAATCGTAGTGGCGCCGCTCGGTGCAACATCATTCAACGTAACAAACCAGTTAGCACGACGCGCGGTAGCCGAAACAGTAAGGTGAGCCTTCGGAAAGCCCAGAACCGTGACGTCCTCCTCCAGGGGATCGGTCTCGAAAGTGAGACTCGTCGAATCACCGACACGTTGATCTGGAGACCAATCGCCCCACCACATCACCGACCCGCCCACTTCCGGTCCGGCGGATGGCTTATAGGCCATGGTCAACAACGACGATTCGCTCACCTGCGTCGAATTCAATTTTTTGTTGGATGCCATCAACCAGGTTTTGTTGGATGAAGCCGGGGTAGGCAACTGATTCACATGGTGCCACCTTCCTCGAATGCTGTCCAACGCCGCTCCCGGCGGATGCCAGTCGCGAATGAATGCGGAGAAGCGAGGCTCTTCCATTATTCCTGTTTGCTTTCCTTTCAGCCATTGATCGAACCAGCGCACCGCATCCGCCCGCCACTCGATGGCCGGCGGCGGATCTGCCCAATTGGGAAACGTGTGATTCCACGGGCCGATGAGCGCCTTCACCGGCGCCTTTAAGGATTGAAACATCCTGAAGACAGCGTCGCGATAGCCATCGTACCAGCCACCGATCGCAAAGACTGGAATGTCAATCTTAGTATAATCCGAGTTCAAGGAAGCGCGGTCCCAAAACGGGCCATCGCGCTGCTGCTTCTTGTATTGAAGCAACCATGGAGTCGTCTCGAACCGGTTCTGGAAATATTTCTCGTCAAGGATAAAGTCGGGTGCACCGGGGAGGATATTACTTAAGTCCTGCCCAATCTCGTAGGCATCAACATGCATCATCCCGTCCATGAAGTGGACGTCGTCCTGGTAAATGTCGTCGGTTGACATCAGGGTAATAATGGCCTTAAGCGCCGGAGGCCTCCGCATGGCCATGTGTATCGCGTTGAAGCCTCCCCAGGAGATGCCGAACATGCCAACGTTGCCGTTGGAAAATGTTTGCCGGGAAAGCCAGTCGATGACGATCTCCCCGTCTCGTTGCTCCTCCTCAGAATACTCATAGGGAACCAGTTGGCCCTCACTCCTGCCCGTACCCCGGATATCCACGCGCGCAACGATGTACCCGCGCTTGACGAAGTAAGCGAACAATCCAAACCGGTTCCGGCGGCCTTCATCCTTGCGATACGGGAGGTACTCCAGCAAGACCGGCAGTTTTTCAGTAGCCGCTAGATGCTCCGGGATGTAGAGGTCAGCGGCAAGACGAATGCCGTCGCCCATCGGGATGAAAACTTCACGGATGTTCACGCCATCCACCGGTTGGGCCTGCGCTGAGGCCGCCAGGAGCAGGAGAACAAGACATATCCGCAGGTGAGACATGGGATCAAGTTTCGACTAGTAAGCCAGATTTCCAACGGGCGAATCACCCGCTCTTGTAACAATTGTCTCCAGGAGTCGTCTCCACGCCATGTTTGTCCTTGAAACCCAGAACCTCACCTACCACTACGGCAAGGACCGGGTCTTGGACGATTTGAACCTGAAAGTCGCTGCCGGAAGCATCTATGGCTTCCTGGGGCCGAACGGCGCAGGCAAGACCACCACGCTTAAGCTGGCCTTGGGCCTGTTGAGGAACCAGAAAGGGAAGATCTCCTTCTTCGGAAAGGCATTTGAAGAAAATAGGCTGGAGGTTCTGCGTCGGGTCGGCACGCTCATCGAATCACCATCGCTCTACAATCACCTTTCCGCCTCTGAGAATCTTCGTATCCTCCAGCGTGTGTACGGTTGCCCCACAACGCGCATACAGGTTGTGTTGGAGCTCGTAGGACTGGCCGGAACGGGGTCAAAAAAGGCCGGTCAGTTTTCGCTGGGCATGAAGCAGCGCCTGGCCATTGCGATGGCACTCCTACATTCTCCCGAACTGCTAATCCTCGACGAGCCCACGAACGGCCTTGATCCAAACGGCATTATTGAGATGCGCGAACTTCTCAGGAAGCTGAGTGGGGAGAACGGTATCACCGTGCTCGTTTCAAGTCATCTCCTGCCAGAAATCGAGAAACTGGTAACACACGTAGGCATCATTCACAAAGGTCAACTTTTGTTCCAGGGAACTTTCGAAAACCTGAAGGAACGACAGCACCGAACTGCCTGTCTCGTGCTGGGGACCACCGACCCGGAAGGCACCATCAGGTTTCTGGCAGACTGCAACCTGGAAGCCCGCCGCGAGAACGGACAGGTATTGATCCCGGTGATCAGCCGGGACCGCATGGCCGAAATCACCCGACAACTTGTGCAGCGGGACATCGGTGTCTTTGAGATCACCACCCGCAAGAACGACCTCGAGGCCATTTTCCTGGAAGTAGTTAATCAATAGTCATGGTAGCCTTATTAAACAGTTTTCAAAGTGAATGGCTGAAGCGAAAAGGCAGCCTTGCATCCTGGCTAGTGCTGGTCGGCGCCTTTTTCACTCCATTCATGATTACCCTGATCACGATCCTCCGCCCGAATGATGCGCCTGCAAAGTTTGCCGCGCCGGGTTACTGGGTGGGTTCCTTCCACAACGCGTGGCAGTCGATGAATATTCTCTTGCTCCCCATGGGGATTGTGCTGGCCATTTCACTGCTCACACAGCTGGAATACAAAAACAACACGTGGAAACAGTGGCATTCGACACCTCAATCGTACACGACCATCTTCATCACAAAGTTCATGGTGTTGCTGGTCATGATGGCACAGTTGTTCATCCTGTTCAACATCGGCATTTATCTGACGGCACTGATCCCTTCCTTGGTTATTGATGCGATCCCCTACCCGCCTGCTCCATTTCCATGGCTCCACTTCGCCCGCGAAAGCGCCTTATATTTTGTCGACAACCTGCCTATTGTGGCCATTCAATTCCTCCTGGCGCTCCAGTTTCGAAACTTTCTTGTTCCTGTGGGTACGGGCGTTGTCCTCATGGTCGCCGGACTCCTCATTGTCGCGTGGGAATACTCGTACGTGTATCCTTACAACTACGCGTCACTCTATTGGATGAAGCGTTTCCCCGAGATCAATCTCCACGCCTGGGCGGTGGGGTGGTTCGTGGTGGTAATTACTGCTTCGTACGTTCTCTACCTCACAAAGCGCGACAAAAGCTAACGAGTAGCTTTTGGCTGTTGGCTTTTGGCTTTTGAGAGGTCCCCAAACTTCTCCTTTATCCATTCTAATTACTGAATACCTTAACTTTGCCGTTTGGGAACGCAGGCCAAGAGCCAAAGGCCAATAGCCAACAGCTTCTATGAGTAGTGCATTCATGCGGGAAGGGGAAGACCAGTTGCTCAGCGACGTTGCGGGGTCGGTGCAAGCCCTTTCTTTGTTTCTTACGAGGGAAAACAACGGCATCCGCGTTTATGAAAAACGGCAAGTGACCGAAGCAAACGGCCGAACGTCGCATGAAATGAGCAACGGCTGCAAGTACGTAAAGGACGCTAACGGTAAATGGGAGATCCTATGACCAAGGAAATGAAAGCCATCGTCGATGACCTGAACCTGACCATCGCAGGTTTTATGGAAAAGCTTCGCGCCATTGGGGAGAATGACATGCGCTCGAGGCCTCGACCCGACAAATGGAGTCGCATCGAAGTCATCGGGCACCTCATCGATTCCGCTCACAGCAACCTTCGCCGATTCGTCACCGGCCAGTATGAAGAGGAGCCTCCCCACATCATCTATGACCAGAATTTCTGGGTAAAGGCCAACGCATACCACCAGGCACCGGTTGATACGGTCGTTACCCTGTGGATCCTGATGAACCACAGGATCGCCACGGTGTTGTCGTATATGGATGAGAAGAACTACTCAAAACAATGCGACACCGGGAAGGGCGAGAAGAGTTTGAAAACCATCATCTGGCTAGCCGCCGATTATGTGAAGCACATGAAACACCACCTCAACCAGGTGATCCCTGGATCATACGACATCGTGTACCCATGACGAAAGAGATTGTTCTCGGCTGGTTGGAAGAAGTCAAGGACCCGGAGATTCCGGTAATCTCTCTTGTCGATCTCGGCGTGATCACCGAAGTAGCCGTTGATGGTGCGCGCGTGCGTGTGGAAATGACACCTACGTTCGTCGGGTGCCCGGCCATGGACTACATGCGCAACGAAGTAGTGTCGGTGCTGAAGAATCATGGAGTGGAGAGCCCTGAAGTAAATGTGACCTTGAAAAAAAGCTGGAACTCGGATCTTCTATCCGAAAAAGGTAAAGAGGCCATTCGCAAGTACGGCCTCGCACCTCCACCAGCACTCAAGGGGCTAATCGTCGACATCGACGTACTGGAGCATGCAAAGTGCCCTCGATGCAACGGCACAAACACGGTGATGAAGAGTCCCTTTGGCCCGACGCTTTGTCGGTCCCTGCATTATTGTAACGACTGCCGGGAGGCCTTTGAGCAATTCAAACCACTTGGTGAAGCTTCGTAGCTTCCCGCATCGCACAGCAAACCTTTGCCTATGAAAAGGATCCTCAAGTACAGCCTTCTGTTACTCCTCGGAGTAGTGATCGCCATTGCCTCATATCTCGGGATTAAGTTTCCCCCGATTCTTGCCGGCATGGCTTCTAAAATCATGTGCTCGTGTGTTTATGTGGAGGGTCGGACCCAGCAAAGTGTGTTGGACAGGGAGTTGATGATTTTTGCCACATTGAACAAGGCGAAATTTGAATTCAAAGATTCAGTTTCAGTAACTGCTACTTACCTCTGGGAAACCCGCACGTCCATCTATCGCAAAGGGTATGGCTGTACCTTGCTGGCAAAGCAAAGTGAAGAGGAAGTCAGGAGCAAAACACTGGCGTTGCCTGAACCCGTTCGTTACAACCAGGACACGATGGCATGGCCTATGGGTGACCAGGTTCGTGACACGCTGATTGCGGGAGTCAATTACGATGGTATTCAGGCAGCCATTGAAAATGCCTTCGCAGAACCCAATCCGGAAAAACCCAAGAACACGCTCGCTGTCTTAGTGGTGTACGACGGGCAGTTGGTGGGCGAGCGTTACGCTGCTGGAATTGACCGTCATTCAATGCTGATGGGATGGTCGATGACCAAGAGCCTCACCAATGGCGTGATTGCCATGCTGGTGAAGGAGGGTAAGTTGAGTTTGGAAGCACCGGCACCTGTACCCGAATGGCAATCCGATGATCGACAAAATATTACCCTAAACAATCTCATGCAGGCAAGCAGCGGCCTTGCGTGGAGTGAATCCTACTTTTCTCCGGGCACTTTCCACAATATGTTTTCTCACAGCGACGATATGGGCGCGTTTGCCGCGTCCCAGGAACTCAAGTACCCCATCGGCGAACATTGGGAATACTCAAGCGGCACAACCAACATTCTTTCACGCATGATTCGGCAAACCGTCGGTGATGCAAACTATCCGCGTTACTGTTACGAAAACCTGTTTCACAAGATTGGCATGGCAACACTCCTCGTTGAGTCTGACCCATCAGGCACATGGGTTGGATCATCCTACGCATATGCCTGCGCACGCGATTGGGCGCGCTTCGGCTTGTTGTATCTCAACGATGGTATGTGGAATGGCGAACGCATACTGCCGGAAGGCTGGGTCAAATACACCTCAACGCCTGCACCGGCAGCGCCCATTGGTCAGTATGGTGCGCAGTTCTGGCTCAATGCCGGAGTCGATGGCAACCCTCAAGAGTATCATCCCGGCGTCCCCAAGGATGAATTTGGAGCCGAGGGAGCCGAGGAACAAAATGTATTCATCATTCCTTCGAAGAAACTAGTTCTTGTTCGCCTTGGCGTCAGTCATCACGGATTCGACATTGAAGGACTTACCCGGCAAGTGATCGCCGCGCTTCCCTGATTGTGGCCGAGTTTAGATTCAAGCAATTCACTGTTAACGACGACGACTGCGCCATGAAGGTGGGCACGGATGGCGTGCTCCTGGGTGCTTGGTGTGAAGTTGCAAACGCCTCTCGCACCCTGGATATCGGTACTGGTTGCGGCATCATTGCGTTGATGCTTGCACAGCGCACGGGTACCACAACGTCAATCGATGCAATCGAATTGGGGCAACCTGATGCTACTCGTGCCATGGAAAATGTCAAGAGATCCCCATGGCCGAACAAAGTCCGCGTCATCCATGGCGCGATTCAATCCCACCAGGCAGCACCATACGATCTGATTGTTTGCAATCCGCCATTCTTCTCCGACAGCCTGCCTCCACCGGACAATCGCCGGGCGACAGCTCGTCACGACATGTCGCTGGGGCACGCCGAGCTCATCGGCGCTGTTGCCCGTTTGCTGGCACTCGACGGGCACTTTGACTTGATCCTACCGCCTGCAGAAGCTGAAGCATTCATCGCCGACGCAGCCAAGGCTGGGCTTCATGTGAACCGACTGACGGCGTTCTTTACCCGGAGTGGGAAACCGCAGGAGCGGGCCCTTATGAGTTTTGGTCGGAAACTGAGAACTGCGGAAGTCGCCGACTTGTATTTGTATTCGGATGGTTCAACGCATGCCCCTGCCTACCGGGCCTTGACCAGTCCCTTCTATCTGTGACCTTGATGGAAGGATGTAAGGATTGAAGGATGGAAGGATGAAAAGGATTAAGGGATTAGGTATTCATCGGTTCCCGGAGATGGAGGTCAAAGCAACTTTCCGTATTCTTACCGGCTAGAATTCTTTTCGTGAGAATCACGCTCTTGATCGTCTTTGTAGGTCTGATCACCATGGGGTTCGGACAGCCGGCAGGCCTTGTCATTCGCAAGGCGACCGGACCCATTGCCATTGACGGGGAGATGAATGAGGCTGATTGGTCGACAGCCGATGTCGCCAACCAATTCATGCAGTATTTCCCTTTCGATTCCTCCTTCGCCAGGGCCGAGACAGAGGTGAGAATGACCTACGACGAACACTTCATCTACCTGTTTGCGGTTATGCACAACACTGAGCCGCGAAAGTATGTTACCCCCTCACTGCGACGTGATTTCCGGGGCGAAGCCAACGATGCCTTCGTCGTAGCGTTCGACACCTACCAAGATAATACGAACGCCTTCCAGTTCGGCGTAAACCCTTTTGGCGTGCAGCGGGAAGGACTTATCGCCAAAGGGGGCGGGACTTCGGATGACCTTTCGCTCAACTGGGACAACAAGTGGTATTCGGAAGCACGAATACTGGATGACAAATGGGTGTGCGAGTTTGCCATACCCTTCAAGTCCATCCGTTACCAGTCGGGATTGTCGCAGTGGAACATGAACTTCTACCGCATCGACAGCCACTACGCAGAGCGCTCGACATGGTCGCCCATTCCCCGGGTGTACCCTCTGATCAATCTTGCCTTTACGCGAAAGCTCAATTGGGATTCCCCATTGGCATCGCCAGGGCCAAACATTTCTTTGATTCCATATACGGCCGCAAGGGCTACGAAGGACTTTGAGGATGGTACGCCGGCTGAAAAGGAACTTACCCTGGGTGGCGACGCCAAGATCGCCGTAAGCTCTGCACTGAATCTTGACCTGACGGTGAACCCCGACTTCTCACAGGTGGAGGTCGATCAGCAGGTAACCAATCTCGATCGATTTGAGATCTTTTATCCGGAGCGGAGGCAGTTCTTCCTGGAAAACGCAGACCTGTTCGCAACGTTCGGAGGCGAGAGCACGACACCATTCTTTTCCCGCCGGATCGGTGTCGTACGCGACTCGGCCACGGGTCAGAATCTTCAAAACACCATCTATGCCGGTGCTCGCCTGAGCGGGAAGATCAACAACAACCTCCGCATTGGTGTAATGACCATGCAGGCGGGCCGCGACAAGCAGCTGGGTATTCCGTCGACGAACTTTTCTGTGGTGTCCGCCCAGCAAAAGGTATTTGCACGATCCAACGTGGCATTCATTTTCGTGAACAAACAGGCCGTCGCCGATTCGCTGGGCGGTGAGTTTACGTTAACCCCCAAATCCTATAACCGCGTTCTTGGCCTTGACTATAACCTTCTTAGCAAAGACAACCAGTGGAATGGAAAGTTCTGGTACCACCAGTCATTCGACCAGCTAAAAGAAGATTCCACTTTTTCAACGGGCGCATTCATCCGATACGCGGACGTTCAATTTGAGTCGGAATGGTTTACCCAACATGTGGGTGCGCACTACAATCCCGAGGTTGGCTTTGTTCGTCGCACGAACATCCACCAGTTGGCGTCCACTTCGTGGTTGAACTTCTACCCTGTCTCGCGCTCTATTCAAAAGCACGGCCCGGGTTTTGATTTTGATATGGTCGGCAACAAGCAGTACGGTTATCTCGACTGGGATGTGAACCTCATGTACCGGTTCACGTTCACCAATACGGCCACGCTGCTGCTACGCTTCCGAAAAGAGTACACATTTCTGTTCAACCCTTTTGACCCCAGTGGCAGCGGCGGCCTGGAACTCCCGGCCGGAACATCTTACAATCCCTATGTCTTCATTGGGAGTTTTCTCTCGGACGCGCGGCGCAGGTTCAGTGTCGAGTTGAACACACGCTCCGGCGGGTACTTTAACGGCTACCGGATGAACCTCACGGGGCGCCTGAACTATCGCTTTCAGCCGCATGGCAACCTGTCCCTTGATTTCTCCTACAACGGAATCCGGCTGCCCAAGCCCTACAACAATTCAGACCTGCTGTTGATCGGGCCAAGGGTGGATTTAACCTTTTCACGAAAGGTATTCTGGACAACCTACATCCAGTACAACAGCCAGATTCAGAACCTCAACATCAACTCCCGCCTGCAGTGGCGTTTTGCGCCAGTATCGGACTTGTTCCTGGTGTACACTGACAACTATTTTGCCGAGACCAATATCAACGGTGATTTCTTCTACCTGGGGGCTCCCAAGCTACGGTCAGTGGTGATTAAGCTCACCTATTGGTTGAATCTCTGATTTCTGACCCAATCTGCGGTACTCCTTCGCTTCGAAACTGGAGCGATTGTTGAAAACAATTCGCCTCAGGATCAGAAGGTTAATAGAAAGAAAATGCATGTTTAAACATATATATTCCGTTTTCAGTTACCATTGCATCACCAAATAAAAACTATGAAAAAGACCATTGCCATTTTCGCACTCGTTATCGCTGCTTTCGGCGTGCAGGCCCAGACCTGGAACGTCGACAAGGCCCATGCAAAGCTGGGCTTCAGCATTACCCACCTCATGATCTCCGACGTGGAGGGAAGTTTCAAGACCTTCGAGGCCACCATCACGTCTTCCAAGGACGACCTCTCTGACGCCGTGTTCGATATTTCAGCCGACATCGCCGGCATCGATACCGACAACGAGAACCGCGACAAGGATCTGAATAGCGAAGGCTATTTCAACGCCGCTGCCTTCCCGAAGCTCACTTTCAAGAGCACTTCGTTCACGAAGGTCGAAGGCAACAAATACAAACTGGTCGGCGATCTCACGATCAAGGGCGTAACCAAATCCGTCGAATTGGCAGTTACCGTAAACGGTCCCATCGACCGCCGCGGCAAGAAAGTCATCGGACTTAAAGTAACAGGCATGTTCAAGCGCACGGACTTCGGCGTAGGCAAACCTGGTGGCGCCATGTTGAGCGAGGAAGTTAATCTCATCGCAAACGGCGAATTTGTAAAAGGATAAGTAGGGATTTCATATTACGGAAAGCCCTGTCGCAAAACAGGGCTTTCTTTTTTTAAACACCCGTGAAAATCGAAGAAGAAATCAAACAAGACCGTTTCCGGAACGATCACCACAAGGCCTTGATCAACCTGACCTTCACGTCAGGTTGGCTTGCTGCCCACCAGGAAGAGTTCTTCAAGGGGTTCGGCATCACAGCCTCGCAGTTCAATATCCTGCGCATCCTTCGCGGGCAGGAGGGTAAGTCGATCTCTGGCGCCGAAATCAAAGAGCGCATGCTGGAGCGAAACTCCGACATCTCACGCCTCCTCGACCGCCTCGCCCGCAAGGGCCTGATCCAGCGCAGTCAGTGCCCCAACGACAAAAGGGCAACGGACGTGTCAATCACGAAGGCCGGATTGGCTGTACTCAAAGAAATTGACAAGAAGATTGACCGTACTGAGAAGCAGATACTCAGTCTCTCCGAAGCGGAAGCCCGTCAGCTCAGTAAACTGCTCGATAAAGCAAGAGGTAATCGGTAATCAGTGATCGGTGAACAGTGGATCGCCGAAGATCGACGACGCGAATGTTCAACAGTGGGTACTCCACGGATTACCGCTTACCGATCACCGATTACTGTTTTCAGTAGCGATAGTAATCCGGCTTAAACGGACCTTGGGCATTCACACCAATATACTTGGCTTGATCAGCACTCAGTTCCTCAAGTTCCACGCCAATCTTCTTCAGGTGCAGGCGCGCTACTTTTTCATCGAGGTGCTTGGGAAGCATGTACACCTTGTTCTCGTATTTCTTCGTATTCGTCCAGAGCTCGAGTTGTGCAAGGGTTTGGTTGGTGAATGAATTCGACATTACAAACGAGGGGTGGCCCGTGGCGCAACCGAGGTTCACAAGCCGGCCTTCCGCCAACAGGATAACCTGGCGACCATTTTTCAGGGTGTAAAGGTCTACCTGGGGCTTCACCGTATCCTTGGATGCATTCTTGTTCAGCCAAGCAACGTCGATCTCGTTGTCGAAGTGACCGATGTTGCAAACAATGGCCTTGTCCTTCATGGACTCAAAGTGACGGCCTACAACGATGCCGTGATTTCCGGTGGCACTGACGATGATGTCAGCATCTTTAACCGCGCTGTCCATCTTTTTCACTGCAAATCCATCCATGGCGGCCTGGAGTGCACAGATCGGATCAATCTCAGTTACAATTACTCTTGCACCGGCTCCGCGAAGCGAAGCAGCAGAGCCCTTGCCTACATCGCCGTATCCGGCTACAACGGCCACCTTTCCGGCCATCATCACGTCGGTGGCGCGACGGATCGCATCTACCAACGATTCCTTACAACCGTACTTGTTGTCAAACTTCGACTTCGTTACAGAGTCATTGATGTTGATAGCCGGAAGAGGCAGTTTGCCTGCGTGCATGCGCTCCATCAGCCGGTGTACCCCAGTAGTGGTTTCCTCAGAAATCCCCTTGATTCCCGCTACCAGCTGGGGGTTCTTGTCCAGTACCAGGTTAGTGAGGTCGCCCCCATCGTCAAGAATCATGTTCAATGGCTTGCCATCTTTGAACGCATGAAGCGTCTGCTCAATGCACCAGTCAAATTCCTGTTCGTTCATTCCCTTCCAGGCAAACACGGGAATCCCGGCCTGGGCAATAGCCGCCGCCGCATGATCCTGCGTGGAAAAGATATTGCACGACGACCAGCTCACCTCGGCGCCAAGAGCAGTCAGGGTTTCGATAAGGACGGCCGTTTGGATCGTCATGTGAAGGCAACCCGCGATTCGGGCGCCCTTGAGGGGTTTGCTTTGACCAAACTCCTCCCGAAGGGCCATCAAGCCCGGCATCTCCGCCTCGGCCAGTGTTATCTCTTTGCGGCCCCATGCGGCCAATGAAATGTCTTTGACTTTATGCGCCAGTCTTTCCGCTACCATTGCTTTTTTGATTTAGGGCGCAAAGGTAATTAATAATGGTAAAAGCTCAATGAATTGGCCTGTGCAGTCGTGCTTCGACTGTGCTCAGCATGACAATTGGTTGGAGTTGGTCAGCCTGAGCGCAGTCGAAGGCTGACCCCGCCTTTCATCGAATTTGCGGACAGAAACAATTTCACTTCTTAAACAGCTCTTCGTCGCGAAGGATAGCCGCCATGATGCTGATTTTCCCATCGTCGGTGCGCGTCCAAACGGGTACGATAATGCCGTTGTGCGCAGAGATGGAAGTGTGGTCAGTGAACGGGATGGGGGACGCTACAAAAGGCGTCTCGCTGATTTTCTTTTCACGAAAATTGGAACCACCGTCAGTTGAAAAAGCCACGTAAACATCCGTCTGGTTATCCGTGTAACTGCGTCGATCATAATACATGACGAACACGTTGCCGGTAACCTGGTCGATTGCCATGGCCGGTGAGAACTGCTGCCTCCCCGGTTCATCCCCGTTGATGCGAACAGCCGCTGTCCAACTGTCGCCAAACCGAACGCTCCGATGCAACCAAATGTCTGTATCAGTCAAACCATTTCTTTGGTCAGCATAGACCAGGTAGAGAATGCCATGATACCGGCTTGAACTGTTGTCGATCATCAGGATCGGTGCATTGTAGGTATTGCCAAAGCCAGGGATGTCGAGCGCCCATCCACCCTCCTGCTTGGCAATGGCCATATCGTTGCCCAACCAGGTCTCTCCTTCGTCGTACGAGCGATCAAAGTAGATGACGCCGTTGTTCGACCAGGTCATGTAGATTCTTCCTTCCATGCCCACGGCCGGCGTTGCACCGGCAGGTGAGGTGCCATCATTTACACATGAGCCAGGCACATGACTGATGATGATGGGCTTGCTCCACTTGTTGCCGGCATTGGATGCCAGGCTGAACATCACATTGGATTTGCAACCGGCATCCGTGGATGGGTACTGATCGTATTGTGTCCAACCGGCATAGAGCATCTGCTTTTTGGCATTCACAGCAACGCCCAACTTGTCATTCTTCTTGGCAGCGCTGCCGCCAATGAGCGAGCCTTCGTTCCAGGTCCTGCCCTGGTCTTCGGATCGTTGACAAATGATATGGTCATATCCTTCCCCGGGCTTTTCTCCCTCTGCCCGGTGGAAATTGTAGATTCTGCCTTTCGCGTCAATAATGAGCCCGACATTGCCACCGCGACCCAATGGTGACGTTACAAAGGAGTCATTCCATGTCTTTCCCTCATCGGTTGAGTAGACAACCTGGTCTGAACCCATGGTGACAACGATGTTACCGACTGTTTCATGATTTATAATGACAGAGGGTTCACCGGGAAGCGGCCGACCCGCCTTTTCTTCTGTCAAGCGGATGTTCTGATACTGCGCCGACACAGGAACCACAATGATCAGAAACAACAACACACGAATCACTCTCATGATGCGCAATCTACAAGCATTTTTCCTTCTTCAGGCAGGCGAGCCAATGAGCGTACCCTGCTTTGTTTAAGTGCAGGCCGTCGTAGGTGTACAACACATTGAGGGCCATGTGATCATCGAGGAAAGCAGGATACAGGTTAACGAAAGTGTACTTCAGAGCTTCCGCGTACTTTTCCAGCTGGGCATTGATCTCCATCACCTGTGCTTGCTTACTGTATCCTGCGGGAAACTTCTTGTGGCCCGAGTTCAAGGGCAGCAGGCTTTGGACGTAGACCTGAGTCTTCGGCGACTGAGCCCGGATTTGTCCAACGATGTTGAATATGTTTTGGATGATGACACCATTCGGAATGTTCTTGGAGAGATCGTTGATGCCGATCAGGAGGAATACTTTCGATGGGTGGTGACGCGTAACCTCATCAAGGCGTTTAAGAATCCCGAACGTGATGTCGCCTGAGATTCCACGGTTGAGAACGGAAGAGTCGTTTAGCAAGGCCCGCCAGTTTCCACCTTCTGTGATGCTGTTACCCAGAAAAATTATGCAACCACTGCGAACCTTTTCCGCCCTGAACACAGCGGTGCGCTTGGCATTGAGTTCGGGCAGGTAAGGAAGCGAATCATAGAGTGCCTGGGCTTCACCGAGAGCCGGAGCCAGAATAAGAACCAGGAGAAACCGGAAGGTCCGCAAGCGACACAATATGTTAATGTCCATTCGCCCAAGGTAAACAGGGCACAGTGTAATTTCAACGTCTTTTGGGACCATGATTGCCAAGATTTAGTACTGATGGATTACCTTGACCACGGTATTTACTGATTCGTATGGCTCGTCTTCTTTTATTGTTTTCTCTGCTCGTTTCAACGGGGTGCTTCGGCCAGGCAGCCCTTACCCGTATCGCCTTTGGTTCTTGCAGCAATGAAGAACTGCATGAGGAGATGTGGACGGAAATCACTGCGCAAAAGCCCCAACTGTGTATCCTGTTGGGTGACAATATATATGGTGACACCCACGACATGACCTGGATGCGTGCCCAGTACGACCAGCAGAAGGCCCTACCGGGATACCAGGCGCTGCTGAAGCAGTGTCCCATCATCGGAACGTGGGACGATCACGACTACGGCAAAAATGATGGTGGAAAGTTCTATGCCAAGAAAAAGGAGAGCAAGGAAGAGTTCCTGCGCTTCTTCGACATCGGCCCCGATGACCCCATCCGAACACACGAAGGAGTGTACAGTTCCCACACGTTTGGGCCAAAAGGGAAGCGAGTAAAGGTGATCATGCTCGACATGCGTTATTTCCGCGATACAACCATTCGATCCAGCATTCCCGGCCACCGCTATGATCCCAACCCCGATGGCGATATACTGGGTGAGGTGCAATGGGCCTGGCTGGAAAAAGAGTTGAAGAAATCAAAAGCTGATGTCCATCTCATTGGCTCCAGCATTCAACTGATTGCCAACGACCACTACTACGAGAAGTGGGGCAACTTCCCCAAGGCACGGCAAAGAATGTTGGACTTGCTCGTGAAGTGCAAACCGAAAAACGCATTCATTCTCTCCGGCGACCGTCACGTGGCGGAAATATCAAAGCTTGATCTTCCGGGGTTATCAAAGCCACTTTATGACATCACATCGAGCGGCCTCACCCACACCTGGAACATCAAGGGTGAAATGCCTCCTGACGAAAAGAACAGTGCACGCGTGGGCAAGCTCATCATTGAAAAGAATTACGGCATGATCCTCATTGACTGGTCGGGCAAAACTCCGATAGTCACGTTTGAGATCCGGGGAAAGAACAATGCTGTGTGGGGCACCCCGCTCGTGGTGAAGTAGTGAACCCAATGCTCCTGAAAAGTCTCTTCACTTGCCTTTTTCTCATCCCGCTGACACTTGCCGGTCAATCGGACCGTCCAAAGGTTGGGTTAACACTTAGCGGCGGCGGCGCAAAAGGCCTGGCGCACACTGGCATCCTCAAGGCGATTGACAGTGCCGGGTTGAAGATAGATGTAGTCACGGGCACGAGCATGGGGAGCATCATGGGCGGACTCTACGCCGCCGGCTATTCCGGCAACGACATTGAATACATCGCCCGCCACATCGACTGGTCGCGGATGTTTTCCAACCGCCCTCCCATCGAGCTGATCAACATGAACGAAAAGCGCGAGTTTGCGAACTACGCCCTGGAGATACCATTTGAACACGGCAAAGCGAAGTTCTTCTCCGGCTTTATCGAGGGAGAAGAAATCTGGTTGCGCTTTGGGGAACTCTTCTACCCTATTTACAAGGTCAAGGATTTTTCAAAGCTCCCCATTCCCTTCGCCTGTGTGGCAACCGATGCTGCGACTGGCAAGCCCGTATTGCTAAACAAAGGAGAGCTTACCAAAGCCGTGCGTGCAAGCATGGCCATCCCGTCCGTCTTCACCGCCATTCCACATGAAAATACGGTTCTCGTGGACGGTGGCGTGGTCCGCAATTTCCCCGTGAGGGAGGCCAAGGCCATGGGGGCAGATTATGTGATCGGGGTGAACCTGTCGCAAGGCCTGCTGCCAGCCGACAAGTTGCTCACCCCGGTGGACATGCTTTACCAGATCGGATTTTACAAGGATGCGGAGGATTTCGAACGCCAAGTGAAGCAGGTGAACCTCCTCATCGAGCCTTCTCTTGGTGATTTCAGCGCTGCGAGTTTCGGGGCCGCCGACAGCCTGATACGCATCGGAAATGAAACGGGGAAGCAATTCTATCCGCGATTCAAGAAGCTTGCGGATTCCCTTCGCGCACTCTACCCTGATGCAGTGCCGGCAAAGAAACGACTTCCCGAGGCACATGATGTGATACTCGACGGATATGAAATTGAAGGACTGTTGCACACAAATCAAAAAGACTTTGAAGGCAAGCTGGGCCTCAGCCGTGGCAAGAGCTATTCGGGTACCGATTTGTCAAAGGCGGTGAGCCGGGCGTACGGAAGCGGGAACTTTCGTCGCATCGCCTTTTTCGTTATACCAACTATTGACGGCCATGCCAGGCTGCGTTGCGAGGTGATAGAGAACCCGCGCACCTACGTGAAGGTCGGCCTGCATTTTCACACTTACTCCAACGTGGCCCTTATCACTACACTAAGTACGCGTAACGTACTGCTTAACCGATCAAAGACGTTCGTGAAAGTGAACTGGAGCACGAATCCGCGCCTACTCCTTCGCCATGACCAGGCGTTTGGGCAACAGCAAAGATGGGGTTCGATGCTTTCGGCCTATTATGAACAATTCCGGTATCCCATTTATGGAGATTTCAACCAGCTATACGAGTACACCAACAAATTTGGATCTCTTGATCTGCGCTTTTACAAGCTGATGGGTGCCACGACACTTACAGGCATCGGTGTCTCACGTGATCGCGTCAGATTGGACCCCAAGGTTACCCCCGGCGAGCAACTAGTCGGCAATCTCGATTACTGGACAGCCTTCTTCTATTTCCAAAGGAACAGTCTCGACACAAAGGCCTTCCCCCGGTCAGGCTCGTATGTCGATTTCCAGGCGGGAGTCGTCTTCAACCAGCAGTCCAATTTCACCTTCACCTCCTCGGCGGGCTCGATAGACTCCGACTCGTTGAAACTGCCATTCCAGGCGTACGAGCAGGTGCGGCTCAAAGCCGGTAAATACATTCCGCTCGGACGGCGATGGTCAATACTACTGCAGACCAACAACGGAGTCAACTTCAACTATAAAGACTACTACTTCAACTATTACTCGGTTGGTGGCATCAACGACTTCATCCGCAACCAGGTGCCGTTCGTAGGCATCAGTGAGAACCAAGTGTTAAGCGGGAGTGTCTCAACGCTGCTTGCGGGAGTGCAATTTGAGCCATTCTCCAACTTCGTCACCACCTTCCGCGCCAACGCGGGCTACTACGATTACGCAGGCCACGATGTGAAGGACTGGAAATTGCTGAGTGGCTATGCCATTTCTGCTGGCTACCGATCACCCATCGGCCCGATTGAAATCTCGATGATGTATGGTGACCAATCGAAGGCGTTTTTGGGATATGTGAATGTGGGGTTTACCTTTTAGAGGTTAGGAGTTAGAAGTTAGAAGTTGGAAGTTAGAAGTTAGGCTTGGTGTTTGGTGTTAGTACCGCTGCTGCTAACTTCCTTTTGCGAACCTTGAACCAGAAACTTGAAACCTGAAACCACCAAATACACACTCACTGTCGGCACCACCCTCGTCATTGCCAACATGATCGGCACTGGGGTGTTTACGTCGCTGGGTTACCAGGTGGGACCGTTGCCTTCCGCCTTCGTCATCCTGTTGCTCTGGCTGTTGGGCGGTTTGGTAGCCTGGTGCGGGGCGCTCACCTACGCGGAGATCGCCACCACGCTAGAGCGATCTGGAGGCGAGTATCTCTACCTCAGCAAGATCTTTCATCCCACACTCGGATTTGTCAGTGGCTGGATAAGCACGATTGCCGGTTTCGGTGGCGCCATTTCCGCCGTCGCTCTCGCCATCGGGGCGTATGCCTCTCTGCTCACACCCTTGCCGGAGAAAGTCGTCGCCATCTTCAGCATCGCTATCATATCAGCCATCCACTTGCTTGGAGTCAGGACCGGCGGACGTATGCAGACGATTCTCACATCGCTAAAGCTGTTTCTTATTGTCTTCTTCTGCTTTGTCCCGCTCTTTGTCACGGATGTCCGGAGTGGGATCAGCTTCCTTCCACAGCCAGGCGACGTTGACCTTATCCTCTCTCCCGCTTTCGCCGTGGCCCTCGTGTTTGTCATGTATGCCTACACCGGATGGAACGCTGCGGCCTACATAGCGGGCAACCTGGAGAATGCAAGCAAAAGTCTTCCCAAAGCATTGTTGGTTGGCACACTTACTGTGATCGTCGCCTATCTCGCCCTGAACGGTCTGTTCTTGCTAACCACGCCGATGTCAGATCTCGCTGGTCAGAATGACATCGGTAACGTTGTTGCCGTGAGGTTGTTTGGCCCGGATATCGGCCAAGTGTTTTCTGCCCTGTTCAGTATCGCGCTGCTTTCGACGCTAAGCGCCATGACCATCGCCGGTTCGCGGGTGAGCGAAGCGATGGGTGAAGACTATGGAGGCATTCGCGTCCTGGCCATGAAGAACCGGTACGAGATGCCCTATTGGGCGGTGATCATCCAGGCGGGTTGGTCGATCTTCCTGGTATCTGTTGGCACCTTCGTAGAGATTGTTCAGTACATCGCCATCAGTCTCTCCATCTTTTCCATGCTCACCGTGGCCGGAATATTCTGGTTGCGCAAATCACATTCCGTCAGGCCTTTCAGCGTCCCGTTTTACCCCGTGCCGCCGCTCATCTACATCATCGCCACCTGCTGGATGATCTGGTATATGTTCCGCGAAGATCCGATGATCATTCTCTATTCGGTGGCGACCATGATACCCGGTGTATTCTTGCACCGTTACCTGGCAAGCCGGCAGTCCAACCAGGCTAATTAAGCTGAACAACAAACGTCAGGTCGAGATCGGTTTCACCCACGGCGGAACCGGACGTTGCTGTTTTCGAGCCAGGTTGGTGTTTCAGGACAACCCGGAACGTACCTGTCGCGGCCGAAGACGAAGACGTCCATGTCGAAATCAACCCGATTGGAAGACCGCCTCCATCAAGGTCAACATAGTCGACCGCATCGGCCCGATTGTCGATGTTGCCATCGCCAGCGGGAGTTTGGAACACGCCACCCGACCAACTGAAGAAGAATATGTGCTCAGCACCTTCCGCTTCTACCTCCTCGGTGATGTCGTACCCCGGTTGGCCGACTGCTACAAGGGTATTGATTAGCTGTATGGTCAATACATACTGTGTACCCGCAGCCATGGTGATAGATCCATCAACGACGATATCCATTGCCCCCTCACCATCCGGATCGGTGGCTGAAACAACCACCGCTGTACCGCCGCCAGTAGGTGTGAATGTCAGTGTGGCCTTAGTGATAAGCTCAGGCGTATCCTCTTTCACTGGATCCTCCGACGAACATCCAACGGTCAGCGTTGCCACCATTGCACATAGAACCATGGCTTTTGACTTCATGATGTTTTGGTTTCTTGTTCTCATGCTTGTTGAAGTCTAGAAAATGTATTTGAGGGAGAGGGAAATATTCCTGCCGATATCATCCGCATAGTAGCGCATCCGATTGGTGTACTCCCGGTACGATGTATTTAACATGTTCTCCACGGCGACCCGCAAGTCAAAGCGGCTCGTTTCAAATTCCCACGAGTATCCTGCAGAAACGGACGCTAACAAGAATCCAGGCGGCGCATCCATGTAATCAAAGTTTGCTGTGCTGCCTCCCAGCGGGTCATTGCCGGTGGCGATGGCATCCTGGAATTCCGGTACGGTGATCACTCGCGGCGCACGGAATTGTTTCGCCACGGCACTGAGGCGGGGCTCCACGTAAAACCGGTGCCGCAAACCCTGGTAGCGAACCCCCATGTCAAGCCGGTTGGAAGGAATGTAGATCAGGTAGTCATCATTGCGGATGTCGGTGGCGTTGAGTAACGAGGTCCGCGCATTCAACAACCATCGCTGCGTCAGGGTGTATGAGATTTCTGCATCAAGCCCGACAAACAGGGCGTCTGTTTGTGTATAGTGCAGGTAAGGATAAGTGCCACTGAGACTCGTTGTCACTCCTCGCGGCTGAAGGTAGATGTAATTAAATATAGTGTTGGCGTAAGCGGTAGCCTCAAGTTTGAGCCGATCGCTCGCGTACTGGTAGCTGCCGACGGCCTTGAGCGCCTGCTCTACCTTGAAGGGAACATCCTTGATGTTCATCACTTCATTTGTAGAATCGTTGATCAGTAGTCCATACTCAATTGCCGCAACACTTTGATGCGTTCCCTGGCTGTAAAGCTCAGCCACGTGAGCCGGACGCCACGCGCTGCTGAGGTTGAGTTTCAACGTCTGCTTTTCATCAATCGAGCGTGAGACTCCAGCTGAAACGCTCGCATTGTGAAAGAGTAAATCCGATGTGTAGCGGGTATTCCGGTTGTCAAAACCTTTCACCAGGTAGCTTCTGATGTCGTAGCGCGTCCCGAGGTCGAGGGTCCACCTGCCCAGGACGAACTTTCCAACAATGAATGGCCCGCCTGAAGCCGACGTGTAGTTCGGAATGAAGGGAATCCGTTTGGTTCCAGGTACGTTTCGATTCTCCTGGTACATGCCGTTGAAGCCGAAGCAAAACTGGCGTAAGGGGTCCTTGCCCGTTTCAAATTCAAGTTCCAGCGTATTCGTCCGCAACTCCAGGCTGATCGTTGGGATCGATCCCAGTGAACTGAGTCGAACATTAAACTCTTTCCGGAAGTTGGATTGGTAACCATACTGCAAGCGCCATTCACCCGCCGGGACTTGCCAATGGGTGGTCAGTTTCAACAAATTATGGCTCACTTCCTGCCTGGGAGACGAAATAGAATAGCTGAAGTCGGTGGTGCCTTGTGGTGGCTCGCTTGCCATAGCCGTTGCCAGATCGTCCAGGTTGCCGATGACAGAGCCGCGAAGAATGCCTAACTCTGTTTGAAAATGACTGAAGAAGAGCTCTGTGCCAAGTTTGCCCGAGTGATACCCCGCCGCTACAGAGAAATCAATTTCCTTAACACCTGTGTTGGTGAGTGAATAGTCCGGCGCATGGTAGTCACCGGCTCGTTTGCCAGTCGCTTGAAGCCGCCATCCCCAACCGGGAAGGTTCTTCAAGCCGCCTTCCAGCATACCGGAAACGGTAGCCGACCGCCCATTGCTTTGCACGATGGTGTTGATGGAACCACCCATCCCCTCTTGCTCTGGGAGTGGTGCGGGGTTTACCACCACAACACCTCCGAGTGCGTCTGTTCCATATTTGATCGCACCTGCGTCCTTGACCACCACAATGCTGGAAGCGATGAACGGATCGATTTCAGGCGCGTGTTCTGCGCCCCATTGCTGTCCTTCCTGGCGAATGCCGTGGTTTAGGATCAGCACACGCTGGCTGTGAACACCGTGAATTACGGGTTTCATAATGCCGGGTCCTGATTGCAGCGTGGTGACCCCAGGAAGAGCCTTGAGTGCTTCACCCAGCGATTTTCCCGCAGATTTGTCGAGGCTGGCTGCATCCAGCGTTGCGTAGTTGGTGGTGCGGCTTACAAATTCGGACCGGTCTTGGACAACCACTTCTTCCAGGTCTTTGTTTTCCGGGAAGAGTGTCACTTTAACTTCATCACCTGGACTTACGCGAGCACTCGCCGTGGCATAACCGACGAAGCGGATTTCAAGCTCGTAGGCGCCAGCGCAAAGGCGGTCGATCACAAATCTCCCTGTGGTATCAGTAACTGTTCCGCGTCCACGCTCCTTTAACACCACTTCAGCGCCGGGAAGTGGCGAGCCATGCTCCGAGATCACCTTCCCCGAGATGGAAAGGTTGCATGGCTGAGCCCGAAGGAGGGCCGGCAGGAGAATCAACAACAAAAGAAGTCGATGGCGATAGTTCATGAACCGGAATGAGTAAACGATGAAGCGATGCCTGGAAAGAGGCACCGCGCCGACCTGTCAGTGCAAGTCGGTCAAATCACTGCTTAACAAACCGGGGGAGCTCGCCCGTGAAGGGCGGAAGAGGAAGAAAGTACTATGCCACAGGGGTCTGTGGTTGCAATGAGTTCAACAGAAAACTCGGGATAGAAAGCCTGGATCGACTCAGAGTAAAGCACCGGCATGCCGTCGATCGCGCAAGCCTTGCACTGGGTTGCACCATTATCAGCAGCATCCGACAGCGCTACGGGCGTTTTACCTGGCTGGCCCTGGTGCGTGTGCATCAGGTTGAGCCCTAACTGCCCAAACAGGAGCGCCAGGACAAGGGTCCATGCAGTAAACAGGGATTTAGGCCTCACAGGTGCAAATATAGGCCCTGATTCACCCGCAGGCCCAACCGCTCAAAAAAATGAGGGATTACATTTTTTAGATTAGTCTAAATTTTTATTTTTGTAGTCCTAAATAAATGCGCAGGCCCCTCCTCATCCTTTTTCTCTTCTTTGCCGGCTGCACGGTCTTTGAGCCAGATGCTCCGCCGGATGCCGACTTGTTGGACGGTCCCGTCGATGGAATGTCAGCAGCCGAAATGGCCCGGTTTCAGCGGGGTGACGTGGCATTTAACGACGACATCTTTACTGCGCAAACCGGCCTGGGGCCCTTCTTCGTTTCCACCTCTTGCGGGAGCTGCCACCCGGGCGACGGCAAAGGTCACCCCTTCACGACGCTTACCCGGTTCGGCCAGAGCGATCCATCCGGCAACCTCTTTCTCAACCAGGGTGGTCCGCAGTTGCAGCACCGCGCGCTCCCCGGCTACCAGCCTGAAGTCATTCCGTTTGGAGCCACGTTTACCAAATTAACGCCGCCTGCCAACACCGGTCTCGGCTTCATCGATGCGGTTTCCGACGCCGACATCCTCGCCATGGCCGATATCCATGACTCGGATGGTGACGGGATTTCCGGTGCGCCGAATTGGGTCGACCTGAAGAGTTATGTCGAGGCCAGGGATCAGAGTGTGACCCAAAGCGGCCAGTACGTTGGCCGGTTCGGGAAGAAGGGTGCCACGTATAACCTGCTGCAACAAACAGCCACCGCCTACAATCAGGACATCGGCATCGTCTCCACGTTTGAGGACAAGGACACCTACACGGGTTTGGCGTCAGACCCTGAGATACTCAACACCACAGTAGAGGATGTTGTGTTTTACCTGAAGACCCTGAAAGTTCCACCGCGGCGCAATGAAAGCGACCCGGACGTGCTGGCCGGTGAAATGCTGTTTACCAATGTCGGTTGTGAGAAGTGCCATCGTAAGGAATTTACCACAGGTCCAAGCCCGATCGCAGCACTTAGCCTCAAGACCTTCGCGCCCTACTCCGACTTACTTCTTCACGACATGGGCCCAGGATTGGACGACGGGTACACGGAAGGTTCCGCGCTCACATCTGAGTGGCGTACCCCTCCTCTTTGGGGACTCGGCTTGTCGAAGAACTCTCAGGGCGGGCAGTACTTCCTCCTGCACGATGGACGTGCGAAAAGCATTGAAGAGGCAATTCTGCTTCACGGCGGAGAGGGCCTTGCTGCTGCAACAGCCTTCTCCAACATGAGCCAAACGGACAAAGCCAAACTTATCAAGTTCTTAGAAAGCCTATGAACCGCCGGGAATTCATCCAAGTCTCTTGCGCGACATGCTGCATGCTCCCTGCGGCAATTGTGTTGGATGGTTGCCAGCCGATTCACTACGTCACCGGCTCTCTCACCTCCGAGGGCATCGTGCTGAGTCCTGTGGAGTTCCTGGATCCCGCGCAGGCTGGAGCCTATTACCGGAAGTTCATCATCGTTCGTCACGATCAGCTGGAGTATCCCATTTGCCTCTATCGCCTTTCTGAAACCGACTACTCAGCGTTGCTGATGCAATGCACTCACCAGGGTACGGAATTGCAGGCGGGAGGCGACAAACTTCACTGCCCAGCCCACGGAAGTGAGTACGACCAGCGTGGCAAAGTCACCCAGGGGCCATCGGAACAAAATCTCCGGACATTTCCTGTGGTTGCAGACGCAAAGCGAATTCTCATCCGACTGACATGATGAAAAGGGCGCTTCCATTTCTTGTCCTCTGGCTGGTAGGCGCCGACGCTCTGCCTCAAATCGACAGCACCTTGCTCAAGCGTGTTGACCGCGATACCACAGGAATGAAAATGAACATGGATGCCGTGTACAACCGGCCCTTCCTCACCGTTGGAAAATCACCGGTATCCGTAGGTGGCTACCTCGAGGCCAACTACCAGCACATGGGCACGGATGGAGTCTCCGAAGGTCACCAGTTCCAGATGCGCCGGCTGACACTTTTCCTTGCCTCGACCATTTACAAAAGGATCAAATTCCTGTCGGAAATAGAATTTGAAGACGGCACGAAGGAGATAAACATCGAGTTCGCCTCCGTCGATGTGGAATTCCACCCACTGTTGAACTTCCGCGGCGGTGTGCTCATGAACCCCATCGGCGCCTTCAACCAAAACCACGACGGCCCGAAGTGGGAATTTATCGACCGACCGGTTTCTGCCACGCAGCTCCTGCCCGCCACGTGGAGCAATGTGGGATTTGGGTTGTACGGCAAGAAGTACACCGGCGACTGGGTCTACGGCTATGAAGCATACCTCACCAACGGGTTCGACGACCAGATCATCTCCAACGCGCAGAACAAGACATTCCTCCCTGCCACGAAGTTGAATAAAGATCGCTTCGAAGAGAGCTTCAACGGGGAGCCCCTCTTCACCCTCAAAACCGCAGTGCGGAACAAGAACATCGGTGAGATTGGCTTGTCGTGGATGGGCGGCGTGTACAATGCATTCCAGTCAGATGGTGTCGTCCTCGACAAGAAGCGCGGCGTCGATACGTGGGCCGTAGACTTCAACCGGACCTTCGCGAAATCGGGGACTTACCTCTTTGGGGAATTCACTTACGTATCCGTGGATGTGCCCGACACTTACACGCAGCAATATGGCAGGCGGCAATGGGGAGGGTTTGTGGATGTGGTGCAGCCCATCATGCGGAAACCCATCTTCGGTTTTGAGCGTTCAGTGCTGAACCTCGCCTGCCGGTTCGAGTACGTGGACTGGAACAGCGGCACTTTCAATGAGACCGGTGGAATGATTTACGATGACTTCTGGTCCGTGGTGCCTTCACTCAGTTGGCGTCCGCATCCGCTGACTGTGATCCGCCTGAATTACCGGTACAATTGGACCCGGGACTTATTTGGGAACCCAGTTTCGAAGACTGCCGGGTTTCAGTTCGGCTTCTCCACTTACTTCTAACCCCAGGGATGTCTTCGCGGCCACGTTTCGTGTGCCGCGATCTACGCAACTTCCGACAAGCACGATACCACACCGGATGTCTTCGCGGCCACGTTTCGTGTGCCGCGATCTTCGAACGTTCAGGTCCGCACCGACGTTCTACTCGCACGCATCAGGTTCAGTGCATTTCGGCGGGATGGCATTTCATCGCGCAGTGCGTAGGTCGCGGTATTCGGCCGGCCTTCGAGAAACCTCAGGCACCGGTCCGAAACCGCGAAGACACCCCAGCATAGCCATATTACTTTTGCCCAAATTCTGTTGTACTTTAGCACTCGCATTTCCTCGTCACCAATGTCAACTAGCAACGCGAATCCCCGAAATATTGTCCTGGTAGTCATGATCCTGCTAGCCGTATCCTACAGGCTCATGCAGTCCAGCCCAATTTTCAGCATCCTCAGCAACCTCACACCCATTGGCGCTGTCGCGCTCTTTGGTGGGCATTACTTCAGGGATAAGTGGAGGGCAATACTTGTTCCTCTTTTGGCGCTGGCGATCAGCGACTTGTTCCTGAACCGCTTTTACTACTATGATCATTGGGTGTTTTACTACGACGGCATGCTTTGGGTTTATGGCGCCTTCGCGGCCACCGTTGGCATGGGAATGTTCTTGGGCAAAGTCACACAGTTGCGTGTGATTTGGTTTGGCATCGGCGCAGCTTTTCTTCACTGGTTTATTTCTGACCTGGGCCTTTGGATTGGAGGCGGCATAGACATCACCACCGGGCTGCCGTTCACCAAAGACTGGACCGGGTTTGTCAAGTGCATGGCACTTGCTCTTCCCTTCCTCCGCAACATGCTCATCGGCAACCTTGTCTTCTGCGGTGTGCTGTTCGGATCGTTTGAGTGGATGCGGAGAAGGTACCCTGCACTCAGCAGGGGATAATCCACTGGTAGAGAGTTTCCTTTTTCGATTGAAGCGTTGGTAACCACCGCAAAGACGCAATGGCGCAAAGTTACGCAAAGCGCTTTGCGGTACTTTGCGTCTTAGCGCCTTTGCGGTGGTTACCCGAACTGTCTTATAGGGAGCTCAGTTCTCATCCAACCGCCCTGCATTCCGGTTGTGCACCCACTGGGCTGCCATCGCAATAATGGGAAGTATGATTTCAGAACCGGCATAGACAAGCCACAATCCTACCGGCTCAGGAATCCCGACAATCTGCATGGAGATCAGGCGGCCCAAACCTCCCAGCATCACTGCCACACACAGCAAAAACACAAGCGTGTTTTGTTTCCGGATGGTGATTGCGATCCAGGCGCAGATGAATCCACAACCCAGGTAGATTCCCGCCAGGAATCGGTGAATGTTATCGAGCCGGGGTGTCGTGTCGGGCTCGCCCAATGAAATCTGGAGGCTGCCTCCGAGAATTGCGATAGCTGCAAAGAGGAAG
Organism: uncultured Ohtaekwangia sp.; assembly: GCA_964549855.1. GTDB lineage: Bacteria > Bacteroidota > Bacteroidia > Cytophagales > Cyclobacteriaceae > ELB16-189. The sequence continues at coordinate 31,458 of CAZJWV010000008.1, read as the reverse complement.
GCGACAATCTGTACGATGCGTTGGGCAATTGGCATGGTGTCGAAGTGTCGTGGTGTCGTGGTGTCGAGATTAGGGTCCTCGGTAAGTGTGAGCTACTCCTCCCAGGCGCCGGAGCCTTCGCTGATACGGGCACGGTAATCTTTCATGAGGCGGTCATACAGCCCGACTTCAGTGACGTATCCAGTGTACTTGATGGCTTCCTTACTCGCGAATTGGTTGGTTACGGGCAGAAACATGGCGGTCACCTGCATGCCCAGCTTCTGCATGCCGTGCACCAGGTTGCTGAAATGGTCGTTGTTCGACTCCTGGCCTAGGACTTCAAAAGTCCGTTTGCTGTCGTCGCGGATGATTTGCCAGGAGCGGGTGTACATGTTTAGACTTAGAACAGCCTTTCAATTCAATCTCTCAATTGCAATTCTTAACTCCTGAAGCGAGACTTTATCCGATGTTCCAGTAAATAGTCCAAGTTTCTTGAATTCAATTTGCCCAATTTTTGTCATCACGTGGTACTCTCCAACCAAATGATCCAAGTACAAGAAAGCCAGTCCCTTGTATCGTTCATCAGATTCCGAATACCCCCTAATGAACATTTCAATATTGTAATAGTTGCCATCCCATGTGTATTTGACCTTGATGGCGTCAGGTTTAAGTGCAAGTCCTTGATAATTAAGTTCCTTAACATGACCTGGAGCTCTGAACTTTTGAATTTTCCATTTATCAATTTGCGGAGCATTTTCGTAAAGGCTTTCAACGGCTGTAATCCCATCTCGCCTCCCGTCACAGGTAAGTACCAGAATGTTGTTTTTCTCCAAGTCCTTGGTCAGTTCTGCCATCACAAGGTCATTGTAACTTCTTAGTTTGCTAGTCAACTCATTGAATAGGGAATAGTCGTCAGTGTTGGAAGCAATGAACTTCTCAAGCTCCGTCTTATGCTCCCGAAACCAGTCCCAGAAAGCTTTCTCTTTCATTTCCGTGAAGATCTCCTCGTAACGTTCTTGACTTTTTGGTGCGAAATCGCCTTCCCATTTTCCAATTGAACCAGTCCTTTCTCAATTTTTTCCAAAAGAATTAGTTTCTCCAGAAGAACTTCAAGCTCGAACTCTTTCGGAAGTTCTTTGATGGTCTCAATTGCCTTGTCCCTTTTCATCGTCTTTCCTTTGTTCAAATTTATCCAAGTGCTTCCGATATCTATGTAAAGCCGATTGTCATGTTTTCGTGATGAAATAGCCAACGGCCCCCTAAATCACTTCGAAATCATCACCGCCTCCTCCAAAATAAAATTCCCATGCTCAATGTCGTTTTCGTTGAGCTTCAGCTTTCCCTTAATCCGCAGAAACTGATCCATCTCGAACTTGCCATGTTTGTCCTTGAACTTGATCTCGCAAATGGTCTCCGGACCGGCCGCGCCGCAAAAGAAACACTGGCTGTACGGGTACTTCGATAGGATGATGTAGGCGTTGCCCTCGATGTCGATCGGCATGTAATACCCCTCCAGGCTCACCTCCTTGCCCACCATCTCCTTCAACTCCGGCGAAAACACCGGGTACAGGAAATACTCAGCCGACTTGTCGTTGTATTTGGCTTCGAATTTGGTTTTCGCAAATAGACTCCACCCTTCCGGAGGAGATTGAGCGAGGGAAGCTGTGCTGAACAGAAGAAGAAAGGTGAATGGGAGGTATTTCATAGAAAGGGTTGCCAGGTGGCCGGATTGCCGGATTGCCGGGGTTCTTGCTTGAATATCTGTCTTCACGTGGCAAAGTTGTTCAATTTGACACAATTCCATTTTCAAATTTTCAAATTATCGCCCAGCAAGAACCTCGTGGATATCAGTCCTGTAGGCTTCGACGGCAGGAATCAACGCACAGATCGTCCCCAGTATCACGCTGCCAATCAGGATGAGGTATTCCTCTGAATAAATAAGAGCAGCGGTCATCCCAGTCGTTGCGCCAGCTGGGACTGCCTGAATGAATGCCCAGAGCACAACGTGTCCCAACAACAATCCGAAAAAGCTTCCCAGGGCCGTGAGATAGGTGCCTTCGAGAATGACTGCGAAAAACAACTTGGTCCGCCCCGACCCCATCGAGCGCATGATGGCCAGGTCGTAGCGCCGCTCTTTCATGGAGTTGTACAAGACGATGAAAATGCTCAGCCCGGAAATGAGGATCAGTACAACGGCGAACCCTCTCATCACGTCGGCGCCAACCCCGAGAATGGAAAACAGCCGCGCCGTCTCAAACGCCGGTGCGGCAGCCTGTAGATTGCTTTGACTGTTGACAAAGCGTGGTAGCTGGATAATGGCGATCGGGTTCCGGTATTGAATCAGCAACGATGTGACCTCACGCGAGGAGTCACCAGCCGGGTAGTCCGGGATAAGTACCGAAGGATAGGTCGAAACGGTGTCGCTGGGTTCCAAATCATGGGCCAGCCAGATGCTCTGCACGTTCGTGAGTACCAGGTTGTCGAGCACGGAACCTGTGGTTTTCAAGATTCCCACCACTTTATAAGGATGCGTTTCGTGATCATGGCCCGGACCCGAGAGTCCGTGCGCACTCACAAACTCGCTTCCCACCTGCAAACCCAGTTGCTTCGCAGCAGAAGCACCAACCGTGACTTCCATGTCCCTGCTCCACCAATCTCCTTGAGCTAACTCAGCCTTGTAGATCTCTGTGTAGTCTTTTCTCGTGCCAACGATGCGGATTCCTTTGTAGCTGTCGCCGAGCGCCATGGGTATGGCTTTCTTCACCATCGGGTGCCTGGCAATTCGCTCCGCCTCCCTCAGGTTGATGTTGCCTGTCGGAAAGTCGACATGAAAAACACTGCAGAGAATCAACTGCAGCGGACTCCCCTTCGCCCCTACCACCAGGTCAATCCCCTTGGCATTTGCAGCGATCCGTTCTTCAAGTTGCTTCGTGAATAAAATGAGTATCGTTATCAACGCCACTCCCAGTGAAAGCAACAGGATGTTGAGCGCTGTCGTCAACGGACGCGATTTCATGTAACACCAAACCAAGACGGTCAAATTCATGCCATTAGCTTTTAGCCATCCCGATATCTATCGGGGGCCTTTAGCTCTACGATGGTTGGAATAACTGCCTTCAACCGATGGTCATGCGTTGACACAACTAAAGTCGCGCCATGCGAAGTTGATGCATCCATCAACAGGCGAATCACACGGTCACAATTCTTGTCATCGAGAGCAGAAGTTGGTTCGTCAGCAAGAATCAGCGATGGCTTGTTGATCAGCGCACGAGCAATGGCCACACGTTGCGCTTGTCCCTGGCTAAGCTCGTGAATACGCGCTGATCTCTTGTCGCCGAGGCCGAGCTCATCGAGTAGTGAGTTAACAGCGGCAATATGCTGCGGTATGCCAGCGAAATAAGGCGCCGCCAGAAGGTTTTGCGATACCGTCAGCGATGGAATAAGATGATTCCTTTGGAAGACAAACCCGAAGTGACGCCCGCGATACTGGTCGAGTCCACTATTTGTCAGCGAGGCAAGATCGACACCAGCAACTTCTATGGTGCCTTGTTGGCCTCGCAGCAGTCCTCCCACCAGGTGAATCAAAGTCGTCTTGCCGCTGCCCGACTCGCCGAGGATAAGCGCGTGCTTTCCCTTGGCGATATGAAAATCCGGAAACGACATCCGCGTACCGCCCGGGTACTGGTACGAGGTGTCTTTAACCCGGATCATGCGATCAGAGAACGACGAATTCGATTCAGACGAAATCCGTAATTACTTGAGCGGATCGTAAGTCTTGAACGGTGAAAGCGCAGCTTTGTCCATTACAGACTTATAGTCATTCCAGGTTGTCGCATAAAACGCATTCACCCGCCGCACGATCTGGGCGACCATATCCTCGGCATGTTTCACCACACGCTTGTCAGTTTCACCAATAGGCTCACGCGAACGCCCCACGTACTGGTTGGCGGTACCTACATAAGAATACCGACTCGGCTTTTCGCTCATGGTGATGCCTTGACGTTTGTCTTCTTTGCCGAGGATGTAATCAAACACGGCTGCCACAGAGTCTTTCATCGCCTTCGTCTTGTCTGCCGCCTCTTTCAGGTCTGTGCGCTTTGATTCTTTGATGAGCTTTTCAAAATTCTCTGCCAACTCTTTGCTTTCGCGCAGGCGGTCTGTCGCTTGCGTTACGACTTTGGTGTAGCCCTGGAGTTGTTTGGCCAGGTTGTAGCGCGCCTCAAGCACGGTGGCCGGTGCGTCGAATCGTGGATCGGATTTTACATTTACCATTACCGAATCCTTTTGTCCACCAAAAGTCAGACGGAGCTTGTACGTGCCGGGAAGGACTGCGGTGCCTCCGAAGCCACCAAAACCACGGCCCTGTGCCGGGTTGCGTTCGCGTGCGGGCTGCCGCTCATTTTGTTCATTCAAGTTCCACACCATCCGGTTTACACCCATGTTGTCAGGGGTTTTTAGCCTGATGGTGTTGATCACCTTTCCGGTGGCATTCAGCACTTCCAGCTTGACGGAATCGTACTTCACAGCCGGGCCAGCGGGTTTGGCTGCTGGTGCCGCAGCAGGCTTGCCTGTTTTGGGATCCACGGGTGCAGATTTAGGATCGGCTGGCTTGTTGACCACATAAGTAATGCGTGCGCCGGTCGGCCGGTTCTGACCATTATAGATAGCATCGGCGTCAAAGCGGGGACCGGAAGGCTGTTGAATTGACGCCAGGTAGGCATCCGGAGGAGTGAATAGTTTTGCCGTTGCATTCACGGCCGCATCACCGGATTTTGCCAACTCGCGAAGAGGGCGAATATCATCCAACACCCAAATGGCGCGTCCAAAAGTACCGATGGCGAGATCATGCTCGCGAGGCTGTATCACCAGATCCATCACGGGAACGCCCGCCGGGAAATCGTTGGTCCACTTTGTCCAGTTCTTGCCTGCATCAATGGTTACAAACAAACCATTCTCAGTGCCAAGGAAAAGCAGTTTGGCTTCCATCGGATCCTGGACCACCGCCAGGGTGTAATTGCTTTCGCCTACCTGCGCGCCCGTAACCAGGCTTTCCCATGTTTTGCCGAAGTCGCGTGTGTGGAAGAGGTAAGGCTTGTAGTCAAACAGGCGGTAGTTGTTCACGACTACAAACGCCTCGCCCGCGTTGGACTTTGAAACATGTATTTGAGGGATCCATGCATTCTTAGGCATTCCTGCTATGGCTGCCGTCACATTGGTCCAGTTCTTTCCTCCGTCTTGTGTAAGCTGCACATTGCCGTCGTCAGTTCCCACCCAAATCACTCCCTCTTTTGCGGGGCTTGGTGCGATCGCCAGTATGGTGCAGTGGTTTTCCGCGCCAGTAGCATCCATGGTGATGCCACCGCTCTCGAATTGCTTCTGTTTGTCGGGGTTGTTGGTAGTCAGGTCGGGAGAAATAATATCCCAGGTGGTGCCGCGATTGGCGGACTTGTGCACAAACTGGCTGCCATAATAAATGGTCGCATTGTTGAACGGATCCTGTGCCAAGGCGGAGTTCCAGTTGTAGCGCAACTTGAAATTTGCGTCAGGGTGTGTGGGGCGGATGAACTGTGTATAGCCTGTTTGCAAGTCATAGCGGCCCACGTTGCCGCCTTGTGACATCGCGTAGCCATACCTGCTGTTCTCAGGATCGGGCGATACATCGAAGCCGTCGCCGAAGAACAGCTCCTGCCAGTACGAGTTGCGAATGCCTGCCTGGCGCCAAACGTATGCCGGGCCCGCCCATGAGCCATTGTCCTGCATGCCGCCGTAGACATTGTACGGCAAGTCGTTGTCCACGTTGATGTGATAGAACTGACCGACGGGAATGTTTTCTGCAAACGTCCAGCTCTCACCGCGGTTCCGCGAGATGTTCAAGCCGCCGTCATTCCCTTCGATGATGAGCGATGGGTTTTCCGGGCTGATCCAGAAGGCGTGGTGGTCGGGGTGGACGCTGCTATTGATGCGGGAGAATGATTTACCTCCGTCATCACTCACACTCAAGCCAGAGTAGATGCTGTATAAGCGGTTTTCATTTTTCGGATCCACATAGATTTCATAGTAATAGAAAGGACGGTCGCCAATTTCAGTCTTGTCATTGACCATTCTCCAGTTTTCACCGCCGTCGTCCGAGCGATAGAGTGCGTTCTTTTTCGATTCGATCAACGCGTAGATGACATCCGGTTTGCTGCGGGCGATGGCAATCCCCATCCGTCCCAATTCGCCTTCCGGAAGGCCTTGCTTGCTGGTGATCTTCTTCCAGGTCTTTCCGCCATCGTAGGTAATGTGCATGCCTGAACCGGGTCCGCCTGACTTGAACGTCCACGGCTGGCGGCGGTGTTCCCACATGTCTACAATGAGTTTGTTGGGATTGGAAGGGTCCATGACCATTTCCCCAACACCGGTCTTCTGATCTACATACAGGATTTGGGTCCATGTGGCGCCTCCATCGATCGTTTTGTAAACGCCGCGTTCGGGATGGTCGCCCCAGGGAGCGCCGATTACGCCTACATAAACAATGTTGGTATTGGACGGGTCAATGAAAATGCGGTGGATGTGGCGCGACTTTTCCATGCCTGTCTTCTTCCAGGTCTTGCCGGCGTCGAGACTCTTGTAGAGACCGTCGCCGCCGTTCAGGCTGTTGCGAGGATTACCCTCCCCGGTACCAACCCATATCACCGACGGGTTGTCCTGCTGGATGGCTATGGCCCCGATGGAAAGCGTCGACTCCTTATCAAAGATCGGGGTCCATGAGGTGCCCCCGTTTACAGACTTCCACAGTCCTCCTGACGCTGCGCCGGCATATATAATGTCCGGGTTGCTCACTACGGCGTCGATTGCCGTGATGCGCCCGCTCATCCCCGCTGGTCCGATGCTCCGCGGTTTGATGCCTTTGAGTTTTTCCATGTCCAGTTTCTGCGACATGGACAGGGTGGCCATGCAAAGGAGGCCGAGAACGATAAGTGAACGATTCATTTGGTTAATACTTTTTGGGTTATCGATTCGAATAGCTGCAATAGTCGAGATCTGGGTCGCCGATGGGCTGACCGGGTGGCGCCTGGAGAATTTGTTGAGATTTGAATTCTTCCGGATCGTCCTCGAGCCGATCGATCAATCCGGCGAGGTAGGCATAGTAGGCTGTCCACTCCTCGTTGTTCGAAAGGCGGAGACGGAGCCATGTTTTTAGCGCGCGAAGTTTCGCATAGGCAATTGCTTTTGTGGCCGATGACGCATCCGCGGAAAGCGCCAGCTTGGCAAGGTTACTGAACATGGCATAGTCAATGGCCATTTGTACAGCGCCTTCATAGCCAAGTTTAGGCGCGGATTTGACTGACGCGAGAAGCAATCGATCGATCACTCCTCCCAGCGATGGAAGCCTGGCGTCACGGGAGTGATGCTCGAACAGGCGGTTAGCCCGTGCCGGGTGAAGTATCATGGAAAAGGTCAGGTCGGCAGCGGTCTCAGCTGCAGTGAGGGGATCGAAGGTCAACTCTGTGCGAACCTTCACCAACTCACGATGCCTGGAGTATCCCAAAGGGCGTGGAGGAATAATCTTCAACGTGTTTTCAGGAATCATGAGCGTAGCAGGTTGAACGCTGCGAACCAGCGCTTCCAATGCGTTCAATTCCTGCTGCGGAGTAAGGAGCTCGGCAATTGGTTGTCCGTCACCGCGCATGGCATAGCGGTAGTTGAGTCCCCCCACTAACTTCGAAGCTGCCTCCACCTGGTAGCGATGGAAGAAGTACATGGGTACAAGCACCTCCTCAAGAGTTGCCATGGGCGCTCCGGGTTTGATGTTGTTCTCTCCGAAGTTCCGAAGGGCAACGGCGCGGACGTCGAGCACACGATTCAACTCGGCAGCGGCATCCTTACCATTGTCCCACAAGTGCGCGTAGGGATGTGAACCTCCTGCAGGACGTGCATCCTGGTCTGACAGGAAAGTCATGCCGCTCTTGAGGTAGCTCTGAACGATGTCATCGAGTGCCTTTGCCTCATCAACCCCGGCAGGGAAATCCTGGTAGCCGAAGGTGACGATCGCCTTGTCGAGGGCCCCAATCTTGTCATCGTAAGGCCGGCTCGCGTCAATTTTTCCGTCTACAAGCGCTATCATCGGGTGAGGATAGTCCATCACAGAGGCTTGGTTTTCCGAACTGGAAGAGTATGCATGAGCAATTCCCAGTGTATGGCCGACTTCGTGCGCCGCCAACTGGCGAAGGCGACTAAGGGCCAGTGCCTGCATTTGGGAAGAAACCGGCTTCCCACTTTCATAAGGAGCCAGCAGTCCTTCAGCGATGAGAAAATCCTGACGTACGCGCAACGATCCAAGCGTTACATGACCCTTGATGATCTCGCCCGTGCGAGGATCTGTTACTGAGGCGCCGTATGACCAGCCCCGGGTCGAGCGGTGCACCCAGTTGATGAGGTTATAGCGCACATCCATCGGGTCAGCATTTTCGGGAAGAAGTTCAACGCGGAATGCGTCTTTGTATCCTGCTGCTTCAAAAGCCTGGTTCCACCAGCGTGCTCCATCCATTAGCGCCGAACGGATTGGCTCCGGTGCCCCTGGATCCATATAGTACACAATGGGCTTCACGGCCTCGCTGCTCGCTGCCGAGGGGTCTTTCTTCTTCAGGCGATGGCGGGCGATAAATTTTTTCTCGATGGGCTGATCGATTGGTGTAGCATAATCATAGTATGATATGCCGAACATGGCAGCCCTTGGATCGAAAACGCGTGGTTTGTAGTTGTTATCCGGCAAGCGCACAAACGAGTGATGCTCCCGTACGGTCACACTGGAGGGCGTGGGCGCTACGCTGCGGATGAAAGCGCCTGCCGGCTGACCGGTGAACGTTAGGGTGACTTCCAACTCCGTGTTGTCGGGGAAGTTCTTCATGCGCTCCGGGTAGAAGGCCGATCTCGACTTGTCGAGGGAGTAGTTGCCCTGTTGCGCACTTCGAAGGCTGCCAATCACGTCGTGGGCATCCTGTAAAAGAAAATCGGTAGCATCGACAAGTACTTTGCCGCCATCCTCGGCCGCCACGGTGAAGCCCCACAGGGTTGAGCGGGCAAAGGCCTCTTCGACAGCCTTACGCTCCATGGCATTGTCGCTGATGGCGCGGTAGCGGAGGTTGATTTCCGTGAGCATCACCTTGGGTCCGCGCCGTTCGAACTTGACGACACGTTCTCCGCCCAGCTGGTTCCGGTCAAGGCCGATGTCGTTCGAGCCTACACCGGCGGTGAGCCCTTCGATGTACAGGAACTCCGTATCAAACTTGTCGATAAGTAAGAAGACCTTGTCCTGTTTCTCATCGTGGTAGAATTCGACGAAGCCTGCGAATTTTTTGAATCCGGCTACTTTAGCTTCGATGGACGATACGGCCGGTGTCGTTGGAGCTGGTTCAGCAGGTTGATTCTTTTTCTTTTGTGCCGTGGCTGTGAATGCAATGCACAGCGCTGCTAACATTAATAGTCTTGTCATGGGGGATTATCAATAACCCCCAAAAGCTAAGGAATCAGGGAAGAGTTAACAATACGACGTGTGATGGCCGGGCAGAAAAGAAGGTGGCTGCCCTGAATCCACCCATGACCTAGGAGCAGCCACCCGACCTTACCCAAAATTGATATACCAAAAATAGTGTGTGACTACTTACCGCGAATCACGCCTTGTTCGGGATTTTTCGAGTGTCTGCATGTGTAGCGTTTGTCATGACTTCTTCGCTGTCGCAGACAGACAGGATGAGGTGCCGAGCGGAGCCGAGGCATTTCACTCTATTTCGATTGAAGTCCGTCATGCCGAGCGAAGTCGAGGCATCCTTCGACCATCGAGTAAACGGTCATCCTTCGGCTTCGCTCAGTATGACGGGCCGAGCGAAGTCGAGGCATCCTTCGAATATAGTGCGGACGTCATGCTTCGACTTCGCTCAGCATGACGGCAGAGGCTCATTGTGGGAAGGTCATTCTTCGGCTCCGCTCAGAATGACAAATTCAAAAAAAAATTGACAACAGAGTCGGCCTTTCAACCGATCCGTTGTCAACTGCCTTTTGTAAACTGTCAACTACTCAGATCAGCTTGTCTTGAGCCGCCCTGGCGAGCGCCTCAGACTTGCTGTTCACCTGCAGTTTCGAATAGATGTTCTTGATGTGCGTCTTCGACGTTTCCTTGGAAATGAACAGCTGCTCAGAAATCTGTGTATACGTCTTTCCTTCGGAGATCAGCTGCAGAATCTCGGTTTCCCGCTTCGTTAGCGGGGAGTTGGGGTTGATGTGAAAGTTATCGATTACCATGCGTGCAATTTTGCTACTCATCGGGGCGCCGCCGCGGGAGATTTCCTCCAGCGCAGACAGCAACTCCAGGTGGTTGGAGCTCTTCGTGATGTAGCCGGTTGCGCCAGCCTTCATCGCTTCAAACACCTGTTCGTTGTCCTCATACACCGTCACCATGATCACCTCGGAGGACGGGCTTTTGTCCCTGATCACCTTGGTTCCCTGGATGCCGCTCATCCCGGGCAGCTCGATGTCCATCAGCACGTAGTCGGGTTTGTCGTGGTTGAGGTGCTTGATGGCCTCTTCACAGGTACCATAGGAACCTACAACGGAGAACTTCTCCGAGCTGTTGACAATGAGAACAAAACTGTTGCGAATCTCAGCGTCGTCTTCAACGATGAGTACGCGTTTTTTGGGTAGCGTCGTCATAGGTATTCTTTTTAGTTATCTTAAATACTAACTGAACTCTCGTTCCTGGTCCTTCAGGCATTTTTCCCACGGTGAGGGTGGCCTGAATTTTTTCCGCCCGCGCCGTGATGTTCTTTATTCCGTTCGACGTGGCGATGTTATCGGGTGAAATGCCAACGCCGTCGTCCTCCAGGGCCATCGCGTAGCCACCCGGAGCTTGTCGGAGCGAGAACGACACGTTGGAGGCACTCGCGTGCTTGAACGCATTGGTCATCGCTTCCTTGAAAATCAGGTTCGCCTCGCGGCTGAACCCGTACGGAAGCTTCACTTTTTCGGTTGCTTCATTAAACGCCCGAAAGTGAATGTCCTTTTCTTCAAATAACTTTTGTCCGAAGTCCCGGATATGCAAGAACAATTTAGCCAATTCATCATTCACCGGGTCGATCGCCCAGATAAAATCCCGCGTCCCGTTGTATAAGTATTTTGCCGACTCCTCCACCTTGCGGTAAAGGTCTTGTCCTTGCCCGTTGAGGCGCATGAGACTTACGTAGTTGATGATCCGCGTCAGCTGGTTGCCCATCTCATCATGAAAATCACGCGCAATCTCCTTCCGCAAGGCCTCTTGTTGCTGCTGGCGCAGGTGTTCCAGGGCAATAGCTGCTGAAACGCGTCTCCTGGTACGCACCAGGAGGAAAAGCACCAGGGAACCCAACAACAGGCTCCCCGTGAGTGTGTAGAAGGTCATGGTCTGGTAAAAAGGGGCATCAACCGAAAACAGGAAGGCGATAGCCGGAGCTTCCCAACTGCCCTGTTGGTTTGTTGCCATCACGCGAAAGACGTAGGCCCCGGCAGGCAGGTTGCTGTAGGTAACACGTCCTGTCGCCGATGGCTGCGACCAGGTCTTGTCAAAGGAATCGAGGAAGTACTTGTATCGGACTGAATTTGGGTATCGCTTGTCGACGCGGTTAAACTGGAAAGTGATGTGGTTCTTGTCAAAAGGCAGTGCCAGCGAAGTGGGTATCCTGAAGAAACCTGTGCCCGGCTTGCTGTAAGGGCCAATGGGTGTCTCACCAAAGAGGATCTCTACAGACGTAAGGTGGGCCTGGTAGGACCTGAACCCCGATACATCGGTACCGGTGTAGCTGTAGAGCCCGTCGATGAGGCCGAAGTATGATTCAGTCGGTGTAACGAAACAGGCGTTTTGATTCGTTTCAATGCCAGTCAACCCATTGTTGAATCCAAAGTCACGGGTTTCCAGTATTTCGAGGCGGTCATTCAGGCCGATGCGTGTGATCCCTTTCTCAGTGCCTATCCACAGCCGGTCTTCCTGATCGACACAGACAAATGAGACGAAGCCGGAAGGCAACCCCTCGCGGGGCCCAATAAATACCTGGGTTTTCCCCTTGGTATCAAAGATCCCGATACCCGCACCTCCTGAACCTGCCACGAGGAGGCTGTCGCGGTATACTGCAAGGGAGACGATGGTCGTATTCTCGAACCTGGGAACGGGAAACTCGGTGATCTCCTCTTTTTCATTCACCGCGAAGATTCCCAACTCTGTTCCAACAAAAGCTTTACCTGCTGCTGACACCCACCGGAGGGAGGCCACGTTCTTGACACGTGGAATACGGATGGGCCAGAAGGTCTTGCCGTCGGAGACATTTAGTCCTCCGCCCGTAGTGCCGATCCAAAGGCGGCCAAACTCATCGTCGTCGAGCGCGGTAACGTAGGCGCTGGACAAGCCGTGTTCCCGGGTGAACCATTGAAACCGGTCGGATCCGGGTTGGTAACGTCCAAGCCCGGAATAGGAACCTACCCAGAGATCGCCGCTCGCACTGAGGCGGATGGCTCTCACACCGTCGTCGTCGCCGTTCGGCAACCCGTAACGCTTCGCCTTGCCTTCATGCAGTCGCACAAGACCTTCGCCACCCACCCATAGATCCCCGGACTTGTCCTTTGCGATGGCCATGACGCGACGCATGTCGCCAAAAATGCGCGTGAAGTCTTGCGGGTAGTAGCGATAAAGTCCGTTACCAGCGCTGCCAAACCATGCATTGCCTTCCTTGTCGAGGAGAACCTGGATGATCGGGACTCCATCGAGCAACGTTTGCGCTTCCACCTTCTCTCCCTCCACGTGCTCGCGGTAGAGCGTCCGTTCGTCGCGTGTCCAGTAAGTGGAGGTGACGCTGTCGTAAGCGATGATGTAACGCTGGATCACTTTGCGCCTTGGCAGAAAGCGCCCGGCAGAAAGATCAAGTGCAAATGTTCCCTTGTCAGTCTCTATCCAAACCTCGCTCCCGTGGTTGTAAATATTATAAGCGGTACTGAAGACCGTTGCGTGCGAGATCCGCCGGTAGCCGGTTTGGTCTGGGACAAGGAATGAGCTGTCGCTGAGGTAGAAGAACGGTATCTTCTTGGTGGTGACGTGCGTGAAGAAGATCGACTTGTTGGGGGCGATCCGCCCGGCCCAGTTGTAGACGGAGTCTTGATATATCCGGCCAATCATGCCCGGGTTTGAGACAATAAATAGGGTATCGCGGAATTCTACCATGCGCCTGATGCGTTTGAAGCCTTCGGCGGTCACGGGCTGCGGATACCGGCGGAAGGAAAGGCCATCGAAGCGGGTGATGCCCTGGGGGTGGGCGATCCAGATAACGCCTCGCGAGTCGATAAAGAGAGAGGTGACAATGTTGCTGAGCAAACCGTCGAGGGTGGTGTAGACTTTGAACTCGCGCCCGTCGAAGCGCGCGATGCCTCCGCCGGCGGTACCAATCCACAGGTAGCCGAAGGGATCTTCGACCATGGCGTTGACTTGCGATTGCGGGAGACCGTCGACGGCGGTGTATTGGCGCAGGGCATGGTGCTGTGCGCGTCCTTCGACGACAGCCAGACACAACCCGATGAGGAGAATGATCCCGCCCCGCTGCATGTTCCGATTCAATATTCCGGATTACGGAAGATTTTCTGCTGCCTCAAGTTACGGTATTCGCCCTATATTCGTTCCCACCGTATGGAATCGCGCTGTGACTTTCATCCTATAAGCAGATTATAGTTATGGAACCACCCATGAGCGACGAGGACATACGTCGGGAGAATGAGATCATCGAGCGGTCGAAGCGGGATCCGAAGGCCTTTGGCGAGCTCTACGAGAAATACTTTGACCGTATTTTCTACTTCGCCCTGCGGCAGACCGGTGATGAGGAAACGGCCGGCGACCTGGCATCCCAAACGTTCATCAATGCGCTGAAGAATCTCCCGCGATACGAATTTCGCGGGTACCCATTCTCTGCATGGCTCTACAAGATCGCCACGAACGAAGTCAACAAGCACTATCGACGCAGCAAGGGAAAGAAGATATTCAGCATTGAAGAAGCACGGATCCGTGAGTTGGTTGAACAGGCAGAGACAGGTCCGGACGGATGGGACGAAGAACTCATCCAGCGACTCCTCACCTACCTCAAAGACCTCCCAACCGAGATGTTGCAAGTGCTGGAACTCCGGTTTTTTGAAGACAAAGACTTTCGTGAGATCGCCTTCATCCTGGAAATCACAGAGAGCGGCGCCAAGATGAGGACATACCGGGCCCTCGATCTTTTACGTAAGCAGTTTAAATTGCGATTGAAGTACAATGAGTAAGCACGAGATACGGTTGCGCAGGCAGAAATTGACCAGTCACGGGGCCGAACGGTTCCGCAATTATGGTGCTGTGCTGGAGCGTCACGAGCAGGAACAAAAGATTCGGAAGATCGTCAAGGTGTTCACCTATTTCCTCGTTATCCTTATTGTGATTGTTCTTCTGGTCATCGTCGTCCGGATTGAGCGGCGAGCCATTCCCAAAGAGCCGGCACAGACGGCGTCACAATTGATTCCCCTGCCGCTCAGCAGCGCGAAACCACAGATAGGCTAGTCCGCACGTGCGGGCCAAATCGCCAGGCCTCACGGAAAAGGGGTTTTCCTTTGGCCCTCAATAATATGAATTACATGCTAGCCCCGGGCTAGCGCCCGGGGCTACAAAAACGTCGCCCCTAACGGGCTTAGAAGAAAAGAAGCTGGCCAATACCGATTTTCAAATGTGAGCGGCTTTGGGTTAAGTTTGGTAAAACCCAAACCCAATGAAACGTTTGCTGCTTCTCCTTTGCCTCGCCGTCGCCATTTCTGCGCAGGCTCAAAAAACAAAACAAGACGTAATCAAATCCATCGACGCCAAGGGCGAAACCCTCGCCGCCGCAGCCAAGAAAATCTGGGGCTTTGCCGAGGTGGGCTTCCAGGAGAAGCAAAGCAGCGCATTGCTCCAACAGATGTTAAAGGAAGCGGGATTCACAGTTCAGGAAAACGTTGCCGGTATGCCCACGGCCTTTACAGCCACTTACGGTTCAGGTAAACCAGTCATCGGCATCCTCGGAGAATTCGACGCACTCCCAGGTGTAGCCCAGGAAGCGGTGCCCGAACTGAAGCCGATACCCGGCCAAGTAGCTGGACATGCCTGCGGACATCATCTATTCGGCGTAGCTTCGGTTGCAGCAGCATCAGCGGTCAAAGATTGGCTTATATCCAACAAGAAAGCGGGCACGATTCGCTTCTACGGAACCCCTGCCGAAGAAGGCGGCTCGGGTAAAGTATACATGGTGCGCGAAGGTTTGTTCAACGATGTTGATGTCGTGATCAACTGGCATCCCGGTCCTGTTAACTCTGCAGGCTACGGTTCTTCGCTGGCCAACAAGACGGGGAAATTCCGTTTTTATGGTGTTGCGTCGCATGCAGCCGCCTCACCCGAGCGCGGACGTTCAGCACTTGATGGCGTGGAAGCGATGGATGCCATGGTCAATATGCTCCGTGAACACGTGCCGCAAGAGACGCGAATTCACTACGTTATTACCAAGGGTGGTGAAGCACCCAACGTAGTTCCTGCTTTCGCCGAAGTCTACTATTATGTGCGCAACCCCAAGCGCGACAACGTGAGGTCAATCTGGGAAAGGATCGAGAGAGCTGCAAAGGGCGCTGCCATGGGCACAGACACGCGTGTTGAGGTGGAAGTTACCGGGGGCGTTTATGACCTTCTCGGCAATGAGACCTTGGCCAAAGTGATCGATGCCAACCTCCGCGTTGTGGGTGGCTATACCTACACACCGGAAGAGAAAGATTTCGCAGCCAAAATTCAAAAGACATTTACGACAGAGGCCCCGGCTCTTGAGTCGACAAACATCATTCAGCCTTTACGTACTTACGATGGATCTGCATCGACTGACGTTGGCGATGTAAGTTGGACTGTACCGACAGTAGGTCTAAGTGCGGCAACCTGGGTACCCGGAACAGCCGCTCACAGCTGGCAGGCCGTAGCCGCTGGTGGAACAACCATCGGATCGAAGGGAATGATGATCGCCGCAAAGACGATGGCACTAGCTGCGATAGATCTGTATACGACGCCAACCACCATTGAAGAGGCATGGAAAGAATTCAGGAAGAAACGCGGAGAGGCGTTCGTCTATGAAGCTCTAATTGGTGATCGAAAGCCTGCGTTGGACTACCGGAAGTGATTGTAAAATCATTACTATTTTTTCGATGGTCATTCGCATCCCGTAGGGATGCCATATTTATAGAAATGCACGAATAATGAATTCCGATGCCGAAGGCATCGCAGAAAACGTTCAAAAGGGAATCAATTGGCTTGGTTGGATTGTCGTTGACTGAACCTGCCGAGGTTCTGGTAAACTGTCATGAATGCTGAACGACCCGGTTAATGCGACCCCTTCGGGGTCGGTTCGGCAGATACAACGATGGTTCTATACATATGTGATGCCTTCGGCATCAGGAGGCCAGATCAACGCACTGAAATTGGTTTGCCCACGGACTTAGTCGGTCCATAAGTCAACCCCAGCAGCGCAGCCATTGTTGCTGCCACCTGGTTTTGATGCAATTGTCCGGATCGTGATTCGCCCGATGGCGTGATGCCCGGTCCCATCATGGCAATCCAGATTTGGTCTGCTCCTGTAATCTTAGCGCCGTGACTTTTCCAGTCCGTTGCTCCAGGGCCGCGACCGTGATCAGTCGTTATGATCAAAGCTGTTTTGTCCTTGTATTGCGGATCGGATTGGAGATAATCCCAAAGCTCGGCGAGGAATTGGTCAGTCTTGTGCGCCGAATTCAAATATGCAGCATACTCTCCAGAATGCGCAAAGTCATCGGTCTCGTCAAATGAGAGGTAGAGCACGCGTGGCTTCTGCTTCTTCACATACTCCATACCATAATAAAAGGTGAAAGCATCTAACCGGACCTCGTGGATCATGTTGGGTGTCGCAGGCATGACCTGGTTCAGCAGCCTCTCCCGCTCGGTTAGAGGTTCTCCCGCGGGCAGCTCGCCACCATTAACATACACTCCGCTTCGCTTGTCATTAATAATGAAGGGGAACACATCCCACGAAGTAAAGGCTGCCACCTTACCCTGGAAGCCCGGCTGACGGTTGATGAATTCCAGCACCGTCTCATTGGGGTTGTACATTTTATCATTGCTCTTGATCCGTTCGTCATCGGCGAAGCCAGCAAGAATTTCCTGGTAGCCCGGGTAGGAGAACCACATCGTGTTGGTGACATTGACCAGGCTGCCCTGGGTGCGGTTGCCATGCACCTGGCCCTTGACCGCCACCGTATTCCAGAGAAATGGCAATAGTGCTTTCCGCCGGTCATCGGCATTTACACGCCAGTACTTTGTTTTGACATGGGAGTCCGGAAGGACCTTTTGCTGCTTCATCAATCCTGAATCTGCGCCCAGAAAGAGATCCTGCCACCGAAAGCCATCGAAGGTGACCAGGACGACATTGTCGACGGACTGGGCCTGCATCGCAAACGATAGGACCACCAGGAGAAGGATATACACACTTCGCATCAGCACGCCATTGAACAGACGAAGATGTAAAAAATCATTTACTTTAACGTTTGGATGTTTGGACGTTACACGTTGAGACGTTACCGTCCAACGTCCAAACATCCCCACGTCCAAACATCCCAACGTCCCCACCTCCAAACATCCCAACGTCCGACCATGCCTGCGAACCCAGTGGAACATCCTATCACAGCCTGGCTTCGTCGCGCGAATCCGCTTTCGTTCACGCTGTATGGTTCCGTCGTGGCGTTCTGTGCCTACTGCTGCATATTCTCCCTGCGTAAAACATTCGGAGTAGCTACGTTTGAAGGCATCACCTACTGGGGTGTCGACTACAAGGTGCTGATGATCACTTTTCAAGTGATCGGGTATCTCATTTCAAAGTTCATCGGCATCAAAGTGGTATCGGAGATGCAGGCCAACTACCGCACGCGCAGCATACTAATTATGACAAGCATCGCCACAGTGTCGTGGTTTTTCTTCGCCATCACTCCCGCTCCCTACAACCTTATATTCCTGTTCTTCAATGGGCTGCCGCTCGGAATGGTGTGGAGTCTCATTTTCGGATACCTGGAGGGGCGAAAAAGCACGGAGGTTCTCGGCGCCAGTCTCTCGGTGAGTTTCATTTTCTCCGGGGGCTTTGGAAAAACGGTCGGGGGATTGGTGATGCGTGATTGGGCAGTGTCGGAATTCTGGATGCCCTTCGTGTCGGCTGTACTCTTCTTCATTCCGCTCCTCCTCTTTCTCTGGCTTATCGACAAACTGCCTCCACCCAATGCTGAAGACGAGGCGCTGCGCACAAAGAGGAAACCCATGTCAGGTCCGGAGCGCATGGCTTTTGTGCGAACGTTTGGCCCTGGACTCTTCTTACTCATTGCATCCTACGCCCTGCTGACGGCGTACCGGGAACTGCGCGACAATTTTTCAAAAGAAATCTGGGTCTCACTCGGATACGGAGACAAACCGGCGATTTTTACCCAGACAGAAACCATAGTCTCGATTACAGTCCTCATCGCCATTGCCACCCTGATCGTCTTCAAGAACAATCGCAAGGCGCTCATCATCAACCACTGCATGGTGATCTTTGGAATGGTGTTGGCCGGGGTGAGTACCTGGATGTTCCAACAAGAAATGCTTGAACCTGCAGTTTGGATGACGCTCGTCGGAATGGGCCTCTACTTCGGGTATATCCAGTTCAACAGCGTTTTCTTCGACCGGCTGCTGGCTGCCTTCAAATACGCCGGCACCGTCGCTTTCCTCATCAACCTAGCCGACAGTTGCGGTTATGTAGGCAGTGTGGCGGTGAGTTTCTACAAGAACTTTGGCCAAGCCAATCTGAGTTGGCTGGATTTTTTCATTTCTACCAGCTACGTGCTTTCCATAGGCGGAACCATCCTCATGATTATTTCGCTGGTGTACTTTGAAAGAAAGCACAGGGAGTGGAATCGGGGGTAAGAGCACGTTTTCTAATAAAGTGGCGGTAACCACCCCGACTCCGTTATCACTCCGTCGGGGCAGGCCGCAACGGCGCAAAGGCGGAAGGGTCCGCAAAGGGCTCTGCGTAACCAAGATCTGGCCGTCAGCGTCAAAGTCAAAAAACAACCATGAGCAGTTTTCTTTCACGCATTGCGTGCTTGGTATTGCTTTCATTTGTTCAGGATTCAAATCCTTGGATTGATGAAAAAGCGTCGGGATACACTTTTTCGTATCAATCTCCGGATCAATCCAATGCGAAGGGCTATAGGCAAATGATCGACAAAGGTGTCGTGTCAGTGAATCAGTTCTTTCACAAGGCATTCCCAAAACCATTCGCGGTATTCGTCCACCCGACACGTGAATCCTGGGATAAAAAGTTACAAGAGGCTTACCAAATGCCAGACTTCAAGTCCGAGTGCTGGATGGTGGCCAGCGGCGATGGCTTCCAGCTCAACATGATCTCTCCCGCTACCTGGGACAAGGCAGCCTGCGAACGCCCGTCTGCAGATACTCTCCAAACACGGCTTCTCCTTACGCACGAACTTTTTCATGTGTTTCATGGGCAGCACAATGCCAGTCCAGATTTTAGCAACTTCGAAGGGCTTGACTGGCTCGCGGAGGGATTTGCAACCTATGCTTCGGGTCAGCTGTCGGCCAGCCGGCGGGATGAAGTACGTGCACTGGTTGTTGCAGGTACTGCACCGACAAAGTTGGATGACTTTTGGAAGGGGAAACAGCGCTATGGAATTGCTGGATCATTGGTTGAGTACATCGATCTCCACTATGGTCATGAAACTCTCTTCAGCATTCTCGCCTTTAACAAGAAAGCGGAAGTGTTGTCAATGTTAAAGATCAGTGAGGAGGAATTAGTATCTGCTTGGGCGAAGGCGGTGGTTCGCTCCACCAAGTAACTATTGCGTAACCTATTAAAGTTGATGTAACCACCGCAAAGGCGCAATGACGCAAAGGACCGCAAAGAGTTCTGCGCTAAAGGGTAATAATTCGCAATTAGATTAAAGCCGGATTAGCCTGGCTTGGATTGATGAATTTAGCACGTGCCTCAAGGGAGAATAGTCGCTCCCGGGTATAGAACCGCATCGGGTACTCCTTCCTAGCCATTTCGCTATTGAGAAACTTCTCAACCATCCCAACCAGCGAGAGCTTTCGGTTGTCTTCAACAAACTGATGGATCGTCTTGCACCAAAACAAGGTCATCGTCTCATGGTACCCATCCTGGGGTGTGTTCTTCCCTCCTACTGATATATTATAGGCGATGATGCCGCTTCGCAAGTAGCAGATCGACTCCAGCGCCGAGTAGTTAACGTGATACCAAATGGCGGTAACCAGGTGCGCCTCGTGCGTCCACTCTTCTTTGGGTAGCGTGCGCTCCTGGAAGCCGTGTACCAGGGCCTGGATGGCCGCTTCGGTAGTAAATGGGGTATTTTTCATTCGGGCAAAAGTATCTGATACGCAAAGGCCGCCCAAGGGTTACGAGACAAGCAGCGAAGGTTACAAGAACTTGGTCTTAATCATTAACTTGGTCCCGATCCCGATAGCTATCGGGACTATCGGGATTCGAACCTGAACCTGGCCTATGAGAGGATCTTTACTCGCACTCATTCTATTATTGGTTTTTGGCCCCCTGCACGCGCAGAAAATTGCCGGCCCGCTTGTCATGCAGCCGGGATTCACCGAGGGCTACATTCTTTACAACCCGACCAACTACAAGAAAGCCTTCCTGGTCGACGGCTGCGGCCGTGTTGTGAACACCTGGACGAGCCAGTATGCGGCCGGTCATACAATCTACCTCAAGCCAAATGGCACCCTGGTACGCACCAACCTGCTTGAAAATGCTGTGATCGATGGAGGTGGCGGCTCAGGCGGCGGTGTTGAAATCCTCGATTGGGACTCAAACATTCTCTGGCAATACGCCTACAACACCGATCTCGTTCGCCAGCATCACGACATCCAGGTGATGCCGAACGGTAACGTACTTATCCTCGCGTGGGAGAAAAAGACTGTGGCCGAAGCCGAAGCTGAGGGTCGCAATCCAAGTCTCTTGCCCGACCTCCAGGTTTGGCCAGAGCATATCGTAGAAGTTCGACCTATTGTGCCCAATGGTGGCGAGATCGTCTGGGAGTGGCACGCGTGGGATCACCTGATCCAGGATTTTGACGATACCAAGGCAAACTACGGCAACGTTGGCCAGCACCCGGAGCTGATCGATCTGAATTTCACCACCAACGGAGGGAAGGACTGGATTCACGCCAACGGCATTGACTACAACGCACAGCTTGATCAAATCATTATCTCCGCTCACGCCTTCAATGAAATCTGGGTGATCGATCACAGCACAACATCAGCCCAGGCAGCCAGCCACAGCGGTGGCCGTGCTGGAAAGGGTGGAGACTTACTGTATCGGTGGGGCAACCCGATGGCCTACCGGCAAGGAGTATTGGCAGATAGGAAGCTGTTTGGCCAGCACCATCCGCACTGGGTCCCGCAGGGATTACCTTACGCCGGCAAAATCATCGTGTTCAACAACCGTCCTCAAGGCACCTATTCCTCGGTTGACATCATCACGCCTCCAATCAATCCTGATGGTTCTTATGCCCTGACGGGACCGTCCTTTGGGCCGGCCGCTACCGATTTGACATACACTGACAACCCGCAGACCAACTTTTGGTCACGCAACATGAGCAGCGCCCAGGTAATGCCTAATGGCAATCTTTTCGTCGGTTCTGCCGTGCAGGGATTCGGCTTTGAGGTGAATCCAACGACCAAAGAGCTTTTCTGGAAGTACAAAAGCCCAGTCACAGTAAATGGAATCGTGGGGCGGACAGATCCGACGACAAACCCTGCGTATGTGCCAAGCCCGGTTTTCCGCATGACGAAATTCCTGCCGAGCTACCCAGCTTTTTCCGGCCGCATCCTTATACCCGAGGAACCGGTGGAGGGTGCGCCCTTCGCCTCATGTGACCTGATCACAGGTTTGGAGAATGAATCCACAACGAACCTGGCCTTTCCCAACCCCGCCGACGACAAACTGACGGTGACTTCGCCCGGCTGCTTTCATGCGGCCATCACAGACGGAATGGGTAGAAAAGTATACGATGGCCAGGGCGATGAACAATTGATAATCCCGACTTCAAACCTGTCGCCAGGTTTATATCTCCTTCGTGTTGGAACGAAGTTTGAAAAAGTGCTTATCCGCCACTGAAACAGGTTCAAGTTCAAAGTTTAAGGTTTAAAGTTTAAGGTTTGAGCATCAACCTTAAACATGGAACCTTGAACCTGGAACCGGCCCCCGTCATTTGAATCGAGAACAGGATAGGTTAACTTCACCTGAAAGTTTCAACCATGGCCAAAATTGCACTCAACGTCAATGGCCAGGCAAGGGAGATTGACGTCGATCCCCAGATGCCCTTGCTCTGGGCCCTCCGCGACTTCCTCGGACTCACCGGAACGAAATTCGGCTGCGGCATCGCCAAGTGCGGCGCATGTACCGTTCACCTCGACGGGATTCCAGTGCGTGCCTGCGTCATTCCCTCATCTGCAGCGGCAGGTAAAAAGGTCACTACCATAGAAGGACTCTCAAAAAACAACGACCACCCGATCCAGGCAGCCTGGCTGGAAGAACAGGTACCCCAGTGTGGCTATTGCCAGTCGGGGCAAATCATGAACGCGGCGGCGTTGCTGAAACGCAATCCACATCCCAGCGACGAAGACATTGACAATGCTATGAGCGGCGCGTACTGCCGGTGCGGAACATATCCCCGGATCCGAAGAGCCATTAAACGCGCGGCATCGAAATAAATTCCTGATTCCTAATTCCTAAATATGGAAGCGCTCAGCAGAAGAACATTTATTAAAGTTGGTGGCTTGGCGGGCCTGGGCCTTGTCATCGGAATTACCCGCAACGCAGAGGGCCTCGAGGTAATCACGGGTGACCCGGAGCTCGCATCTCTCAACCAATTCATTTCCATTGGGACTGATGGCGTGGTGACGTTGCTCAACCACCGTCCTGAGATGGGCCAGGGGACGTTTCAGTCCATTCCCATGATCCTAGCAGAAGAACTTGATGTCGACATTGAAAAAGTAATTATTAAACCTTCAGCGGCGAACTCCAGCTTGTATGGAAGTCAGATGGTGGTGGGCAGCCGCAGCATCCAAACGGAATTTGAAAAGTTGCGCAAGATGGGTGCCGCTGCGCGGGAGATACTGAAGCAAGCAGCCGCGACAAAGTGGGGTGTTGCCTCAGAACAATGCACAACGAAAAATGGAATTGTCTCAGGTCCCAATGGCAAGACCATCACGTATGGAGAAGTAGCCGGCGACGCCTCCAAGTTGACGCCACCAGAGAATCCTCCGCTGAAGAAAAAGAGCGAGTTCACGATCATTGGCAAACCCATAAGGCGGAAGGACATCCCACCGAAGCTGAATGGCGAGGCTGTATTCGGCATCGACATCTCTGTACCAGGTATGCTGCACGGCACTATCGAGCGGTCGTCCGTGTTCCTGGGCAAGGTGAAAACCTATAACAAGGAAGAAGTGCTCAAACTTCCCGGCGTGCGATTCGTTTTTGAAACGTCGCGTGAAGTTTACGGCAATCGAAGAGAGGGTGTGGCAATACTCGCCGATACTTATTGGCAGGCATCACAGGCTCGAAAGGCGCTCAAGGTTACTTGGGATACACTCGGTCTGGAAAAGGTCTCTGATCAAACGATCCTCGCCGATGCGCAAGCAGCAGCTAAAACATCCGGCGATGAGTTGTTTGGCAAAGGTGACGTTGCGAGCGTTTTCGCCGGCGCGGCGAATGTGATCGAAGCTTCGTACGAAACACCCTACCAGGCTCACGTGCCCATGGAGCCGATGAATGCGATTGTCAGCATCAAATCCGACGGTGCCGAGTTTTGGGGTTCCACGCAGAATCCGAATGGCATGCGAACGTTCCTCGCCAAAACATACGGTTTCGCGGAGAGCGCCGTGAAGATCAATTATACTTTCATGGGTGGAGGCTTTGGCCGCCGCTCGATGACGGACGTGGTGGAAGAGGCAGCTGATCTCTCGAAAAAATCCGGTGCGCCGGTCAAGGTGATCTGGACGCGGGAAGATGACCAGACACAAGGTCCCTTCCGCGCCTGCAGTTACAATGTGTGCAAGGCAGTTCTTGACGGACAAGGAAATGTGGCAGCGCTCGAACACAAAGTGATCGCCCAGGAGATTCAAAACCAAACCGGGCCGAACATGAAAGCGGGTCGCCAACTGATGGGTGGCATCAATACCGATCTTACCATACCCAATCTTTCTGTGAAGGGTGTGCTCATGAAGCGACACATTCCCATCTCTTATTGGAGGGCGGTGTATCACTCCACTAATCCGTTCGCCCACGAGTGCTTCCTCGACGAACTCGCGATTAAGGCCGGTAAGGATCCTTTGCAGTTCCGCCTTGCTATGTCCAATCACCCCCGATTCACTCGCGTACTGACGTCACTCGGTGAAAAAACCAATTGGTCCTCATCGAAGCAAAAGAATGTGGGACGGGGCATCGCCGCGGTAGAACGTTCCGGCGCCTATTTTGCCCAGATGGTGGAAGTGGAGCGCCGCGGAAGTGGCGTAGTGCCCGTTCGCGTCACTACTGTCATCGACCTGGGGATCTGTATCAACCCCGACACGGTGAAGGCGCAGGTGGAAGGCTCTATCGTCATGGGGCTTGGCGCGGTGTACGCCGGCCTGACCGTGAAAGACGGTGCGATGGCGGAAAAGAACTTTGACACTTATCCATTGCTGACCATCCGTCAGACCCCGGAGATCATCACATATATCCTGGACAGCGACGCGCCACCAGATGGTGCCGGGGAGGCCGGCCTTCCTACGGTGGCCCCTGCCCTCGCCAATGCCGTTTTCGACCTCACCGGCAAGCGGATCAGGAAGTTGCCGATGGATTTGAGTGCGCTGGCTTGAAATAAGAAATCCCGCGATGAGGCGGGATCCTTAGTGGGCCTGCAGGGATTCAAACCCCGACTCTTCTGATCCGTAGTCAGATGCTTTATTCAGTTAAGCTACAGGCCCGTTTGTATAAAATCGGACCGCAAAGTTAATAGAATCCCATTCTCTGCAAAAACACGGAACCATCACCGCTTCGTGTTATCTTCGATTGCTTGACATAGCTTCTAATTCTGACAATGCCCAAAAAAGGAATCCACCGCAAACGCCGCAAAGCCATCAAAACCAAGGTGGTCTGGGACTACTTCGACCATAACGGCAAGAAGATCTCTTCTCCGAAGATCATCGACCGGTGCAACAAGCTGGTGCTTCCTCCGGCATGGTCAGATGTGTGGATCTCTCCCGATCCGAGCGCGAGTCTGCAGGCCACCGGCCGCGACGTAAAGGGCCGCACCCAGTACCGCTACCACGAGACCTGGACCCGCGAACGGTCGGAGATGAAGTTCAACAGCATGCCGAACTTCGCGCACCTGCTGCCCGTCATCCGCAAGCACGTGAACAAGGACCTGGCCCGCCACGGGATGCCAAAGCTCAAGGTCACGGCGCTCATCGTCGCCCTCATCGACCGCTACCATTTTCGCGTCGGCAACGACGAGTATGCGCGCGAAAACAACTCTTATGGCCTCACCACGCTAAAAGAAGGTCACGTACGCTATGACCGTTCCCGTTCCGCAGAGGGAAAGGTGGATGCGATTTTCGAATTCGTGGGCAAGTCGGGCAAACTGTGGAAGCGACGAATCTGGGAAGATGACCTCGCCAAACTCATAGAGGCTTCAGGCAATGTGGGTGGTCAGAAGAAAAGCCACGACCTCTTCCGCTATGAAGATGCCAAAGGAAAAGACTACGACATCAAGTCCGGTCACATCAACGAGTACCTCGACGCCATCACCGGCGAAGGCGTCCGGGTCACCGCCAAGGACTTTCGCACCTGGGCTGCAACCTGGAAGACGGCATTCCGACTCTCCGAGCAGCTTGACCCCGACTCTCAAACGGCCCGCAAGAAAGTAGCGAATGAAGTGATCAAAACCGTTTCCTCAGACTTGGGCAACACGCCGGCCATCTGCCGTTCGAGCTACATCCACCCGGTGATCCTCTCCGACTGGTCGGCAGGGTCATTCCGGGCAAAGTGGAACCACGCAAGACGCGGGACAAAGAGAAAGGGTTTGTCGAAGGAAGAATCGGTTGCACTGAACTACCTGGAATCATAACTGGGTTCAAGGTTTCAAGTTCAAGGTTCAAGGTTTCAGGTTTCGCGTTCACTATCCAGCATCTAGAATCTAGCATCCAGTTTTGCCCCTCCGTCAAAAAGGCTATTTTTGGGGCTTTAAATTCAAGGGATAGCGAATGGCGGTACGTCTGATGGCAGTAATCATCCTGGTCGGGGTAGGAACGTTCACCTATGGGCAGGATTCGACAGCAACCCAACCAACGAAGAAACCGAGCTGGAAACCGGATATTCCGGGCTCCATTATGGTTGAGTTTGGCTGGAACTTCAAGAACGGCACCGTACCCGCCGACTTCCAAAAGAGCTGGTGGGGCTCGCGCACACTGAACGTCTACTACCACTACCCGTTCCGCCTATTCAAGTCACGGTTCAGCTTTAACCCTGGCTTTGGGCTCAGCCTCGAGCGATTCAAGTTCACCAACAACTACACATTGCCCTTTGCACCCGAGGATGATGGTACATACCCGCTCGTGCCCGCATCCGACATTTATCCGGGTACCATTCAGCGGTCTTTTATCGTCAACAACTACATCGAAGCTCCGCTGGAGTTTCGTTACGACACCAAGCCGACCGACATCGCGCGGAGCTTCAACGTTTCGCTCGGTTGGCGCGTGGGCATTCTCTATGATTCATTTACGAAGGTGGATTACACTTTCAATGGCGAAGATCGCACGATGAAGGATAAACAATGGCACGGCATGAATCGCTATCGGCAGGCGGTGTACATGCGTATGGGCTACGGCGGCTTCGGCGCTTCAGTATATTACAACTACACACCGCTCTTCGAGGCCGGCAAAGGGCCGGAGATGACGAAAATGAATACGGTCACCGTCACTCTCTTTATCAACGGGTTCTAGACGCTCTCATCTCACCGCTACTTCCCCAAGAACACAGGTTTGCGTTTTTCAAGAAACGCCTTCACGCCTTCAGCATGATCATCGGTGGACCCCGCTGTCTCCTGGCTGTACGCTTCGTAGTCGAGCATAGCATCCAAGTCTGAGGTCGCCGATTTGTTCAACATTTTCTTGATAAGGCCGATGGCGCGTGTGGGCGCCTTGGAAAAGTAATCGGTGTACGTTTTCACTGCCACATCCAGTTCGGTGGCAGGAACAACCTTCGTAATGATTCCCAACTGGTATGCCTCTGCTGCCTTTAGTTTGTTGCCCATGGCACAGAGCTCAAAGGCCTTGGACATCCCCACGAGCCGAGGCAGGAAGTACGAAGAGCCAGAGTCAGGAACGAGGCCAATGTTTATGAAGACTTCGATGAGTGTCGCTTCCTCCGCGGCGATGATCATGTCGCAGGCCAACGCCAGCGAACAGCCTGCCCCTGCCGCGACGCCGTTGAGCCGGCAAAGGACAGGTTTGGGAAGGTTGCGCATTGCCCGAATGATGGGGTTGTAACGGCGGTGAAGCGAATCGAGGAAGGATCGCTTTTGACCGGCACCCGCCTTGAGGTCCTGGCCTGAACAAAATGCCTTACCCTCTCCTGTCAACACCACGACACGCACCTCTGCATCCTTGGCACACGCCTTGAATGCATCTTGCATTTCGAACGTGATCTCGTCGTTGAGCGCGTTGTAGACGTCGGGCCGGTTGAGTGTGATGGTGGCGATGCCGCCGGCAACCTCGTACTTCAGGAACTGGTAGGCCATAATCAGGTAGAATTAGGTTAGAACAAGATAATCATTCCGGTAGAGCCAACGAGGAAACCGAGCGCCGCGCCGTAGCCCACTTCGCGCAGTGTGTGCGATTGCAAATACAGTCGAGCCGACATCACGAGCCCGGCGGCCACCATGAGCACGGCCGATGGAAGAAGTAGCTCGCCCTGCGAGGCCTTGTTTAGCAAGAGAACGATCCCCATCGCCCCGCCCATGGCCAGGCTGTGCACACTTATCTTGAAGAAAAAGGTGGCCACCGTGGCAACAGCCGTCAACACCGTCGCGATGAGCATGATCTTGTTGAAGTTGACGTTCACACTCACCTTGTAGAAGAACATCGCGCATACTACCCCGTAAAAGATGGTGATCATGGTGAAAGGGAGTACACGGTCTTCACGCTTCTCCATTTCCAACGACGAGATGGAGCCGAACATTTTTAGCATGGCGAGGTTTGCTGCAGGAAACACAAAGGTGATAATGGCCACAAAGCCGGCGAACTTCCAAAGTTGAGACGCTGGAATCAGGAGGAACCTCGGCATGAAGAGGCCTAGCAATGCCACGAGGTATGTGGTGAAGAGCAGCGGGTGGAACAAAAATGAGAGGAGTCGGGCGGAGGTGCGCATGGGAAAGGTCACATTTCCTTACGCAAACGGGCGACCGGGATGTTGAGTTGCTCCCTGTATTTGGCTACCGTCCGACGGGCGATGTTGTAACCCTTCTGGTTGAGAATTTCCTCTATCTTCTCGTCGGAATAGGGTTTGCTCTTCTCTTCGGCGACGATGAGATCCTTAATGATCTGTTTGACCTCGCGGCTGCTCACTTCTTCACCGGAATCGGTGGAGATGCCCTCTGAGAAGAAGTACTTCAGCGGAAAAATCCCGAAATCGGTCTGAATGCTCTTGCTGCTGGCCACACGGCTAACCGTCGATATGTCCATCCCGATCCGTTCGGCAATGTCTTTCAGGATCATGGGCCTCAACTTCGTCTCATCACCTTCTAAAAAATAATCATACTGGAAATCAATGATGGCCTGCATGGTGCGCATGAGGGTATGCTGGCGTTGCTTAATGGCATCAATAAACCACTTGGCGGAATCGAGCTTCTGCTTTACGAAGGTGACGGCCTCTTTGAGCTTCTTGTCCTTCTTGTCGCTCTTGTCGTAAGCCTTGAACATCTCCGTGTATGACCGGCTGATGCGAAGTTCCGGGGCATTGCGTGAGTTCAGCGACAACTCCAGTTTGCCGTTGTTGTTGTGCAACAAGAAGTCAGGGATAACGAACTGGTTCTTTACCATTCCGGAGGTGACTTCTCCGCCCGGCTTCGGGTTGAGTTTAACGATCAACTCAATAGCATCGCGGATGTACTCTTCGTCGTCGAGGTCAAGCTTCTTTTGAATCTTCGCGTAGTGCTTTTTTGTAAACTCCTCGTAGCACTCGGCGATGATTCGTTTGGCCACGATCACATCGACATCCTGGCCGTCGTCGATCCGCTCGAGTTGGAGCAACAGGCACTCTTGCAGGTTACGGGCTGCGATTCCAGGAGGGTCGAAATTCTGTATCCGTTTGAGGAGGCCCTCCACCTCCTCCAGGTTGGTATCGATGTTTTGCGAGAAGGCAAGGTCGTTCACGATCGACTCCAGCTCACGCCGGATGTAGCCGTCGCTTTCAATGCTGCCGATCAGCTGCCGTCCGATTGCGGCCTGTCGATCATCAAGACCCATGAAGCCGAGCTGCGTACTCAGATTTTCGTGCAATGAACTGGCTACGGAGATGGGCACCTCCCGTTCTTCTTCATCGCCATCACTCTGGGATTTGTAGCCTGAATAGTCGTCGTCCTGCAGGTAGTCTTTGATGTCTACCTCTTCCGATTTAACCTCCGCCTCTGTTGCTTCTGTCGATTCCGGGCTTTCGCCGGATTCAGGCTCTTCGGAAGTGCTTTCTGACTGAGGCTCCGACTCGGGTTCTTCGGCACCTTCTTCCAGGGCTGGGTTTATCTCCAATTCTTCCTCAATACGGTTTTCCAGCTCGGCCGTAGGCACCTGCAGCAGCTTAATGAACTGAATCTGCTGCGGTGACAGCTTTTGCTGGAGACTTTGACTTAGACCGAGGCGTTGCATACGCCGCTAAATTACGGGTTATGTATGGGGTGAGGAAATTCATGAGAAGGAAGCTCGCTAGGCGGGTGGTTGGCCGGATTGCCGGGTAGCCAGGTGGCCGGATTGCCGGGTAACCAGGTCGCAAGCTGCCGGATGTGTCAATACTCAAAATGAGCCTCGACCCAAGATGTGTAACGATTGACTTGTTTGCTCAGTTGATCGTACTTCTGCATAAACGAGCCGAAGGATGAATCTTGACCTAGTTCATGTGTTTCAGTGATGAAATCCAGATGAAGTAAGGTCTCATCACATTCAGCCTGCGAATAGATGAGGTGCTTGATGAAGTCGGCTTTATACCTTCTCCTGGCATAGCCCTCAACGATCGCCGTTGTCACGGCTTTGGATGACCTCCTCACTTGCTGTCCTTCCTCGTAGAGTTCATACTTTGGCAAAGTCAGTGATGCTTTGTGTACTTCTATGGCCATTTGCCTGGATAGCTTATAAATTTCTAGGTCCCTGAATGATTTCATTCCCACAAGTAACCGAAACAAGGCAAACGAAGTCCAACTCTAACCTTCCAATTTTCCAGACCAATTCATGTAAGGAAATTGTGACCTACACAAGTTACCCTTGCGATCCGGCGGCCCGGCAACCCGGCAATCCGGCTACCCACTTGGAAGTACTCCCCAAATTCGCGTTTTTTGCGCCCTGTTGAGATGACAATGAAGCGCACGAAGGTCAAAGATTTACTTGCCACCTCCCCGACCGGGCAGACCGTGCTGGTGTGCGGATGGGTACGTACGTTCCGCAACAACCAGTTCATCTCCCTCAACGATGGATCGACCATCCAGAACCTTCAGGCCGTGGTTGCTCTCAATTCCATTGACGAAACAACGCTCAAGCGTATCACAACCGGCGCCTGCCTTGGCATCACCGGCGAGCTGATCGCCTCTCCTGCTAAAGGCCAGCCCGTCGAAGTGAAAGTCTCGAAGCTGGAAGTGCTCGGCGACAGCGATGCGGAGAAGTTTCCCCTCCAGCCCAAGCGCCATTCGCTCGAATTCCTCCGTGAGATCGCCCACCTGCGCGTTCGCACCAACACATTCGGTGCCGTGATGCGCGTACGCCACGCCATGGCCTACGCCGTGCACAAGTTCTTCAACGACCGCGGCTTTGTCTACGTCCACACCCCTATCATTACGGGTTCCGACGCCGAAGGAGCCGGCGCGATGTTCAAAGTCACTACCCTCGACCTTGACAAACCTCCGCGCGACGAGCATGGCAAGGTCGACAGCAAACAGGATTTCTTCGGGCGCGAAACTAACCTGACCGTGTCAGGTCAGCTTGAAGGTGAAACCTATGCACTGGCTTTATCAGAGATCTACACCTTTGGCCCGACTTTCCGCGCCGAAAACTCCAACACCACGCGACACCTCGCAGAATTCTGGATGATCGAACCGGAGATGGCCTTCTAC
>CAZJWV010000007.1:19972-70157 GCA_964549855.1 uncultured Ohtaekwangia sp. | reverse complement strand
GCTCGTGTACGGGAATGGGAAGAACGTTTGGTCAACCCAGTTGGAGTTGAGTGTACTTATCCCCACACGGATTCCGTCGTTTAGTGTCCACTTGTCATTAATTTCCAGTGTATGGGTGCCGTAGATCGCCATCATGTTCATTGTGTTGTCACCGTCCGGATAGCGCGTGCTTTGGGGTACAGTGCTTCCGTCAGTGATATTGGTTGTAACCGCCGTTGACTTGAGTGAATTGAACTGGCTGTCGAATCCATACCGTAGGCTGCTTTTTCCGATTTTCTTCGCAAAATCGATGGTGAGGCCCATCACCTTAACTTTTTCAACCCTGTCGTTCCGGTTGTTGTTGTTAAAGCGACGGTCGTGACGACTTTCTTCGATGTCTTGATAACTGATTGTTGCCGACATCTGGTCGGCAAATGAACCGAGTTGGGAAACCTGGAGATTGTATGCCGTCATTAGCCGCATTTGCGGACCGTAATACCATTCGGCAAAGCGCAAACCACTTCCTTGCGGGTCGGTCAGGCGGTCGTACCTCGGAATGTTGGTGGAGTTGGAGTACTGGATGTTGAGTACATGCTGCACCTTGTCGCTTTGCTTGAACAGGAACTTCTGCATCAGGTCCCACTGCTTGTAGCCGCTATGCACCTGCTTGTAGATGTCTCCGTTTGCAACAAGAACATCTGAAGTATTATCGGCAGAACGTACTGCAAACTGTGGCCGCAACCCAAAAGGCTCGCCGAGGGCGGAATTTGTCTCTTTGCCCATGGTGAGGTTGTCGAAGTAACTATAGGTGAAGGAAGTAAGCGAGGCAAACTTTTCTGTCCCAAGGTTAAAATCAACGTGACTGGTTTTCTCCTGGTTTGACGTTCCAATTCTGAAGAATGCATTCCCGCTGGTTTTGAAACCGGAAGAAGAGATTTCAGGGTTTCTTGTATAGAAATGAACAACCCCCCCAAGGGCGTCACTTCCATATACAGTTGACGATGGCCCAAAAAGAACCTCCGCACGATCAAGCATATTATTGTCGACCGTGATGATGTTCTGCAAGTGGCCTGCGCGGTAGATGAGGTTGTTCATACGCACGCCGTCGATCATCAATAACACACGGCTCGCTTCGAACCCGCGGATCATCGGGCTACCACCACCCTGTTGGCTCTTCTGCATGGCGACAAGACCTGTATTTTGTATCAAGTCGCCTGAAGTTTGAGCGTTTAGATTCCGGATCACGGTAGGTGTGACAATCTTTATTTGTTGTGCGACCAAGCGCCGCTGCTCCGGTATTTTGTTTGCGGAGACCACGAGCTCAGAGAGGTAAGAGGTTTGTAGGGTATCACTCGTTTCCTCTGGCTCGGCGAATTGGGCAAACGCGGTCACCGATACCGCCATTAGCAATATTGTAGTATTGAACTTCATGAGTCATTTCGTTTTTGAATAGATTGAAAAAGACGCGCGACTGCCCGTCGGGGACAGTGGTGCGAAAAAGAAAAAACAGAATGAAACTCAGCTGACTCGCGGCGGCGGGGCGATGGGATCGATAATCACCAAATAAGATGCGCACAGATAAGCGGTTGAGTCCTTAGTGCCGCTCCTTGATGGTGGCAACGGACAAAGTGAACCGCAAGTGATGTATTCAAGAGTGAAAAACTGGACCAGCGAAGTTGGGGTCTCAGCAGTATCTTCTTTTGTTGTCTCCATGATCGCGGTCAGGAAATTCAAAAGACCGTCTTCGTCATGGTCGCGGATGCAGTAAACATCAATCACGCCGCCACGGTTTTCGACTCGGGCGATATCGAACATATTGCCCTGCCATTTCATCTCGCGCTCCTCCAGCCAGGCAGCCTGAAATTCAGCCGCCGGAATTGTCACCACATCCAATTGATCATCCGGGAGCTCAGCCAGTTTTTCCCGCATGGCCATCCTAATGCTGCCCAAACGGACGGCGAAATAGACATAGAATCCTGCCAAATGAGTGAGGCAGACACAAAGCAGCAAGAGGGCGGTGTACTTCTTGAGCATGGATAGCGAAGGTACTGAAAAGTAGCGCAGACGAGCCAGTTTTACAGGAACGGGAAGGAGAGGTTCCAGGTTTAAAGTTTAAGGTTCAAAGTTGAGCCCTGGACTGAACCTGAAACCTTGAACCTTGAACTTGGAACTATTCTAATATCGCCAGCTCTTGGTGTCGGCGCCCTTAGGTGCACTTTCCTGGATGCGCTTCAGTATCTTCGGCAGATACATCGTGTTGTACCGCAAGCGAGAGATTTGGTTAGGATTCTCGTGATCTCCATTCCAACAATGCTCGGCGCGGTCGCCGTAGTCTACCTCACCGTTATAGAAGGGGCTCTTGGTCGTCTTCAGGAACGCTTCCATCTGGTACACGGCATTGTTGAGGTAGTAGTTGTCCATGTCGCCGCAGTAGATGTGGATCTTGCCGGCCAGTTTCGGACCGAGCGTCTTCCAATCGCGCTGAAGAATGTGCCTTAAATCATAGTTCTCTTTCCAGAAGTTCGCCACTGTGCGATCGATTTCCCCGGTCTCCTTATTGAAGATCCGCTTCGGATAGCCATCCTCGCCTTGCGGAGAATACACCGCCTCCCAAATGTCCCACTGCTCGCCTGAACGAGTCTTCGTTCCCAATACCAATTCGTAATGATTGTTCTCCTCCATCGTAGCCTGGATCTGTCCGAGGTAATTCCGGTGTGAGGGACGTGGCAGCTTTTTGAATTCGCTGTCGTACCAGAATGCATTTTTGTCTTTGTAAATGTCAACGAGGCAGAGCGAACGGAAGTCGATCGGATCTGGACATGCCGCAAAGCAACCGTTGAACTCATCGGGATAGAACATCTGCACGGCGAGCGCTTCCCATCCGCCGGTGGAGCCTCCGTAGGTAAAGCGAGCCCACCCCTCCCCGATGCCACGAAATTGTTTTTCGATTTCAGGGAGGAGCTCAAACATGATTGCGTCTCCGTATGGCCCGATGTTTTGGCTGTTCACAGCGTATGAGTCATCGTAGTAGGGGTTGGCATGCTGAATTTCGACGACAAGGAAGCGTGGGAAGTTCTTGCCGGTCCATTGCTTGTAAAAGTTGTAAGCTTCCTGAGCCTGCATCTTGTTGTAGCCATAAATCCTGAATCGCTCGCTGTAATCGGTCGTGTCCATGTTGGCGGGTGGAGGTTCAGTACTGAATCCACCGAAATCTGACGGAAAGTGACCGTGATAGATCATCAACGGGTATTTTGACTTCGGATGCGAATCAAAACCCTCGGGTAGCAATATATGGGCACCCAGGTACATGGGCCGGCCCCAGAAATCCGAAAGCATTTTGCTTTGGATCTTGATGTGCTTCACATACTTCGTATCGGCCGGGCCGGTCACAGCGGGAATCGTTTGGTCCATCACGATGCGAACGGGCTCCTTACTGTTGCCCACCGTGATCTTGAATGGCCGACTGTAAAAGTTGCCGGGTTTGATGTTCCAATGCTGACCTTCGCCCTGGTCAGGAGGCAGCTTAACGGTTTTGCCGGAAGCCAATT
Source organism: uncultured Ohtaekwangia sp. (assembly GCA_964549855.1). Classification (GTDB taxonomy): domain Bacteria; phylum Bacteroidota; class Bacteroidia; order Cytophagales; family Cyclobacteriaceae; genus ELB16-189. The sequence continues at coordinate 66,630 of CAZJWV010000007.1, read as the reverse complement.
TGAACGTTTCGTAGCGGTTCAGCACCGCCTGGACGAAATAATCACCCGGGGGGATGGCACTCACACGCTTCACAGGGAAACCAAAAGCAGAATCTTCAACGGCTACTTCCTCCCCCGGTTTCATTCCCTCGACATCGAGCCCAAACCCCAATTGGGTGTTGAGCCCAAAGCTGAACTGAAAACGTGGCTCTTGTTTGTCGTTGGTGGCGAGTAGGAGAACCAACCGTCCATCCTGCGCCTGCGTTGCTACCTCCGGAGGAAAGGAAACCAGGAACACCGCGCTGGCGACCGGTGCAGCTTTCTGCACACAATCGACCATGAGGCAGGCGGCAAAGAGGATAAAGAACAATCGTTTCATGGCTCGAGGAGGTTGGTGGAAAATGGACCGTTGGAAGGGATTAAAAGTACAAAGTACAGGTCAAATCCAGTACCTTAGTTTACTTAACCTATTGACCCTATGAGCAAGCATCCATGGATCCAGCACTACCCCGATCACTATCCCAAGGACGTCTCAGAACCACCCTACAATTCACTGGCCGCTCTCATGGAAGAGACGTGCGCAAAATACGCAAAGCTGCCGGCGATCGAGAACATGGACAAGTCGCTCACGTTCGAAGAACTTAACCAATTGGCGAATCAATTTGCATCGTTTCTCCAGCATGAATGTAAACTGAACCCGGGCGACCGCATCGCGCTGCAAATGCCAAACATCATGCAGTTCCCTGTTGCCATGCTCGGCGCTCTTAAGGCAGGCTTGATTCTCGTGAACACCAACCCACTGTACACGCCGCGTGAAATGGAGCACCAGTTCAAGGACAGTGGCGCAGTGGCGATCGTGATCCTCGCAAACTTTGCCCATCACCTCGAAAAAGTCATCGCCGAAACTGCCATCCGCACTGTCATCATCACGGAAGTGGGCGACTTACTAGGTGGGCTCAAGGGGGTGATAACCAACTGGGTGGTCAAGAACGTGAAGAAGATGGTGCCCGCGTACAACCTGCCTGGCGCGATCCCTTTTACAACCGCACTTGCGAAAGGCAAGTCTCGTCCTTTGAAACCGGTGGCAATCAAAAAAACGGATACGGCGTTTTTGCAATACACAGGAGGAACTACGGGTTTGTCCAAGGGGGCCGAATTGACGCACCTGAATGTGCTTTACAATGTGGCCCAGGTAGTTCCGGTCTTGCAGCACACCAGCCGCGGCCCCCTCGAGCCGGGCGAAGTCGCCGTGATCCCGCTGCCCATGTATCACATTTATGCGCTCACTGGCTGCTTTGTCTTTTTCGCGGCCGGATTGAAGTGTTTGCTCGTAACCAATCCACGCGACTTTGCGGGATTCATCAAGATTCTCCGCAAGCCCTTTCACACAATGATCGGCGTAAATACACTTTACAATGCGCTCCTCAACCACCCGAACTTTGGCGACATCAACTTTTCGGAAATCAAAGGGTGCAGTGCCGGAGGTATGGCCCTGCAAGAGGTTGTGTTCAAGCGGTGGATGGAGAAGACAGGTATTCCTATCGCCGAGGGGTACGGATTGAGCGAAACCTCGCCGGTACTTACGTTCCAGATTCATGGCAAGGAGCGAATGGGAAGCATTGGCGTTCCAATCCCAGCCACCGATATCAAAATGATGGACGACAACGGGAATGCCCTTCCCTTTGGTGAACCAGGTGAGCTGTGCGCCCAAGGCCCGCAAGTGTTCAAGGGATACTGGCAGAAAGACAATTCTTCTGTGTTCTATCCCGGTGGCTGGTTTAAGACAGGCGACATCGCCGTTATGGATACAGATGGATATATCAGAATCGTTGATCGTAAAAAGGACATGATTCTTGTTTCCGGATTCAATGTATACCCCAACGAGGTGGAGGGAGTAATCGCATCACACCCGAAGGTGCTCGAGGTGGCTGCGATCGGTGTCCCCGATCCGCAGTGCGGCGAAGCCGTCAAGGTGGTTGTGGTGAAGAAGGATCCTACGCTCACCGATGAGGAGCTTGCTGCTTATTGCAAGGAGAACCTCACTGGCTACAAGCGGCCGAAGATCATTGAGTTCCGCAACGAGATACCGAAGACTAACGTCGGGAAGATTCTGCGGCGTGCCTTGCGAGAATCAACGCCAGCCTAACGAGGAAATCAGAAATTTGAAACTGGAAATTGGAAGCGACTCCAAATTTCCGATTTCGAATTTCCATTTCTGATTTCTTCTCGACGCGAGAATAGCCGAACCCGGTCACTTATCCAGCTTACCAGCCAGGTACCGCGCAGTATAGCCCTTCTTTGACTTGGCTACCTGTTCCGGAGTTCCCTCGGCGACGAGGAAGCCCCCTTTCTTTTCTCCGCCTTCCGGGCCAAGGTCAATCACCCAATCCGCGCACTTGATCACTTCGAGGTTGTGCTCGATGATGATCACCGTGTGCCCCAGGTCTACAAGGCCGCTCACCGCTTTCAATAATTTGGAGATGTCGTGAAAGTGGAGGCCAGTAGTAGGTTCATCAAAAATGAAAATCATGTGGCCATCGGGTGTGTTTTTGCCAAGGAAGGAAGCCAGCTTCACCCGCTGTGCCTCTCCTCCGGAAAGTGAGTTCGAGGATTGACCCAATTTCACGTAACCCAACCCCACTTCCTCCAGGGGCAACAGTTTTTCATGAATTGACTTCTTGTCTTCAAAGAAGGCCAACGATTCGGTTATCGTCATGTCGAGGACGTCAGCAATGGTCTTGCCATTGTATTCAACCTCGAGTACTTCCATCTTGAATCGTTTGCCATGGCACACTTCGCATGTCAGGTAGATATCAGCCATGAACTGCATCTCCACCTTGATTTCGCCCTCTCCTTCGCAGTTCTCGCACCGCCCCCCATCCACGTTAAATGAAAAGTGCGAGGGCTTGTAGCCACGCTGCTTTCCAAGGGGTTGGTCGGCATATAACTGTCGAATGAGATCGTAGGCTTTCACATAACTCACCGGGTTTGAGCGCGACGATTTACCGATGGGATTCTGATCGACATATTCCACCTGCGTAATGGTCGGCACATCCCCTTCAAGTTTGTCGTACCGTCCGGGGGTGTCGGACACGAGGCCACTTAGCCGGCCCAGCGCAGGGTAGAGAATCTTTTTCACTAGGGTAGACTTCCCGGAACCGCTGATCCCGGTTACGACAGTTAACACCCCGAGAGGGAATTTCACCGTCAGGTTCTTCAAGTTGTTCTCGCGCGCCCCGACAACGGTCACGCTGTCTTTCCATTTCCTCCGCTTTGCAGGCACCGGGATGTGCTCTTTGCCGCTCAGGTAGTCGGCAGTATGGGTACGGGTTTCAGCGGTGATCTCTTCAACGTGGCCCTGGAAGACGAGGTGGCCGCCGTGCTGACCGGCGTCGGGCCCGATGTCAATCAATTGGTCAGCGGCACGCATGATTTCTTCTTCGTGCTCAACGACGATCACGGAGTTACCCAGGTCGCGCAAAGATTGAAGCACCTGGATCATTCGCTCTGTGTCTTTGGGGTGGAGCCCAATGCTGGGTTCATCGAGTATGTACATTGATCCCACAAGTGCGCTGCCGAGGGAAGTAGCCAGTTTGATTCGCTGATACTCACCACCAGAAAGTGAGTTGGTGAGCCGGTTGAGGGTGAGGTATCCAAGCCCCACTTTCACCAGGTACTCCAGGCGATACTTTATTTCTTTTAAGAGCCGATCAGCTACTTTCTGGTCGAAGACAGCTACTTCAAGTTTCTCGAAGAATACGAGCACCTCCTCAATGGGCATTAGCACCAGGTCAGTGATCGAGGTGTCACCAATCTTGACATAGCCAGCATCCTTGCGCAATCGTGTACCCCTGCAGTCGGGGCAGGCGGTTCGGCCGCGGTATCGCGACAGCATAACCCGGTACTGAATCTTATAGGACTTGGACTCCAGGTATTTGAAGAACGCGCGAATGCCTCCAAGGCTGCCGTTTCCGTTCCAAAGCAACTCGCGTTCCTTTGGCGAGAGGTCGTGGTACGCACGGTGGATGGGAAAATCGTGTTTGGCGCCCGAACGCAACCAGGGCGTTAGCCACTCGCTCATTGTTTCTGTCCTCCAGGGGGCCACCGCACCTTCATAGAGAGACAAGGCTTTGTCTGGAATCACCAGGTCTTCGTCTATGCCAAGGATTTTTCCGAAACCTTCGCAAGTCTGGCACGCCCCGAAGGGGTTGTTGAAACTGAAGAAATTGACCGACGGCTCAGTAAACGACATCCCGTCCAATTCGAACCGATCGGAAAAGTGGAGGCGGTCACCACCTTCCACAGAGATGTGGCAATCGCCATGGCCTTCGAAGAAAGCGGTCTGCACGGAGTCGCCCAGCCTGAACGTCAAGTCTTCATCCGTTGGCTGAATCGCGGCCCGGTCGATGAGAATCTCTATATCACTCCCAGCTTTGCTCTTTTTCTTTTCTTTCAACGTCGCAAGGGCTTCCTCGATAAAGCTTACCTGTCCGTCGAGGAGGATTCGTGTAAATCCCTTCCGAAGCAGGAGTTCCAGTTCATCTGCAGGTTTGCGGTTTTTCTGAATTTTCAGGGGCGCGGTGATCGTAATCCGGGTGCCCGGCTTAAGCCGGTTCAACGAGTCCACCACATCCGTAACGGAGTCTCGCTTTACTTCTTTGCCGCTTACCGGGGAGAGTGTTTTGCCGATGCGGGCAAAAAGCAGTTTGAGGTAGTCGTAGACTTCTGTGCTGGTACCCACCGTGGAGCGAGGGTTACGGGTATTTACCTTCTGCTCGATGGCAATGGCGGGCGAAACACCCTTGATGTAGTCCACTTCGGGCTTTTCCATCCTGCCAAGGAATTGACGCGCGTACGAGCTGAGGCTTTCCACGTACATGCGTTGCCCTTCGGCGAAGAGTGTGTCGAAGGCCAGGGAGGATTTCCCGGACCCGGAGAGGCCGGTTACCACGACGAGTTTGTTTCGCGGAATAGCGACGCTGAGATTCTTCAGGTTATTGACGCGCGCGTTCTTGATGAGAATGTATTCCCTGGGGTCGAGGTCATCGATTGATCTCACGGGAGCTAGGACAGGGGCACTCATCGGTGGGGAGTAAATGTAATGATAAAGGAGAAAGCGGGTCCGGAAACAAAAAACACCAACTCAAGGGTGGTGCTGGCGATCAGTTGTCGAAATCCGGTTCGTAGCTGGGGTCTTTTCCCTGTCGATCGCTTTGTTCTTCATCACCGTAGTCTTCGTCGCCGCCAAATTCTTCGGCGTTGTCGAATTCATCATCGACATCCTTCACATCCTCGGCGCCAAATTCGGGATCCTTGGGTTTGGAGTCAACGTCGTACTCACCTTCGCTGTTGCGGGTCGCGGGGATCTTGACCAGGTAGGTGGCCTCATCGGCCTCAAGCGGGAACACGAAGATAGGTTCCTTCTTAGCGTTGTTGATTCTTGTAATCGAGTTCACGTAACCGAGCGGATACTGTTTTTTCATCAACTCGCGGAGGTCCTCCGAAAGGCTATCGAGGCTCTTGATTACTTTCTTCTTTCTAACCGCCATGGGTGTGTGCGTCCGCTAAAAAAATCAGGGCAAATAGGCCAAGAATTTACTTAGGAGGCAAGATTTTTCCCTAAATTTTTTGGGTGTTATCGGATTATTTCTATCTTTTCACCTCAATCAAATAACAACCAACCCCGCACACTATCGATCCCCATCTCTACGTTACCTAAACGTGAGTCAGAATGATAGACAAGAATTGCGGAGACAGCGAATTGCTGTTGCGCTATCAACAAGGTAACGAGGGGGCATTCGAAGTGCTGGTCCATCGTCACAAATCGCGCATTTTCACGGCCATTTACTTGATCGTGAAAGATCGTTACCGGGCAGAAGATCTGCTCCAGGAGACCTTTATTAAGGCCGTCAACACCATCAAAAGCGGGAGGTACAACGAGGAAGGCAAGTTTCTGCCCTGGATCAGCCGGATTGCGCACAACCTCGCCATCGACGCCTACCGGAAGAACCGCCGGTACCCGGAAATTGTCCTCGAAGACAACAGCCGGCTTTTCAACTCGATGAATTTCGCAGAGGATTCTGCCGAGTCGGCGCAAATCCAACAGGATACCCAGGCACGCCTCCGCGAGCTTATCAAAGAGCTGCCACCGGAACAGAAGCAGGTGCTCGTCATGCGCCATTACATGGACATGAGTTTTCAAGAGATTGCCGACCGCACCGGCGTGAGTATCAATACCGCCCTCGGCCGCATGCGGTATGCCCTCATCAACCTTCGGAAGAAGATGACCAAAAACCCATATGCCTATGACGAAAACGTTTACCCAAAACGACCTGATCAGGTTTATCTACCAAGAGACCACGGAGGAAGAAACAAAGGAAATTAATCTTGGTCTTGCCGCAGACCCGGAACTGCAAAGACAGTTTCGCGAACTGATGCTCAGCCGCAACGCGCTGGACAAAGCACGCCTGGAACCTTCCGACCGAACGATCAACAAAATCCTGGATTACGCCCGCGGATTGACCGTGAAACAATAGCCTGCCTTGGCTGCACCTCGGCACCTCGAATAGGTTTGCTTTCTTTGTGCCGTGAAGATCCTGCTGTTCCATCAGCATTTTAATACCCCTCAGACCGGTGGGGCGTTGCGTTCTTACTACCTGGCCACCGGGCTTGCGCAACGAGGCCACCAAGTCATTGTCATTACTGCTCACACGAAACCTTCGCGTCGTGATACTACAGTCGATGGCGTCGAAGTCGTCTATCTCCCTGTCCCCTACAACAACCGCTTTTCCTTCTACGCACGGGCGCGCTCATTCGTCCGGTTTGTGATCAGGGCTTGTCTTGCAGGCGGCCACTACAGCGATGCAGACCGTTGCTATGCCATTTCGGCGCCGCTCACGGTGGGGCTGTGCGGACTTTGGATGCGGTTGCGGTTCAGAATACCCTATTGGTTTGAAGTAGGCGACCTTTGGCCGGACGCACCCATTGAATTGGGATACATCCGCAACCCGCTGTTGAAATCCTTTTTCCTCCAGATGGAGCACGGGATCTACAAGAACGCGGAAGCGGTCGTGGCCTTGTCGGAACCCATCGAAGCGGCGATTAAGCACAAGGTCCCCGGCACTCGAATCGAACAAATCCCCAACATGTCCGACTGTGACTACTTTCAACCGGGACCAAGGCAACCGGGGATGGAAGCGCGCCTGGAGGCAAAAGGTAAAAAAGTTGTTGCCTACCTCGGGGCCATGGGTGCAGCCAACGGGCTATCACACGTGCTTCAATGTGCTGAGGCCTCGCAAAAGGCTGACCTGCCTATCCGGTTTGTGCTGGGTGGGGATGGCGCTATGGTGGATGACCTGAAGAAAGAGGCGGCCACTAAGCAGTTGACCAATGTGACCTTCGCGGGATTCCTGAATCGTGATGGAGTTCGTGACGTGCTCAGCGTGGCCGACGCTGTCTTTGTGAGTTACCGGCCTGCGCGGATTTTGGAAACAGGTTGTCCAAACAAATACTTTGACGGGCTGGCCGCCGGTAAACTGGTTGTTGTGAATTTTGGAGGATGGATTCGCCGGGAAGTAGAATCGAACAAATGCGGATTCTTTGTGGACCCGAAGGCCCCGGGGGATTTCGTGACGAAGATCCACCAATATCTTTCAGATCAAGGAATGTGGGAGGAGGCTGGAAGAAATTCGAGGAGGCTGGCAGAACGATCTTATTCCAGGAAGCTGCTCAGCGACCGCCTTGCATCGTTCTTCGCATCATGACTTCTCCTTTGAGGGCAGTTTGGTCACCTGGGGCTTATACCCAGATTCCCTGAATAATTTTCCTGCGTCAGTCATAGCCATCAGCTCGGGCAAAGTTGTACCCGGGTGCTCACGCATGTAGGACTCGACAATCCTCCAACCTACCCACTGCGCGATTCTGCCGGGGCACTCCTCCCCGACCTCGATGGTCTTCGGACGCTCGGCGAGATACTTTTGCTTCACGAGGTGACTGGTTGAAAAGAGTACTTCATCCTGAACCAGCCGCGACCAGATCAAGGGCTCATAGGTCAGGCTCCCCTCAAATTCGCGAGTGGTATACCCCAGGAGAAGGCTGTCTGCCGTGCAGGGCATCATGCTTTTGGCGAAGTAGTAGGCCTTCCCATAAGCAATCATCTCTGCCAGTACCGACTTGTCGTCCGGGGAATTTTTGTTGAACCGGCTGTCGACACCCGTCAGCAACATGACGGATGGAACAATAAAGTCACGGGTGTATCGACGCAACAGGTACTCGTACATGTCGTTGGGCCGATAGCGCGCCCCTGGGCCCAGGAAGTAGTCGAGGCCAACATAGATCACAGAATCGGTTACAAACAGATCGCTCTCCAACCCCGAGATGAGGGTTTCAACGCGAGGCGGATTGAAATCGGGATAATAGTATTTGATATTGGTGAAGGCATTTTGAAACTCCGCCTTAAGGTTTTCTCCATTTCCAAAAACCCGGTGAGTCTCTTGCAAGAGGGTATCGATATGTGGATTTGAGAACTTCTGGAAGAGGCGGTTGATGAAGGTGGAATCGTCAGGGTAGGAAGGGCGGCTAAAAAAGAGCTCGCGTGCGCCAGGATGCGCTGTCATGAAGCGGGCAATGTCAGCCTTGGTTTGGACTGCAGGAAGGGAGTCCTCAAGGGACTCGTACCTGAGGCTCAGGGCAATGCCCGAGGTGTCGGGCACAAAGGCGCAGCCACTTTCCCGATCAGCCTCGCAGGCGAACAACAGGGCACCCGTCAACATCAGAAAATGTCTAGACCTCATGGTTGCAAGATACTTAATGGCAAGTCGTTGTCTATTGTGTCCAACCACCTGGCCACTCGGATAACCACGGCACCTCGACACCAAGACACCAAGACACTATTCTCTTGTCTAACCCGAATAATTAGCGAAATTGTCTCTCTCCATGGGCGCAATAAAGCACATCGCCGTCTCCGGCAACATCGGTTCCGGAAAAACGACCCTCGTCGAAAAGTTATCGCGACACTATGGGTGGATACCACTGTATGAATCGGTCGAGAACAACCCATACCTGCGCGATTTCTATGACGACATGAAGCGGTGGGCTTTTCATTTACAAATCTACTTCCTGAACAGTCGCTTCAACCAGGTGCGGGAAATCCGCGAGAGCGACAAGACCATCATCCAGGACCGGACCATCTACGAGGACGCTTACATCTTCGCCTCAAACCTTAACGCAAGCGGGTTCATCAATGACCGCGACTACCAAAGTTACCTCGACCTGTTTCGCTCCATGATCCAGTTCGTCCAGCCGCCGGACTTGCTCATTTACCTGAAGGCAGACATTCCCAAGCTGGTGCAGCAAATCCAGAAGCGCAACCGCGACTTTGAGTTTAACATCAAGTTGGAGTATCTCAAGAACCTCAATGAACACTACGACAAGTGGACCTCGGAGTACCAACACGGGAAACTGATTACCATCGACATCAACACCACTGATTTTGTGGGAAGCACGGAAGACTTCGCCGGCATCGTAAGCCGCATTGACCTGGAGTTGAACAACCTCTTCAGCTAACACCGTCTGTGAAAGCGCTGACGTTCCAGGGAAAGGAAGACATCCGCTATGAAACGGTTGCTGACCCCTCAATTCTTAATCCACGCGATGTCATTGTTAAAGTGAGGGGGTGCGCCATTTGCGGATCCGACCTCCATGTCTACCATGAACGTGAACGCGGCATCGAGCCAGGAACGGCCATGGGGCATGAGTTTATTGGCGAAGTAGTTGAGACAGGGCGAGAGGTGAAGTCACTTCGCCGCGGCCACAGGGTGATGAGCCCCTTTACCACCAGTTGTGGACAGTGTTACTACTGCCTCCAGGGCCTGACTTGTCGTTGCGTTCATGGTCAACTGTTTGGATGGGTTGAAAAGGGCACGGGGCTCCATGGTGGCCAGGCAGAGTTTGTCCGTGTGCCACTCGCCGACAGCACGCTGATGGTGATCCCAGACGATGTTTCTCCGGAAGAGGCGTTGCTGTTGGGAGATGTCCTTTCAACGGGTTTCCATTGTGCCAGCCAGGCTGAAGTCAAGCCCGGCGGATCCTGCGCCGTCGTTGGCTTGGGGCCCGTGGGGCTCATGGCCGTGATTGCTGCTGGGGAGCTGCGAGCTGAGAAAGTATTTGCCGTGGATTCCATTGCCGACCGGCTGAAAAAGGCGGAATCCCTTGGTGCGATTCCTGTGGATGCCCGGAACGGTTCCGCTTCGGAGATAATTCGCGAGGCCACGGAAGGTCGCGGCGCCGACGGAGTACTCGAGGCGGTAGGAAGCGGACAGGCGGTTCGTCTCGCCTTCAATCTCGTCAGGCCGGGGGGTGTAGTCTCGTCGGTGGGTGTTTGTACCGATGCGCACCTGGCATTTTCACCGGCAGAGGCGTATGGAAAGAATCTAACCTACCGTGTTGGTCGATGCCCGGCACGATACCTCATGCCGAAACTAGTTCCCCTTGTGCAACAGCATAAGTACGACATCGCCTCACTCTTCACGCACCGGATGCCGCTTGGGGCTGGAGCGGAAGGATATGCGCTTTTCTCCGGGAAGAGAGACCAGTGCCTGAAAGTCTGGTTGGAGGTGAGTTGACGATCTACTTCTCGAGTGCCGCTGCTTTCTGGAGATACTCGTTGGCGTGCTCGGGATCAAGCGCGGCAAGCTTCCGATAGACGTCTGCCTTCGTTGTGTCGAGGGTGATCAACTTCCTGTAAGTCTCGAGCGCGTCGTTTGGCCTGCCTTTCTTTTCATACACTTGGCCCAACAGGTCAAGGAAGCCTGGATCTGAAAAGTCAAGACGTTTTGCGGATTCAAGGCAGTAGAGTGCAGAGTCCGTATAGTTCATTTGATCGTAGCTATAGCCGAGAAGCCACCAAGCCTCGCGGTAGTCGGCCCTGTAGCGGAGACAGCGCCGTGCGAGGGCATTGCCGCGTGAGAAATCGTTACTGAGAATGTATGCCCGTCCTTTATCAAATAGGGTATAGATGTTCTGAGGCTCGAGCCGAAGGGCTTCATCAAAATAATAGTGAGCAGAGTCGTTAAGTCCGTTGTCGCGGGCCGTGTTTCCTTTCTCGGTAAAATAATCCACCTGGCTAACCGGCTGCTGGGTATCGGTGGTTACAGTCTCTTCCTGGGCGGGCGCCGTTTCATCATCGACGAGGAATACCCCGATCAGGAAGAGAATGAAAATAATGGAGACAAATCCGATAATGATGAATCGAATTACCCGAAAGATCTTTTTAATAATCGCAGCAGCATCAGGTTCAACGCTGGGTCCAGGCGGCGGTTGGTAAGTTGGGCGTGGAGCAAATCGTGGAGCGGATGCTGGGCGACCGGAGGCCCACAATTTCTGCAGCCCGTCCCTCACCGAGCCAGAGGTGTAGAGCGCCAGGAAGAAAAAATATGCAGCCAACGCAAATAGCGTCCACGAAAAGAAAGGCCCGAGTGACCAAAAGATCGCGTAGAGGAGGGTAAACAACAGGGCCAGTCGTTTTGGCCACTTCGGCGAACTTGGTGTGACGTCCGGCTCCATACTTTTCAACTGAGTGCCCGTAAATAGAGTTGAATGGAATTTTCGAGCCCGTAGTAAAGCGCATCACAAACCAGGGCATGACCGATGGAGACCTCGTCCAGTTCTGGGATCGATTGGCGAAGGAATTTCAGGTTGTGAAGATCAAGGTCGTGGCCGGCATTGAGGCCGAGGCCAAGTTTCTTTCCCAGTTTGGACGCGGCAACGTATGGAGCGACGGCTGCATCACGGTTTTGGTGGAAGCCGGCGGCGTAAGGTTCGGTGTACAGTTCGATCCGATCTGCACCCACGGCGGCGGCACCTTCAACCATCTTCTCGACCGGGTCGACAAAAACAGAGACACGAATCCCGAGCTTCTTTATCACCGGGATGATTTTCTTGAGGAAAGCAGATTGCTGTTGTGTATCCCATCCGGCATTCGAGGTGAGTACACCGGGCGGGTCAGGCACAAGGGTTGCCTGCGCAGGGCGTACCTCATCCAGCAGGCTGAGAAAGCGCTCGTCAGGATAGCCCTCTATATTGAATTCTGTGGTGACAACCTTCTTGAGTGCAAGCACGTCGCTGCGACGAATGTGACGTTCGTCGGGGCGGGGGTGCACCGTGATACCCTGTGCGCCAAATCGCTCGCATGACACGGCTGCCTTCACGACGTCGGGATTGTTCCCACCCCTTGCGTTGCGGAGCGTAGCGAATTTATTGATGTTGACGCTGAGGCGAGTCACTTGGGATTACCGGGTTGCCTTGATAATTTTAAGCGAAATTACACAATCATGTCCCTGAAAACCACGATCGACAACGACATCAAGAAGGCCATGCTCGCCAAGAGCAAGGAGGAACTTGAAGCGCTTCGCAGCATCAAGTCGATGATCCTGTTGGCTGAAACAGAAAAAGGGCACACTTCGGAGCTCACCGCTGAGGCGGAGGGAAAATTGCTCATGAAGGCGGCCAAGCAGCGCAAGGAATCGGCCGAGATCTTTCAGAAGGAAGGGCGACAGGACCTTGCCCAGAAAGAGAACTTTCAACTCGATGTCATCAGCCGCTACCTCCCAAAGCAACTCTCGGAAGCGGAACTGACGGAGACACTCAAGGGCATCATCGCGTCGGTGGGCGCAAAGGGACCCCAGGACATGGGCAAGGTGATGGGTAACGCCACCAAGGCACTCGCCGGAAAGGCTGACGGCAAAATGATTTCCGACATCGTGAAAAAACTTCTCACTGCTTGAGCAAAGCCGACCTTGTCTTGCTAATCATCATGGCGCTCGGCGCCTGGGGAGGCTACAAGCAAGGCTTCCTGATGGAAGTAGTCTCCCTCCTCGCCATCGTACTAGGGATATTCCTTGGATTTAAACTGATGGGCGTAGCCATGATTTTCCTGGAGGAGAAACTAGACGCCGACAGGAGTACCCTTCCTTACCTGGCGTTCATTGTCGTCTTTGTGGCAGTCGTGCTGCTTGTTCGCCTGTTGGGATCACTGGTGAAGCACTCGCTGGACAAATCATTTTTGGGATCAGCCGACCAGGTATTGGGCGCTACTTTGGGCGCATTCCGGTCGCTTTTCATGGTAAGCGTCGCTCTGTGGATCCTGGACTCATTGAAGCTTGGACCCCGGGCATCGTGGACAGAAGGTTCCTGGCTGTACCCTTTCACCGCGCGCCTCGCTCCAACCGTGGCCGACTGGGCGGGCCAGTTTCTCCCGTTCTTCCGGGAGATCTTCCGGGAATTTTGATGGGTGCTAGATCAAGTTGTATCCCAGTTTCTAATTCCCGTCTCCGAATTCTTTTCCCGCAGATACCCGCGGATTGAATGCGCGCAGATTCCCGCAGATTCTTGCATTCATCTGCGAAAATCTGCGGTTTCAATCTGCGACTTTCTGCGGGAAATGCATTTTGACCCTGGGTCTCATGGTCTACTCCTCAAGCCTAGACAATACTCCATTTTGGCGCATGACCCAGAACGCAGCCCGTCCGAAGCGTCTTGCGCAGGCCTTAAGGCAGTCGTTTGTTGCGTAGATAAATTTGCCTTACTTACCCGTGATTTATCCAGCCTATGGGACTTAATGTAAAAGATGAGGGTGGGTTCAAGTACGTGGACGAAGGCTCCGGGCAGGTGCTGATGCTGCTTCATGGATTGTTCGGTGCGCTCAGCAACTGGGAAGGGGTTGTTAATCGTTTTTCTACAAAATACCGCGTAGTGATCCCGATGCTTCCTATCTATGAGATGCCTATCAAGGAGGCAGGGCTTGAAGGACTTCAGAAGTTTGTGGAAGAATTTGTGAATCTCATGAAGCTGGACAAGATGATCATCATGGGGAATTCCCTGGGCGGTCACGTAGGGCTGTTGTATACGCTGCACAATGGCACGAAAGTGGATAGATTGATACTGACCGGGAGTTCCGGTCTGTTTGAAAACACCATGGGAGGATCTTACCCACGCCGGGGGAGTCTTGACTACGTACGAGAACGCGTTGCTTACACGTTCTATGATCCGGCTGTGGCATCGAAAGAACTGGTTGATGAAGTGTTTGAGACCACGAAGAGCATCCCCAAGTGCATGAGAATCGTCGCAATTGCCAAGTCGGCCCAGCGAAATAACCTGGCAAATGATTTACCCAGGATCAAGGTTCCCACGCTGCTGGTTTGGGGATTAAATGATACCATCACCCCGCCCATGGTCGCCTATGAATTCAACCGGCTCATACCCCATACGGAACTTCGCTTCATCGACAAGTGTTGTCATGCTCCGATGATGGAGCACCCGAATTTGTTCAACGAAATTGTAGACCAGTTCCTTTCCCGTAAAGCCGCATGATTGCCCAGGAGTTAATCAACCACATGGTGCCACCCCTCAAGGTGACCGACGACGCCCACAAGGCCATTGTGTGGATGGAGGAATTCCGTTGCAATTTCCTTCCGGTGGTGGATGCCGGCGCCCTGCAAGGATTCATTTCGGAAGAGATCATCATGGAGACCAACGACATAGAGAAGAACGTTGGCGCCTTCCCTCTTGTGGGTAAGGATTGTACAGTGGGGATGGCCTCTCATTTTTTCGACATCCTTCGTGTGGCCGGCGAACACAAGCTGAACATGGTGGCTGTTCTCGGCGAGGATGGAAGTTACGCCGGTATCATCACTGTTCAGGATGTCATGGCCTCATTCGCACAAACGGCATCAGTGCAGATGCCTGGAGGAATACTGGTGCTCTCCATGGATCTCATCGACTACTCACTGGCTGAGATCAGCCGCTACGTTGAAGAAAACAATGCGAAGGTCATCAGCAGTACGATGGTGGAGGATCCCCTCGACAAGGGGAAGATCAAGCTAACGCTAAAGATCAACCAGCTAGACCTCTCGCGCATTGTGGCAACGCTGGAGCGCTTTGGTTACCGGGTCATCGGACGGTATCAAGAGGATGCCCGTGACGACGACAGCAAGGAGCGGCTTGATATGCTGATGAAGTATCTCAATATGTGAGATGACCGGGTGCCTTCGAGACCTTCGACCCTTCGACAAGCTCAGGGCAGGCAGCTCAGGGACCACCTCAGGCACTTTTCTTATTCACTCTTAAGATTATCCACCGGCTTCACATAAGCCGCGCGCCAGGTTTGCGAGCCAATTGTTATCGTACCGAATATCACCAGGGCAAGCACGCCCAGCCCAATGGTGGCCAGGTCAACGCTCACATGATATGCCATCTGCTCCAGCCAGAGGTTATTGAGGAAATAGGCCGCGGGTACTGCCAACACAATCGCAACGAGCAGTACAACAACAAATCCCTTCGACAATAGGTAGATAAGTGCCCCATCGCTGCTGCCGAGGACTTTGCGAATAGAGATTTCCTTAATACGCGTCTCAGTGGTGTAAGTGGCCATGCCGAGGAGGCCCAGGCAGGAGATGAAAATGGCGAGCACCGAAATGACAGTGAGCACGCTGACGAGATCGCCGAAGAAGATATCGTAAATTTTGTGGACCTCAGCGTTGAAATCCTTGTAGTCGACTTTCAGCGCAGGGTTTACGCGCGTCCAGGCTGCTTCGACCTCTGCACCGGCCTGTTCGAAAGTGCCGTTGTATTTCACCTGCATCAGCCGGAATTCGGTCGGCTTGTAGATGAGTGCCATGGGCGTAAGCTTCTCCATAAGCATCTCGTGGTTGTAGTTCTTCACCACACCGATGATCACTTGCCGGCTGGTGTCTTCGCGGTGATAGAGCTCCTGGCCAAGGGCGGCTTCGGCGGATTCGAAAAGAAACTTATCTACGGCTGCCTCATTGATCACGATGAAATTCTTGTTGGAAGCACCGTGTTCGGCGTTGAAGAACCGGCCCGCCTTCAATGAAAGTTCCATGTTGGACAAGTAGTCCTCGTCAACGGAATAATAGTTGACGTCCGTCCAGTCTTTTTCATCCAGGTTTCTCTTGTAGTCGCCACCATAACTGTACCCGGCCGCCGGGATGTGCGATACGACAGTAATGCTTTCGATCCGACTGGACTTGGCAAGTTCAGTCTTCAAGGCCGTATGGTTCGTGTTGTTGAGGCTCACGATCAAGCGGCTCGTCATGGCAAACCCGTGGTCTGCGCGCAGAAAGAGCTGCAGCTGGTTGAACACAACAACCACGGAAATGATGAAAATGAGGGAGAAGGTGAACTGTGAAACCAGCAGGGTTTTCCTCAATCGAATGCCGGAGAACAGTTTCATCGTGCTGAGGCTCTTGAGCACCTTCACGGGCTGGAATCCACTGAGAACAACGGCTGGGAAAAATCCAGCCATCAGGCCAACCAAAACGGCAAATCCGAGGAAGACGAGCCCGACGCTGTAGTTGATCTCAAGGTCCCAGCGCATCATTCGTGCGAAACTAAGCTGCATCATCAAGGGCTTCAGTATGATCAGCAGCACAAGCGCAGCGACCAGCGAGAAGACAGAGACCATCACAGACTCAGAAAGAAACTGTACGAAGATCTGCCACCGCGCGGCGCCGGTCACCTTGCGCACACCAATTTCCCTGGCGCGCGTGAGGGAGCGGGCGATGGAAAGATTGGTGAAGTTGAAGCACGAGGTAAGCAATACCACACCGGCAAGACCCATGAAAAAGTAGACGAATAACCAAGGGAGCACAGGGCCGATGGAATTGTTAATGACGTGGCCTGGCGTGATGTCGAGCAAGGCCTGTGTAGTAAACTTGACGCCGGTCTGAATATCAGGATTAGTGATGCCCTCGGTATTCTTCTTCGCGATCTCGTCCAGGTGAGCCTGAATTTCCCCGATGTCTTTACCTTTCTCGAGTTGGATATACACCCAACCCGACCAGAGGGCGTACCAATTCTCCGAGTCATCCTTGATCTGGCCATCTAAACCTTTGTTCCGTGCCTTGGCCATCAGGCTCTTCACAGTCGAGAAGCTGGCCAGTGCATCGAATGCAATGTGCGTTTTGTGGGTCGTTTCTTTCAGGATGCCAGTAACCTTATAGGGACCTTCCAAGCCGACTTTGAATGACTCACCAACCGGGTTTTCCTGTTTGAAGAGTTTTCTGGCTGTTTTCTTGGTGAGGACAACAGAGAAAGGTTCCACCAGGGCGGTGGCAGCGTTTCCGTACTCCAACTCATATTCGAACATGTCCAGCACTTCCGGATCGGCGAAGTAGCCTGCCACCGGGATGTTTACATTCTGTTCCAGTTCCAGCCACATGTTGCCGAACCCCCGCTTGAGACGCACAGCCTTTTCAACTCCAGTGTAGTCATCCAGCAGCGCCTCGCGCAACGGCATGGCGGTAGTGGATTGTTCAGACCACTCTTCTCCGTTTTTCCCGAGCGGAATGCTGTTGACGCGGTAGATATGATCTGCCTTTGTATTGTAGCGATCATACTGGAGTTGATCGGCGACCAGCATGATGATGCAGAGCGAAAGGGCCATGGCAACGGCCAGTCCGAACACGTTGATCATCGAGAAGAAGCGGTGGCGAATCAGGCTGCGAAAAGCCGTCTTGAGATAGTTCTGGAACATTGTCTTTAGTTTACTTCGTGCGAAAGCCGTTCACTACTTGGATTCGCGTTGAACGATGACGTAATAGATGAGAAAGCCCAGTGATACCGCGATGGCGAAGAGTCCATAAGGCAGCGGTGAATCGCCTCGCGTGGGGACATACTCCATGATCACCAGTGAAACGCCGGCGAAGAATACGATAAGTCCCCATTTGAGCGAGGAGTATTTGTTATCGACGGCCTGTTGCTGCTTGAAGATGCTTTGTGCCTCCTCCCCGACAAATCCCTTTTCGATCATTTTCTTCTTCAGGATGTAATCGGTCATCACCCGGGTAAAAAAATAAATGGATGTACCAAAGCTTCCCAGGATGGCGATGGGCATTAAGACATCTGATGTAATGGCTGACATAATCTTGTTGTTTGGAGCGTATGACACTGGGCAGGCGCTTGATGTTGCAGTTGACCCTAAAAATGTTGTGGACAGCAAGAGTTAGCGCAGAGGATCTTCTTTGCGAAACTTTGCGTCTTTGCGCCCTTGCGGTGGTTACCCGCTCTAAAATCGAAGCCGATCTCTGTATTTAGTGCCACTGCGCCTAGATCGGGGCTTCAGGGGGCGAATTGTCAATTCCCTGCCCTGAGCCGACCCCCGGCAGACTAAAAGTCCCGTTTGATTGCAACATCCACCCTCATATTTGTGTCCAACCCCCCAATGACAGACGACCGGACCTTGGTTTCCAGGGTCCTAAGCGGGGAAAAAGGCGCTTTGAAAGCCCTTATCCGGCAGCATGAGCGCCTTGTTGCTCATATGGTTGGGAGGCTGGTGAAGGGCGAAGAAGACCGCGAAGAGATCTGCCAGGACGTTTTTTTGAAAGTATTTGAGAAGCTGCCCGGGTTTGGATTCCAGTCGAAGCTCAGCACGTGGATTGCAACCATCGCATACCGACAGGCCATCAACCACCTGCGGAAGCAAGGACCGGCCTTCCAGGAGATTCCGGACGAAGAGGGATGGTCGGATCGGTTTGTAGAGCATACCAATCCGGCCGAAATCCTTGCGGCGCGTGATGAGAATGATGCAGTACTTGGGTTTATAGAACAATTGCCCGCAGCCTACAAAGCAGTGCTTACCTTGTATCACCTGGAGGACATGAGCTATGAGGAAATCGGGGAGGCGCTTCAAATGCCGGAGGGAACTGTTAAGAACTACTTGTTTCGCGCGAGAAAACTATTGAAAGATAAAGTATCACTGGCCTTGAATTTGGACCATGAACGACGAGGAAATACAAAAGGAAGTTGAGTGCGGCAATATCCCGCTGCATGGCGACGCCCCCGCATATCGGAAGGTCTTCGACGTGCTGCGCCGCGAGCCAGGCTATTTGCTCCCGGGCTCCTTTGCAGACCGGGTGACGAAGAGAATCATCGCCGCTCAATCATCGAATGACATCTATTGGCTGTATGCCGGACTGTTCGGATGCGTAGTGGCATGCGCGGTAGCAATCATACTAACGCAGCCCAAGTTTACGGTTGGAGCTTTCCGGTTTGTTTCCGGCTACCCAGGTCTTGTAGCCTTCGGAGTCGTGTTTATCCTCACACTCCAGTGGGTCGATCGGAAATATGTCCGGAAGCCGACTATCTGATATTTTTTCCATCCCAGACCCCGACACGTCACTGCTTCGCTTTTATCAACGGCAGCCTCATGGTGAGACCTGCATAGAAATTCACCGGAGGTGCGGCATTGAAGTATCGCTTCCCGGCGGCATTCAGATCGTTGCCCAGGCTGTATCGTTGGTTGAACGCATTGTCCACACCGGCATAGACATCCATTGGAAGCTTCCCGTTCAATTTCAAGCCCAACCGGGCACCGGCAAGAAAATACGATGACGCATAGTCTGTCGCTGCGTCATTCAGTGAGATTCGATCAACGTAAGTGAACGTGGTGCGCAAGTAGAGACCCTTATTCAGTTCGGCATCTGCACCAACTACAACATTCACGGCAGGTACACCGGTGATGGGATTCCCTGAATAATCGTTGCCATCATTGACATAATTTCCAAAGCGATAAGGTTGGTAAGCGACGCTGGTTGTAATTCTCAGTGACTTCACGAATGTTGACCATGAGTGAAACCAGGTCCCATTGAATTCAATACCTCGCTGGTTAGTGTCGCCCGCATTGATGTAGTAGTCAGCGCCGGAGGAGTCACGCTGAAGAACGATGGCATCGGAGAGTTGAAAATCATAGAAGGCAAGTTGAACATCGAACGAACCCAAGCGTCCCTTTATCCCGGCTTCGTAACTCCATCCGGATTCAGGGCGTAATGTTGGGTTGTAAATTCCATTTGAAGGCATCACCTCGGCAGTCGTGGGAAGTGAGTATCCCCGGCTTGCGGAGGCATAGATCCCCAGCCCGGTTCTGACAGGCATGAAAAGGGCGATGCGTGGAAGTACTGCAGGATTGAAGGAACGTTTGGTCGTACCTGCAGGAGTGGGTACTGTTCGTTTGTCGATCAATTCGGCGTAGTTTACGCTTAGGCCGGCGGTGACTTGCATTCCCGTGGCTGGAATAAATTCAAGTTGAGCAAAGCCTGAAGCTTGGCGATAGGTGAGTTCGTCGTCGGACATGACCACGGTTCCCGGAGTTCCTGATACGTTGTTAGTAACACGAACGGGCGAGACCAATTGTTGATACTCACCTCCAAAGGCTAATCGCCATTGAATCTGTTCTTCTTGGATCACACCAAGGTTCGTGATCCGGGCACCAAGGTTTCGTTCTTCACGCTTTTCATAATTACGGATGGCGGGGTTTCGGAATTCGGTACTTGAGCCTACTACGCCAACGGCGGTCGACCAGGCCTCGCTCCATAGATGCTCGTAAGTCAGCCCATTGTACCAGGTGCGATTGAAAACGGCCGCCTGTTGGGTCGCAGCGCCTGGGCCAGCTGGCGAATCGGGTCGGGCCTGGGCTGGATTGGCTTGGTACTGTGCCTCGGTAAGTCCGCCAGGAGTTTGGTAGAACAAGTCTGTGTAAAGCATTGTCATCGAAAGGACGTCGGAGGAATTCTTGAAAAAGTCAAAGTCAGCATGAACCGCGTTCCTCCGCATCGCACTTTGCTCGCGGTACCCGTCACTTTGCTGGCGAATAAAATTAACACGGGTGCCGAGAGACTCGCTTACCGACTCGATGCTGCCCCCCAGCCGCCACGAGCCATAGCTGCCCGCCTGGAGTGTAATTCCCGCGGCTGATTCCAGGATTGGAGCCGAAGTCAGCAATACCGCCCCGCCGGTACCCGCACCATAGAGGCTTCCGGCAGGCCCCTTGATGACTTCAGCTTTATAAAGGGCGTAAGGATCAATAAGATTGAGGTAAGTATTTCCTCCTCCGTCCGTGAAGGGCAATCCATTCCAGTAGAATTTGATGTTGCGCACACCAAAGGGGGAACGGATCAGGCTGCCGCGAATGGAAAAACGATAACTGCCTGGTGAGCGCTCTTCCATGCGAATGCCGGGAGTGAGATTGAACGCAGGAAGAAGAGATGCCTCGCTGAACCGTTGCAAGTCCGTAGATCGGACAACACCAAGACCAGCAGGAACGGATGCTGGATTGCGGTTGGAAGCAAATGCCTGAACAGTGAGCTCATCAAGCAGCCGCGTGGTGTCTGCAGGAGTCTGTCCCCTCACCCCGGTCGCAATCGTCAGAATCAGCAGGCACAGGGATGCGGCAAGTGGCCTCATGAGCAACCGAATTCAGAATGCTGCCAGCACCTCTTCCACTGGTCTTGTGGCTTTGAACAGGGAAAGCACCCGCAACAGGACGCGATCGACAACTGTATCCGGGCACGATGCGCCACTCGTGAGAATGATCCGCACGGGACTCTTCTCGGGGAGAAACCCAAACGTAGTCTTGACTGACTTGGCTGCGTAGTCGAAGTGCCGGATCTCCTCCCGCGATTCGATGGCCTTTTCGGAGTTGATAAAATAAGACGCGAATTTCTGTTCGAGGAGTTCCACCAGGTGCGATGTATTTGAGCTGTTGTGCCCCCCTACAACGATGGCAAGGTCAGCATCCAGTTTGAGCAATTCGTAGGTAGCGTCCTGGTTGTCGTTCGTGGCATAGCAAAGGGTGTCGCGGGTATCGGCGAAGTGCTGGCCGATCTTGTCGGCGCCGTACTTCTTCATCATCACCTGCTTGAAAAAGTCTGCGATCGCCGCCGTTTCTGTGGCGAGCATGGTGGTCTGGTTAACCACGCCGATTCTTTCGAAATGAACTTCTGGGCGAAAGCCGTCCGTGTGCTTGCCACGAAAGGCGTCGAAAAACTCCGAGTTCGTTTTGTGGCCGAGGATGTAATGACTTAATTCGATAGCATCGTCCATGTCGCGGACAATGACGGAAGGAGCTCCTTCGGCGCTATGTGAGAAGGTGGCTCGTGTCTCCTCGTGCCCTGGTTTGCCATGGATGATTACCGTGTACTTTTCCTGGCCAAGTTTTGAGGCACGGTTCCACACTTTTTCGACAAAAGGGCATGTGGTATTGTATGGCTCGATGTTCACACCCTTTGCGCGGAGCTGGGCTTCCATTTCAAGGGTTGTGCCGAATGCGGGAATGATCACCACATCTTCCGGCTGAATGGTTTCCCACGGAATGATCGGAGTTCCATCGGTGTCCATGATAAATTGGATCCCACGCTCTTGTAAATCGTTGTTGACCTCAGGGTTGTGGATCATCTGGCTGAGGAGGAAAACGCGCTTTCCAGGGTTTTCTTCCAGGGCCCGGTAGCTGATTTCAATGGCGTTTTCCACACCGTAACAAAATCCGAAATGGCGGGCCAGCGCGATTTGTACAGGGCCGAAGTCCAGTACTGTCGGGGCAAAATCTTGCTTGCGCAAGTCTTCCTTACGGCGGAATTCTTTGATCCGGCTGCTGAGGGAGGACCGGTAGTGAGCGGGGATGTCGAATTTCTTGATACGCGCAGACTTAGTGTATCAAAGGTAGGAATTGGTGAGCAGTAAGAGGTAAGCAGTAAGCGGTGGTGCGCAGCTTACGCTATGAATTATTTACTGATCGCAGACGGCGGTTGAGGGTTCTGTGCACAATCCTGTATCACACAGCTTACTGCTTACCGCTTACGGCTTTGAGCCGGATAAGCAAATGCCTGGGCGGACAAAGAATATTACGCCGCTTTCGAAAGCCGATCAGCCCTCACCTTTTCCGTGTGTACCTCCTTAGAGCGAAGATCAAACCAACGGACTTCCACGAGGTTTTTCTTCAGATACTTCAGCACTTCCATGACTTTCCCGTCCACAAGGCTGCGGACCAGGTCGCCTTTCTTGAACATTTTCCTCATACCCATACCAATTGCTATTAACGGAACTTACATTCTTACTGTGTAGATGTACTCGCGGGCGAAGTCCTCATACATTCCCGAAAAGGTGATGAGGTCACCGGCCTTTTTACTCTTGAGAATCGCTGTCACCTCGCGGGCAGTCTTCACCGGTTTGTTGTCGATGGCGGTGATGACGTAGCCCAGGCGCATGTCTGTGTAACGCGATATCTTTCCGGTGCCAAGCGCTTTCACGCGAACGCCGGCGGAAATATCCAGTCGCTTCAGGAGTTTTGGATCTGCGTCTTCCAACTCAAGCCCCAGCGATGCGATTGGGTCTTTATCATCACGCTTCACAGCTGCAACGCTTCCTTCGCGGTTCTTCAGTGTGACCGTCAGCAATTTCTCGGCGCCCTTGCGGTTGACCAAGACTGCCACTTTGTCTCCGGGACGCTTGCGGCCGATGTACTCGATGAGCGCCGAGCTGGACTTGATCGGGGTTTGATCCAGCTTCACTATCACATCGCCTTTCTGAATGCCGGCCAGGCGGGCCGCACTTTTCTCCTCCATGTCGCCGAAGCCGCTTACGTACGCACCTTCATTCACTGAAAGATCTTCCTCCTTTACAAGGTCGCTGTTGACGCTTCCGACTTGCACGCCGAGCCATCCGCGCTGAACGGTTCCATAGGTGAGTAGATCTTCCACGATCTTGCTGACGATGTTGGAAGGAATTGCAAATCCATAGCCGGAGTAAGAACCCGTCGGGCTTGCAATGGCCGTGTTGATGCCTAACAATCCACCGGTCATGTTGACAAGCGCACCACCGCTATTGCCAGGGTTGATAGCTGCGTCAGTCTGTATGAAAGACTCAATGGCCGTAGTCCCCGTTTGGGAACGCTCAGCTGAGTTGATGATGTTGATGTTTCTTCCTTTGGCGCTAATGATGCCAGCGGTCACTGTCGAATTGAGGTTAAAAGGGTTTCCTACGGCAAGCACCCATTCGCCTACCTTGGCCTGGTCTGAGTTAACCAGTGCGAGGTAAGGCAGACCTTTTTGGCTGATCTTCACAAGTGCCAGGTCGGTGTCGGGATCTGTGCCAACCACCTCAGCCTTGAAAGAACGGTTATCCGACAGGGTGACATCAACAACGTCCGCACCCTGCACCACGTGGTTGTTGGTTACGATGTAGCCCTCGCCGTTGATGATTACGCCGCTGCCCGAGCTTTGATTGGGGCCGCGTTGGCGCGGTGCGTCAGGGCCAAAGAAAAATTGGAAGGGATCCATGGTATCCGGCCTCCTCGACGATGCTGTTGCTTCCGACGTTGAGCGAATGTGCACGACGGCCGGAGTCACTTTGGCAGCGATGTCGGTGAAATCCAGGGGTGCCAACTCCCCATTTGAATTTCGGGCGAGGACAACCGGCGCGGCCGGTGTAGTTACATAATCAAGCCGAACCGCTTGGTTCTCTCTTCTCAGGTAGCCATCCGTAAGCAGGGTAAGTACGCTGCCCAATACGGCGGCGAGGAATAGCATTCCAAATCGCTTCATATCCACTTCGTTTTAAATAAAAATTGCAGGAAAAAACTCAGTAAAAATTATGCCATGTGGGGGTTTATGCGCAGAAAGGCAGTCAAAATGACACTTTTTCAGGGTATCCTGAATACGTTTCTGACAACCTTTTGGTTCGCAAAAAGTGACTGGGATGCGCGGGATATAGCGGGATGGCTACAGAAAGGCCTATTTCTTAACTAATTCCCCCTCGTGGTATTCATACTCGAGCGTCTTGTTGCCATCGCGGTCATACCACTTGGAAATACCCTCACGCTTGTCATTCTTATAATATCCCTCTTCCTGGAGCTTGCCGTCGTTGTAGAACTTCCGGGTGATTCCTTCCAACTTTCCGTATGAGTAGAACCGTTCCTCGCGCACAGCCACTGCGGAGTACTCCACATATTTGCCATGGCGTTGGTCGCTGTGAAAATAGCAGCGCACCGTCACCTGGTTCCCGGTATTCAGTTCCATGTAAAGCCCTTCTTTCTTTCCCCCGATATACGTTGTGAAGCGGTGTACCCTCCCGTCCTCCGAGTAATCGGCCCACACTCCTTCTTTCTTTCCGTCCCGGTAATAGCCGATGGTTACCAGCCTTCCAGCTGCATCGACGATTTCGGTGCGCACGAGGCCAGGCGTGTCCTCGAATTTTTCAAGCACACCCAAGGGCTCTTCCTTGGTGGAGGAATTATCGGGGCTACAGCCGAATAGGGCTGCGGCGATCAACAGGAAGACGAGTCTCATGCAAAAAGGGCTTTTGTCATTCATCACGTAAATCGGAAAAATCGGCGTTAATTTAGGAAAGACGATGAACATCCAAGGAGAAGTACGCCTGAAAAAAGGTCGCGACGCCTCGGCGCGCCGGTTTCATCCCTGGATTTTTTCAGGGGCCATTCAACACACGGAGGGAAATCCCGCAAGCGGGGATTGGGTGTGCGTGCGCGATGCGTCTGGTACGGTGCTGGGATATGGACACTATCAAAAAGGCACCATCACGGTGCGGCTGCTGTCGTTCGGGCCTGCGGAACCTGGCGATGATTTCCTTGCCGGCAAGATCAGGAATGCGTGGCAACAGCGTGTTGCATGCGGCATTTTATCACCATCTACCAATTGCTTCCGCCTTGTCTATGGTGAAGGCGATGGCCTCCCCGGGCTGATCATGGACTGGTACAACGGTGCGGCGGTGATCCAGGCACACAGTGCGGGTATGCATCGCGACCGCGCCCAATTGGCCGAAGCGCTCAAGTCTGTCCTCAAGGAAAAGGTCACTGTCATTTATTACAAGGGCATGGGCGCCGGCGATGGGAAGTCGGAGAGTGAGTACCTCTCCAGAATGAGCGCCGTCCCTCATTCAGTGCTCGAACACGGAAACAAGTTTCTTGTCGATTGGGAAAGCGGACAGAAAACAGGATTCTTCCTCGATCAACGGGAGAATCGCCAATTGCTCGGTACCCTTTCGGCGGGACGGACTGTGCTGAATACTTTTTGCTACACCGGAGGATTCTCCGTGTATGCGTTGAATGCAGGCGCAAGCCTTGTCCACTCCATCGATGCATCCGAACGAGCCATAGAAGGGACAAAGGAAAATCTGGCCCTCAATGGTTTTGATCCTGAAAAGCATGGATGTTTTGTGAGCGATACGTTTGACTTTCTCCGTGACAAGTCGGACCAGTATGATCTCATAGTTCTCGACCCACCAGCTTTCGCCAAACACAAAGAGGCCCGTCACCAGGCGATGAAGGGATACCAGCGGCTCAACGCAGAGGCCTTTCGCGTGATCCGAAGTGGCGGAATACTTTTCACATTCTCGTGCTCGCAGGTAGTCGACAGGCAGCTTTTTCACGACACGGTCGTATCTGCCGGAATTCAAGCGGGGCGCCAGGTCAGCATTCTCCACCAATTGTCTCAGCCGGCGGATCACCCGGTTTCATTGTACCACCCGGAGGGCGAATACCTCAAAGGCCTCGTTTTACGAGTGAGGTAGGGGCAAATTCATTCGTCATCCCGAGCGAAGCGAGCAGGATGTTTATCTTTGCGAAAACTTAAAATTTCGACACCCATGAAAAAGTACATCATTTGGATCGTTTTGGCCGTGCTGGTGATAATGGCCTTTTCGTCGTACAACGGATTGGTCGGGAAGCAGGAGAATGTTGGCCTTGCCTGGGGCAATGTGGAGTCTGACTACCAACGTCGTGCAGACCTGATCCCCAACCTGGTGAATACGGTAAAAGGCTATGCAAACTTCGAACAACAGACCCTGACGCAGGTGATCGAGGCGCGTGCCTCAGCGACCCAGGTGAAAATCGACGCCAACAACCTTACTCCGGAGAACCTGGCGGCGTTTCAACAAGCACAGGGAACATTAAGCTCTGCCCTGGGCCGACTGCTCGCTGTGGCGGAAGCGTATCCCGACCTGAAGGCGAACCAGAACTTCCTGGATCTCCAGGCACAATTGGAAGGAACCGAGAACCGCATCAATGTGTCGCGCCAGCGTTTCAATGATGCCGTGAATGTATACAACACGTCACGCCGCACCTTCCCGACGGTGATCTTTGCATCGCTCCTTGGATTCGGCGAGAAGGGATACTTCAAGGCGGATGAAGGGGCGCAGAAAGCTCCGGAAGTGAAATTCTGATTATGTCAAACTGAAAAATCCTGCGTCCTGATAGCTTTGGGACCGGGGATTTTATTGTCTCGCCTATTTGATTGCTGGAAGAATGAAGGTTGAGATCATTTTGTCTGGGAGATCGGAAAGCTCATTGTAATTGCCCGCTGTTACAATGATGGATACTCGAAGTGCGGGGATGAGACAAATGCGCTGACCCCCAAAGCCTATGGCTTGAACAACAGAAACACGCTTTCCGGCAGCACTTCCCCAGCTGCACCAAAACTGGTAACCGTACCCCTCCTGACCCTGCTTGATCTGATCTTTCAAGGATTCCACCACCCAGTCAGGCGGAATGATCTGCTTCTCATTGTATCGCCCCCCATTGAGATAGAGAAGGCCAAACTTAGCTATGTCGCGGGATCGTAACCTCAAACCAGAAGGTGCCCAGCATGTTCCATCGGCGCGCTTGTACCAAGCGTAGGCCTGAATCCCAAGTGGCTCAAACAGGTTGTGGTTTGCGAATACATCAACTCTCTCTCCCGAAACACTTTCGAGGATGGCGGCCAGCAATTGCGTACAGCCACCACTGTAATTCCAGCTCATGCCCGGTTCGTTCTCACGGGGTTGACTCAACACAAAAGCTATCGGATCACCACTGGCCAACATACGCAGCTCACTGTTGGTAGAATCGCTGTAGGGTACTCTTTCATTCCATGCAATGCCCGCGCTCATGGTAAGTAAATGTTTGATGGTGACATTGCGGCGCGACCCGAGGGCGTAAGCCTGATACTTTGTGAGATATGAAAACACGGAATCATCGACACTCCTGATTAGTTTTTGCTCTATGGCTATACCGATGCAAGCCGAGATGACCGACTTTGTCACGCTTCGGCAATCGTGCAAACTATCCTTGTTGTGCGGCACTTCACCCATTGAATTCGCAAATATCTCGTCCCGGCCCGTGAAGTAGTTTTCGTACACCAGTTTATTGTCTCGAAGGAGGAGGAGGCTATGAATGTTATATTGCCCAGTAAGAATCTCGTTGGTGAGATTGATAATTTGGGTGGAATCAATTTCGGCATCTGCCAAGGAACCGGTCTGCAGTCCGTCTCCCTGTTGCGGAGTCTCGTATCGATAGTGCTCCTTGGGCGCACATTGCATTAAGAAGACCAGAGAAATCAGAAATATGACCCGGGAAGCTGCAGCCATGACATCTTGATTACGATGAAACACTATGTCAAATGCAAGACGAGCATTGCGGGAAAATGTTACCAATAAAAAAAACCCCGACAGGTCGGGGGTTTTTGTTTCCCATTGGTCAGATCAGATCTTCTTCACCTCTCGATTTTCATAGCTCTCGATCACATCGCCGACATTGATGTCGCTGAAGCCTTCGATGCCCATACCACAATCGAAGCCTGACTTCACCTCGCTGGCGTCATCCTTGAATCGTTTGAGCGACGTTAGTTTCCCGGCATACAACACGATACCGTCGCGGATGAGGCGGATCGGGTTGGCGCGCTTGATGTAGCCGTCGGTGACCATACAGCCGCTGATCGTACCCACCTTGGAGATCTTGAAAACCGTGCGGATCTCCGCGTTTCCGACGATGACTTCCTCCATTTCCTTTTCGAGCATGCCTTCCATGGCGCTCTTCACGTCGTTGATGGCGTCGTAAATGATGGAGTAAAGACGAATTTCAATTTCTTCGTTCTCAGCCAGTCGCCGCGCTGAAGCGGAAGGACGCACCTGGAAGCCGACAATGACGGCATCTGAAGCTGAAGCCAGGAGCACGTCTGACTCGGAGATCTGACCGACCGCCTTGTGAATGATGCCCACCTGGATCTTCGGTGTTGAGAGTTTGAGCAACGAGTCAGACAACGCTTCCACTGAGCCATCCACATCGCCTTTGACGATGACATTGAGTTGTTTGAACGAACCAATGGCAATGCGGCGCCCAATTTCGTCGAGCGTGATATGTTTTTTCGTGCGGATGCTTTGTTCGCGGGCCAGTTGCGCGCGCTTGGTCGCCACTTCGCGGGCTTCGCGATCGGTTTCGTAGACAGCAAATTTCTCACCGGCCTGCGGAGCGCCATCCAGGCCCAATACTTGCACGGGCACCGAAGGGCCGGCTTCCTTGAGGCGTTTGCCAGTATCCTCGAACATGGCCTTCACGCGTCCGTGGTTCGAGCCCGCAACGATAATGTCGCCGACGTTGAGTGTTCCTGCCTGCACCATCATGGTGGCTACGTAGCCGCGGCCCTTATCCAGGGAGGCTTCAATCACCGAGCCCACCGCAGGTTTGTCAGGATTTGCCTTCAGGCTGAGCAATTCAGATTCTAGAATCACCTTCTCGAGCAATTCGTCAATGCCCTTGCCGGACTTTGCCGAGATTTCCTGGCACTGGTATTTGCCACCCCACTCTTCGACAAGGATGTTGTTCTTCGAGAGCGACTCGCGGACCTTGTCAGGATTGGCGGTTGGCTTGTCGATCTTGTTGATGGCGATCACGATGGGGACGCCGGCAACTTGCGCATGGTTTATGGCCTCTTTCGTTTGAGGCATCACGTCGTCGTCGGCAGCCACTACGATGATGGCTACGTCGGTGAGTTTTGCACCGCGGGCACGCATGGCAGTGAAAGCCTCGTGACCCGGTGTGTCCAGGAATGCGATGCGCTGACCGCTCTTCGTGGTTACGTCGTAAGCACCGATGTGCTGGGTAATTCCGCCGGCTTCAGACGCAACCACTTTCGTGTTGCGGATAAAGTCGAGCAGCGAAGTTTTCCCGTGGTCAACGTGGCCCATAATGGTGACGATCGGGGCCCGTGGCTTGAGGTTCTCCTCAACTTCAGGAGTTTCGACAGTTTCGGTACCCTCTTCTGCCCCGATAAACTGCACGTCGTAATCAAATTCGTCGGCGATCACCGTAATGGCTTCAGCATCCAGTCGCTGGTTGATGGACACAAACATGCCCAGGTTCATGCAAGTGGAGATCACGTCGTTTACCGACACGTTCATCATCGAGGCCAGGTCGTTGGCGGAAATAAATTCCGACACGCGAAGCGTTTTTGATGCTTCCTGTTCTTGTTGGATCTTTTCTTCCTCAGCTTCGGAAACTGCTTGGCGTTTTTCCTTGCGGTACTTCGCACCGGAGAACCGTTTCTGTCCACCACTCAACTTCGCGAGCGTTGCGCGGATTTGGTCCTGGATCTCTTTTTCGGTGGGTTCTCCCTTGCTGGGCGGCCGTTTTGCGCCGGGCAAAGCGGCGCCGCGGCCTTTGTCATTGGAAACAGCGATTCGCTTCCGAGGACGCTTCTTGCGCGCGTCGTCTGCGGCTGCTGCGGCTGCTGACGGCTTCTTCTCTTCGGGCAACTCGATCTTGTCGACAACCTTGAGTCCGGCAAGTTTCCCGGCTTTGGCTTTGATCAATTCCAGTTCCGGCGCCTTTTCTGGCTCAGGAGCCTTCACAGCTTCCTTCGCTTCGGCGACAGGGGTAGCTTCTTCTTTCTTCTTCTTTTCGAGATCGATCTTGCCCAGGACTTTGATGCCCTCTAGCTTGGTGTCGCGCTGCACCTTTTCAGGTTTCGCCTCCTCCTTGTGTTTGATCTCCTTCGAGCCGAGATTCTTGATGAGGATGTTATCGTCGTCGTCCGGCTTCTTGCGATGAGCGTCCGGATCGCTTTGAATGGTGAGCGTTTCAGTGTGCTTGGCACCAATCGTCAGGACCGACGCTTCAATCTTCTCTGAAGCAGAAGAGGCGTACTCCTTGGCGAGCATGGCAAACTGCTCAGCGGTTAGCTTCGCGTTGGGATTGTTCTCAACGGTGAATCCCTTTTTGGAAAGGAATTCCAATATGGTGTTGTGTCCCACATTGAGTTTCCGCGAGGCCTGTCCCAACCGTATCATCTTTTCTTCTGCCATGCTCAAAATTGCCTAGGTTTTTCCTGATTTAAGCCGTCTGCACCGTTAATTTTTCAAACACCTGCTTCAAATTCCTTGCTCAATACGGCGACGACATTGTCTACCGTTTCCTCTTCAAGGTCTGTGCGTCGCACGAGTTCCTCCTTGTTGAGGGCCAATACACTCTTCGCCGTGTCAAGCCCGATTTGTTTCAGCTGATCGATCACCCAGCTTTCAATCTCATCGGAGAACTCGTCGAGGTCTACATCTTCCTCGGTGGTCTGCTCGCCAAGTTCGCGGAATACATCGATCTCCATGCCGACAAGCCGGCTTGCAAGTTTGATGTTCAATCCGCCTTTACCGATGGCCAACGACACCTGGTCGGGCTTGAGGTAGACCGACACGCGGTTGTTTTCCTTGTCGATCTTCATGCTCACGATCTTGGCAGGGCTGAGGGCTCGTTGTATGAAGAGTTCAAGGTTCTCCGTGAAGTTGATGACGTCGATATTTTCGTTCTGAAGTTCGCGAACAATGGCGTGGATGCGCGATCCCTTCATGCCCACGCAGGCACCCACAGGGTCGATCCGGTCGTCGTAAGACTCTACAGCCACCTTGGCGCGCTCACCGGGTTCACGCACTGCTTTGCGGATGGTAATCAACCCGTCGTACACTTCGGGTACTTCCTGCTCGAACAAGCGCTCCAGCAACACGGGTGATGTGCGCGACAGCACGATTTTGGGATTCCCGTTGATCATTTCCACCTTATGCACAATGGCACGAACATTTTCTCCCTTGCGATAGCGGTCTTTAGGAATTTGTTCACCTCGGGGAATGGAAATCTCATTGCCCTCTGCGTCGATCAGCAGCACTTCGCGGCTAAGTACTTGATAGACCTCGCCGGTGATGATTTCGCCGACAATGTCTTTGTATTTCTGGAAGAGAATATCTTTCTCCAGGTCTTTCACTTTTTGCATGAGCGTCTGTCGGGCCGTGGTTACAGCGCGGCGACCGAACGCTTCGATGTCGATTTGCTCGGAGACTTCTTCGCCCACTTCAAAGTCGGGTTCAATCTTCCGCGCTTCCGTCAGGCTTATTTTATCGTGCTCCCAGATGTCTTCCGACTCGTCTTCCACGATCTCCCGAATCCGGTAGACTTCCAGGTCACCCTTGTCGGCGTTGATGATGATGTCGAAGTTGTCATCGTAAGTGTACTTCTTTTTGATCATCGTGCGAAACACGTCCTCCAGGATCCGGATCATGGTGGGTCGGTCGATATTCTTCTGCTTGGCGAAGTCAGCAAACGATTCAATCAGGTTTGAGATATCCATACATCAGTTATTAAATGAAACCATCACAAATGCTTTTTCAATGTCTTCGAAGGTCACACTCACGTCAAGCGTTGTCAGGGTTTTCCCCTTACCCGCTTCGGAGCGAAGCCGAATACCCTGCTCATCGGTACCGATCAACTTGCCGGTAACAATGGTCTTGTCTCGCCGGTGAACCTTGAGGCTGCGCCCTTCGCTCTTGGCGTATTGCCTTTTCAACTTCAGCGGCTGGTCAATGCCAGGGGTGGTCACTTCAAGCACGTAACGTCCGGTGCCGAAGCCCATATCGTCGAGCCTGGCCGACAAATCGCGGCTGAGCTGGCCGCAGTCGTCGATCGTGACGCCCTGGTCACCATCGATCACGACGGTGACTTTGGAAAGATTTTTTGAAGAGGCTACCACGTCCACCAGGAATTGCCCTGGTTTCAGGCAGCTAACCGCTAAATCCGCTAATTTTGACCTTATTTCCATCTTTTCAGATACGCAAAGAGGGGACTTTCGGTCCCCTCTTTTCGGTGTTTCCTATCAGAAGCGAAGCAAAGGTAGTTCTTTTTTAACTTTCGGCAAACGCCTCTAATCCCCTCTCCCTGCATGCGATACTCCCATTGGTCCGGCCTTTCGCTGGCAGTCGTGATACTGTTGTTGTTCTCTTGCGAGCCAAAAAAGCAAGCCGGCGGAAGTGACAAGGTTGAACTAAGCGTACCAAAGTTTCATGCTGACTCGGCACTCGTGCTGCTGCGAAAGCAGGTTTCGTTTGGTCCTCGAATTCCGAACACGGCCGCACACCGGGCCACAGGTGATTTCATCATTGCGCGACTGAAATCGCTTGGCGCCGCAACCACAGTTCAACAATTTCAAGCCACCACCTATGATGGACAGGTGCTGCAACTGCGCAACATCATCGGCAGTTTTCGGCCTGACGTCCAGAAGCGAGTGGTGCTGGCGGCACACTGGGATACGCGGCCCTTCTCAGACAAGGACGCGAATGCACCGCAAAAAACATTTGATGGCGCCAACGACGGGGCCAGCGGTGTAGCCGTGTTGCTGGAACTGGCGCGGCACCTTTCTCAAGCTCCAAACGTTGGCATCGACCTGGTGTTCTTTGACGGGGAAGACTGGGGTTTTGAGGGGACTGGCGCTCCTGCGTTGCCCACTGGCCTGGATTCCTGGTGGTGCCTGGGGTCGCAGCATTGGGCGCGCCATCCGCACAAGCCAGGCTATAAGGCCTATTACGGGATTCTCCTTGACATGGTAGGCGGACGCGATGCACACTTCTTCCGCGAAGGAACCTCAAGGTTTTATGCCCCAAAGCTGGTTGAGCGGGTGTGGTCCACTGCCGCCCGGCTGGGGTATTCATCCATGTTCATCACGCAAGACCAGGAGGCCATCACCGACGATCACCTTTTCGTAAACGAACTTGCAAACATTCCGATGGTCGACATCGTACCGTACGATCCGAACTACGGGTACTTCGGAACGTTTCACCACACCCAGCAAGACAACCTTGATATTATTGACAAGGCGACCTTGGAGAAAGTAGGAACCGTAGTGCTTGAGGTGATTTGGCGGGAACCTTAGCCTTGGTCCAATCGTGCGGTCGGTCATCCTTCGATTGAGCTCAGGCTGGCGGTCCGGCTGCAGGTCATGCTTCGACTTCGCTCAGCATGACGGGGGCTCCGTCCAATGCAGTCATCCTTCGGCTCCGCTCAGGATGACTGGATAGATTGCCCCTATCCTTCAACGAGACGTTTAAGGTACACGCCATAGCCACTCTTCTCCAGTGGTTGGGCGAGCTTCAGGAGTTGATCTTTCCCGATGAACTTCATCCGATAAGCCACCTCTTCGATGCATCCGATCTTTAGGCCCTGGCGTTGCTCGATTACCTGGATAAAATTCGCAGCCTGCATCAGGGAATCAAATGTGCCGGTGTCCAGCCAGGCCGTACCTCGGCTCATGATACCGACTTTGAGTTTGCCCTGCCGTAAGTAGGCAGTGTTGATGTCAGTGATCTCCAACTCCCCGCGAGAACTCGGCTTCAGCGCCTTTGCAATTTGAACGACCTGGTTGTCGTAAAAGTAGAGTCCTGGCACGGCGTAGCTCGATTTCGGCTTCGAAGGTTTCTCTTCGATGCTGAGAACCCGGTTTTCATCACCAAACTCAACGACACCATATCGCTCAGGATCCTGGACGTGATACGCGAAAACAACGCCGCCCTCGGGATTCGTGTGTTGCTGGAGGAGTTCGATCAGGCCTGACCCGTAGAAAACGTTGTCTCCCAGGACGAGTGCGACCTTGTCCTTTCCGATAAATGATTCGCCGATCAGGAAAGCTTGCGCGAGACCTTCGGGCTTTGCCTGCTCGGCATATTGAAACGAGCATCCGAGTTGCTTACCGTCGCCCAAGAGTTTGCGAAAGAGAGGCAGATCATGCGGGGTAGAGATGATGAGGATATCCCGAATGCCCGACATCATGAGAACCGAGAGCGGGTAGTACACCATCGGCTTGTCGTAGAGCGGCATCAGCTGTTTGCTCAGCACCAGCGTAAGCGGGTGAAGACGGGTGCCCGATCCTCCGGCAAGTACAATTCCTTTCATAGCTATCGGTTGCTGTACATGCGTTCGTAGTAGTCGCGGTACGCCCCCGAAGTTACGTGATCGAGCCATTCTTTGTTACCCAGGTACCAGTCGACAGTTTTCGAAAGGCCCGTGGGAAAGTCGACGGCGGGAGTCCAGCCAAGTTCACGCTTCAGTTTGGAAGAGTCGATGGCATAACGCAAGTCGTGCCCCGGCCTGTCTTTTACATACGTGATCAGCTTGGCGGCTGAACCTTCGGGCTTGCTCATTTTTTTATCCATGATTGAGCAGAGAAGCATCACCAGGTCGATGTTCTTCCACTCGTTGTTGCCGCCAATGTTGTACACCTCACCGACTGTGCCCTTGTGGAAAATGACATCGATCGCGGCAGCGTGATCTTCGACGTACAACCAGTCGCGTACGTTTTCTCCTTTTCCATAAACCGGGAGCGGCTTGCCTTGCATGATGTTGTGGATCATCAGGGGAATGAGTTTCTCCGGGAAATGGTGAGGGCCGTAATTGTTGGAGCACCGGCTGATGATGGCGGGGAAGCCAAAACTGTGATAGAACGCGGACACGAAATGATCACTTCCGGCCTTGGAGGCTGAGTAGGGCGAGCGAGGGTCCAGCGGGGTTTCCTCGGTGAAGAGACCGGTGGCACCCAGCGATCCGTACACTTCATCTGTGGAGATATGATAGAATCGACGGTTCGTCCCGATATCAATCGGGATATCCTTCCAGGCCGATCGTGCAGCGTGCAACAAGTTGAGGGTGCCGACAACGTTGGTCAGTGCAAAATCTGAAGGAGTCTCAAGCGAGCGATCAACGTGCGATTCGGCAGCAAGGTGTATGATTCCATCGACGGATTCCTTCTTCAACAATTCCTGAAGGAAAGGGCTGTCGAGCACGTCGCCACGGACAAACGTATAGTTCGGTGAGCGCTCGATGTCGCGAAGGTTTTCCAGGTTGCCCGCGTACGTGAGTTTATCGAGGTTCAGGATTCGATACTCCGTGTACCGGGTAACGAAGCGTCGAACGACGTGTGACCCGATGAACCCGGCGCCGCCGGTGATGAGCACAGTGCGTTTCATCGGCTGTAGCTGTCAAAGTTCTTGTGATCCCGCTGGTATAGCTCTTCCCTGGACAATGTCTTAAAATACCCGTAGGTGATGCGCAAGCCTTCAGATCGCGAAACTCTTGGTTCCCAGCCCAGCAGCTTTTTGGCCTTTGTAATGTCGGGTTGCCGTTGCATCGGGTCGTCTTTGGGCAACGGCATGAACACAATCTTCTGCTTTGTCCCGGTGAGTTTGATGATTTCCTTGGCAAAGTCGAGGATCGTGATTTCATCCGGGTTGCCGATGTTCACCGGAAGAACATAGTCTGACATCAGCAGTCTGCAGATTCCCTCAATGAGGTCATCGACATAACAGAACGAGCGCGTCTGTTTCCCGTCGCCAAACACCGTGAGGTCTTCTCCACGCAGTGCCTGACCGATAAAAGCCGGAAGTACCCGTCCGTCGTTCAGCCTCATGCGAGGGCCATAGGTATTGAAGATTCGCACAATGCGGGTGTCCACCTTGTGGTAAGTGTGGTAGGCCATGGTCATCGCCTCCTGGAATCGCTTGGCCTCATCGTATACGCCACGCGGTCCAACGGGGTTCACGTTTCCGTAGTATTCTTCGGTCTGCGGGTGGACCGTCGGATCGCCATAAACCTCCGAGGTGGAGGCCACGAGAATGCGTGAGCCTTTGGACCTCGCGAGCCCCAACAAGTTGTGTGTACCCAGGGAGCCTACTTTTAAAGTTTGGATGGGGATCTTCAGGTAGTCGATCGGGCTCGCCGGAGATGCAAAGTGGAGAATGTACTCCAGGGTTCCGGCCACATGGACATACTTTGAAACGTCGTGGTGATGAAACTCGAAGTCGGGAAGCGGGAGGAGGTGCTGGATGTTTTTCATCTCCCCGGTGATCAGGTTGTCCATGCCGATCACGTGGAATCCATCCTTTATAAAACGGTCACAAAGATGCGACCCCAGGAATCCGGCGGCGCCGGTGATCAAGATCCGCGGCTTAGCCATTGATGGTAGCGCGACCGATGCTGACGTAGGTGAACCCGCTTTCGGCCATTTCTTGTAAGTCGTACAAGTTGCGTCCGTCGAAAATGATCCTGGATTTCATTACAGAACCTAATTTACCAAAATCCGGAGCCCGGAATTCCGGCCACTCGGTGGCAATAAAGAGGGCATGTGCACCTTCCGCCGCTTCGTGTGGTGTGTCGTGGTAGGTGATCCGGTCTCCGAGGATCCGGCGAACGTTTTCCATCGCCTCGGGATCATGCGCTCTTACAATGGCACCCTCGGCAAGCATTGCATCGATGTTGTAAAGAGCCGGCGCCTCACGGATGTCGTCGGTTTGGGGCTTAAAGGACAGGCCCCATACTGCGATAACGATTCCCTTCAGGCTTCCGAATTGCTTGCGCATATGCGGGAGCAGTTTTGTCTTCTGGAAATCATTGACGGCCATCACCGATTTCAGAATCTTGAAGTCATAGGCACTTTCTTCTGCGGTGTGTGCCAATGCCTGCACGTCCTTCGGGAAGCAGCTGCCGCCGTACCCGATGCCCGGGAACAGAAAGCGTTTGCCGATTCGGTTGTCGGTGCCAAGGCCGCGGCGCACGGCATCTACATCGGCGCCGACCTTTTCACACAGATTCGCAATTTCATTCATGAAGGTGATTTTCGTAGCGAGAAATGCGTTGGCGGCATACTTGGTTAGTTCCGCCGAACGCTCGTCCATGAAGATGACGGGGTTGCCTTGACGAACAAATGGCGCGTACAGCGTCTCCATGATTTTGCGCGCGCGCGGCGACGAGGTGCCGATGACGACACGGTCGGGCTTCATGAAGTCCTCCACGGCCACTCCCTCACGAAGGAATTCGGGATTGGAGATCACATCAAATTCAACTTTCGCTCCAGCCCTCAACTGGTCGCGCACCCTTTCCGCAGTCCCTACTGGCACTGTGCTTTTATCTACAATCACCGTATAGCGATCGAGCATCGGACCCAACTCTTTTGCAACCCCGAGGACGAAACGAAGATCGGCTGCACCGTCTGCGCCAGGTGGCGTTGGCAGGGCGAGAAAAATAACCTGCGCTTCACGAATGCCTTCGGCCAGGGAGGTGGTAAACGACAGGCGGTGCTGCTTTGTGTTTCGCTCGAACAAGGCATCAAGACCAGGTTCGTAAATCGTCAGCTTGCCGGCCTTCAGGCTAGACACCTTTGCCTCGTCAATGTCGACGCAGGTTACTGTGTTGCCAGTCTCGGCGAAACAGGTACCAGTGACCAGCCCAACATATCCAGTTCCGACAACAGCTATTCTCATTGGAGACTTAGAAGAGGGCCAAAAATAGCGTTTTAGGCCCAAAAAGCGTCATCTGGCGTGCGAAATAACCCCCAACCTAACACTCGTTTGGTTAATGTTGGGCCTTCCTGTACTTTTGACGTCCACAGTTATTTTAAACAACATTATGCAGCAAAGTGAAGTGGCCACAGCACCGTTTGGATTCGATCTGAGCGAAGGGCAACAGATGATGGCCGACATGATTCGTGATTTCGGCGACAAGCACATCCGTCCAAACATGATGAAGTGGGACGAGTCCCAGGAGTTTCCCGTCGACTTGTTTCACGAAATGGGGAAGCTGGGGCTCATGGGAGTATTGGTCCCACAGGAGTACGGCGGCGCCGGCCTATCCTACAAGGAGTACGTGACCGTTATTTCAGAGGTGGCGCGCATTTGCGGATCGATCGGACTGTCGGTGGCTGCGCATAACTCGTTATGCACGAATCACATTCTGCAGTTTGGTACAGAAGAGCAGAAACAGAAATATCTCCCCAAGCTTGCCAGTGGCGAATGGATCGGCGCTTGGGGATTAACCGAACCCAATACGGGCTCTGATGCCGGCAACATGCGCACGGTGGCGAAGCGCGATGGCAAACACTATGTCCTCAACGGCACCAAAAATTTTATCACTCACGGTCGAAGTGGAAATGTGGCTGTGGTTATTGTGCGAACCGGAGAAGTTGGCGATTCACATGGAATGACCTCGTTTATCGTTGAGAAGGGAACACCAGGGTTCACCTCCGGCAAGAAAGAAAACAAGCTGGGTATGCGGGCTTCGGAAACTGCTGAGTTGGTCTTCTCCGACTGCCGTATCCCGGAGAGTCAACGCATGGGAGATGAGGGCGATGGATTCATTCAATCCTTAAAAGTTCTTGACGGCGGCCGTATCTCAATCGCGGCGCTCAGCATCGGCATTGCGCAGGGGGCTTTTGAGGCGGCGCTGCAATACTCCAAAGAGCGTCACCAATTCAATAAACCAATCTCTACCTTCCAGGGCATCTCCTTTAAGTTGGCCGACATGGCAACCCGAATCGAGGCTGCGAGGCTTCTTACTTTCCGCGCCGCTGAATTGAAAGACATGGGCAAGAGCGTGAACAAGGAGGGGGCGATGGCCAAGCTGTATGCTTCCGAAGTGGCGGTACAGGTGGCCGACGAGGGGGTCCAGATTTTCGGTGGGTACGGCTACACCAAGGATTTCCCGGCCGAGAAATACTACCGTGACGCGAAGCTTTGCACCATCGGCGAGGGGACGTCCGAAATCCAGAAAATGGTCATTTCAAGAGCCATTTTGAAGTAGGTCATCCTGAGCGGAGCCGAAGGATGACCGGTTCCCCCAAACATAGGAGCAAACGTCATCCTGAGCGAAGTCGAAGGATGACCGTCAATCGAAGGATGCCTCGACTACGCTCGGCATGACGGACTTTCGTTGACTAAGTGGTAAGTGCCTCGGCTCCGCTCGGCACAGTCAAGTTGAGAGTTGCACCAATTGCCCATTTTCCCCTATATTTGCGGCCCTAACAATTGAATGGCATGCTGATCATCAACATCAAGGAAAACGAGTCTATCGACAAGGCCCTTAAGCGCTTCAAAAAGAAGTTTGAAAAAACGGGCATCCTGCGCGAGTTGCGGGCCCGGACTTCATACGAGAAGCCCTCGGTAAAGCGCCGTGGCACGGTCCTTCGCGCGGTTTACCGTCAGAAGCAGTTCGCAGCAGAAAACTATTAGTCACCAGCTTGCCCGCCGTAGCTTTAGCGTAGGCGGGAATATATCCCCCCGGGTCCTTTTTCCCGGGGGGATTTTTTTTTACTTTTCTTGTGTCGCCGGTGTTGTGCTGAGGCATGCTTGATTCTTTCCTGAATTACCTCCAATACGAGAAACGGTTTAGTCCCCACACCGTTAGTTCCTACAAGAACGACCTCAAACAATTCACCGAGTACCTCCAAACTCAATACGAGGAAAATAGCACCTCGGCCACCTATGCGATGGTCCGCTCATGGATTGTTTCGCTCGTCGAAAAGGAGATGGATGCGCAAACGGTAAACCGGAAAATCGCCAGCCTCAGGACCTACTACAAGTTCCTCCTGCGCCAGGAAGGTATCCGCAAAGACCCGATGGTGAAGATCAAGGTTCTCAAGACCAAGAAAAAGCTGCCGCACTTTGTCAAAGAGTCAGACATGACTACCATGCTCGACCAAACCCCATTTGCAGACACACACGAAGGATGGCGTGAGCGGCTTGTGCTGGAGATGTTGTACGGTACAGGGATGCGCCTCTCAGAATTGATCGGTTTAAAAGAAAATCAAGTAAACCTTCGCGAGCAAACCATCCGGGTCATCGGGAAGCGCAATAAGGAACGGGTGATACCGTTCTCAAAGCCATTGGTGACCGTAATTCAGCAATACTTGAAATCAAGAAACCGGGAAGTGAAGACCCCGGACAACGGGCTGCTGCTGGTCACAGACCGGGGAAGCAAATGTTACCCGATGATGATTTATCGAATCGTTTCGCGACACCTGGGCGAGCATACCAGCGTCGAGAAGCGAAGCCCCCACGTATTGCGCCACACCTACGCGACGCATTTGTTGAACAAAGGCGCAGAGATCAACGCGGTGAAAGACCTGTTGGGCCACAGCAGCCTCGCTGCGACGCAGGTCTACACGCACAATTCAATGGAGAAACTAAAGAAGGTATTCGACCAGGCCCATCCCAAAGCTTAGGATTCTATTTGTTTCACTTAACTGGTACTCTTATGAGACTACGCGTTCATTCCATTCACTTCGATGCCGACCGCAAATTGATTGGCTTCATTCAGACGAAACTTGACAAACTGCATACGTTTTACGACCGACTCACTGGCGGTGAGGTGTTCCTCCGATTGAATAACGAGGGTGTTGAGAACAA
Source organism: uncultured Ohtaekwangia sp. (assembly GCA_964549855.1). GTDB lineage: Bacteria > Bacteroidota > Bacteroidia > Cytophagales > Cyclobacteriaceae > ELB16-189. Next base: position 25,557 of record CAZJWV010000007.1, on the reverse strand, counting down.
AACCGTTGAAATCAGAATTGAAGTCCCCGGCAAGAAATTGTTCGCCAAGGAGCAAGCAAGGTCGTTTGAGGCGGCTGTTGATTCAGCTACTGAGTCACTAAGAAGTCAGCTGGATAGGTTTAAGACCAGACTTTACCATAAACGGGCTTAGCGCCCCGCCCCTTTCTCCCCTAAAGGGGAACTGCGAGTTTCCACCGATTCAAATTGACTTCCCACTTCTTCCCCCTTCAGGGGGCAAGGGGGCGGGGGCAGGGGGTGAAGTTCGTCCTACTTCAACTTAAACGCCTTCTTCACTGCGTCCACGTGATCCAGTTTTTCCCACGGGAAGAGTTCCACTTTCACTTTCTTCTCCGTCTTCATTCCCTTGTTGAAAACCTTTTCAACTACCTGGGGCTGGCGCCCCATGTGACCGTATGCTGCCGTCTCCGAGTAGATCGGTGTGCGGAGTTTGAAACGTTCTTCGATGAAGTAGGGACGCATGTCAAAGATGCCTTCAAGGCGCTTGCTGATTTCTCCGTCAGTGAGCTTCACGTTTGAGGTGCCGTAAGTATTCACCAAGAGGCTTACTGGCTTGGCAACCCCGATGGCATAGGCTACTTGTACAAGTACCTCGTCGCAAACTCCGGCGGCAACCAGGTTCTTGGCGATGTGGCGCGTAGCGTAAGCTGCGGAGCGGTCGACTTTGGAGGGGTCCTTTCCGGAGAAGGCACCGCCGCCATGCGCACCCTTTCCGCCGTAAGTGTCTACGATGATCTTCCGGCCAGTCAGCCCGGTATCGCCGTGCGGGCCACCGATGACGAATTTTCCGGTGGGGTTCACGTGATAGGTGATGTCCTTGCCGAAGAGATCCTGGATGCGCTTGGGAAGTTTCTTCTTTACGCGGGGAATAAGGACGTTCGCAACATCTTCCCGGATTTTCTTCAGCATCGTTGCGTCCTTGTCGAAGTCATCGTGCTGGGTGGAGATAACAATCGTGTCGATGCGGTTCGGCTTGCCGTTGTCGGCGTATTCAATTGTAACCTGCGACTTGGCATCGGGGCGGAGGTAGGTCATCACCTTGCCTTCGCGGCGGATGATGGACAACTCACGCAGCAGTGAATGTGCCAGCTCGAGTGCAAGCGGCATGTAATTGTCCGTCTCGCGCGTGGCGTAGCCGAACATCATGCCCTGGTCACCGGCGCCCTGCTCTTCCTTTTTCTTGCGCTCAACGCCCTGGTTGATGTCAGACGATTGTTCGTGAATGGCGGAGAAAATGCCGCAGCTATTTGCCTCGAACATGTATTCGCTCTTGGTATAGCCAATGCGCCGAATCACTTCGCGGGCAATATCCTGTACATCGAGGTAGGCCTCTGATTTGACTTCACCGGCCAAGACCACCTGCCCGGTGGTCACGAGGGTTTCACAGGCGACCTTGCTATTGGGGTCGTAGGCGAGGAAGTAGTCTATCAGGGCATCAGAAATCTGGTCTGCTACCTTGTCGGGATGCCCTTCCGAAACTGATTCAGAGGTGAATAAATAGGCCATGGAGTCGAATTAAGGGCGCAAAGATAATGAGGTTTGGCCCTTCGACAAGGCTTAGGGACTGCCTTCGACCCTTCGGCCCGTGGGTCAGGCTTCGACTGCGCTCAGCCTGACCAAGTACCCACAAATCAAAGTCCGGCCAGGTCATCCTGAGCACAGACGAAGGGTGACCGACGACTAACTCGCCTGGAAAAGAAACGTGACCGGCACCTTTTCAAGCTTCGGTTTTTCCAGCCGCCACTCGGAAACAGTCTTCGTAACTACGGATGCATCGGGAGCCGTGAGGTTTACCGCAATGCATAGTTGTGTGGAAGGCTTGAGCGTATTCAACAACAGGTCGACTGTGCGGTTGTTGCGGTGAGGCGTTTCAATGAAAATCTGTGTTTGTCCCTTGCTAGTGGATTCTCGTTCCAGGGTCTGGATGGCGGTTGCGGCTTCCTTCGCGTCGATGGGCAAGTATCCCTGGAAGGCAAAGCGCTGGCCGTTAAGCCCGGAAGCCATCAGCGCCAGCAGCAAAGAGGATGGACCCACAAGCGGGACTACAATGATACCTTTCTTTTGCGCGTACGCTACAGCCATCGCGCCCGGATCGGCGACTCCGGGACATCCCGCCTCGCTCATCACGCCGATGTCGATCCCTTTGTGAATCGGCGCCATTAAACCGGGGATGTCGCTAACCGGGGTGTCCTTATTGAGCAGTTCAAAGTGAAGAGCCTCCACAGATGGAACGACATGCAGGCTGCCCACGAATCGGCGTGCGGTCCTTACATCCTCGCAGAGAAAATGCGAGAGGCGTCCCACCGTGGCTGTCAGGAGAGGCGTCAGCACATCGGCCTGCGTTCCTTCGGCAAGGAGAGTAGGGATCAGGTAAAGTTTGCCATTCATGGGGCGGTAGCTTCCGCCACTAAAGTAAGTGTTTGAGGAGCGCCGCAGAAGACTTAAGGTTGGAGATGCTTTCGTTCAAGCATACCGTATTTCTGCAAGTTGCACTGGCGGGCAGCTTCACCAAGGCAAGCCAGGTGTTGTTCATCAGTCAGCCTGCCATCAGCAAGCACATCCGGCAACTCGAGGAAGAGTATGGCACGGCCTTGTTTGAACGAAAGGGCAACGGGATCTCCCTGACGGAAGCTGGTAAGGTGCTGCTGGCCGGAATTCTCGAAGCGAAAGCAATCGGCGAAAAAGTACTCTTGGACCTGAATGCGTCGCGCGACGAGGGCAAAGCCCGTGGCACCCTGAATCTCGGCGCAAGCACGACGGTGGCGCTGTACATCGTGCCCCCGGTGCTTTCCGCGTTTCACAGGAAATACCCTCAGGTTCGGCTTAGCCTGTTGAACAGGAATTCCGATTTTATTCTGAAGGCCCTGCTGGATCATGAAATCGACCTGGGCATCATCGAAGGCGAGACAAAGTCATCCAAGGTTCACTCTGAACTATTCCTGAAAGATGAAGTGGTTCCGGTTTGCTCCGCACGCAGCCCGCTCACTCGGAAACCTTCCATCACGCTCAAAGAGTTGCCGAAACTTCCTGTCGCGCTTCGCGAACAGGGATCAGGAACATTGGCTGCTCTCCGACATTCGCTAGCTGAGGCGGGAGTGAAACTGTCGGACCTCAATTCCCCCATCCGTCTCTCAGGAACGGAGGCGCTCAAGAACTTTGTCCTAGCCGACGAGTGCATTGGCTTTCTCCCCCTTCGGTCGGTGGAAAAGGAATTAGCCTCCAGTAGTTTGATTCGATTGTTTGTCAAAGGACTTGCCGTGTGGAGACAATTCTATTTTATCCAACGACATGGCGATGCAAAGTCAGGATTGAGTCAATCGTTCGTTCGACTCGCCCGGCATCACTATAACGTAGGGTTATGACCAATAAGCAAATGTGATTGGCCCGTTATAGGCGCGCCGGATACCTTGGCGTTTTTAGTCTATGGAATCACGACTGCTCAACACCACCTCTCATTTTTCAAAACTCCACTGCGCCGATTGTGGGATCTCGTATCCCGCAGATCGGGTGAACACCGTAGCCTCCTGTGAGCGCTGTACAAAAAATGTTTTGCTCTGCGACTACGAGCTGCCTGCTGATTGTTCTATCGATGGCATTGATAAGACGGAGCAGTCCATGTGGCGTTATACGCCTTGGCTGCCAGTCTTCGATCGCTCTTGCATCGTAACCCTTGGCGAGGGGTTCACACCCATCATCCACTTGACCCAAATTGGCCCGGCACTCGGCATGCCCATCCTGGTCCTTAAGGATGAATCATTCAATCCGACCGGCTCATTCAAAGCCAGGGGGATGAGCATGGCCATTTCCAAGGCAAAGGAACTCGGGATCACGAGATGCATTGTGCCGACGGCTGGGAATGCCGGCGGTGCCATGGCAGCCTATTGTGCAAAGGCCGGGATGGAAGCAGTAGTTGTGATGCCCGCGCATACACCCGCTGCTTTCAGGCTAGAGTGTGAGGCGTTCGGGGCAAAAGTTATACTCGAGAAAGGACTCATCAGCGACTGCGCGCGCCGGGTGGCCGAAATCAACCGGGGCGGAGAATACTTTGATCTTTCTACGCTCAAGGAGCCGTATCGTCTTGAAGGAAAGAAAACCATGGGCTATGAAATTGCCGAGCAGGGAGACTGGGAGCTACCGGATGTCATACTGTATCCCACCGGTGGAGGCACGGGCCTAATCGGGATGTGGAAAGCATTCCACGAAATGCACACCATGGGATGGATCTCCGACAAGTTTCCACGGATGTACTGCGTGCAGGCCGAGGCGTGTTGCCCCCTGGTGGAAACCTGGGAAGGCAGGCAGGAGAATGCGAAAAACTACGTGGGCCATCCGACACAGGCCACTGGCCTGGCGGTGCCCAACCCGATGGGCGAGAAACTGATGCTGCAAGTGCTTCGCGAAAGCGGGGGTATTCCTATCGCCATATCGGAAGAGGAAATCACACAAGCCCGCGGCGAGTTTGCGCGGGAGGAGGGTCTCTTCCTTGCACCGGAAGGCGCAGCGCTGTTGCCGGCGCTTCGGCGATTAATTCAAAGCGAACTTATCGACCCGTCGGAGAAGGTGCTCTTGTTGAACACGGGGTCGGGGTACAAGTACATGTAATCGGATCCAACAACCCTTCATTGTTGATTGACTCTAATTTTCTCCGTTAGCAATTTCTGAAGTTGCTCAAAATTTATCTTGAGTCCATTGGCTGCTATAGTTATTGGAGTCCCATAAAACTTGAGATTTGCCTTAAGGACATTTCTTCTTCTAGTGCTTTCCTGCCGCTGAATATACTTTTGTGGATCTTTCACATTAATCAAGAAGATTCTTTGTCCAAATATTTTAATCAAATCCGCATCAACTATATCATTCCATTCGATTAGACCCGCTGAGGTAGCACTTGAATTGTCAAAGATTCCTTCTCTTGAAACTACCAGCCCAGGTTGGTTGTCAAAGAGCTTCTTAAGTATGAAGAGGCCGGCAAGCCCAAAAAAAGATATAGAAGCCAGACCGGTCACAAATATTACCTCTTTGCTTCTCATGACAGAGCTAAGAAAAGTTTCTGGTTTGATAACGAACACTATGCCTAGGCAGACAAAAGTAAACGACCCAAGTGTCATGAGAATCAACTTTACCTTGCTCAATGGAATGACTATATCGTCACCATTTGTTGTCATCTGAGAGGCAATTTATCTTACGAGTGCAGTACTGCCTCGCCGTCCAACTCCTTCACGAACGTGAGGTTTTCTTCACAGATGGAATCAGGTACAAACACAAAACGCTTGTCATAAATCTCCTGCCCGATGTAATAACTCACCCAGTACTCGTTGTTCAGGTGTAGCACAGCCTGGTCGATTGGCTCAATCAACGCAGTACTGCGAGGCTCCACGGTCTGTAAGAAATGCCGAAGCGTAGACGTCTTTACCGCATCCCCGTTTTTTTCGCCATAGCCGGTGCTGGCCACGAGCGTATTCTCAATCGGAACGTCGTTGTTGTTGATCAGGTAGACCTTCCAAACATTATTAACCACGTTGTCTTTTTCGAGCGCGACGGCTACCGTCACGTTTTTTACTTCGGGAAGC
>CAZJWV010000007.1:3471-19872 GCA_964549855.1 uncultured Ohtaekwangia sp. | reverse complement strand
GTGTCCACATAAGTGACGCCGCGCTTGGCAAGTTCGGGTGGCGTTGAACGAAGGTTTGCGATGTCGCCAGTCTTGCCCATCGTAATCACGGGCGGGTGTTCACAAAAGATGAGATAGTTCGGTGTGAGAAGTTCGTCTTCAGGATTTCGATCACGGTTGGCCTTCTTGATGTCGAGAATGCCGTTGAACAGCGCTGCCTGGCGGTCCCAGGCTTCGGTATACCCGATCAGGCCAAGGTCAATGAATTGAGTCTCCGCATTGCGCCGTGCGTTCACTTGAGTTTGGCCAATTCGCCCTTTAGGAAGTCAATGGATGTAACCGGATTCGGGTCAACTTGGTTCTCCTTGGCGAGGAAATATGAAATCCAGTCTGTCAGGTGTATGAGGTAGTAGTACTGTTCCAACAACGATGCCCCCTGCGCGACAATGTCGATGATGGAGCTTGATTTCTTCTCAAAAATCTCCCTGCAGATTTCCATCCGCTTCTCGACGCGGTCATGGTCGTGATCGGAATAGAGGTAGATCACCTGCACCTGGCTCATGATGTTTTCCGGAAACTGCCACCCGACAATTTCATTGTGGTTCATCTCCGGGAAGGTGTTCACATGTGCCAGCTGCTTGGCGTTTTCATTGATCTGCTGCTGAAACCGCGTGGCCATAGCCTGGAGGCGGCCATCACAATAGATGAACGGGATTTTTCCTTTGAGCTTGCGTGCGATGATTTCGGCCTCCGACTGTATCGACTTTTCGCCACGGTCGAGGTATTCGATCGCGTTTTCCGTCTCCTTGATGAAAGCCGCCCCGATCAGGTTTGTGTGATAGAGCGCATACAACAGGGAAACCACGAGGTATCCGATCATCGCCCGCGGACTGGGATATCCCTCCGGAAGCTGGATGTAGAGGAAATTATACTCCTTGGCCAGCTCCAACATTTTTCCACCTGATGTGATGCAGATAATGTGAGACCGCTTCAGCATCGCCTTTTGTATGGCAGAAAGAGTTTCTTCCGTGTTGCCGCTGTAAGAGCAAGCGATGAACAATGTGTGCGGGCTCACGAACTGAGGGATGTTATACCCCTTGCAAACCGTAATGGGGATGGGGATCCGTCCGAACGTGAGGCTCTCCACAAGGTTGGCGCCAATGCCGCTGCCACCCATTCCTGTAATCAGGACATTGCGGATATCACTTCCCTGACGGGCAAGGTCTGCTGCCGCGCCGATGCGCAACGCTTCCCTTAATTGTCCGGTAAATCCTTCGATCAATTTTTTCATCGGCGCGATTCCCTCAGGAACTTGCATCGCTGCCCTGAGCTTGTCGAAGGGTCAAAGGTAGGCCATGACCGACAAAATAGAAAGAGGAGCGGAAGGGGAGGAACTCGCTGCTAAGCTGCTCAGGGAGAACGGATACACAATTCTCGAGCGAAATTACCGTCACAAGAAATCTGAAATTGATCTCATCGTACGGCGCGACAACTGGCTCGTCTTCGTCGAGGTGAAAACAAGAACATCAAATGCCTTTGGCTACCCGGAAGAATTCGTTGACGCGAAGAAAAAGAAAATGATCCTGAAAGGAGCGGACTACTATATGTTCATTACCGATTGGAGTGGAAATGTGCGGTATGATATTGTGGCGGTGAATCTGCAGTATGAGATTCCAACTGTGGTTCACATTGAAGATGCGTTCTACTAACTCAGCCCGCCCCACTTAACTCACCCCCGTCACGCTAAAGCGTGCCATCCCCTCTCTACTTCGTAGAGAGGGGGCCGGGGGGTGAGTTAGCCTCCCTTCGCCGATGTGAAGATCTCCCTTCCTTTCTCATCCCACTCCTTGCGGATAAAGGGTTTGAATGTTTCATCGTAGGGCTCTGTGGGATAGGCGAGGATTCGCTTACGCTTCCCGTTGGGATAGTTCTCAATCCAGTCCCCCACTTTCTGATTCCACCTGAATTCGCCCGTAACAGCGATGGTTCCGTTTTCGTGGAAAAGGAAATAGAACCCCTCCCGCTCGTCAATCTCTACGGGGATCATCTCTTTGACTTTCTTCCGTTCCACTGGGTCGTAGTAAGTAACAATGGATTCCTTGGGCCATCCCTTGTAGTACTTCTCCTTGTCGTTTAAAATGTCGTTGCGGTCGTGTTGCATCCAGCGGCCATGCTTCGTGCCTTTGTAGAAAATGCCCTCTTCAATCACCACGTTGTTCTGCAGCTTCTTGTACGGCCCGTGCAGCAACACACCTTTCTTCGCGTCGAAGTTTGCGGTCTTGCGCACTTCACGGCGGGTGTAGTCGTACCAATAGATATCGCGTACGAATATGGTTGGCTTCTCATGCACCTTCAGCACATAGAATAGCTCCAGCGTGGCTCGATCGCCAGTGCCGCGCCGTGCATAGCCCTTGCGGGTTTTGACTCCGTAGTAAGTATTCCGCTTGGGTTTCTTTTTCTTCTGAACGACAATGGGCTCGGAAGTGGTCTCGTCGAGCTCGAGCAGCTTGAAGGGTTTATCAGTCTCGAACGTGTATTGGCCCTCCACCCCAAATGCCTCTTTCGTCTTCTTCACCTCCTGTCCTGGAGAGATCCGCGGCAGCAACAGGCTGATACTAAAAATGACGACTATTCCCTTCATGGCTTTACCAGAACGAAAATAGGGGAAAGTTTATTTTGCCTTCAGCCACCATGTAGAGCGTCAATTTCTCTAGTCGGTCACCCTTCGTCTGCGCTCAGGATGACCTTTATTTCATTCCAAACCCCAATGGGAGACTCTGTCAGGCTGAGCAGCTTGTCCTGAGCGAAGTCGAAGGGCAGTCGAAGCCTGACACTGCAGCGGGGAAGCTTACCCACCATCAGCTCGAAGCCAACTCCACACTGCGTTTAATGAATTGCGTCAGGTCAGCTCCCTGCAACAGCCCCTGGGAGAGCAGAGCAAGGTCATAGGATTGTTTAGCCAATTCCAGCTGTCGCGATTCTTCGCCGGCCGCCAGGATCTTCCGGGCCATGGCATGATTGCTGTTGACGGACACGGCGTATTGATCGGGCATCGATCCCATGAAATTGTACATGCCTCCCCCGGTCTTTGCCATTTCTTTCATCCTTCGGCCCCACTCACTCATCGTCACCGTCACGGGCAGGTGATCTGGAGCGTGTGAGTCAACGCTTACTGCCATGGCCGCGTTGTTGATCGCTTTTTCGAAGAGCGTCTTCAATGTGTCCTGTTCCGACTGGCTCAGCACGCTCTCCACTTTCTCGTCTTTCACAATCAGTTTATCTACAGTATCGCTGTCGACGCGGCGGAACTGCACCTTGTCAAGCTTCTGCTCCAGGGTGTTGATGAAATGGGGGTCCAGCACGCCGTCAAGCACGATCACATCGTAGGCTTTCAAATTGGCAGCCTCTACGAAACTGTGCTGTTTGCCGGTATCTGACGTGTAAAGATGGATGAGGCCACCCTCCTTGTCGGTCTGCAAGTCTTTGATGGATGCCCGGTACTCGTCGAAAGTGAAATACTTGCCGAGGGTATTCTTGAACAGGGCAAACTCCTTTGCACGATCGTAGAACTTTTCATCGCTGATCATCCCATACTTCACGAAGAGGCTGATGTCGTCCCATTTCTTTTCGAAATCCGGACGGTCTTTCTTGAACATGTCTTGCAGCTTGTCGGCCACCTTCTTTGTGATGTGCTGGCTGATCTTCTTGACGTTGGAGTCACTTTGCAAGTAACTGCGTGAGACGTTCAGGGGAATGTCGGGAGAATCAAGAACGCCGTGCAGCAGCATGAGGAAGTCCGGGACGACGTCTTTAACCTCGTCAGTAATGAAAACCTGGCGGCTGTAGAGCTGAATTTTGTTGCGGTTCATCTCGAAGTCGTTCTTGACTTTCGGGAAGTACAACACGCCGGTGAGGTTGAAGGGATAGTCGACGTTGAGGTGAATCCAGAACAACGGTGGTTCCGCCATCGGGTACAGCTCGCGGTAGAAGGCGAGATAGTTTTCATCCGTGAGGTCTGCAGGCGCCTTGGCCCACAGGGGAGCCGGGTTATTGATGATGCGGTCCTTCGTGATGGTCTTGTAGACCGGCTTGTTGTCCTTGTCGACGCCGTCTTCCACCCGCTCTTCGCGAGTTCCGAACTTGATTTCGACAGGAAGAAACTTGCAGTACTTCTCCAGAATCCCTTTCAGGCGGAATTCGTCAAGAAACTCCTCGGAGTCCTTGTTGATGTGAAGGATAACGTCAGTGCCCCGATCGTTACGGTTATCTGGCGTAAGCGTGAATTCCGTAGATCCGTCGCATGTCCAACGAACGGCGTTCGGGCCTTCGGGAGTCTCAGGAACCGAAGCGGACCGTGTGAGAATCTCAACGTTATCGGAAACCATGAACGCGGAATAAAAACCGAGGCCGAACTTTCCGATGATATCCTTCGCATCGGCCTTGTCTTTGAATTTTTCGACGAACTCCGTAGCTCCGGAAAAAGCAATCTGGTTGATGTACTTTTTCACCTCGTCGCCGGTCATGCCGATGCCACGATCGCTCACCGTGATCGTTCCTGCTTTCTTGTCGAAACTCACTTCGATCCGCAGTTCGCCGAGCTCGCCAGTAAACTCACCGAGGGCGGCGAGCTTCTTTAGCTTTTGCGTGGCATCCACGGCGTTGCTCACCAGTTCACGCAGGAATATTTCGTGGTCAGAATAGAGAAACTTCTTGATGATGGGGAAGATGTTCTCCGTGTTGATGGAGATCGTACCCTTTTCCATGGATTCAGTCATAGTCTTAAAAATTTCACGACAACCGCCGGACAAATATCAGTCCATACCGCCGTGCTGACAGGTTGACAGACGGGGTATGGATAATATTTCAGGTCTACGCCTCTACCGGAACCGGCGGGTGGGCTTTTTGTTGTAATCCCAGGTCGATCTCTGCGCCGTCCTTGTTCAGGAAGTGGAATTCTGTGATCCCCAACGAAGAGTCTTTAACGAGGGTAATAGGCCTCCGGTAGCGCAACCGCCACTTCATTCGCTTCGAAATGAAACCCTTGGTATAGTAGGCGTGGAGGAATGGGTGCAAGGCGAGGACCAGGCTTGTCTCGTTCTGTTTGTTGAACAGGTGCTGCACATGTTCTTCGATCTGGTCGGTGACAAGGATGGTTGCTTCCACCTTGCCGCTTCCATTGCAATTTGGGCAAACCTCCTTCGTGGCAATGTTCATCTGCGGTCGTACACGCTCGCGGGTGATCTGCATGAGCCCGAATTTCGAAAGGGGAAGGACCGTGTGTTTGGCGCGGTCCTGCTCCATTTCGTCCATCATCGTCTTGAAGACCAGGTTCTTGTTTTCCTGCTTCCGCATGTCGATGAAGTCGACCACGATGATGCCGCCCATGTCGCGCAGGCGCAACTGGCGGGCCACCTCGCGGGCGGCTTCCTGGTTCACTGACAGGGCGGTGGTTTCCTGGTTCTCTTCGCGGTTTGACTTGTTGCCGCTGTTGACGTCGATGACGTGCAGGGCTTCGGTGTGTTCGATGATCAGGTAGCCGCCACCGCGCAGGCTCACCGTCTGCCCAAAGGCCGACTTGATCTGCTTCTCGATCCCGTAGTGTTCGAAGATCTTCGCCTTGCCGGTATACAGCTTGACGATTTTCTCCTTGTCGGGAGCGATGGTATGGATGTAGGACTTTACCTCTTCAAAGATTCGCTTGTCGTCGACATGGACGTTGTCGAAGGATTCATTGAGCAGGTCGCGAAGTATCGACGATGTCTTGCTCAATTCACCAATCAGCTTTTCCCGGGGGTTGGCCGTGATGAGGCGTTGCATGCCTTCGTCCCAGGTTTTTACGAGGTTTCGAAGGTCTTTGTCCAGTTCGGCCACATCTTTTCCTTCGGCCACGGTGCGGACAATGACTCCAAAACCTTCCGGTTTGATGGACTGGATGAGGCGTTGCAGCCGCTTCCGTTCATCGTTGCTGCTGATTCGCTTGGATACGTTTACTGCATTGGCGAATGGTACCATAACGAGGTACCGTCCGGCAAGGGATAACTCCGAAGATAGCCTGGGGCCCTTGGTAGAGATCGGTTCCTTTACAACCTGGACCGGGAGGTGCAGGTTCTTGGAGAGCAGCTGACCGATTTTTCCATGCTTGTCGATGTCTTTCTCTGCATGGAACTTTTCGAGTCTGCTGCCGGTGATCTTTTTAGCGCGGGTCAGTTTGGTGAACTTCATCAGCGAAGAAAACTGCGGGCCGAGGTCGAGGTAGTGGAGAAAGGCGTCTTTCTCATACCCGATATCGATGAAGGCTGCGTTGAGACCCTGGACGACTTTCTTGACGTTTCCCAGGTAAATGTCTCCTACCGCAAACTTCGTTGCCCCGTTGTCTTCGTGGAATTCAACCAGAGACTTATCGCGCAAAAGGGCGATACGGCAACCTTCCGGAGTAGCGCTAATTATTAGTTCGTTACTCACGGTGTGTCAGGGAAGGTGGCCTATTTCTTCTTGTGCCGGTTTTTTCTCAAGCGCTTCTTGCGCTTGTGGGTGGCCATTTTGTGTTTCTTTCTTTTCTTACCGCTTGGCATAGAGATGATTTTTTTTGCCGCTTTCCTTTCTGCCGCGAAAGGAGACCGGCGGTGAATAAATTATTTTAGTTCCTTCAGGTACGAATCGACGGTTGCCTGAACCGAAGGATCCGTATCCAATTTCTTTACCTTTTCAAACTGCTGACGGGCTTTCACCTTGTCTCCCTGGTTCATGTAGGCAACACCGAGGAGCAAATTGCCCTGTAGGTGGTTGGGGTTTACGGCCAGGAGCTTTTCAAACCACTCCGTGGCACGGCCATATTGTCCAGATTGTATAGACAACATGCCCAGGTTAAAGAGCGCCAATTCGTTCCGTGGATCCTTCTCGACGACTTCCCGCAACATCCGAATACCCGTCATGGGGGCTTCGGAGCTAACGTAGGTCATCGCCGTTTTTGTTTTCGCCTCTGCGTGATCGGGGTGATCTTGCAGTATCCGGGCAAACAACTCCCGCGTTTTTTCCGCAAGTGCTTTTTGTTTCGCCGGTTCTACCGCGAACGTATAGGCCTCATAGTTGGCGTTGGCCGCTTTCAGCCAGCTTTCCTCAGTATTAAAGAACGTTGCGGCACGTTCGGCAAACCAGGCCGCGCTGTCGTAAAGTCCGGCTTGCAAGTACAGGCCGGTTAACGAATCGGCAAAGATAGCATTTTTTTCTTCGGAGGAACCGGTTAAGTAGCGGGCTCTCAATCGGTTAATGCCCGACCGGATGATCCGCGGTGCCGGATGGTGCGGACTGGCCTGGCCCGTGACTGAATCAGCGGACGGAGCAGCAGTCTGCAACTGACTCTCATTCTCCACTACCGCTTTGGGAAGAAAATAGAGGATGGCAATCAATCCGATTGCGACCAGCAGGAGAATAACCCGGGTTGTTTTCATTCAGCGTTTGCAGTTCTTAAGCGCCGAATGTTAAAAGGCGTCGACCGTGCCTGGGGTGGTGGCTGAAGTTTCTCGAAGCCCTCGAAGGCCCGACGCCTCTCATCACTTCTCGGCGAGCTGTTTTACCTTCTCGCTGTTCTTGATCTTGTTGATGAATACCTTGGCCGGCTTGAAACTAGGGATGAAGTGCTCGTCGATGACGATCGCCGTGTTCCGGGAGATGTTACGGGCGATTTTTTTCTTGCGCTTCTTGTTGACAAAACTGCCGAACCCACGAACGTAAATATTGTGACCGCCGGACATCGAGCTTTTCACGATGGTAAAAAATGCCTCGACAGAAGCCGTAACATCGGCCTTGTCAATTCCGGTCTTATCCGCAATTTGGTTGATAACGTCTGCTTTCGTCACGGTTCGGGTGGTTTGCTTTACTTAAGGACGACAAAATTAATTTGCCACGCCACAATTAAAAACAATATTGAAAAATATTGATTATCAATGAAATGAACCCAAGGCTTTTCTCTGATAAAGTCGTCGAATGGTACCTGGAACACCGTCGGACGCTTCCCTGGCGCCGTACACGCGATCCCTACCGCATATGGCTTTCGGAGATTATCCTCCAACAGACACGAGTGGTACAGGGACTTCCCTACTACCACGCGTTTGTCAGGCGCTATCCCTCAGTCCGACAGTTGGCCGCAGCTTCCGAACGTGAAGTGCTCCGGCTTTGGCAAGGATTGGGTTACTATTCCCGGGCCCGCCACCTTCTTCAGTGCGCGAAGTCAGTAGTCGGGAAATTTGGAGGCAAATTCCCCTCAACGTTCGCACAACTCCGCGAACTCAAAGGCATCGGCGACTACACCGCCGCTGCTATCGCTTCGTTTGCGTTCAACGAACGCGTGGCTGTCGTCGATGGCAATGTCTTTCGCGTTTTATCACGTGTGTTTGGCGTGCGGGAGGACATCACCTCCACGAAAGGCAAGAAAGTCTTTTCCGAATTGGCCAACCGGCTCATTCCTGCTGACCAACCGAGGCTGCACAACGAGGCAGTGATGGAGTTTGGCGCGCTGCATTGCACCCCGCGAAACCCGGCTTGTCACAACTGCCCCTTCGAACGTACGTGCCGGGCCCGACGTGAGGGAGCCCAGGAACTTCTTCCCATAAAAAGTGCCAAAGCTTCCGCCAAGCATCGCAGGTTTTACTACATGGTGCTGCGCACCGGCGATCGATGGCTGATGCGGCAACGCCAGGGCAAAGACATCTGGAAAGGACTTTTTGATTTTCCGCTGCTGGAAAGCAAAGCTGCCCTGTCGCCGGGTGAGGCCTTGAAATTATTTAGAGCTAAATCCGGGCTCTCCATTGTCATCCCGCGACGTCCACTTGTGTTTGGGCCTTACCGGCATGTCCTGACGCATCAAGTAATTGAGGCGCGGTTTGTGGAAGTTTTTGTCGCCGAACCCGGTATGGGGCGGGATGAAAAGAAAAGCTTAGCGCGCGCGAAAACGTTACTTAAAAAGGATGGAGCAGGGTTTTATTCATCGCGGCAAGTTGTGAGGCTTCCAAAATCTGTCCTGATTTCCAGATACCTCGGCGAGAGGGGACTTCACTAATGAGTCGACGGGATTTGGTACCTTTGTCATCCTGCCTGTTCTCCATTGCAGTATTTCGCAAAGAATTGGGCGCTTCAACTCCGCAACAAATGCAACGCGTATGTCTGGTGTAAACAAAGTCATATTGGTAGGACGACTGGGCAAGGACCCGGAAGTCAGAAACCTTGAAAATGGTGCTTCCGTGGCCAATTTTACCATGGCCACCTCCGAATCCTATAAAGACAAAACCACGGGGGAGAAGAAAGAAATTACAGAGTGGCACAACATCGTGCTTTGGCGCGGACTTGCGGAAATCGCAGCAAAATATCTCCACAAAGGAGATATGATTTATGTCGAAGGACGACTCCGCACCCGCTCCTGGGAGAAGGAGGGCGTTACCCGTTATACCACTGAAATTGTAGGCGACAACATGACCATGCTAAGTACGCGGAGAGATGGCGGTTCAAGCGGCGGGGATTATCGCCCGGCCACTTCAACACCCGCTGCGGCTGCGTCTCCTGAACCGAAGAGCTCTGGCGATAGCACGGACGATCTTCCTTTCTGATTTCTTCCACGAACCTAATACCCCTTGGACGAGCCTCCTGGTATTTTCCTCATGGAATCGGTGTCGCTGGAATTCAACAGCTTCTACCTCTTCAGCTTTGTGACCATCGCTGTCCTGCTGATGATGTCAGCGACGGTATCAGCATCGGAGGTAGCCTTCTTCTCACTCAAGGCTGACGACCTGGACCAGTGCCGCGAAGACAACGACACGCCAAACCAAAACATCCTAAACTTACTAAAGCGTCCAAGGCTCTTGCTGGCAACCATTCTTATTGCCAACAACTTTGTGAACGTCGGTGTGGTCACGATCTCCACGTTCCTGATGTGGGAAATGGCCGGCACCCGCAAGCCCGTGGAGACCATCGTTGGGATCGTCACACTCCTGACCACCGTTGCCATCACCTTTTTCGGTGAGATTGTACCCAAAGTATACGCCACCAAACGCAACATCAATATTGCCCGATTTACCTCAGGTGGGTGGCTCCTCCTCTGTAAGCTATTCCGACCCGTTTCCTACCTGTTGATGGGAATTAGCAGCGTCATCGAACGACGAATCGTGAAACGAGGGTACAATAGCACTGTCGAAGAACTGCACCAGGCGTTGGAGCTCACCACCGACAACCCGGAGACCTCAGTCGATGAACGGGAGATTCTCCGTGGCATAGTGAACTTCGGTACACTTACAGTGAAGCAGGTGATGAAGTCACGGATGGAGTTATCCACAGCCGACGTGGAGCTGGATTTCCGCGAACTGCTGGACACCGCCGCCAAATCGGGCTATTCACGCATCCCCGTGTACAAGGGTACGATCGACCATATCGAAGGGATTCTCTACACCAAGGACCTGCTACCTTACCTGGCCGAAGGAAAGAACTTTCAGTGGCAACGGTTGCTTCGCCCGGGATTCTTCGTTCCTGAAACCAAGCGTCTCGACAGCCTTCTCCGCGACTTTCAAAATAAGCACGTGCACATCGCCATTGTGGCCGATGAATATGGCGGAACAAGCGGTCTTGTCACGCTCGAAGATCTGATTGAAGAGATCATAGGGGAAATCAACGACGAGTTCGACGAGGTTTCTGCGCTCTATCAAAAGGTCGACGACAAGACCTTCATCTTTGAAGGGAGAATCTCGCTGCATGATTTCTGCAAGACGCTGGACCTGGAGGCACAGTATTTCGATGACGTAAAAGGCGAAAGTGAATCACTTGGCGGACTCATCCTGGAGCTCCACAAAACCATGCCGGTCACTGGTGATACCATTACACACGAGCGATTCACTTTTACAGTGCTCACCGTGGATGAGAAACGGATTAAACGGATTCGGGTCCATATCGCCGATGCAGTTGCGGAAACCTGAGGGAAGCCTCATATTCTGTTTGTGCATGGGCACCCTGCTGCTGGGAGCCTGTCAGACCAATTATCAGCCCAAACCGAAGGGATACAACCGCCTGATGCTGCCCGATCACTCCTACCAACTCTCACCCGACACGCTGCCGTACCGGTTCGAATACTCCGCGCATGCGCGTTTCCTGCGTGATACTTCGGGGATTCGGGAAAAGGACTGGGCGGAAATCTATTACCCCGGGCTCAATGCAACGATCCATATAACTTATAAGACAGTAAATCACAGCGAGAAGTTGCTTCGGGAATACCTGCAGGATGCCTATGTGCTCACCGCCAAGCACCAAATCAAGGCATACGCCATTGATGAAACCCTGGTGACGACCCCTAGCGGAAAAACGGCCGTTATTGCGGAGCTGGAGGGCGAAGTCCCCAGCCAGTTCCAGTTTACTATAACTGATTCCGTCGAGAACTTCCTTCGGGGCGCCGTCTACTTCAATGTGAGGGTTCAAAACGATTCCCTAAAGCCGGCTATTGAGTTCATGAAGCGTGACGCGATGCAGCTGATAAACACACTTTCGTGGAATACTCCGAAGACACTGCCCAAACCTTAAATGCAGGGGCAATGTTACGCGCCCTGTTACCCGGTGATTTGCTAATTTGAGCACGCGGTAAAATCGCAGCGTGCCTTCTTTTTTCGATACCTCCATTGAATTCCTCAAAGGCGTCGGACCTCAACGGGCCGCCCTGTTGGGAAAGGAATTGAACATCCACACGTTCGGCGATTTGCTTCAGCACTACCCATTCCGGTATGAAGACCGGACCCGATTCTATTCGGTAAAAGAGATTCACGAAGACCTGCCGTTTGTGCAGTTGCGTGGAAAGATCACCAGGTTCGAAGTCCTTGGCACTGCCTACAAGAAACGGCTGGTAGGGCATTTCACTGACGGGACTGGCAATCTTGAATTGGTCTGGTTCCAGGGGATACCCTGGGTGAGCCAGAAAATCAAGGCGGGCGTGCCGTACATCGTACTTGGAAAGCCGAATCGTTACGGAAAGTCCTTTTCGCTGGCACATCCTGAAGTGGAGCCGGAGAGCGAGAAAGCGCTGAGAGGCGGACTTCAGCCGATCTATTCTCTCACGGAAAAGCTACGAACTCGCCACATCGACAGCCGGTTTATCTCTCGCTTGCAAGAGGAGGTCCTGCGCGGAGGCACCCGTCACCTGAGGGAGACATTGCCCGCGGGCATGGTGCGTGACCGTAGATTTCCTGCGAAGGCGGATGCCGTACATGCGGTGCATTTTCCGGAGACAGCTGAAGCGCTGGCAGCGGCACAGCACCGCCTGAAGTTTGAGGAGTTGTTTTACCTCCAGCTTCGGCTCCTGAAAATGAAGTTGGTCAGGCATGAGAAATTTCGTGGTCAGGAGTTTAAGGATACCGGCATCCTCACAGAATTCTACAACCATCACATTCCCTTTCCGCTGACAGAGGCGCAGAAACGGGTGATCCGTGAAATCTACAACGACATGAGGTCTGGCCGCCAGATGAACCGCCTGCTCCAGGGAGATGTGGGCAGCGGCAAAACGATTGTGGCTTTCATCAGCATGTTGCTTGTGATCGGCGGTCATGGCCAGGCAGCGCTGATGGCGCCGACGGAGATCCTGGCCCAGCAGCACTTTCAAAACCTAAAGCGCTATGCAGATGCCATGCAGATCACCATCGCGCTCCTCACCGGGTCGACGAAGAAAGCCGCGAGGAAGCCCCTGCACGAACAACTCCAATCCGGCGATTTAAAAATCCTCATTGGCACACACGCCCTTCTCGAGGAGGAGGTGCGATTTCACAGCCTGGGTCTCGCCGTGATCGACGAGCAACACCGTTTTGGCGTTGCCCAGCGTTCAAAACTCTGGCAGAAGAGCCGCACGGTTTACCCTCACGTGCTCGTGATGACCGCCACGCCGATCCCCCGCACCCTGGCCATGACCTTATATGGCGACCTGGACATTTCCGTGATCGATGAACTTCCGGCCGGCCGCAAACCCATTCGCACAACGCATCAATATGATTCGCACCGGCTTCAGTTGAATGCTTTCCTTCGAAGTCAAATGGAAGCTGGCCGCCAGGTGTACATCGTGTACCCGCTCATCGAAGAATCGGAGAAGCTTGATCTCAAGCATCTCATGGACGGCTATGAAAGTATCTCCCGGGCATTTCCGGATGTTCCGCTGAGCATCCTCCACGGACAGATGAAACCCGAGGCCAAGGAATTTGAAATGGCGAGGTTTGTCAAAGGCGAAACCAAAATTATGGTGGCGACGACAGTTATCGAGGTAGGTGTTGACGTGCCGAACGCATCTGTCATGGTCATTGAAAACTCTGAGCGGTTCGGGCTTTCTCAGCTCCATCAGCTGCGTGGGCGCGTAGGCCGGGGCGCCGATCAATCGTACTGCGTGCTTATGACAGGCAACAAGCTCAGTGCTGAAGCACGGCTGCGAATGAACACCCTTGTGCGGACTCACAACGGATTTGACATCGCTGAAACCGACCTGGAACTGCGGGGACCCGGCGACTTGATGGGAACCCAGCAAAGCGGCCTTCTCGACCTTCTCATTGCTGACCTCGGGAAGGACCAAAAGATCCTGTATGATGCACGCGAAGCTGCCTCGACGATTTTACAAGGCGATCCGGACCTGGCCAATCCTGAAAATCAGCCGATCAAAGCACATTTGTCCGCCTTACGGAAGAGCGAGGTAAACTGGGCGAAGATCGGCTAGCCATGATAATGGCGTAATGTATATTTGAGGTTCGGCACAGGCTTGTGATGAATCGGATTCTCTTCACCCTCGTCTTAATGGCTATATCGCTCCTGCATGGGCAGGCGCAGAACGGTCACTTTTTTCTTTCCCACTACAACCCGGGAGATGAGATCAACTACCAGAGCTACGACATCCACCAGGACAACCACGGGGTGTTGTATTTCGCAAACCGGTCGGGCATTCTTCAATTCGACGGTCGCACCTGGACGCAGATCTCAGGCAACGGTGCCATTTATTCCTTAAGCCGTTCTGATGCCGGTGACCTTTATGCCGGTGGTTCAGCCGGATTCGGGGTGGTCACCCTGAACATAGCGAACCGAACGGAGTACAAATCCCTCTCCGACTCACTTAAGGATTCGCGGAATATTTTTGCCACCGCACACCTCGGCAACGACGTCTACTTCCTGAATGAAACCAGGCTATTCAAAGTTTCAGGGAATCCCCTCAAGGCAACCTTGCTCGCAAGCTCCTCCGCCAAAGAAGGTGTTTATACCGGCATGTACCGGGCGGGCAACAGCATTTATGTCGATACAGAAAACGAAGGGCTGAAAAAAATTACCGACAACACACTGGGCCCGACGGACATCCTTGCCGGAAGGCATTTGGTATTGAGCGAACCTTCACTGGACGGCAAGACGTACCTGTTGCATACGGATGACAACGAGTATTACCTGATGAAGGAACAAGGCCGGCTGATGCTCATTGAACCCAAGGACGCCGACTATCTCTCGCAAAACGTTGTGGTCAACGCGGCCTGGATCAACGAAAAATCCGTTGCTTTTGGTACTCTTCGTGGCGGGGTTCTTTTCGTGGACATCGAATCCATGGCCACGCTGGAGACCATCAACTACTACACGGGGCTGCTGGACAACGAAGTTTACGCCATCCACACCGACCGTCACCTTGGCGTTTGGATTTCGCATGAATATGGGTTCACCCGCGCGGCTCCGTTCCTTCCCTTCCGCACATACAACCATTATCCGGGGCTAACCGGAAATCTTTTGTGCGCGCAAAGTTTCAAGGGTACCCTCTACGTCGGTACGTCGCTGGGTTTATTTGCCCTGACGAAACATGAATTGTTCGCGACGGAGACCTATGAGGTGATGCAGACCATCGTGGAGGCTGCCCAAAAGGTCCAACCAAAGGTGACCGAACGAAAAAAGGCGAGGCGTGGGTTCCTGGGGTTGGGCAAGAAAAAGAAGGAAGCCCCTGTCGCACCGCAACCAACGAAGAAGAAACCACCCCCTAAAAAGCGCCATACCGTGGTGCAAAAGGAGCGACAGGTCCTGATGGGCGTCGAGCACTCCTTCGTTCAGGTTCTCGGCGTGGCCGGCAAGGTGGACCACTTGATCATAGTTGGCAATCGGCTCATCGGTGGCGGTGTGAGCGGCGTGTTTGAGGTGAAAGATCTTGTTGGGGTTCCGATCACCCCTGAACCTACCCGCGCACTTTACTATTCGCCGGCGCTTAGACAATTGCTGGTGGGTACCTATGACAACGAGATCCAGTCCTTTCGGGCTACATCCAAGGGTTGGGCTTCGGGTGACTTTCCCGACTCACTTTCCATGTACGCCGACTATTTCTTTGAAGACGCGTCTGAGAATCTGTGGATTTGCGGCAGGGATCGGGTGGTTCGCGTCACCATTGAAGACCGGACCATCCTGGATGCTGTCCATGTATCGTTGCCCTACACCTCCTTGGATAAGACTGTGGGGTTGTCGTATGGAACAGAAGTTTACATAACACAGAACGGGCAGTTCTTTCACTACCTCGGGTATAAAAACCAGTTTGTCAGGTATGATTCACTTCCCGGACCTAAAAAATTCTTTGCTTCCTCCGGGTCGTTCTGGTTTTTTGACGGACACCGCTGGCGCACCATTGATCGGCGCAAACAAGGTGAACTGAAAACAGAATGGCTTGGGCTTTTTCCAGATATCCGGTTCCTCGCGCCTGCCGATGTTGGAAAGAGCCTTTGGGTAATCACCGGGGAGAACGAATTGTACAAGTTTTCCAGTGAGTTTGCCACCGCCAACGCGGAAAGCAACCCGCTATTTTTGAAGGAAGTCAGAAACCAGGCATCAACCCTGTCACCGCTCGCGCTTCGTGTGGATGAGCGCGAGAGTGCACTTACATTTGAGTTCATCCAGCCCGAATATGTAAGTCTCCAGGCGGTGGAGTACCATTACTGGGTAACGGGATTACAGACAGGTTGGTCCGATTGGTCAGCACTCAACAACGTCATCAACTTTCCGTTTCTCCCCCCAGGGAAGTACAGCGTCATGGTCGAGTCGCGCGACTTGTTCGGAAAAATTACAAAGCTCGATACGATAGAAGTGAACGTCGTGCCGCCCTACTGGAAGCGCTCCTGGTTTTATGCGCTGGAGTTTATTTTGTTTGCGACCCTTGTGGTGCTGTCCATGCGCCTTAACGTCTCGACGAAACGATACCGCGTTCTCAGCCAGTTTCTTTCAGCGTTGACCATCGTGCTCCTCATCCAGGTGATCCAGGTGGTCATTGTTGCCAACGTCGACGTGCAAAGCACCCCGGTGGCCGATTTCTTAATACAAGTATTTATTGCCCTCCTCGTGCTGCCGGTGGAGAACTTCCTCCGGAAGCGGATGACGGGCGCCTCCGAGCGTTCACGGCGTTAGGTTTGACGCCGGTAT
>CAZJWV010000007.1:0-3371 GCA_964549855.1 uncultured Ohtaekwangia sp. | reverse complement strand
TGTTGACGAAAAACCACTGCGATGTTCCTGAATCTTGAAACCATCCCCAGCTTCTACAAAGGATATGTGAAACTGGTTGAACACCCAGACGTGCTGCAGGCTTTGCGCATTTCGGGGTACCGCATGATGGAGTTGGTCCACTCCATTCCCGAGGGAAAAGCCGATTTTCGCTATGCCGAAGGGAAGTGGTCGATCCGCGAAGTGTTGTGCCATATGATGGACGCTGAACGCATCTTCTGTTACCGCGCCCTCCGCTTTGCCCGCAACGATCAAACGCCTCTGTCCGGTTTCGACGAGAATGCGTATGCCCTTCACCTCAACCCGGAGGCAAGAACCCTGGCTCAACTGGGTGACGAAATGCAACACCTGCGCACCTCCACCGTGGATCTCTTCAACGGATTCACCCAGGAGATGCTGGTGCGCAAGGGAACAGCCAACAACAATGAACTGACGGTGGGCGCCCTGGGCATGATTATCGCCGGGCATGAAACCCATCACGGGAAAGTGCTCCGCGAGCGCTATCTGATGTCTTGAATTTCATGACGCGATTCCTGCTGCTCGGACTGCTGCTGGCCGCGGCCTGCTCTCCGGCCCGCAAGATGTACCGGCAACTCGACCAGGCCGAAAAGGAACTTCAAAACCACATTGGATTCGTTCTCTATGACCCCGATCGTCAGCGCACGCTGGTAAGTCACCAGGCCGATCGGTACTTCATACCGGCCTCCAATACAAAAATCTTCACGCTCTTTGCTTCTCTCCAGCTGTTGAGGGATTCAATACCTGCCTTGCGCTACCGACTGATGGGCGATTCCGTAATCGTCTGGGGAACCGGCGATCCCAGTTTCCTCTATGACCAGGTGCTGCCGGGCACAAGAACGCTGGAGTTCCTGGCGAAATTTCCGCATGTGTTTTTTTCTGCCGCCAACTTTGACGGGGAACTCATTGAACCCAGTTGGGCCTGGGGTGACTATCGGTATGCCTATCAAGTGGAGCGAACACCCTTCCCGATCTATGGCAACCGGTATCACATGGAACGAACCGATACAGGATTCATCGCCTCACCACGGATCTTTCTCACGGATATCCTTCGCTCTTCTGCGCCACGTGAAAGGCACGACCTGATTCGCGGACTCGATTCCAATCTTCTGCTTTATGTTCCAGGAACGAAGGACAGCACTTCGGACTGGAATATTCCTTTTCGGTACAGCCATGAATTTCTCTTGCATCTACTTTCCGATACCCTGAAGAAACCGGTGCACAGGTGGGACGTTCCGCTTGCAACGGATGCATCCACTTTGTACAGCGTGCCTGTCGACAGTGTGTATCGGGTGATGATGCAGGAGAGCGACAATTTTATCGCGGAGCAATTGCTGCTGACATGCGCCGGCGTATTGAGCGATACACTTCGAACTGAAATTGCCATTCGTGAAGTGACCAAGCGATACCTCGCAGACCTTCCGGATCCACCCGTGTGGGTAGATGGTTCGGGGCTTTCGCGAATGAATTTGTTTACTCCCCGGTCTATCGTGGCGATGTGGGGAAAGCTGGATCGGTTGGTGCCGAGGGATCGGCTTATCGCCATGCTTGCCGCGGGCGGCGTGAGTGGGACACTGCGCAACAACTACAAGGCAGAGAAACCCTTTGTATTCGGGAAGACAGGAACCCTTCGCAACAACCACAACTTGAGTGGCTTTGTGGTGACCCGTCGTGGAAAAACACTGCTCTTCAGCTGGATGAATAATAACTTTACAGCCAGTTCCGCAACTGTGAGAAAGCGGATGGAGGAAATGTTAACTTTCATTTATGAATCGTATTGACCGGATTGGGTCGCTGTGTTTTGCGTTGCTTTTCGCGGCAGGTAACCTGGGTGCTCAGCCGCTCGATTCGTTGGGTATCAAGATCGGCCAAATGATCCTGATTGGTTTTCCCGACGCGAAGGTGGATCCGATCGTACTCGAAGAAGTGCGCTCGGGAAAAGTGGGCACCATCATCCTGTTCGAAAAAAATGTTCCGGCCACATTTATCGAGTTGGATAAAAATGCTACGGTTACGCCGGGCAAGAAGGCAAAGAATAAGCCGCTGCCCTCAAAAGTGGCTGTTGCCTCCTTCACGCCGCTCAAAAAAATCATATGGACCTACCGACAGGCTGCGCCCATTCCATTGTTTGTTGCGATCGACGAGGAAGGCGGGAAAGTAAACAGGCTAAAAGCGAAGTATGGATTTCCCCGGTCTATCTCTGCACAGAACATGGGCAGGGCCGGAACGCTGGATTCAGTAAGGTTCTATGCCGAATCCACAGCTGCCACCCTGGCTGGCCTTGGGATCAATGTCAACCTCGCCCCGTGTGTCGACGTCGGTGTCAACAAGGACAACACGGTGATTTATCAGAACGGCCGTGCCTACTCGGGTAATGCAGATTCAGTGGCGTTGTTGGCCGCTGAGTTCATCAAGGTTCACCGGCGCTATGGGGTTCTCACCGTGCTCAAGCACTTTCCTGGCCACGGCAGTTCGCTGGCCGATAGCCATGTGGGATTGACGGATGTGACACATACGTGGGCATCAAGTGAACTCATCCCATACGAACGGTTGCTCTCATCTGGCATGGTCGATGGGGTCATGACGGCCCACATCGTAAACAAGACGCTGGACCCGTCCGCCTATCCCGGCACGATGTCGCGCCGGATGCTCGACAGTCTGCTGCGGAAGAGCATGCATTTCAATGGGGTCGTGTATTCGGATGACATGCAAATGCATGCCATCACCAAGGAGTATGGAGTAGAGGAAGCCATCCGCTTGTCGGTCAATGCGGGCGTTGACATTCTTTGTTTCTCCAACAACATCATCGGGAGCGAGGAGCGGACGGTCACGAAGGTGCACACCCTCATCCGCGGCATGGTGGAATCCGGACAGATTCCCCGAGAACGGATTGACCAGTCTTTCCGGCGGATAATGAACCTGAAAAGCAGAATTTTCCATATCCCGTAGCCTTTCCTTAACCCACTGACTATGGCAGACGAAAATGAAGTAGTCAAACACCTCCGCGACGAGTTGCTTCGCGTGGAGGATCAAGGTCGGCAAAGAAGCCGTCGGTACACAATGGTCTTTGTCGCACTCTCCCTGGTTACCGTGAGCAGTATCGTGTACGGGTTTGTCGAGAAGGTGGCAGCCACAAAAAATGCAGAAGAAGCCTTGCGGCAACATGACATGAAGAACAAGTGCGAACTGATGGCGCAGCAACTGCAGCTGATGGTGGAAGAGCATCGATCCACCGCGGAGTCTGCAACGGAAGCTCAGCTGCGTCTCCAGAAAGAGCTGGACCTTTGCAAAGGGAAGAAGTAACTGCTTCGCAAATCCCAAGTACCAAATCCCAA
>CAZJWV010000006.1:19056-70399 GCA_964549855.1 uncultured Ohtaekwangia sp. | reverse complement strand
TTGGAAGATCAATGATTCTTCGAGAGATTATCTCAGCTGCTTTGGAGTAGTTTCGATTTCTAAATTGCTCCAAAGCCTGTCTTTCTGTTTCCGCAAAGTCCAATCTCCTTAGTTTTTTGGAGTCTAGTTTTTCCACTGACAGTGCTTGCAACTTCGCGTTGTGAACTTTGATCCACTCTCTGTGTTGGGTTAGGCAGTAAGAAGCAGCCTCTTTTATCTTAATCAAGGCATTGGACCTGTCCCCCGCTTCATCTAGCAGTTTCATCCCCAATTTTATTTGAGCTCTCGTGACTGGGGTAAAATGGTCGAGATTCCTTTCGAGGCCCAAAAAGCCATCAAGGTCACCCATGAGAAAGATCACACAAAAGTCCGCCCCTGATCTTACACCCCTTCCAAGACCCTGTTCTATAATTTGCGCCTTCCTACCCGCCTTAAGACTCTCCAATCTCGATTCTGCATAAAACTCCTGATTCGAACTATACATAGGAAGGCCATCAATTACGAGAATGCGACATGCATCACCTTGTAAATCCATTCCGTCATATCGGTTTGCGAACACCATGAAGTTGCCTGTTGTGTGTTCTAGTTCTTCTATTGCAGACTTTATAGTGTTCGAGTCGACAACTTTAGCACCTTTCTTTTTCCAGTTTGCTGCCACCGTTGCGGATGGGACTAATACCACTACGTTGTATCCTTCTTCAGGATATTTTGAAATAAAATCCCGAATCTCGTTTTCAGTAAGCCTTGCATCCAATCTGGATGGAGATAGTATAAGCCGCCTCCCAACATCCTTTCTGTCCGATGGAACAATCGGGTCTACAATGCTCCCATGGGCGATCCCAAGATCCTTTATTAGATCGTAATCATCCTCGAAGGTCGCTGACAGGACATATCGGTGTTGTGCTTCGTGATAGGAGGAAACAAAATGGTAGGGCACATGAATCGGGGTTATTTCAATTGTTCGCCCGCTGATGTAACAATCATATGTGACTAGATTGTCAACCATCATCCTCCACTTTAGTGGTGTGTCGTCACCACTGCTCTTTCCACCATCCCTCCTTGCCTTCTTAAATTCCTCATTTGCAATTGTTACATGCGAATTAATTATGTCAATTACCTTTGATTGCGAATCTATCCATGCCCAATAAGGCACCCTCATAGAAACCAATGGATCTCCATCACGAAGCCTCGCAAACGATCCTTCAAGTTGGAACTTTAGCGCGTTTTCAAATACATCAAAGAGTCTCTTGGCGGTCTTATGATCACGATCAAACACAATTGAGGACTGATTCCGCGCGATGTCAACGCATTTATGCGCGTCATCGATAACCACAGCACCGATGGCAACATTTTGATTTACGAAAACAGATAAACCATTGAACAGTTTGTAAAAGTTTGCAACGAGGATTTTCTTCGAGTTCAAGAAATCGTTTGGAATTTCCCTTGGCCTTTCATCTTCAAAAACGCATACGGGGATTCCATAAAGTGCTGCTTGGCTAATTGTTTGTTCCAATAGTTGGTTGTCGGGACACACATATAAACAAGGACCTTTCTTCTCAGCAAGTTTCGAGTATAACATTAATAGCCCTGTAAGCGTCTTTCCAGAGCCGGTGTTCATCTTGCAGATGACGTCCCTTTGATCCCTCTTTGCATGCCATGCTTTCAATACTTCTTCCTGGATGCCTCTCAAGTATCCATAGTCCTCAGCATAGCTGCATGTTTGATAAAGTTCGATTGGATCGATTGGCAGGTCTGAGTCATCAGATTCCTCCAACATCTTTGTGAAAAGACTCATGATTGAGAGTTTATAAGTTGAGCATAGTAATGCAAGTGGCCGATGCTTTCAGCATCCCGAGTGGTACGTTCATTCATTACTCTAGGGGATGGAGTGGTACCAAGTCAAGTATACCCCCAACAAACGGAAGAACATACGTGCGATTTCCGACCAGGCTTTTGCCCAGGATGAGACCGAGCGCGTAACCGCCAGTGAGCACCAATCCTCCTGAATGCCCGGGAAGGGAAAATGGAGTTGGCTTGCCTGAGGAAATCTCCGTGCAAAGGAACCGGTAGACCTTGCCATTCCAGGTAACTGAAACCTTGCGCCTAAGCTTCACAACCACACCTGCTGAACTGAAGGTGGCAATTTGAAACTGGCAAACCTGCCCCAGCTTGGGAGCTACGAAGGATGGGCTTGTCCCACCCCAGGTTGGCTTCATGTCCGCCATGGGCCTGAACAAGGCAAATTCAGATCGGTTAGGCTTCGGCGATTCAGCTGTGTTCCTCAGTCGTAGCCAGTGTGTCAGCGTTCCAATTTGAGAGTTCTTCTCATTGACAAGTATGTCTCCCACGGCGCAATTGTTGATGTTGGCGATGACGTGGTTGCACGTGATGCCATATATTGGTCCACCGGGCGTGAGCGAGAACCATCCACCAATCAGACCTGCTACCGCAGCGCCCTGTCGGGTGATGGGCGTGTTAACCTGGACGTTCATTCAGCTTATTCCTGGTCGACTGCGCCTTCTTTCGGAGGAGTTTTGGCTTTTCCAGTGACAACTTCAGCAGTCACTGTGGTGTTGGGCATCTGCCTTGCCAGGAAACCCTCCAGGAAATCCACGCCGGCATAACCTGCCCCGATCAGCGCCAGGATTGTTGACTTATCCCAGACGACTTCTATGTTTTCGACGGCCAACAAGGCACCACTAATAAATCCAATGATTGCGGCATACAGAAGGGAGAGTACAAGCTGCTTCAAATCAAAATTTTCATTGAACTCATCTTTATCCGAACTCTTCGCACTGAGTTTCTTCAGCCCCGCAACAATCCGGATGCCCTGACCGATCATGCCGAGTAAAGCTCCAAGGAGAATCATAATCAGCATATCACTTGGGGATTTTGTAGGAATCTTTGAAGAGACCTCCGCGGCAACAGATTCGGTCATCGGACCCGATGTAGGAAGGATAGGCGTGTAATCACCATCTTCATCTTCATCGCCGGATGCCGCGATCATGTTGTCGTCTTCATCCTCATCTATAACTTCAATGCTGGTAACCGGGTGAATTTCCCATGCAGTGCCGCGCCAGTTATTTTCTGCATCATCTGACGGATCGGTTGCATAGGCTTCCCCTTCATGGATCTCATCATAGAACAGACGTCCCTGAATTGTGACCATTTTACCCTGCATTTCTTTTTTTAATGCAGCCGAAGACCAGTCAACTCCCTCATCCTCCATCATCATCCTCAGCCTTGGAGTTACTTCCACAATGAACCTTGACTTTTCGCCGGTCTTCCGGCTCGATGGTGTCAACTCAATGTGGGTGTCCTTAAAGGCAACCGCCTTCGTTCCACAGTTGCACGTTTCTACGCCCCCGGGTTTTACAGCGTAGCAATACGCGGTGACTTCTACCGGTGTACCGGCCCGATAAGTTGACTTCTTCCCTTTCAACAAGTCATCGATTTTCAACACCCTGATCTCCGAAGGGTCCGGAATATCCCACCTGTTCTTCTGCGGGTTTCCGACGAAGGCCAGGTGGCTTTTGGGATTGCTTCCGTCCTTGGCTGAACCTGTCGGGCCGCACTTGATGGACTTACCCGGACTCTTCGGGTCGGGAACTTTGATCACATCCAGGTTCTGAGCAAACACTGAAATGGACAGAACGATCGCAAGGAAAAGCAGGATAGCAGTTTTCACTGGATTATTGTTTTGATGGATGGTTTTTATCCCCTATGACATTCGGGCGAACAATCCTTACAGCCATTTGCGTCTGAGTACTTTGTTTTCGCTAAGGCAACAGCTGAAGCGCAGGAAGCATGCTCACCCAAGTCAATGTAGTTCTGTGTAGGCCACCATTGGCACCTTTCACGATGCACTTCGTGGTCATAGTTTGGGGATTTTGTGTTTTGGTTGACTCTGTACTTTGGCATAGTTGAGGTGAATATTTCCCACAAAGCTTACAACCAAGGGTAGGCAATGTCAATGCGCGTAACCTTAAAGTCTCCACAAAACGCGGCGAATTGAAGGCATCATGCTCCAGTTTCTATCTGTTTCTTGCCGAATACTGTCTGCTATCCGCCAAACTCTAACTCGCATTAAAAGTTTCGGACATCTTGGGGTTCCTTAGCACCCGTGCTGCGAGCTCTGCAGGGGTTAGTAGCAGTTAATTCCAAGACCATGAAATCCATCGACCGCAAGCTTTTTCTTTGGGCACCTCTCATAATCTTGTTATTCATTTCGGTAAGCGTCACTGCGCAGACCGTTTATGTCACCAAGACTGGCAAGAAGTATCACTCTGATGGGTGTCAGTATTTGAGACAGAGTAAAATTGCAACATCTCTACCCCAGGCGCAGGCGGATGGGTATTCGGCCTGTAAGGTTTGTAAACCTGGAGGATCGACCGGTAACACATCTAGTCCAAAATCGTCCGTGAGTGTTCAGTGCAGCGGAACAACTAAGGCAGGCAATAGGTGCAAACGAATGACGACAAATGCTAATGGACGATGTTATCAGCATTGAAACGAGATTAATCGAGAAGTAGAAACACAACAGAAGGATCATGTAAGCTTTGCTTGAGCAAGAGGTTACGATTTGATATTGCAAGCCCAATATATTTCGTCCAGAACCTGAATTCATATGAGAAGGATCAAAAAGTTTCGGAGTTTTCCCCTGGTTGCGGTTGTCGCGATTTGGCTAGCTCACCCATTTGTTTCCCTTAGCCAATCCGTTGACCCGCTCACAGGCCGCGCACAAGTATCGATCCCCCTCTGGACCATCAGCAACGGAGACATTTCCATTCCTATCTCGGCATGGCATCACGGTGGCGCCCTGCGGGTGGATGAAGTAGAAGGCTCTTGCGGCTTGGGATGGAACCTTAGTGCAGGAGGCGCGATATCCCGACAAGTGAGAGGGTTGCCTGATGACTACAATGTTGCCAATGATAGCAGGAAAGGCTGGCTCTTCAATAGCAATGCATCGGCAATACAAGGCTTTAGTTTGTCAGTCGATGATAATTTGTCGGACTGCAACGATGAGAGTGATGAATTCAGCTTCATATTTGGACTTGGACGCGTTTCCGACCCGGAGCCCGACATTTTCTATTTCAACGCCCCAGGACTTTCTGGGAGTTTTGTCTTTGGCTCGGATGGCAACCCCAAACTTCTTTCTTACCAGGACCTGAGTTTCACAGTTACCAAGGACGCCAACAATGTAATCACCTATTTCACCATCAAAAACAACCTTGGAATTGTCTACACTTTCGGTGTGAGGGAGGACGTCACACGCAAAGTCTATAAGAACACCCCTATATATGTCTCTTACTTCAAAACTGAATACAAGTTCTACCAGGATCAATTAACCTACACTTCAACGTGGCACCTCACCAGCATTTCCTCCACGGCCACCGGAAGCAGCGCATCATTCAACTACGACGATGCCACAGAAAGTGAAGGAAACCGGTATGTGATTACCATCGGCTCGGACAATGTTGCCGACACCTTGTATTACGTACGCGATGCGGTTACCCCCAAAGAGCTGACATCGATTTCTGTCGGAGCATATACGGCAACAATTACCTGGCTCAATGGCTTAGCAAGAAAGGTAAGTATCACAGAAACCCTTGGTAATTCTCGTGATTTTGAATTCATCTATCGTGGATTCATAAACTCGACCAATAACTCGGGGCCGGTGTATCGATATTTTCTCAAGGAAATCAAGCAACTCCATTCTTGCCAGCCTGTTCCTTCCTACTCCTTCGCGTATCAATCTGTCGCATTTGCAACGGACGGCATAGGAACTGTAGAATTCCCTTGGAACACAAGATTGAAGCAGGATTATTGGGGATACTACAACGCTGGCTCAACAAACAAGAACATCCCATCGGCCTATTTTTATTCGGGTGAATCCAATGGAAAGCGGTTGCGCATTCAACCGATCTCCGGGACTTCGGCGACTACGACATTGACCGGGGACAATCGTGAAGTCAATTCAAGTGTTTGCGGCTTTGGGGCTTTGACGCAAATCAATTACCCACACGGAGGCCAAACAAAGTTCACTTACGAACCTAATAAATATTATGACCCCACGGTTTCAAGATCCTACACCGGCGGAGGCGTGCGTGTAGCCAGCATTTCAACATCCGGAGGGGATGTGGCGTATGGTAAAGGGTCGACAAGCTTTTCATCTGCGCATGACATCCAAAAGGATTATGAATACAAACTCAGCAACGACACCACAAGCGGGGTGCTTACCTACCCTCCAAAGTTTGCCTTTGTTACAGATTCAGGGGTTTTCCGTACACCATACCAACTTGGCCAAGATCCACAGATCCTTTATTCAAGGGTGAAGGAAAAGCTAACAGGAAGAGGGAGCACTGTTTATGAATTTGATGCTACAGGAACATTCAACTATGGCGGCGGACCATCCAGCAAGATTGCTCGATCAGGGTACTGCGCTGTCGGTAATTTCAAAAACGGCGACTATACCTTCCCTTACGCTCCTCAACCCAATTTTGAATGGGGTGTGCTCAAGAAACAATCCGAGTACAGTCAGGCGGGTTCGCTGGTCAGGCAGAA
The DNA here is from genome assembly GCA_964549855.1 of uncultured Ohtaekwangia sp. Lineage (GTDB taxonomy): Bacteria > Bacteroidota > Bacteroidia > Cytophagales > Cyclobacteriaceae > ELB16-189. The sequence continues at coordinate 63,835 of CAZJWV010000006.1, read as the reverse complement.
GAGGCTAACCTATACCACCTTGATGCCCGCTGCTCAAACAATTTATGGGTTGCGCTTTGAGAACATTTCAAATGGTTTCCACTTCAGTAAATACAGTATCTCAACTGGTACAGTTAAAGTGCTTTCTGAGGAAATCTCAGTCGAAATCGGCGAAGAAAGTGCAGCAGATTCTATTAAGACGACCACGGCCTACTCCTACAACAGCGGTCACTACATGCTTGAGACCATCACTCGCACCAACGACGACGGCTCTGTAGCTGTGGACAGAATAAAGTATGCCAAGGACTACGCTACAATTAGTTCACCTTCAGGTGGAGACGTACCCGCTAACGCCCTCAAGCAGCTCAATAATGCCGAAACCGACCGACGGCATGGCGAAATAGTTGAGCGAATACAGAAGTTCACCCCCATCGGAGGCACGCAAAAAGTAACTGGAGCCTCCCTGGTGCTCTACAAAATCTTTCCAAATTCCAGGCTAGCGCCTTACCAGTATCTCAGCTACCCGCAAGTATCCTCTTACTTCTACGAGTCTGCGGTGTCAGACCAAACAATCAAGTACGATTCCAGTTACGTCGTAACGAGAACCGTTGATGATGTTAGCGCTGAGGGGATTGTTCTGGCTGAATCTGATAACAAGAAAAATGTGAGCGGTTATCACGTAATACCAAGCTATTCAGTGGGACCAACCGCCGTTTTTGCCCAATGCAAAGGAAGCGAGGCTGTCTATGAAGGCTTTGAGTTGAGCACAGGCAGAGGTTTCACCGGGGGTACAACAGAAGTGGCCGGTTGGACTGGCGACCAAGGTAAACTCTTGTCAGGAACGACCGGCAGTTTTAGCAGCGTCAGCGTCACTAAGAATGGCAACAAGTACCGCGTATCATGCTGGGCAAATGCAGGGCAGCAAACAGCAATCACTTTCAAGGCTAAGAACGGGGGGACTGATGTATCTGGCTCAACTACGAATCTGGATTATAATCCCTCTACGATGAATAAGTGGGTTTACCTGGAGGGTTTGATGGACGTGACCAGTGCTACGACTCCTTTTACGGTCTATGTGAGCAGCAACCACGATGTGAATATTGATGATCTCCTAGCATTGCCGCAGAATGCCGCGGTGTCCATGAACACCTACAAACCTCTTGTCGGGGTCACCTCACAAACTGACATCAGAGGAAACTCCGTGGTCTTTACTTACGACTCTCTAGGCCGGAAGCTTAACACCTTCGACAGGAAGAGGAATTTGGTCGAAAACAAGCAGTATCTCTACCGTGGTGCTCGCACAAGAGCGATTACCTCTGGCTTCACTTCCTCTACCCTTACTCACCGCAAGAGTCAATCATCCACATTTACCGCGGTCAATACCGGCTGTGTCACAGGCACAACATATTCTTGGGCCATATATGGGACCAGTTCCACCGCCCTTGCTACATCAACAAATTCTACCATCATCTACTCATTCACGGGCATGGGAGCACATTCCGTAAAACTGACAGTTTCGCATGCCACCTATGGGTCGGTTACATTCACGGAAAACATTTGTGTAGGAGAACCCCTGCCCACGACAATGGAATTCTATATGTCTGGCGGAGGGACAACCGTGCACCGCTGTAACGACTTGGTGCGGACATTTTACATTTTGCATCCTCAGTCGTCAGACTCCACCAAGGCGATAACCTATGGGTGGTACATTATGACGGCCGCTGTTCCCTATTGGACCCCTATCCCGGGAGCTCCCAATGCAGGGAGCTTTAATTTCACTTCCCCACTTGAGAATTACTCCATCAAATGCACGATGACTATTGTATACCTAAACATTCCTCCTGTAAGCGAGAGCCTTTGTCCTACTTCATGCCAGCCACCGCCTCAGGAAACTGCAGCGATCGCAATTACCTACGTTGATAATTCACCATGCCCATGATGAAAGCGTCATACATTGTTTGCCTTGCCTTTTTGATCTGTTGCTTCAATGGATTCAGTCAGGATATTTCTACATCAACAATAACTTGGACAGTCAACCACGGCTTTGATCTTAAAAGTAATTCTGATTTCAACTATCAGGGCTCATTCACCACGAATGGTTCAAACTCGATAACCTGGTCACAGGGAAGCGGCAACTTCATTTCAACTTTTACGATATCCTCGCTGCAGGGTACGTGGACCGATGTGAGTACTAATGGGACCGTTACCTACCAGGTAGAGCAAGACGGATCCAGCGGGACCTTGAAATTTGAAAGGACGTCGGAGGGAATTTTTGTCACGCTTGACTTTCCAAGCGGGGATTCTCAAGGAAGCTGGTTGAAGTTTCAGGTGAGTAGCCTAAGTCAGGCGAATTAAATGAGAAACCACATGAAGCTGAACTCGATCCATATCAGAAGTTTTTCCAAGGCGCTTACGGTGTGCGCGTTGTTCATGTCCTCGGGAGTATTGTCTCAAATAACCCCGCCTGGACCCGTGACTGTGGGTTCCACAGTATCGTACACCTATGATGATGGAAATGTTTACATAAAGCGCAACTGGCAGATTACAAACGGAACAATCAACTCAACTTCATTTTCCGGCACGGCCAATTATTGTTCAGTCACCTGGTCTTCGACGTGCGGATCGGGCACGCTAACTTTCCGCAACCTGACTACAGTAATTAGCACCCTGAATGTAACTATCAATCCGACGTTGACCACTCCGACGGGAACATTTACCACTACTCAATACTGCAGATACTCCACCATCACAAGGAACGGCACTCCGCCCACTGGAGAGCTTTGGTACTGGCAAACTTCCTCATCCGGAACAAGCACCTCAAACTCTACAGCAAACTATGACATTACGGCGGCTGGTTACTACTATTTAAGGGCATATGCTTGCGGAGCCTGGAGTACCAGTTCATTGAGTACCGGCCATATCAGTGGCCCTATTGACCCGGCCGCACCGACAAGCTCAAATTACAATGTAGAACGTTGCGGACCCGGAACCGTCGCATTAAATGCAATCCCCGGATCCCAGGCGGATAATATTCGCTGGTATGCCGCATCAACGGGTGGGACTGCTCTGGCTACAGGCACATCATACACTACAGGAAGTATAAGCAGCACCACGAACTACTACGCTGCAAGCTTGCACACTGCCACGAACTGTGAAAGCCTGACGCGAACTCAGGTGACAGCAACTGTCAAGACCATTCCCAACGTGGTGGCCTCAAATCAGGCGATTTGTTCAGGACAGACAACCTCTATTGCCATATCCACCAGTAACGGTGCTCCAAGCCCAACTTATACCTGGACGGTAAGTCAGTCCAACGTGACAGATGGCGCTCCATGCAGCACCTCTTGCGCACCTACCATTGCACAAACACTATCAGCAACGGCCGCAGAGGGTACTTCAACGTATGCCATCACACCGAGTTCTACAAACGGCTGCACAGGTTCAGCAACAAATGTGGTTGCTACTGTGACGGCTATTCCTGTCGTCACTCTTATCGGCCTGAACCCAATCGTTCACGGCTCTCCCACGCAGTTGTCAACAACCTCATTCCATCAGTATCAATGGAAGAACAACGCGGGCGATATCTCAGGAGCTACCTCGCAGAGCTATACAGTTCCAGGAGCAGATTTTTACAGGGTGAATGTGAAATCCTCAAGCGGTTCAGCTTGGTGCCTTTCGACCGATACAACGATTACTACGACCCTGGGGAGCCAGGGAGTAGACATTGATATGGTAAGTACCACAACTGTTTTCAAAGAGGGTGTAACAGATGCTTCTTCTCTTTACATCCTTCAGGGTAATGAGCTTTCTCAGATTAATCAATACTCGGACGGCATTGGCCGCTTGTTTCAGACTGTAGCCACGGGAGCCGCGCCGGCCGTTAACGGTAACAAAGGAGACATTGTCAGTCACACAGGCTTCGGTAAGGATGGCCTGATGGATAGCACCTTCTTGCCATATACCACAACAACTGCCAGCGGGGCCATTCGCAGGTTCGCCATTCGCAATTCATCCAACGTTTACGACAGCAGCGAACAGTATAAGTTTTATCAAGGGACAAGTAAGGTGGCCTCCGATACGAAACCTTACGGACTTTCTACTCGACGGAATGCACCAGATGCACGTGTGACAGCCCAGAGTGCCGCAGGCTCGGCATGGACGGGGCACGAGGTAACAAGCCTTATGACGCTCAACACCACCAGCTACCCTGTTCGCTACTGGAAATCAGATGGCACCACATCGGATAACTATGCCTCAAAGACGGTCATGGTTGCCATCACCACGGATGAAAATGGCAACAAGGTGCGGACGTTCACGAATGTGCTCGGCCAAACCGTCCTCAAGCAGGTGGAGTTAGGAGAAACAATCGCAGGAAGTTCGGTTTCCTGGCTTGACACTTACTATATCTACGACGACTACGGCCAGTTGAAGTACCAGGTGCCCCCCAAGGCAGTGGCCATTCTTGACGGGACGCCGAACCTGGAAACAGACTCCGACCTTGCCGAATTGATTTTCAAATACACGTACGATACACGTGGCCGTCTCATTGAAAAGAAAGAACCGGGCGCCGTGGTAAAGTATATGGTCTATGACATTTTTGACCGGCTGGTGCTGACCCAGGACGGCAACCTTAGTTCCATGAACAAGTGGGCTTACATAAAATACGATGTCTTGGGTCGAACCGCCTACACTGGCTTGTACACAAACAGTAGAAGCCGAGCATCAGTGCAGAAGTGGGTGGACAAGGCGTACACGACATCAAGCTCCCCGTACCCCGAGGCCAACTACGTGGAGTACAAGCAAAGCGGCGCAGACTCTCTCCATGGTTACTCCAATGTGAGTTTCCCGAAAGACAGCATTTTCCGCCTGTCGGTAGCCTATTACGACAACTACGATTTCAATGTGACCGGAACGGACCCTTTCATTTACGATGCTTCTCATCTCACCGGTCTGCCTTCATCGCGTTCGGCTAATGTGAGAGGCATGGCAACCGGAAGCAAGGTACGCCAGCTCAGCGTCTCGGGCAACGTGACGAGTAATTGGATCAAGGGGGCTGTGTTTTATGACAGTTATGACCGCGTGATCCAATCCCAGAGCAACAACCACCTTGACATCAATGCTGTAGATAAGAGCAGTGTTCTTTACAACAGCATCCGGCGTGTGGAGAAAACCAAACTCACTCACACTGCACAGTCGGTGACCACAAGCATCACACAACGCAACGACTATGACCATGCTGGCCGTGTTTTGAAGACCTATCACCAGGTGAATTCCAACACAGAAGTATTGGCGGCGCAATATGAATACAATGCCTTGGGTCAGTTGGTGGACAAGAAGCTGCACAACACTGGCGGATCGAACTTTTTGCAAAGTGTAGACTACCGGTATAACATCCGGGGATGGTTACTTTCCATCAATAATTCCCAGCTCTCCAACGACAGTGGAACAACCAATGACGAAACCGGGGACTACTTTGGCATGGAGTTGGCGTACAATGCATCAGCCGGAACCAGCAACACGGCGGCCTACAATGGCAATATCAGCGCCATTAAGTGGAAAACGCTTGGTGAGTCTGCAGGTACTGCGGGCCAGCGGAGTTACAACTATAGCTATGACAAGAGTGACAAGCTTAAGGTAGCCTCGTTCCAGGCATATGGCGCTTCAGCCTGGGACAAGGAAGCGAATACACTGAATGAGTCGATGACCTACGATCATGGAGGAAATATAGTTTCACTCACGCGGAAGAAGAACTCAAGGGGCCTGAGCGGCACTAGTGTGACTAGCGCCGCCTCCACCATCGATGAGCTCACCTATACCTACACCAGCAACACCAACCGGATCAGCAAAGTCGAGGATACCTCGACCTCGGAGGGCTTCACCAACGGGGCTGTTAACGGTTCTTCGGAATATACGTATACATCTGACGGCAGCGCGAACAAAGATGAGAACAAGGGCATTTCTTCGATCAGCTACAATTTCCTTGGTAAGCCGAAGGTGGTAACCTACTCCAACAACGACAAGGTAGAATACACCTATGATGCTGCTGGCACGAAACTCTCGGTGAAGACCACCATTAACACCGTATCGACATATACAAACTACATCGGAGGTTTCATCTACGGTGGCAGTACGCCAACTTTGAGCCAGTTCAGTTCTCCGGAGGGACGCGTGGTGAAGAACGGATCGAACTTCGAGTATCAGTATGCCTTGGCCGATCACCAGGGAAACACCCGTGTTTTGTTTACATCCGCCGCACCAGCGTCATCGGAATATCTGGCCACTTATGAATTGAAGCAGAGCTATGGATTTGTAGCTGACACTTCGAAGTATGTCACGTTCAATGCGGCAAATCATACGGATGGAGGAACAAAAGTTTTCAAGATGAATCAGGTCAATCCTGTAGGCCCCGCCAAGAGCCTCAAGGTGTATCCTGGGGACACCGTCAAGACCGAAGTTTGGGCGTACTATGAGGCTGGTAGCGGCTACGGGACTAATTCTGTCTCCTTGGCCGCCGCGATTGGCACTGCACTTTACTATGCGGCCACCGGAGGAGTTGGGGAAAGTACGCCGATGACCAATGGGGTGAATAGTGCTTTGGGTGGCTTTGTGCCTGGAGGAAATGCTGGCGACAATGCGCCGGCTGCTTATCTCAACTACATCCTATTTGATCAGCAGTTCAAGGTGCTGGATGCCGGCTGGACCCGGGTGCCCACATCGGCGAGCTTCGCCAAGCAGAAGGTCACCCTGGCTGCCAAGTACGTCAAGGAGGCCGGATACTATTTTACCTACCTTAGTTACGAGGATCAGAGCAACAATTATGTGTACTTCGACGACTACAAGGTAACTCAGGTGAAGAGCAGCCTCATCCAGGCAAACGAATATTATCCCTATGGCATGCAGACTGCTAACACCTGGACGCGAGAGAGCAATGTGGACAACAATTTCCTCTATAATGGAGGCACCGAACTAAACAGGACCACCCAAGTCTACGACCTATACTACCGAAACTACGATCCGGTACTGGGGAGGTTTGGGCAGGTGGATCCGATGGCTGGTCAGTTTGCGGGCCAGACGCCTTACAACTATGCCAATGGCGATCCCGTTTTCCTAAATGATCCGTTGGGTGATTGCCCCACGTGCGGATGTGAGGTTTGCGATGCACCAAACTTGTTTCCTCCGGGGAGTCTGCCAACCAGAAAGGTTGAAGGGGGGAGTCTCAAGAGTGATGAGCAATGGGAGAAGGAATGGCTGAACCTATTTGAATTTGCTCAGAAAAGCTTTTCCAGATCATACGCGGCATCGCAAAGTGCAGCGGGTGGTTCTGGTGTTTATGGATGGCTGAGAGGGCAGGCGTTCAATGAAAGGGTTATTGCAAACATAAATGCATACAATGACGCAAAATCATATGCCTATTCTAATGGAATCCCTTACAATGAATTCGGATTGACAAGGGTACAACTGTTGAAAATGTGGCATAAGACCATTCCATTGCCCGGTGAGACTTTCGAAGAGTGGGCTGCCAATAGGACTTACGAGTATTACTCAGCAGGGAAAGCTGATGGTTGGCTCGATAAAGTATTGGCTTGGTTTTCCGAGGACGGGAAGGACGATCCGAGGTATAAGGCATACATGGCTGACCGAAAAGATGACCCCGAGTTTTACGAAAGAATGGAGCTTGCAAGCATTATCGTTCCAATTCCGGGCGCGTCATTTGGAAAACTAGGAACTGTCATTAAAAACCCGGGACTCAAGATAACTGGCTTTACAGCCTATTCCGCCAATCGAGCTGCCTTACGAGGTGTTAAAACTGTAGATATACTAAATACTGTTAGAAGCCCCTTAATTGCATTTTCTCAATCTGGTGGAAAAACGGCATTTCTATCATTAAACGCTTTTGTTGTCTTAGACAAGAGTGGTACTGTTGTAACAGTTTATGGTGCTGCTCAATTTGATGCTGTGATTTTATCAATACTCAGTCTTTTTAGATAATGGAAAACAAAGACAACCGGTGGCACTGCCCTTTGTTAAAAAAAATTATCGATGAAGGATACTGCCTGGACATTAACTACCAAAGGAAAGGCTACTTTCAAGATGATGTCTTATCACACGTTAAATTGATTACAAAAATGGATTTGTTAGAAATAAATGTTATTTGCGATAATTGTGTGCATAATCCAAAATTGTTGTAGGTGCAGTCGGTACCTTTTGATCAAGATTTCGCTTTGATCGAGTTGGTCGAAGTGGAATCGCCGATTGTAAGTCTATGTCGCAAAGTAATTTCTCAAGGATACAAGTTGCCTGATTGTAAAGACTAAGGACACTGTGGAACTCAGTTGTTTTGGGCATAAAAAATCGAAAATCGATTGAACCAGACCAGTTTTTAGGCATTGTAAGGATTATAATGCAAATAATAAGAACTTTGGGCCTGTTGTTAATCTCATTCGCAACTTCCTCTGCGCAATCCATCTCCGATTCTATTCCAAGGCCTTTAAGAGCAAGCATAGAAAGGCAGAGCCACATTGTCGACAGCCTGATTTCGATCTCAACAATCAATCAGTGGCGCGACTCGCTCGCAATCACTGTGTGGTCAGAGCGCCTTCGAAAAAAAATCCACAACCATTTTTCACCCGATGCCATTGCCCGCTCGGCCGACAGCCTGCGCATGTTCGGTGTGCCAGAGCCAGCTATAGCCCGCCGCACAGACAGCCTGCTGCAACGGAAGGTGGAACTATTAAAGGAAGTTGAGGAAAAGCAAAACGGGTTACAAAGGAAAGTTACCGGCCGATACACCACTTGGAGTGAAAACCTGCGAAGGAAATTCAACCTGGATTCTGCCGCCGTGAGCCTGCCGGGTGCTAACCTGAACACACCAAATTTGCCGGCTGTTCCCGGAGCCGACTTCCGAGAAGTCCCACCCATACCCTCGCTTGAGACCGGAGATTTCGCTTCGCTGGATGTGTCACCCGAGTTGTCTCGGGTGGGCGGTGACATGACCATCCCTTCAATGCCTCAACTGGGCGAATGGCAGAAATCATTACCAGCCATGCCTGATCTAGCCGGAGTGCCTGGTCAACAATTGAAGGAATTGACCAACAACCCTTCCGTCGCGGCCGAGAAAGCGCTTACCAATATGACGGAGGTGAGTGATGCAACCGGTGCGCTGAACGAAGCAGAACAACTGAAGAACCAAAGCGAAGTCCTCCAAGCCACCGAACAACTGAAGGATCCAAGTACAGCTGCCAACGAACTCAAGAAAAAAGCCGTGGACCACTTCGCCGGCAAGCAAGCCGAAGTGCAAAGCGCTATGAGCGTGATGGCCAAATACAAGAAGAAGTATTCCTCTATCGGTAGCCTGTCAGAAATCCCAAAGAACGACTGGCTACCCCGCAATGGGCTGAAGGGTCAACCGTTTCAGAAGCGCTTTCGGGTTGGACTCAATTCTGGTTTCAAAACACGAGGTGATACGCTTCTCATGGACATGTATCCAAACGCTTCGTATCGGCTCACAGGAAGAATTGAAGCCGGGCTAGGTGCTAACTACCGCCTTTCCATTGATTCAGATCCGTTGGGTCTCAAACAACAGAATGCGACCTGGGGGCTTCACTTTTTCACAATGGTGAAAACGTTTAAATCTGTGCACTTGCGTCTAGAAATGGATGGGAATAGTCTCTTCAAATCCGAAACAGCTGACCACCCGGCCTATCGCGATTGGCGCTGGACGTTTCATACGGGGATTCAGACCAACTTCAAGTTGGGCAAGCATTGGGCAGGGAATGTGCAGATGTTGTACAATTTCGACTCTAGCTTAAAAGATGGATTTCCGGAGAAGTTGTCGCCGAGGATAGGGGTACAATATTTGTTGAAGTGACCTGAAAGTGGCAGAAGTACCACTACGATCAAACATGAAGAAAATGGTCTTGAATATCTTCTTGGTACTTGCTGCGTTGGTCACGGTAGGTATTTCAGTTTGGAAGGAAGTGCTCAGCGACAGGCAGAGGGATGCTGACAATAGCCAAATACTGAAAAGCCAGCATGATTATAACCTGTTGAGTCAAAAATACAGAGATGATATCCTGGCCAAACAGGCTGAATTGAAGCTCATAAATGAGAAGCACCAGGCAGAATTATTGTTAGCCCAGGAGAAGTACAATCTATTGAATCAAAAATATATAACTGAATCCGGCATTAAGGTCGCTAAAGGTCTGATAGGAGAAGACAGTAAACCAAGATTGCAGTTTGTCACTTGTTTGAGAGAAAAGAGTATTGGATATATCTCACTAGGTAACTATTATGGAAGTGATCCCGCTTACGATGTACAAGGATACTTAGCAAACATTTATATCAAAGATGACCCATTTAAGAAAAGTGTCAGGTTTGGCCCAGTGACCATTCCTTCAAAAACTAATCTAAGTGACATGTATGGGTTTGAAATGGACCCAGAAAAAGGTGCATGGTTGAGCGCCAGGTTTCATTCAAGGAGAGGCGAATACTTTCAGGAGATTATAGTGGCTCACGATGGGAGTCAATTCAGGCAAGTTACTTGCATAACTGATTTGAAAAGCGAGACAATTGAGTATGACATTGACCCATTGTTTCCATTTGAAAAGTCAGAAGCTGCCCAAACTTGGAGGAACCAAGCGAAGAAATGATCCTGAGCTTTGCCTCCAAATGAATAGTCTCAACGTATTGAATCTTTCATACGAAGTCAGGCCGATACCTTCTGTGGTGGCAGCGAAGGTTGCATAAGCGCATTCGTCAGGTGCATCTTGCCATTGTCGTTGCTTCTTGTTCTTCTATAAAGCGTCTACAACGTTTAAGGGATTGTTGCCGTTTAGCGTTTCGGCCTTGGTGTACTTATGCAGAATCTAGGCTTCACCAGTGCTGTTCTAAACTGCACCGGCCCACCCCTTCAGGATCTCGTAATTGCTGTGGAGGCCCAAATCGCGAAGGTATGCGTCTGTTTGGGCAACACTCTGGTGGCGGCACTGCTGTTGCACGATTTTCACATCCTTGGTAGTCTTGTAAAGACTAATAGCACCAGTGTGCTTATAGCTGTAAAGTGAGAAATTGGGATTAAGGTCCTTTAGGCCCGTCTCTTGGAGAATCCTTTGGTGTTTGTCCCAGAAGAAATTGCTATGAAGCCTTGTAGCACCAGGTGCACCACTAGTGCTGAAGATAAAGTCACCAGGTTTGGCTTTAAGAACACCACTCTTTTTGATGCTGTTCTTGAGCTTGTCCGGGATGGCCACATAGTCATCCATCTTGTTCTTGCTGATCTCACCCCGGATAAATACCCTGTTTTCATCCAGCTGAACGTCACCCACCTTGAGGTCCATTATTTCGTTGGGTCTCGCCAATGCATAGTAGATGAACTGGATGAAGAGCTCCAATTGCTTGTATCCTGACCGCCGGTGCACTGGTGCATTCATCTGGTGTTCCCTGATCGCATCCATGGCGAATGCTTCATTTTCCAAGAAGAAGATTGCCCTCAGCCAGGTGAACGTGACGGAGCCAGGTTACATTTATGTTTATCTTAGCTATGAGAATCAAAGTAACAACTACGTCTACTTCGATGACTTTAAGGTGACACACACGAAATCAAACCTGATCCAGGGAAACGAGTACTACCCATTTGGGATGCAGACGGCGAATTCGTGGACGAGGGAGAGCGTGACGGGCAACAGGTTCCTTGCAAATGGAGGTACGGAGTTGAACTCAACTACTGGGGTTTATGATCTCGTCTTCCGGAACTATGATCCTGCCATTGGCCGGATGAACCAGGTTGACCCGATGGCTTCTAAGTATTGTTCTGTCAGCCCATACAATTTTAGCCTAAATAACCCGGTTCGGTTAACGGATCCGAGTGGGGCAGATGTTTATGTCGGAAATGCCTTGTACAACTTAGTGCAGAACATCTTAGATAGAGAAGACATCGGTGGTACAATCACATTTGAGGAGGGCATGTTAAGCAATGGAGGTGGTGGAAGCTACTCCTGGGCCTATTATACCCCCTTCAAGTCGAATGCTGAGGCTTTTGCTGCTGGCGCTAAGCATAATTTCGACAATGCTTCATGGGCCAACACCTACTATAAGAGTTATGAGGCATCAGTAGTTTCATATATGATCGCTTCAACATCTGGATATGTTTATTCCCCAGATGTAATCCAGGGAGTTATCGATCAGGTTCGAGGGCATGAGAAACCTCAATACCTGGCATCCACTATTGTTGATCCTACTGAGCCTTCTTTTGGTGAGTATGCGGATCCAACCTCATTTAACCTTGTGAGGGCACATGACACCTACTACGCCAAGGTGAATTTCGAAGAGACCATTTTCTACTTAGATGCTTCTATCTTAAACTTTAGATTTGATGTTATTCACATTTCGGTTTCCAACCTTATGCTCAAGGTACATGAAGGAAATGGCCTACTCGAACCTAGAAGTATGGCTTCTCTATTCGAAGTTAGAAATAAATTGGCCTATGCGTGGGATCTTGCCAGGATGGCTGTTTACGAGGACCTAAAATCAGGGTTCTTTGGTTTAAATCCTCAATCTCCAACAAGCAGGTTCGCCGACCATATTAATCACTCCATTAAGGAGTGGAACAACCAGAGTTTAGCGGATTATGTTTTCAATTGGTACGATACGAGTATGGTGGACAAAGCACCAATTTCTGAGGTTAGATTGATTGGCTTCTGGTTTGGTGACTATAAACTAAGAAGAAACTAAGAGTAATTGATGGACATCTCCTATGAAGCCCTGCTTGATCTTTTAGCAAAGCACTACCCGATTGGTGTTTTGCCAACGGATCCCAGATATCAGGAACATCCTGGTATGAAGGAGTCAATCTTAAATGCGAAGCGAATGGTGGAAACTGAGTTCAGCGCTTGGCAAGCATTTGTTGAGAGTTTTCAATTGGAAAGTGAAGAGGTTCTTGAAGTCGGATTTGGAATTTCATCTGGCCAATCCTTCCAGGGATCCCTTCTTCTTTACCATGAAGAGTTTAGTGGGGGTATTTATTTCAAAACCATCGAGTTCAATTTCAGTTTCTTGGGTCCATTTTTCACAGTTTATGGGAAGGAGTCCATAGGACTAAGGGTGGAAAAGCGAGTATCATTTACTTTGGAGCCAGTGCTAGTTGTGTCACCTGTCGGTTTTTATGAGCCATGGTTCCGCCTTGTTCTTGATCGAATGACGCGCGAATACAACGCTTCATTTGTTCCCTTTAAACTATTAAGGTTGCGTGTACCCTCCCTGTATGTGTTGAATGCGGACAATCAAGCAGAGGGAGCCACCATTTACCAAGCACTATTCTCTTCCGGTGGCATAACCAATTACAAACACCTTGATGAAAGGTTGTATCGCATGAATTCTTAAGTGTTGGTTGCGAGTATCTGTAAATGAATTTGAGAGTGCTTAACTCATGGATAGTCGACAGGCCTTTAGTCGCTAAATTCTTACCAAATCGGTCGGGAGATGGTCCCAGCCTGGTTGGTGGTTCATCGGGAACGTAACAACATGAACCATTCACTTCGATACGTAAGCTTTGTCGTTGACGCAAGAACCCGATTCAGCGGCCACCAGCCAATGCAGATACTTTGATGTTTCCTTCACCGATCTCTTTTCAGACTAGTTGGATATGAACACTGTCTCTCCTTAATCCATGACCCGCGCTACTGCCTTGCTTGCTCTCCTAATTACCTTCCAGGCCGTAGGTCAAAGCCTGGACACCATCAAAGATGCACCTCTGAAAAGAATTGACTACCAACGCAAAGCATTACTTGACAGCCTCAACGGAATTGCCTCAATCAATCGTTACCGCGACTCGCTCCGCATCAACGCCTGGGCCGACAGCCTCAGGCATAGGGTCACCCTCAGATACGATCCCAGCAAACTTTCCAGCCTCTCTGACAGCCTCCGTCGCCTTGACTTGCCTGAAGTTTCAATCGCACGTCGAACTGACAGCCTTCTTCACTCGAAGGAGGTACTGCTCAAGGAGGTGAACGAGAAACAACGAACTCTCCAGGAAAACGTCTCCGGCCGTTACGTTCGTTGGAGTGAGTCCGTGAGAAGGCGATTCAACCTCGATTCTGCCGGAGCGAAGCTCCCCGGCCTTCCCAAGGCCGCCAATCCTTTGTCGATCTCTGATCCATCACTTCAGGTAGGTAATCAGATACCAACTGTTGGCGCTGAACTGCCACAAATCCCTTCGCTGGGAACTGAGGATTTGTCGTCCCTCGGCATCTCTCCAGATCTCAAGGCCGTTGGGGGAGATCTTGCTATTCCTGGTCCTCAACAATTCACTGCATTCGATAGTCATCTGCCTGATATTCCTCATCCAATGAAGGAGATCAATGGCCAGCTGGGCGACGCGAAGGCTCTCACAGATAATCCCACAGGCTCCCTTGAAAAGGCTGCTGGCGGTATTGCCGAAGTAAAGCATGCAACCTCCGCCCTCAACGAGGCGGAAGCGATGAAACAGCAAAGCGAAGCCTTGAAAACAGCAAAGCAGATGAACTCACCGGAAGGCGCCAAAGCCGCCCTGCAACAGGAAGCAGTCAATCACCTGGCTGGCCAAGAGAACGCACTCCAGGGCGCAATGAGCCAGATGGCCAAGTACAAGAAGAAATATTCGTCGATTGGCAGCTTGTCAGAAATCCCAAAGAATACCTGGCTTCCACGTAATGGGCTGAAGGGTCAACCGTTTCAGAAACGCTTTCGGGTCGGCCTCAATTCTGGTTTCCAACCAAGGGGTGATACATTGTTCATGGACTTGTATCCAAACGCTTCGTATCGGCTCACAGGAAGAATTGAAGCTGGGCTAGGTGGCAACTACCGCCTTTGCATTGATTCAGATCCCTTGGCCCTCAAACAACAGAATGCCACTTGGGGACTTCACTTTTTCACGATGGTGAAAACGTTTAAATCAATGTTTTTACGTCTAGAACTGGATGGAAACAGTCTCTTCAAATCCGAGACAGCTGACCACCCGGCTTACCGCGATTGGCGCTGGACGTTTCATACAGGGATTCAAACGAATTTCAAGCTCGGCAAGCGCTGGACGGGAAACGTGCAGATGCTATACAATTTCGATTCCAGTCTCAAGGATGGATTCCCGGAGAAGCTTTCCCCGCGGATGGGGGTGCAGTATTCGTTGAATTGAGAACTCACAATTGTAAAATCGGGCCCATTAAAAATGAAAAACACCTGTCGCATTTTAATCACACTGTTAGCCACCGTTATCCTTTCATGTAACCAATCTGACCCTGCGCTGGCTCCTGCAATAACGAAATTCTCACCACCCTTTGCTTCGCGCGGCAGTAGTGTTACGATCGAAGGCGCAAATTTCAGCACAGATCCATTGGCCAATGAAATAGGTTCAATGGAGAGAAAGCTCTCCTGACTTCATCAACTGCCACTAAGATTGTCGCTACCGTACCCTGGGGGCCATTTCGGGAGTGATTACCGCCAAGGTCAATGGGCTGCTTGCGGCAAGTGATTCGGTTTTTTACGTTAACATGATAAACGGCCATTGGCAACTGGACAATGCAATCTATTCTTTCTGCACAGACCCAGCCGACAACGGTATGTATGTTTGCCCGGACGATGATTGTTTCAGGATTCATATTGGAGAAACGAAGTCCTACTATTCCTACATGAATGACTATTCGCCTGAATACAATTATACAATTACGGATAAGGAGATAACGATTTTTGATGGAACCGACTTTACTGCGCAATACTCGATTTACAACTTGTCGATAGTCCTTGTATACCTTGATGAAGGTTGTGTAGTTACAGAGACCTATCACATATACTAGATCGTGGAATTAGTTTGAAGCAATCCAGCCGGGCACCGGACCTTCAAGGGGCGAACCTTTGTCGGATGCCAATTCAACCCCTTCAATCGCAAGGTATGATGACGACAAGCGCTTCAAAACGTTTCTCCACGCCAAACACAATAAGTTCTCCTGGTCTTGGAAGCGCTTGCACTCAACAGGTGCAAGGTTTTGATACCTGGTGCACTATTGATATTTCTTGGAAGCCCTAGAACGCCCCGGTCCAGCATTTCAATACACCATAGTTGCTGTGCAGGCCTAAATCGCGCAAGTAAGCGGCTTTTGTGTTGACGAGTTGCACAAAACATACGGCACAGCCAATCGACGGCAACCTTGCGAGGATCTCGGCAAAAGCAATCATGGAGGAAAAAATCATTGAGATACACCTGGTGCGAAAACAGGATAGCACCTGGTGCATGACTCTGGAGTAGGGTGATGGTGAAGCCCGGAGGCAAGGTGGTGCCAACTTGAAATTGAATGCACATCATACTGCAAATCATCATGGAAGCGCTTTGACCTCTCAAAACGCTAAACCTCATAAAGAGAAAAATTGGAGGTGGTGACTCTGCTTGCTGGTGCACGCGACCAACACCAGCGACTAAGCGCAAAGCATTTAGAAAGCCCCAGTCCAGCCCTTCAGCACGTCATAATTGCTGTGAAGTCCTAAATCACGCAAGTAAGCGTCTGTTTGCGCTACGCTCTGGTGGCGGCATTGTTGCTGAACGATCTTGACGTCTTTGGTCGCCTTGTAAAGGCTAATTGCACCAGTGTGTTTGTAGCTATACAGGGAGAAATTAGGATTTAGGTCCCTTAGACCTGTTTCTTCGAGAATGCGCTTGTGCTTATCCCAGAAGAAGTTGTCGTGCAGCCGGGTTGCACCAGGTACACCACCCTTGCTGAAAATGAAGTCACCAGGTTTGGCTTTCAGAACACCACTCTTTTTGATGCTGTTCTTGAGCTTGTCCGGGATGGCCACATAGTCATCCATCTTGTTCTTGCTGATCTCACCCCGGATAAATACCCTGTTTTCATCCAGCTGAACGTCACCCACCTTGAGGTCCATTATTTCGTTGGGTCTCGCCAATGCATAGTAGATGAACTGGATGAAGAGCTCCAATTGCTTGTATCCCGACCTCCGGTGCACTGGTGCATTCACCTGGTGTTCCCTGATCGCATTCATGATAGCGGTTATCTGTTCATTGGTGAATGCGGCATGTTTTTTCACGTGCACAGGCAACGTGTCAATCGCTTGCAATGGGTTTACCTTCCAGATCTTGCCCCTTTTTTCAAGGTAGTTAAAGGTGGTGGCCAGGTTGGTGAAAATGTTGTTGATCGTCTTGTTGGCCAGCTTCTTTTCGCCTCGCAAGTAAGAGTGAAGGCTTAGCGCTTCTCTCTGGGAGAAAGCGCTTAGCGGAAAATCTGCCTGATTCTCAAAGGTCAGCCACCCCTCCAACACAGTTTTCAACGTCGAAAATGTGCGATAGTAGCTTTTGCGGTGACCATTCAAGCGCTTTTGCTCTTTCACATGCTCAATCGCCACTAGTAGGTTCATTCTATCAACCCGCTTAGCGCTTTGCTCGGCAAACTTGTCCTTGCCGAGCACCTTCCCATCGCGCAAATCCCGGTTTACAGCGCGCACCAGCATGTCACCCTCAAATAGCCTGGTGCTCCTGCTTTTGATGCGGTTCAAAGGCTCGTAAATGCGGCAGCGACGCAGTTTATCAATCGAGACATCCCAAGCGCAAAAATCGACATACCAGCGCTTGGACATGTCGTAATTGTGATGAACTAAAGTTGCAAGCTTATAAGGGCGCTTCTCTGGCACAGTATTTTGGCGCAGTTTTCGGGAAGGTACAAAAAAAGCCTCTTCTTCTATTGAAAAGAGGCTTTCTTCCGTACCAAAGGCGGGAATCGAACCCGCACACCCGAAGGTACACGATTTTGAGTCGTGCGCGTCTACCAGTTCCGCCACTTTGGCTAGTGGTGCAATCATTTCTTAAAGGCTGATTGCTGGCCATCCCATAACGAAGTCTACCAAGTGTAGCCTGCCCTGAGGTTTCCCGAAGGGCCACTTTGGCTAATGGGTCGCAAATATGGCTAAAACTTGAAAACTCATCAAACCGATGTGAGCCCCCTTTGGGCTAGCCCCGGTAGGGGCGGCATTTTTTGTTGGCCCGGGCTTTAGCCCGGGGCTTGCATCATCATGGATTGTGAGGGCCACAGGTGAGCTATTTCAGTGTGATAAGTTTGGTTGGCCCGCAAGGACTCACCGTCAATGAAATGCTCACCCCTTGGCTTAGTGGCAAATCCCGATTTGATGATTCGGCCACCCTTGGGTCCGAACACAAAAACGGTTCAACTAGAGAGTTGAACCGTTTTTTATACTCTTGGAAGCTTGCCTTATGGCTAGTTTTTCTAGGTCTTCTCGGCGTACTTCTTAAAATTGTCCAGGATGCTCTGCCACCCTTGCTTTTGTTGCTCCAGGGGATTCTCCTTCTCAGCTTCAAAGGTCTCTGTGATGCGGGTTCCTTGTCCCTGCGGATCTTCCTCGAACTTGACTTGCACCTTCCGGCCATCGGCAATTGTGTATTCCAGCTGGCTGGGAGCTTTTACCTTCGTGTAAATCCCCTCAAAGTCAAAGTTGGTGCTGCCATCTTTGGCGGCCATGTTGATCTTGAACTTCCCGCCATCGCGGACATCGTTCTCTGCTTTTGGCGTATGCCAATCCTCAGAGGCTGCGTTCCACCTGGTGATGTGGTTCGGTGCGGTCCATAAGTCCCATACTTTTTGGATCGGTGACTTGACCGTCTTTTGGACAGTGATTTTTTCTGTTGCCATAACAATGGTTGTTTAATTTATATAAGGGCAACGTACGATTTGATCAGAATCGTGCCCAGTATCAAGCGGTTTCGTGTCTCTGGATCGTTATTACAACAGTTTTTGACGTTGGAGTGTTGCTCTGATCCGCCGTACTGTCGATAGGCACAAGCACATTTGTTTCCGGGAAATAGGTAGCCGTGCACTTTTCAGGAATGGCATATGGCACCACCACGAACTTTCGGGCAATGCGGTGAACACTACTGTGATTGTTGTGGAGGTCGACTGTCATCCCGGCAGCCAGTTTTTCACGCTGCATATCGTTTTCGTTCATGAAAATGACGCGACGCTCATTTTGAATGCCGCGATACCGGTCATTCAGACCATAAATGGTTGTATTGAACTGATCATGGCTCCTCACCGTCATCATCAGGTATTCGTCTTGTTTGAGGATATGCTCATGGATTGGCGACACCGTAAAAACAGCTTTCTCAGTCGCTGTTTTGAATGCGCGCTCGCGAACTACATTTTTCAGGTAGAAACCACCCGGTTGCCTGACCCGCTGATTGTAATTTTCAAACCCCGGGATTGCCTTTTCTATGGCGTCGCGAATGCGGTCGTAGTGGGTAAGGTACTCATCCCAGTTTACCACTGAACGGGCACCGAGGGTTGCCTTGGCCAGCCTTATAACAATCTCAGGCTCTGAAAGCAGGTGACTAGTTACCGGCTTGAGATTTCCCTTCGAGGACTGCACCACACTCATCGAGTTCTCGCAGGAAACAAACTGCACTTCTCCGTTGAGAACATCTTTATCACTTCGCCCCAGGCAGGGGAGGATCAGGGCTTCTTTTCCGTGCACGAGATGGCTCCGGTTGAGTTTCGTTGATACGTGGACCGTGAGCAAGCAGTTCCTCAAGGCGTGCGCAGTGTACTGGGTGTCAGGAGTCGCAGAGAGAAAGTTGCCGCCGAGTGCGATGAAAACTTTTCCACGGCCATCGTGCATGGCGCGGATCGACTCTACTACATCAAACCCTGCCTCGCGAGGCGATTTTATTCCCATTGCCTGGTCAACCCGATCGAGGAAAGCACTGGTGGGCCGCTCATTGATGCCCATGGTGCGATCGCCTTGCACGTTGCTGTGACCCCTCACAGGGCATACGCCGGCTCCTTCTTTGCCAAGTGCTCCCGTTAACAAATGCAGGTTGACGATTTCCTTGATCGTATCGACGGCATTCTTGTGCTGCGTAAGCCCCATCGCCCAACAGGTGATTATTTTTTTCGCGCCGCCGATCAGGTTGGCGGCTTCCTTCATTTGTTCTGTTGAAATGCCGCAGGCCCGGCTGAGGGCTTCCAATGAACGGCTGCGTAGATCATTGATCAAAGTAGCATAGCCTGACGTGTGTTGGCGGATGAAATCCTGATCGAAAACAGAACCAGGCTCTTGCTCCTCCTGCTCCAGCAGGATCTTTTCGATCCCCCGAAGGAGTGCCATATCGCCATTGATCCTCACCGGGAGGTACAAATCTGCCAGCATCTGCTTGGCGCCAAGAATTCCTGACAGGGTTTGAGGATTGCGAAACGCAATGAGGCCCGTTTCAGGCAAAGGGTTGATCGCAATGATTTTTGCTCCACCACGCTTGGCCTTTTGCAAGGCCGTGAGCATGCGCGGATGATTCGTACCGGGATTCTGACCAAGAATCAGAATCAACTCCGCGTGATTGAAATCGTCGAGGGTGACTGTGCCCTTGCCGGTACCCAATGTTTGCGTGAGTGCAACACCGCTCGACTCATGGCACAAGTTGGAGCAATCGGGCAAGTTGTTGGTGCCGAACTCGCGAACGAAGAGTTGATAGAGGAAAGCGGCCTCGTTGCTCGTGCGCCCGGACGTGTAGAAAATGGCTTCATTCGGAGAAGCCAGCGCATTGAGATGGCTCGCCATCAGGTTGAATGCATCGTCCCAGGATATCGGTTGATAGTGGGACGCACCAGGAGCGAGGTAGACTGGTTCTGCCACGCGACCTATCTTGCCGATCTCGTAGTCATTGAGCTCCGACAATTGCTGAACAGAATGACTCTTGAAAAATTCGCCGGTCAGTTTCTTTGATGTGGCCTCTTCTGCTATAGCCTTCACGCCGTTTTCACAAAACTCACCTAGCGAAGACCGCTCGTCGTCAGGATCTGGCCACGCACAACCAGGGCAGTCGAACCCATCTTTTTGATTCAGCTTGCTTAGGGCGCGGATGCCGCGACCAACTTCCAGTTCATTGACAACGTGCCTTGCACTGATGAGTACCGCCGACAGACCTGCCGCGGCCTCCTTGGCCGGCGTTCGCTTGAGGTCCAGGAGTTTCTCCGGGTTTTCGGCGTTGGGGAGTTGGGGGTCGTCCATGACTCAAACAATCCGATGTTCACCACAATAGACGGTGTACCGCTTGTCGCGGAGGAAGCCGACAAGGGTCATCCCCGTTTCGCGCGCCAATTCTACGGCGAGGGTGGAAGGAGCGCCGATCGCCGAAACAACGGGTATGCCTGCCATCGTGGCTTTCTGTACAAGTTCGAAACTGATCCGGCCACTGAGCAGGAGTATGTTGTTGCTCAATGGCAGCTTTTTGGCGAACAACGAGGCGCCTATGATTTTGTCAAGTGCGTTGTGGCGCCCAACGTCTTCCCGCACCAGCAAGAGTTTTCCAGATTCATCAAAAAGCCCCGACGCATGGATGCTGCCCGTTTCATCAAATACTTTTTGCGAAGCACGGAGGGTGGTAGGCAATGACAGGAGTGTTTCGGGTGAAACCCTCAAATGGTCTGGCAAGTTCGCGTACACCGACTTAGTACGTACTGCATCGATCGAAGTCTTTCCGCAGACGCCGCAGCTGGAGGTCGTGTAAAAATTCCTATCCAGTGACCCCAGGGAAGGAGTTGATGAAAGTTGAACGATGATGCGGTTGTCCCCATCAATGCGGACCGCACTCAGTTCGTTTGGATTTCGGATGATTCCTTCACTAAAGAGAAATCCGGCGGCGAGTTCTTCGTCGTGACCTGGGGTCCGCATGGTGATAGAGATGACTTTTGCCGGAAGCTCTCCGCTCTCTACAAGAATCTCGAGTGGTTCTTCGACGGCGATTAGGTCGTTGATCTCTTCCTCCGCGTTTTGGCCCACGCGGCGAACTTTGGCTGGTTCCGATGGAGGACGTGGCATCATCCAAATGTACCAAACTAAGTGGACGGGTCATCCATCGAGACAACATGCTTTGGGACGGGACTGATCCGCAATGTTTTGCAAAGACTCAGTGCGTGGCGCAATGAATACCTCGCTTGTGAAAACTCCAGCTCCAGGGTCGGGGCCACCGAAGCTTCATAAATGGCGACGAGCGGTTCATCAATCTTCTCAGCTTCACGGTGGAAACAAATCGCATCGTATTGTTTTGAACGTCGATCCTTGAGCTGCCCAAGGTCTTCGGCGGTGATCCATGGATAGTCGCAACCAAGCACCAGGAAGCCGGCCCACGGACGTATCCGGAAGGCCGACAATAAACCACTCATGGGCCCATGCCCCGACACGGCAGGATGATCCGGCACGACCACGATACCCGGTGCTTGAGATCCAAATGAGGCGACCTGGTCAGGTCGGCAACTGATAAGCGATGTCAATCCCATCCGGGTAAACACTTGGGTCACATACTTCCATTGGGGCATGCCATGGTAGGGGAGAAGGTGCTTCTCCTTCCCCATTCTGACGCTGCCGCCTCCACAAAGAATGAGACCGGTAAGTGACTCCATGAAGCGAAGTTAAAAGAACGCCCCTTTTACTCTTTGGTCAGGCTTCGACTGCGCTCAGCCTGACCGAGCCCCCAATGATGTCAAACGGATCCAGTCATCCTGAGCGCAGCCGAAGGGTGACTGGATTGAAGGGGCTCCATTGACGTATTTTCTCATCTTAGCCTCGCGATTGCTTCCTATATTGACTTTGATTCGCATGATTCCTTTGATAAACATGATAAGGTTGACGGGCGTTGTTCTAGTGCTCTTTGTAGGGCCAATTTGCTTGTCGCAGCCACTTACCGCGCGCATCAAGGTCGATATTGATCGAAAGGGAGGTGAGATTGACAATTTGCTGTACGGCAATTTCACCGAACACCTCGGACGCTGCATCTATGGTGGGATCTATGAGCCAACTTCTCCGGAGGCGAACCCGGAAGGCTTCCGCAAGGATGTGATCCAGGCTACGAAGGACCTCGGCGTCTCCATCATCCGCTGGCCCGGTGGGAACTTTGTGTCGGGATATCATTGGGAAGACGGCATCGGTCCGAAAGACAAGCGACCCAAACGCAAAGACCTCGCATGGGGAGACGTGGAGCCAAACACGGTTGGCACCGACGAGTGGCTCAGTTTCATCAAAGCCACAGGCGCCGCGCCTTACATATGCGTGAACCTCGGAACCGGCACCCTGGATGAGGCGCGCAATTGGGTGGAGTATTGCAATGCAAAACCGGGATTGTACTATTCTGACCTTCGTGTGAAGAATGGCCACCCGGAACCTTACCGTGTAAAATACTGGGGCCTCGGCAATGAAATGGACGGCGAGTGGCAAATGGGCCACAAGAACGCCGAGGACTACAGCAAGTTCGCCCTCGAAGCGGCCAAGCTTATGAAGTGGTCGGATGATTCCATTAAGCTCATTGCTGCAGGCACAAGCAACTACGTTCGCGACTGGGCGGACTGGAATCGCACGGTGCTCGAAAAGCTTCACAACTACATCGACTACATTTCCCTGCACCACTATTCCCGCAATAACCGTGAAAAGGACCACAATACTTTCATGGCGGTGACCTCTCGCGTCGAAAACAACATTCGTATCACGGAGGGGATCATCAACGAGGTTCGCAGCAAGTACCGGATGACGAAGCCGATCTACATCGCCTTCGATGAATACAATGTCTGGTACCGGGCATTCAACGATCAGCACCTCGAAGAGCACTACAACATGCAGGACGCGCTGGTGGTTGCGCTTTACCTGAACATCTTTGTACGCAATGCCCACATCGTCAAGATGGCCAACATGGCCCAGCTTGTAAATGTCATCGCGCCGATGATGATCACGAATGGAAAGCTATGGAAACAGCCGATCTACTTTCCTCTTCAGCTTTTTGGTAAGAACTGCCAGGGTACGGCCTTGAATGCGCTGGTCGAATGCGATCGCTACGATGCCGGCGACTATCGAGGCATTCCTTATCTCGATGTTTCTGCTGCACACAACGCCCGTACGGGCGAACTGATCGTCAATGTGGTTAACCGCCACAAGGATAAGCCCATTGAGACCCGCATCCAGAATCAGACAGGCAAGCTGAGCGGAAAAGCGCAGGTGGCTGAGGTCAACAGTGGGAATCTGGCGGACGAGAACAATGAGAGCAAACAAACAGTGAGCATTGTAAACCGAGAAGTGGCTGTCAATGCGGATGGATTAACCTACACTTTCCCTGCTCACTCCTTTACACAAATCAGAATTAAGATCAACTAACCCAGGCTATGCGACATACTTTACTCTTTATTCTTCTCATCGCCGGATCGGCATCAGCACAGGCTCCCACCAGGAAGATGCAGCCCATCAGCTTCTCGCAAGTGACTATCACAGACAACTTCTGGAAGCCAGCACTGGACAAAGTCGCCACTACGACGCTACAGGCCTGTATTGCACAGACTGAAGTGAAAACGCCGCGCATCCGCAACTTTGAAAAGGTCGCACGTAAGAAAGGAGAAAAGTTTGAGGGCATCTTCTACGATGATTCGGATGTATACAAGGCGCTGGAGGCCATCGCCTACTCATTAAAAAACCACCCTGACGCCGCACTGGAGAAGAAAGCTGACGAGTGGATCGACAAGATCGCTGCAGCACAGTTGGAAGATGGTTACATCGGGACGTACTACACGCTCGGTGATTTCAGCCAACGCTGGAGCGACATGAGCATGCACGAAGACTACAACGGTGGCCACCTGCTCGAGGCGGCCGTGGCTTATTACAACTCCACGGGCAAGCGCAAGTTGCTGGATGTAGGCATAAAATTCGCTGATCATTTTAACGACCAGTTTGGTCCGGGCAAGAAACATTGGGTAACAGGTCACCAGGAACTTGAGCTCGCCCTGGTGAAGTTGTACACCGTGACGCAGGACAAGAAGTACCTGGCGCTTTCTCATTGGTTGCTTGAGGAACGCGGCCACAAGTACGCCAAGGGATATACCTGGACAGATTGGAAGGATACGGCGTATGCACAGGATGTTGTTCCCGTTCGAAATCAGAAAGAGATTACCGGCCATGCGGTGCGCGCGATGTACCTCTACACCGGGGCGGCCGATGTGGCAGCACTCACGGGCGACGAGGGCTACATGAAAGCAATGAACACGGTTTGGGAGGACGTTGTCTATCGAAACATGTTCTTAACAGGCGGGATCGGCTCTTCGGGGCGTAATGAAGGGTTTAGCGTAGACTATGATCTGCCCAACGAGCAAGCCTATTGCGAAACCTGTGCTTCTGTCGGCATGGTCTTCTGGAACCAGCGCATGAACCTCATGACGGGCGACAGCAAATTTATCGACGTGCTGGAGCGCAGTCTCTATAATGGAGCACGCGATGGACTGTCCCTCAGCGGGGATCGATTTTTCTACGGCAACCCGCTGGCTTCACGCGGTCAGCACTTCCGCCGTGAGTGGTTTGGGACTGCCTGCTGCCCGGCGAACATTGCCCGGCTCGTCGCCTCGGTGGGTGACTACATCTACAGCGCCTCACCGGACGGTCTTTGGGTGAACCTCTTCGTGGGAAATTCTACCACCTTGAAGTTTGGGAAGAGCGAAGTGCCACTTACCATGCAGACGAACTACCCATGGGAGGGCGCGGTGAAGATCACGCTTCAACCTAAATCCAAAACCAAGTTTGCCATGTACGTTCGTATCCCGGGATGGGCTTCCGGCGAAGCGGTGCCTGGGGGCTTATATCAGTTTGTCGACAAACAGGCAAAGCCTTTCACACTTATGGTTAATGGTAAACCAGCCACGTACACTATGGACAAGGGTTATGCAGTGATCACCCGTGATTGGAAGAAAGGCGACGTGGTTGATTTGCAATTGCCGATGGATGTCAAGCAGGTTGTCGCCAGGCCTGAGTTGACGCAGGACGTTGACCGTGTGGCTCTCCAACGTGGGCCCATTGTATACTGTGTCGAAGGCGTTGACAACAATAGCCAGGCCTGGAACATCCTCGTTCCCGAATCCACGACATTCACTTCTGCGCATCAGCCAGACCTGTTGGGAGGAGTCACGACAATCTCATTCAAATCACCGACGGTTCAGGTGGGTTCGGATGGAGCCTCCGTTACAACTGAAGTGAAGACCATCACGGCGATACCCTACTATTCATGGTGTAACCGCGGGCAGAGTGCCATGCAGGTGTGGATGCCGCGTAAAATCAAAGACATAAAGATCAATTACTGACAACTGATTATGAAGCGTCTCTCTTTCTTTTCTGCAGCAGTCTTTTTGGTTGGCTCGGTTTGCGGTCAGGGCTATCTGCCTGAGAAGAATAATCCCAAAATCAAAGTAAAGCCAGTCGTTGATGTGCAGGCGTATGCATTTCCATTGAAAGATGTGAGGTTGCTGGATGGCAGTCCATTCAAGAATGCCATGGACAAAGATTTCGCCTATCTGCTGACACTCGAACCCGACCGCTTGCTTCATCGCTTCCACGCCAATGCAGGGTTACCAACCAAGGCTGAAGTTTACGGCGGCTGGGAGAGTGATGGCCTTTCTGGTCACACGCTGGGTCATTACTTGTCTGCCTGTGCCATGATGTACGCCTCTACAGGAGACGCTAGGTTCAAGGAAAAAGTGGACTATGTCATCAGTGAGCTCGATCGATGCCAGCAGGCCCGGAAGACAGGATATGTCGGGGCTATTCCGAAAGAGGACAGCATCTTCTGGAAAGTGCAGCACGGCATAATCAAGACTGCAGGCTTCGATCTCAATGGCGGTTGGTCACCCTGGTACACAGTTCATAAGGTTATGTCTGGCCTGGCCGATGCCTACCTGCTTTGTGACAATGCACAGGCCCTTAAGGTGCTAACAGGTATGGCAGATTGGACCGGCTGGCTGCTGAAAGACCTCAACGAAGACCAGCTTGAACTGATGCGCAAATGCGAGTATGGCGGGATGAACGACATCCTGGTTCACACTTACGAATTGACCGGGGACAAGAAGTACCTCGACTATTCCTACAAATTTCACGACAAGTTCGTCCTTGGGGAACTTGAGAAGGGGATTGATGCCCTCCAGGGCAAACACTCCAATACGAATGTTCCCAAGGGGATCGGCGCCGCACGCCGATATTCCGTTGCCGCACGGGATGGTGACAAGAAGATTGCGACTTTCTTCTGGGACACGATGGTAGGCCACCATACCTACGTCATCGGTGGAAACAGCAACTACGAATACCTGGGTGAACCCGACAAACTCAATGACCGCCTCAGTGACAACACCTGTGAGACGTGCAACACTTACAACATGCTCAAGCTGACCCGGTACTTGTATTCCTGGGAACCGAAGGCAGCCTACACCGACTACTATGAACGGGCTTTATTCAACCACATCCTTGCCTCGCAAAATCCCAACGACGGCATGATGTGTTACTTCGTGCCTTTGCGGATGGGAACGAAGAAACGTTTCAGCAGGCCCTTCAATACTTTCACCTGTTGCGTGGGCAGTGGAATTGAAAACCATTCGAAATACACCGAAGGCATTTACTATGAGGGCAAGGATGGCAGCCTGTTGGTAAACTTGTTTATTTCTTCCCAACTGAATTGGAAAAGCAAGAATGTCATTTTAACACAAAAGACCAGCTACCCGGAAAACGGCGAGGTGCATTTTGTTGTTGAAGGTTCCGGAAAGATCCCGCTCAAAATTCGTCAACCTGGGTGGGCCAGCGATTTGCAAATAACACTGAATGGCAAGCCGACTGGCGTTATGCGAGACCCATCCGGATACTGGGTAATAAAGAAGGCCCTGAAGAATGGCGACCATGTTGATGTGAAAGTACCGATGACGTTGCGAAGCGAAAGCATGCCTGACAATCCCAACCGCATCGCGCTCTTATATGGACCTGTTGTGCTGGCTGGGCAATTGGGTACTGAAATGCCGGATCCCATCTTTGGTACAACAGTGCTTCTCACCGACAATCACAATGTCACCCAGTGGGCAAAGCCGACTGGCGCTCCTTTGACGTTTACCACAGATATTTCAAAACCGTCGACCGTCACACTCATTCCCTTTTACAAGACGGTGGATCAATACTATAATGTGTATTGGGACTATTTCACGACGGATCAATGGTCGAAACGGGAAGCTGACTACCAGGCGCAACGAAAGTATGAGGCAGACATTGCGGAACGCACCATTGATATCATGCGGCTTGGCGAAATGCAGCCGGAGCGTGATCACAACTTAAAGACAAGCGAGAGGTCATACACAAGCGATGCGCTGGGTAGGAGAGGACGAGAAGCACGCGCCGACAGATCAGGCGCTTCAGGTGGTTCAGACGGTTGGATGTCGTTTGATATGACAGTGCTCGCTGATACACCCAGCAGCTTGCTGTGTTCGTACATTGGCGATGATGCAAACCGCATTTTCGATATGCTGATTGATGGCGTTAAAATCGGAACGCAAGAACTAAAGGGGGGTGCAGCGGGGAGATTCTTCGATGTCACCTACCCTATACCCAATGAGTTGCTCAAGGGTAGATCAAAAGTTGAGGTAAAGATCCAGGGACGCGAAGGAAAAACCGCCGGGCGCGTCTTCGGCTGCCGCATCATCCGCAACTGACCGTATGAAAGCATCCGTCCTCGGCATCGACTTTGGCACCGACTCGGTGCGTGTCGTACTGGTGGATGCTGCTAATGGAGACGAAACCGGAACCGCCGTTTGCACCTATCCACGCTGGAGCGACGGGCGCTACTGCGATCCAGCTTCAAGCCGTTTCCGGCAACACCCACTTGATTACCTCGAAAGCATGGAGAAGGCCGTCAAGGATTGCCTAAGGCAGGCGGGCGCTGAAGCTGCCAAAACGGTAAGAGGCCTGTCGGTGGACACAACAGGCTCCACACCAATTGCCGTCGACAAAGAAGGAGTGCCACTATCCATGCACGGGGCGCTCGCAAAGAACCCCAACGCCATGTTTGTGCTCTGGAAGGATCACACTTCAACGAAGGAAGCTGCAGAGATCAATGCGCATGCTGCGAAGTACAAGCCGAGTCAGTTCACTCCCCACCCCCTTCCCCCTAAAGGGGGAAGATCCATTTCCACAGACTATCTTCAATTTGTAGGAGGTATTTACTCTTCGGAATGGTTTTGGGCGAAGCTGCTGCATGTGCTGCGTGAGGACGATGCGGTTTACAAGGCTTGCCATAGCTGGGTGGAACATTGCGATTGGATTCCATTCGTGCTGACTGGCGGAAAAGATGTTCTCCAGATGAAACGTGGCGTCTGCTCCGCAGGACACAAGGCTCTTTGGGCGGCAGAATTCGGAGGTCTTCCGCCGGAAGAATTCTTCGCGGCGCTCGATCCACGATTGAAAGGATTCCGTTCGAAACTGTTTGACAAAACTTTTACCGCTGACCAACAAGCTGGCAGGCTTACCCAGGAATGGGCCACGCGCCTCGGACTATCGACTGATGTGGTGGTCGGCGTCGGTGCCTTCGATGCCCACATGGGTGCCGTAGGTGGACAGATAGAGCCGTATCATTTAAGTAAAGTGATGGGGACGTCGACCTGCGATATGCTCGTCGCACCCAGAAGCGATATGAAAGGCAAACTGGTTCGCGGGATATGCGGACAGGTTGACGGATCCATTATACCCGGAATGATCGGCCTCGAGGCTGGCCAGTCTGCGTTTGGCGACACCTATGCGTGGTTTCGCTCGCTGCTGAGCTGGCCCTTGAAGGAACTGGTACCAGACAAAACAGTGGCGCAGCAAGCGATTGATCGCATGTTGAATGAATTGTCGGCCCAAGCAGAGCAACGGCCTGTGAACGGTGACAATTTGATATCCCTCGACTGGTTAAACGGCCGGCGAACTCCGGATGCAAACCAGGAGGTGAGGGCATCGATGGAAGGTTTGAACCTGGCCACGGATGCGCCTGCAATTTTTCAGTCGTTGGTGGAGGGAACCTGTTTTGGGGCCCGCGCCATTGTCG
This sequence comes from uncultured Ohtaekwangia sp., assembly GCA_964549855.1. Classification (GTDB taxonomy): domain Bacteria; phylum Bacteroidota; class Bacteroidia; order Cytophagales; family Cyclobacteriaceae; genus ELB16-189. Next base: position 33,969 of record CAZJWV010000006.1, on the reverse strand, counting down.
ACCGGTTTATCGAAGAAGGCATCGCCGTCAAGGGCTTGATCGGCATGGGCGGCGTGGCAAAGAAATCTCCCTATGTGATGCAGGTGATGGCTGATGTCATGCAGCGGCCGCTAAGAATCCATGCCTCCGACCAGACTTGCGCCGCCGGTGCGGCTATGTTCGCGGCAACAGCAGCAGGCCTTTACCCGAGGGTGGAGGAGGCGATGGCTGCAATGGGCCGTGGTTTTGAGAAAACCTACAAACCGAATCCTGGGTTGGCGGCGATTTACAACCGACGGTATGAACGCTATCTTGCATTGGGTAAAGTCAGCCAAACCCTCAGCGCATGAGCAAATACGACAAGATCTGCAAGGAGGCATGTGATGCCAACAAACAGCTTCCCGAGCTGGGCCTCGTAAAGTTCACCTTCGGCAATGTGAGCGTATGTGACCGCAAGGCCGGCGTGTTTGCCATCAAGCCCAGCGGAGTGCCCTATGAAAAACTGAAGGCCACCGATATGGTGGTGGTGAATTTTGAAGGAAAAACGGTTTCGGGAAAACTCAGACCCTCGTCGGATACGCTGACGCATGCCGTGCTCTACAAAGCGTGGGCGGAAATAGGAGCGATTGTGCACACCCACTCCACCTATGCGACAGCCTGGGCACAATCACAATTCGATCTCCCCATTCTCGGCACTACCCATGCAGATTTTGTGTCGGGTCCCATTCCTTGTGCACCGCCTATGCACGCCGACAAAGTCAAAGGAGACTATGAGCGGGAGACCGGCCAGCAAATTCTCGACTGCCTCCGACTTCGGAAAATGGACTACCGACAGGTGGAAATGATATTGGTGGGAAGCCACGCTCCATTTTGTTGGGGTAAGGATGCAGACAAAGCACTCTACAATGCCGCCATCCTGGAAGAGATCGCGAAGATGGCAAGCATTACCAAGCAGATTAATCCCGCTGCCCACCCACTAAGTGATGCTCTAATACAGAAACACTATTCCCGAAAACACGGCCCGGATTCCTATTATGGACAATAACCTCTCGCGCCTCACTGCGCCTCTGCGTCTCTGCGCGAAACATTTATGAAATCTTCACCCACTACAGAATTTTGGTTCCTTACAGGGTCTCAACACCTCTACGGTGACGACGTGCTCCGCCAGGTCGCTGATCACTCCAAAGAGATTGCGCGATCGCTGGAGGCATCTCTTGGAATCTCGGTCCGAATCATCGGGAAACCCGTGCTTACCACACCCGAGGAAATCAGGGCTTGCTGTCTAGACGCCACCCGGGAAGATAATTGCGCCGGCATCATCGCCTGGATGCACACATTTTCACCAGCCAAGATGTGGATAGGAGGGCTCAAGGCACTGAACAAGCCTCTGCTTCATCTGCACACCCAGTTCAACCGCGACATTCCTTGGAGCACCATCGATATGAACTTCATGAACCTGAACCAGTCGGCCCACGGCGACCGCGAGTTCGGGCATATCATGACCCGGCTAGGTATGAATAGGAAGGTCGTCGTCGGTCACTGGCAGGATCCCGAAGTTTCGCGAAAGATCAATGTTTGGGTTCGTGCTGCCCTTGCCTGGAACGACTGGCAAGGCGCCCGCTTCTGCCGGTTCGGAGACAACATGCGGCAGGTGGCGGTCACCGATGGGGACAAGGTGGAGGCGGAAATCAAGTTCGGTTACTCGGTCAATGGATATGGGGTCGGAGATCTGGTTGGTGCCATTTCGAAGGTGAGTGACAAAGACATCCAATCACTCGTCAAAGAATACGAGGACACGTACACACTTTCGTCGGCCTTGCAGAAAAATGGCGCGAGCCGCTCATCCCTCGCAGACGCAGCGGCCATCGAGCTTGGATTGAGAAGTTTCTTGGTTGAGGGATCATTCAAAGGCTTCACGACAACCTTCGAAGACCTGCATGGCCTCAAACAACTTCCTGGCCTGGCGGTTCAGCGACTCATGGCGGATGGTTACGGTTTCGGAGCAGAAGGTGACTGGAAGACCGCAGCACTGGTTCGTGCAATGAAAGTGATGGCAACTGGCCTGAAGGGAGGCAACTCCTTCATGGAGGACTACACGTATCATTTCAAGCCGGGCAACAACCAGGTGTTGGGCGCGCATATGCTGGAGATTTGTCCTTCCATTGCCGAAGGAAAGCCGTCGTGCGAAATTCACCCGCTGAGTATTGGTGGGAAAGCCGACCCTGTGCGACTGGTGTTCAATTCAGCTGGTGGTCCTGCACTCAATGCTACAATGATTGATCTTGGCCACCGATTCAGACTCTTAGTCAACGAAGTGGAAGCCGTTGCCCCGGAGTCACCGCTTCCGAAATTGCCTGTTGCTCGTGTCCTGTGGAAGCCGTTGCCTGATATGTCTCCAGCCTGCGCGGCGTGGATACACGCCGGAGGCGCACATCATACTTGCTACAGTCAGAATTTGACGTCTGAGCACCTTGAGGACTTCGCGGCTATTGCTGGAATCGAGATGATTCGAATAGGGAAGAATTCTTCGCTCGAAGAGATCAAGAAGGAGCTACGTTGGAATGAGTCGGCTTATTGAAAGAGCAAAATGGGTTTCGCGCAAAGACGCAGAGACGCAAATGAGACGCAAAGAAATCACAGTACTTCTATATATCGTTCCAGGGTGAATGCCTGGGTTCGCTCTGAGAAGAGAGTTTTCACCCTTCCCCACACACTGCCAAACAATTCTGATTTGCGGTAGTTCTCAAGGTCTTCGGGCCTGTTCCAATGACTGAGTGTTGTATAGCAGAGCGGATCGTCAGGATCGGTCAATAGCTGCAAGTGTGTGCACCCGGGAAAATTGCGAATCTTCTCCTTGTTGGCATTGAAAATCTGGAGGAACTCATCAACACCAGCTTCAGTGAAATGCATCCGAACGATTCTAATGTACATTTTGCTCACTTGTAATCCGTGTTAATCCGTGTAATCCGTGGCGATAACCTCTTTTGCCACGGATTGCACGGATTTTCACGGATTGGTTCTATGATTCATCAAAGAGTATGTTCACGGGACTATCATATGCAAGTCCCAGCAGCTCGCTCGCATTCCCTTTGTAGATTCCAATTTCAAGCAGCCCGGCACTATTAAAGAGGAGGAAGCAATCTCCCTGGTCGGCCTGGTGATACGCGGTGTGGATGCGCCGAAATTTCTCGCCGCCGAAAGTTACCGTGAACGTCTTTCCCTTGCTAAGGATATCGAAATCAGTCTTCTGGATGTTGGTGATGAGGTTTCCGAATCGATCGACGCGAATCACGTGACCAAGAATCTGTTTCTTGGTTGCTTTCACATGACGGTTGACCAGCTTGCGGTAGTCGTCGAGGGTCTTGCCTAAGTCGGCAATGGTAACACCGCTTGCGAGGCGGGCGGCCGCCGGAGCCAGGATATCGCGTTCTGGAAATGAGGTAACAACAGAGGTGATCGAATTCAATTCGACCAGGTTCTGATGCGCTTTGTCGGAAATGAGGCCCAGCAATCCGTTGTCAATCCCAACGAAGAAATGGTCCTCGAGTTGAAGGGCGACAAAGGGGCTGTCAGCCTCTCCGGTGGAGTGAACGGCGACAAGGTGTACGGTGCCCTTTGGGAAATCGCGAAAGGCCGATTTCAGCACGTATGCCCCGTGGGCGATGTCGCAGGGACCAATCTGGTGACTAATGTCCACGAGGGTCAAACCGGGGTTGGTGCTGAGGATTTTTGCCTTGATGGCCGCCACGTAGTGGTCGCTTTCGCCGGAGTCGGAGAGCAAGGTGACGATGGCCATTTAGTTTCCTGCGCCGGTAGGTTCGCGGAGAATCATTAACTTCGTCACGAAATTAATCCATTTTGCCAAAAGTTCGTTGATCGAGAAGACCATCACACTGGACAACGTTCCCCTGGTTGAATTCCTGGGCGCCGGGAACCGCAACATCGACGAGCTGGCTTCGGCATTCCCCAAGAGCCGGATCGTATCGCGCGGCAACGAAATTCTCATCAAAGGAGAAACTGCCGACATCAATCAAATTACCGACATCCTCAACTCGCTGATCGATCATTTTCACCAGTTCGGCAAGGTGACGGAAGAGAACGTCCGCGGCTATGTGACGCAGGAAAAGCAGGAGTACGTTCCCGACGACTCGGCTGAAGGCATAGTCCTGTATGGCACGAAGGGAACGCCCATCAAGGCGAAGACGGCCAACCAGCGGAAATTGGTCCAGTCTGTAATTGAGAACGACCTCGTGTTCGCGTTGGGTCCCGCCGGAACGGGCAAGACGTATGTGTCGGTGGCCATGGCGGTGAAGTCGCTGAAGAACAAGCACGTCAAGAAAATTATCATCACACGGCCGGCCGTGGAGGCAGGTGAGAACCTCGGTTTCCTGCCGGGCGACCTGAAAGAGAAGATTGATCCGTATTTACGTCCGATCTACGACGCCCTCAACGACATGATCCCGTTTGAAAAGCTTCAGTACTACATGGAGCGCGAGATCATAGAAATTGCTCCGTTGGCATACATGCGCGGGCGTACCCTCAACAACGCATTCATTCTGCTTGACGAGGCGCAGAACACCACGCCCATGCAGATGAAGATGTTCCTTACCCGGATGGGCCCTGATTCTAAAATGATTGTCACCGGCGACGCGACACAGATTGATCTCCCGGCCAACCAGCGTTCAGGGTTGGTTGAATCGGTAAAGATTCTTCGCGAGGTGAAGGGCATTGGCTTTGTGGAGTTGACGGAAAAAGATGTCGTGCGCCACAAGCTTGTACGCGATATTGTTGAGGCGTATCAGAGAAAAGTGAATAGTGAATAGTGGATAGTGGATAGTGGAAGGCCCTGTAACTATCTGAGTTTCCTAATGAGCGCATGGAGCATTCTGTTTATCTCGGCACAATGACTCATCAGTTCGTTGCGCTTTTCCATAGCAACGTACTCCAGGTTAAAGGCGATTTCAATCTCGGTTTCCAACTCTGCCAATGAACCCTTTGAGATTCCCAGGAATTGACGAAACTCGCCAGTTGTGTTTCGGGCCTGTCCTTCGGCAATATTTGCGGGGATGGATATTGCTGCTCTTTGCATTTGAGAAGTGAGCCCAAAACGTTCGATTTTTGGAAAGGAACGGGTCTCTTTATAGATATACGTAACAAGCACCATCGCCTTCTGCCAAACGATGAGCTCCCGGTAGCTGCTAACTTTCATACTTCGAGGATTTTTCTCGAAATACGGTAGGCTTAACAAATTTGTACAGTTAGTCCAAGTGGATTATCATGACTAGTTTTTGTCTGGTTTTCCTGATCAACCCCTACTATCCACTCTCCACTATCCACTTATCCACTGTCATCCCCAAGGCAAGCGGCTTCACATTTCAACTATCATTTTGCATTATTAATTCTCATCGTCTCCCTGCCTCCCGGCGGGCAGTACTTTTTCAGGAAATCCGTCCATAGTGCCGACAGGTGAGCGGAAGTACCCTCGCCCTCAGAGATGCCGTGCGCGCGGTTGGGATAGGGCATGAACTGGAATATCTTCTTGTGCTTCACGAGTTCGTTCACCAGCATTTCAGCATTGTTGTAGTGTACGTTGTCGTCGCCGGTGCCGTGGATGTATAATAAATTGCCTTGCAGATTCTTGGCGTAGGTGATCGGCGACCCGGCCACAAAGTCCTCGAGATTCTCGGATGGCAAGCCCATGTAGCGTTCCTGGTAGATATTGTCGTACGTAAGCTGGTTGGCGACTGCCGCTACCGCGATGCCCGTCTTGTATATTTCCGGGTATTGGAACAGGAGGTTCAGGGTAGCCGACCCGCCGCCACTCCAGCCATGCACTGCTACCCGTTCCGGGTCTGCGTACGGCCATTTCAGGATTTCTTTTGCTGCCATCGCCTGGTCGTGAATGTTCAGGCGCCCAATCTTGCGGTACACGCTTTTCCGCCAGGCAGCCCCTTTCGGCGAAGGCGTACCCCGGTTGTCGATACCAACATAGAGATAACCATCGTCACGCATACTGCCTTCATATAACCGGTTGCGGCCAACTCCATAGCGGTCGACGGCGGTTTGACCTGCGGGCTCTGTGTACACCTGGAAGACAACCGGGTATTTCTTGTTAGAATCGAAATTCTTGGGCTTCACCACCCAGGCATCCATGGTCACACCTTCTTCGGTTTTAATGGTGAAGAACTCCACCGTCTTCTCTTCTGTGGCTTTGCCAATCGTCGCTGCAATACTCTTGGTCGGATCTAGCGCCTTGTGGTCGGGCAGGGAGATAAACTCATTGACCGGTTTGGTGAATGAGTTGGAAAACGTGTGATAGGCGAACTTTGCACCGGGCGCGATTCGGTAATCGTGAACCCCGGCGAGTTCGGCCGGCGAGAGTTTCTTCATGTCTCCTTTGCCATCCAGGCGGATACTGTGCAGATATCGCTGCGTGGCATTCTGGGGGGACGCCATGAAGTACAGTTTGTTGTTTTTCTCGTCGAAGGCTTTCACCGCCGTGACATCATATTCTCCCACCGTAACGAGGGTTTCCTTTCCGGTCGCAAGGGAAACACGGTAAACGTGGCTCCACCCATCCTTGTCGCTGAGCCAGAGATACTCCGTTCCCTTGTTGATGTACGTCATGGAATTCCGAGACATCAAGGCTTCATCTTCAGCGATGTTCTTCACGTCGATCCATGCATTGTCCGACTCCTTTGAAACAACGTTGCATGATCCCCCGGTTTGGCACATGTACATCGTGCTTTGATTCTGCTTTCTGTTCAGTTGCTGGATGAGGAGTTGTGTAGAAGTATGCCACTCCAGGCGCGGCAGGTAGTTTTGTTGCGGATCGCCTGGGATGGCCAGCCAGGTGGTCTGTCCGTTGGCAACGTTCACAACACCAATGCGCGCGGAGGATGGAAGTTGGCCGACGGTGGGATACTCCACCGGCACGATTCGCGAATACGCGGAATCCGTGGTATTGATCATTAAGTAGTCCCTGACTTTTGCCGCGTCTATCTGCCAGTAGGCGATCGAGTTGCCATCCGGGCTCCATTGGAAGCCGTCGCGGCAATCCAGTTCTTCTTCATACACCCAGTCGAATGTTCCGTTAATAAGATGTCCGGCGGGATCAACTGCAAGTGGGCGAACCTGTCCTGTGCCGAGATCCTCGACGTAGAGGTTGTACTGACTCACGTAGGCTACTCGGGTACCATCCGGGGAGAACTTGGCGAAGCGGAGGGAAGACGCCGGCATCGTTGTTCCGATTCTCTTCAGGGAGTGTTTTGCCTTGTCGAGCACCCAATAGTCGCCCTCGGTATCCTGGCGCCATACTTTTTTGGTGTTGGTGTAGATGAGTACTTTCTGCCCGTCGTCTGAGGGGTAGAAGGCACGGACAGTCAAGGACGCTGATTGTCCCAGGGGTGTCAGTTCGGCCTTACTGATGTAAACCGATTTTAAATCAGAAGGAAGGGAATAGCTGTTCACTTCTCCTTCCTCGATGCGATAGTAGGAGCTACCGTCTTTCGACCATTTTGGTTGTTGGGCGGAAAGGGAAAGCGAGAGGATGCAAAGGACGAGCGTTAAGCTCTTTCTGCGAATGTCTTTCATATGCCGGTTTATGCTAGCAACAAATGAACAGTGAAAAATGAATAATTAACAATGAAATGTGAGGACTGGCCTATTTCTCCAAACCTGAGAGGAAGTCAGCCACCGCTTTGTTGTTTGCCTCCGGGTTGTCCTGCATCGTCAAATGCGCCGCAGCGGGAATGATCTCCAGCTTCGACCCTGGAACAAGGCCCTGGTAGTATTTCACCGTCCTCGGACTGGCTTCATCAAATTCACCACAGATAAACAGTGTAGGGACTTTTATCTCTCCCAGGCGGTTGGTTCTGTCGTAGGTTTTCAGTGCGCCTGTTGCCGTAAATTCACTCGGCCCCCACATAAAAGCGTAGTTTGCTCCGAACCCCATAGAGGTGCTGTCCATGTCCGCTGACCATGGCAGCTTGACAGCCACATATCGCTGATAGTACGCTGCGACAGCCTCTTGATAAGCTGGGTTGCTGTATGTTTTGGCGGTTTCATGGGTCCGAATGGCTGACTGAATGGAATCAGGCATGGTCTTAATTAGTGAATCAGCATCCGCGATCCAGCGGGGAATGCTGATCGCAGGGCTGCAGAAGATCAGGGCCCTGATGCCTTCGGGATATTTCAGGTAGTAGTCCGTTCCAAGCATCGTACCCCAGGATTGTCCCAGCAGGTAAAACTCTTTCAGGCCCAATTGGTCCACGATGGATTTCACTTCTTCCACATAGTGAGCCACGTTCATGAGGGTGGTGTCGGTGATCCGGTCCGATTTTCCACATCCCAGCTGATCGAAGAAAATGATCTTCCGGTCAGTCGCCAGCGCGGTGAGGGGTTTGAGGTAGTAGCTTGGCGCACCTGGGCCTCCATGCAGGACAAGAATCGGCGTCTTGTCGCCACTGCCCACCACGCGATACCAAACCTTGCCGCCGTCTACCGGGAGGAAGCCCTCACCGGTGCGGAGTTCCTTCGTGGAACAGGTGATAAGGAGCATGGAACACATCATGTTGCCCAATGCAAAAAAGAGTTTGGGGATGGATGTTTTCATGGGGGCAGTTTTGATTGAGGATTGACTCATTTCTCAAAAGTAATGTGTCCGCAGAGAAGCGAATCAATTTGCGGGGGCATCCTATAAATAAGGTTTGGTCCTTTTAAAACAAGTTCAGCTCGGTTGCCTCCCCTTTCTTGGAATGCCTCAGTGCTCTTGGTCTGATAAAATACTGTTCCGATGTAGACAAGAAGCTCTTCCTTGGGGTTGATGGTCCTTTTCAACAGGGTCGGTCTATTGAACTCTAGAAATGATTCCAAACCTGTGACACCATAGTTGTACTTGGATAGTTTGTCATGTGTCATGGTGTCCGGAGGCAGAAATAGTTTTACAAAGACGTCGGGCGAAGAAGGGATAGCGAATGAATCAGCAGGAAATTCAATGGTCAGCTCCATCGAGGTGGTAGTATCATTGACCACCCGGGTATAGAATATCAAGAAACTATAATTAAAGTTCTTTCCTCTGGCACTGCCGGTGTAGGGTCCACCTTTTGGGAAGCTGTTTTGTATAATTACTCCATTGCTGGAGGTCTCGCTGTACCATTTAGAAATCTCCTGCCCCATGGCGAAAGTACAAGACAACATAAGAACCACTGTAGAAAAAAAGATTAATCTCATGGCTTGAATGTCACGCCCGGTATGGCGCATACACCGTGTTTGTGGTAATTCATTTCTTAAAGCCGTGATACAAATCCAAGAACCTATTTCTTGTCACTCGTCTGAAATACTTCTTGTTCTCCCCGTCATTGATTTCAAACCCGCTTCCTTTGATTGTGAATTTCAGTTTCTCAAACTGATTTTCTTTGTATTTCCTCCCTTTGTCAGCAACAACCCTAAAATTGTAGTGCCTGCGTTTTAGGTCAATACTCTGATGATAGGTCCGATAGTTCTCAAATCTAAAGCCTATCTCATCTTTGTTATTCTCAACAGCCCGAGTATGCAATTGAGCAACACCACTTGCATCTGTCATTGCTTTTAATCCTGACTTTTCAAGTTTTACTTCCAACCCTTCTATTGGCTCGCCTGTGACATTAGTAAATACAATTTCAACTGACTCGTTGCCCCTGGCAACAGGATTACTGCTCTCTTCCGTATCAAATTGTTTCCGGGCCGGACCAAAAGTTAGAATTATTGAATCTGATGTTTGTTCAAAGGTTCCCTGTCCAAATTCTTTTACATCACTGTGAAACTTGAACCACGTAAACCCCAATGTGTCACCCCTCCATAAATAGTACCCCTCTTTGTTTTCAGTTTCACAAAGAAAGTACTCATCCTTTGCATCATCTGTGAAACTCGAAAGCGTCACAAAAAACAAGAGGATTGTGAAGAGTTTCATGTTGATCAACATTTGAATATAGCGAAAGATTTCCCTCTTGTACTGAGTCGTTCAGCTCTGTTCGATTTCACTCAAGTGTTCACAACTCAATCCGGAAAACCGTACAAAGGCATGCATTGATTCCTCTACTTCGTTCACTACTTTTTATCCATGCGATGGGCACCCCTCGTTATGGTGCGGATTGCGGCGGTATTCGTCGCGGGAATCCTGTCTGGCATTTATTCTCCGGATTTTTTACCGGCCGGAACCACTACGACTTTTCTGGCCCTGTTGACGGTTGTGTACATGCTGGTCAGGGTGACTTTGAACAAGAAAGAGGCGCTCAGGTTTGCGACAGGTTTGGTTGGTTTGCTTTTTGTCTTTTGGTCAGGCTATCTCGCAGTTCATTTACGGGATGAGTCACGAAAAGATCAGGCTCTTGTTCGAGTGCCTGAACGGGTCACGGCGTATCGCGTCAAGCTTCTGGGTGCTGCGTCGAAGCGCCCCACTCGTTGGCGTCGCGAGGGTGTAGTTGAGGCAATCAAGACCCCGCAGGGATGGAAGGAAACGCACGGTCATGTCTTGTTGTATTGGCCCCTCGAGGCCCAAGCCGATACCCTGAACCATGGGGATCAACTAATTGTGATTGGCAGCCCGGAACTTATTGCTGGCCCAAAAAATCCGCATGAATTCGACTACCGCGAATTCCTCGCCCGTCAACAAATTCATCACCAGCACCTGTTGAGGGACGGGCAGTGGCGTCTCATGTCCCCATCGGCAGAACACGGTCCGATGTACTATGCCGCCTGCGCCCGCAGATGGACCACAAGGGTGATCAATGAACTAGTTCCCGGCGAACGCGAGCGGGCCATTGTCAACGCATTTGTCATCGGCGTTACCGACGGGATCGACGATGACCTCCGTCAAGCCTACGCTGCCGGTGGCGCCATGCACGCACTGGCAGTGTCTGGTATGCATGTGAGTATTCTCTACGGCGTTCTCTTATTGATCCTGAAACCCCTGGAGCGCCGACAGGGTGGACCCTGGACCATCGCTATCATCTGCCTGGTGATGCTTTGGATGTTTGCCTTTGTCACAGGCCTTCCACCTTCGGTGCTTCGGGCTGTGGCTATGTTTTCATTCGTCGCCCTCGCAAAACCTCTTGGCCGAACAACGAGTATCTTGAACACACTCGCGGCGTCGGCATTCTTCCTGCTGGTCTACGACCCGTACCTCATCCTCGCGGCAGGCTTTCAGCTTTCTTACCTGGCGGTTCTCGGGATTGTAACGTTGTACAGACCGATTTACAACCTGCTGGAATTCCGGTGGGCTGTGGCTGACTGGCTTTGGCAAATCACTTGCGTGTCGATCGCGGCACAGCTGGCTACGTTGCCGGTAACGCTTTACTATTTTCACCAATTCCCGATTTACTTCCTGCTCGCAAACGTCTTTGTCATTCCGGCTTCAACAGTCATTCTGCTAGGTGGGATTTTGTTGCTCGTCGTCAGCCCGATCCCATGGCTTGCAAGCTTGCTCGGGAAAGCTCTTGCGCTCTCGGTATGGCTTTTGAACGAAGGGTTGTTTCTCATTAAGCAGCTTCCTTCAAACCTGATCTACCCCGTTCCGATGTCACTCGTGCAAGCTTGCTGTGTTGCGTGCATCATCGTATTCGTGTACTCACTCTTTCGATCGCGGCGGTTTAGCTGGATGTGGGCGTTGATTGCTTGTGCTGCCGTCTACGCGCTCGATGACTTGGCAAGCAGGTCTTCAAAACGCGAATTTGTGGTTTATGCGATTCCGCGTCACAGTGTGATGGAGTGGTCAGAAAAGGGACAAGCCTTCGTGGCCATGGATTCTGCTCTTGAAGCAACTCCATCGATCAGCCGATTTCACATTGAACCCAACCGGGTTTTCCGCAGGACCAGCCGTTTGACCAACTCGTCCGAGAACCTCGTTGCAGTTGAATTCTTCCAGTTTGGCGGCAGCCGGTTCCTTTGGATTGGCCGTTCACCGAAACACAACATGCCGCCTGCGCAACTTGCCACTGATTTCCTGATTGTCGGGAACAATGCAATCAGGTCCCTCGAAACCTTGCGTCGAAGCGTTATCTTTAACCACGTGATTCTGGACAGCAGTAATTCCCGCTTCTATGAAGAAAAAATTATTGATGAGGCCACGAAACTCGGATTTGACGTCTATTCAGTTTCTCGCAGTGGCGCTTTTGTTTTTACCTTACCAAAACCTGATTAAAGGTTAACCATTCCCATGGCCCTCGTCGAATATTCTGTATCGGACCGAGTCGCACGACTTACGCTCAATCGGCCGGAAAAGCGAAACGCCCTAAGTCCTGAACTGATAGCCGCTCTACATGAGGCATTCACCCGTGCTGGGAAGGATGATGGGGCCAAGGTGGTGATTCTGGAGGCTCGTGGTGACGCGTTTTGTGCCGGTGCCGACCTGGCTTACTTGAAACAATTACAACAATTCACTTTTGAAGAAAACCTGGCCGACTCACGCAACCTGATGAGCCTTTTCAAGCTTATCTACACGTTGCCAAAAGTGGTCATCGCCCAGGTCGAGGGTCATGCGCTCGCCGGGGGTTCCGGGCTCGTGACGGTCTGTGATTTCGCCTATGCAGTGCCGGAAGCAAAGTTTGGTTATACCGAAGTGAAGATTGGTTTTATCCCTGCACTGGTTTCCGTGTTCATGATCCGAAAAGTGGGAGAGGGTAAGACCAGGGAATTATTGTTGAGCGGGAAGCTGATCTCCGCAGAAGAGGCGATGAATGCTGGGATGATCACCGGCGTCGCCCACAAGTCCAGCATCGCCAAAGAGGTCGAGGCTGCCGCACGCCAACTCGTCACAAGTGCTTCAGCGCAATCGCTGGCATCCACGAAAACGCTAATCAGCCAAGTGCAGGGAATGCCGCTTACCGAAGCTCTCGAGAAGGCAGCACAAGAGAACGCAAAGACGCGTGCTACTGACGACTGCAAGAAAGGCATCGACGCCTTCCTCCAAAAGAAAGACCTGACTTGGTGAAATGGCTGCGGCAACACCGGAGTCGATCCTGAAACAATACTGGGGGCACGATCACTTCCGTCCGCTACAGCGCGATATCATTCAGGCAGCGACAAATCGTCGCAATGTGCTTGCCCTGCTCCCGACCGGAGGGGGTAAATCAGTTTGCTTCCAGGTGCCCGGCTTGATGATGGATGGGATCACGGTAGTCGTCAGTCCACTCATCGCCTTGATGCAGGACCAGGTGGCACAGCTTAAGAAACGGGGAGTTCCTTCCCTCATCGTGCATTCGGGCATGTCGCGCTCTGAAATCGACATCGCCCTGGACAACGCGGTCTTCGGCAAGTACAAATTCTTATACCTGTCTCCCGAACGGCTACAGACAGATATCTTCCGGGAGCGGTTTTCGCGAATGAACGTCTCCTTCGTTGCAGTTGATGAGGCACATTGCGTCAGTCAATGGGGATATGACTTTCGCCCTCCATATTTGTTAATCCCTAAACTGCGGGAGATCAAGCCCGATCTGGCAATACTAGCACTTACGGCTACTGCGACCACGGTGGTACGCGACGACATCATAGACAAACTTGGGCTCAAGAACGCGGCGGTGTTTCAATCTAGTTTTGCGCGCACCAACTTGTCGTTGGTGGTGCGGAAGACGGAAACCAAGGAGAAGAAGCTCCTGGAAATCCTTCGCAAAGTGCCGGGTACCGGGATCGCCTATGTCCGATCGCGAAAAGCGACGGTGGAGCTGAGCAAATGGCTTGAACGACAGCAAATCTCCAGTACCTTCTACCATGCCGGGCTCAACCATGCAGAGCGTTCAAAGCGACAACAAGAATGGATCGATGACGACAAGCGGGTGATGGTTGCCACCAACGCGTTCGGGATGGGGATCGACAAACCCAATGTGAGGGTTGTGGTGCACCTGGACCTGCCGGAGAACCTGGAATCCTATTTTCAGGAGGCAGGCCGGGCGGGGCGCGATGAAAAGCGCGCCTATGCAGCCCTCCTTTATCATGAATCCGACGTGCAACGACTCCGGGCGAACGTGCTTCAATCCTACCCAGCGATCGATTACTTGAAACGTGTATACCAGGCTCTGGCAAATTTTTACCAGCTGGCCGAAGGAAGTGCGGAGGGGGAGAGCTTCGAGTTTGACCTAGATCGTTTTTGCAAGCAGTTCAGCTTGCGCAACGCGGCCGCTTTCTCAGCGTTGAAAAAACTGGAGGAGGAGGGACTGATTCAACTAAGCGAAAGTTTCTATCGACCCTCCAAGGTTCACCTTGTGGCCGATAAGGCGCAACTCTACGAGTTCCAGGTTGCCCAGGCAAAGTTTGACCCACTGATAAAGACCCTGCTTCGGCTTTATGGTGCCGAATTGTTCAATGACTTTGTCGACGTGGGTGAAGGGACGCTGGCGGCAAGCTTGAAAGTCACCCCCGAAGAAGTAGCTGGATCATTAACACAGTTGTCAAAGCTGCAGTTGTTGGAGTATCAGCCGGCTTCCGACGCGCCCAGCGTTACTTTTCTCCTGCCCAGGCAGGACGCCGAAAGGCTGCCATTGAATACAACGCACCTGAATTCCCGCCGGGACCTGGCTGTGAAAAAGGCGGAGGCCATGATCCATTTCGCAGAACAAGATCATCGATGCCGGATGCAGGTGGTGATGGATTACTTTGGCGAGGAGTCATTCCAAACCTGCGGTGCTTGCGATGTGTGCATTGGCCGAAAGAAAACCGACAGTGCCGCTTCCTTTCAAGATTACCGCGAACAGATTCTTCACTTGCTTGGGCAGCGCCCTATGAATGTCGATGAGCTGGAAACGGCCGCCAATCCCGCCGACCGTGATCTATTTGTAGAGGTTGTGAGGGACCTCGTGGACCAGGGGTTGATTGCTTACGATGCGTATTGGGTTTTGAGTAAGGTAGCCAGGTAGCCAATGCTTTGTGTTCGTCATGCTTCAACTGCGCTCACCATGACGGGGT
>CAZJWV010000006.1:0-18956 GCA_964549855.1 uncultured Ohtaekwangia sp. | reverse complement strand
AGGTAGCCAATGCTTTGTGTTCGTCATGCTTCAACTGCGCTCACCATGACGGGGTACTCTAAGGTCAGCCTGTGCGCAGTCGAAGGCGGGCCGGCCCGCCTACTTGCTCCTCTCAAACCAATACTCGAATGTCCTGTCAGTTTCTGCACCCGAAACCTTTGCATAAAGCTTTGTGCCTTCAAGGCGATAATAGATCTTCTTCGGGAAGTCGTGCTGGGGGTTTTCACACGTGAAAGTATTTTCTCCTACTTCAAGGATTTCGAAATATACCGGCTTCTTATTTTCGGGAACATCAGCTATGTAATAGAGCCGGTCATTCTCGACAGCAATCCTGATTTTCTCGACAAAAATAGTGTCCTTCCCTTTCATCGTGATGCCTCGACCAATCCAGCTTTCTTCTGATGACTTCTTCCAGATTTCAGCGCCAGTCCTGGGTGCCCGGACATTGGTGCGGTTCCAATTCCCCAGCAGCCACTCGATCTTCTTCATTTTTTCCACACCGGTCTGACCGGCCACACTCAGACTGAGGAGCATCAGGATCCAAATTCCAACCCAACGTTTCATTTTCATTTTATTCAAGTGCTTTTACTCCTGGCAAAACTTTTCCCTCAAAATATTCCAATAGCGCTCCACCACCGGTTGATACATAGCTAACGTCGTCGCTAAACCCAAATTGTGCTACAGCTGCAGCGCTGTCGCCGCCACCAATGAGGCTGAATGCCCCTTTCTGTGTAGCGCGAACCACGGCTTCAGCAACGGCCTTGGTGCCGGAGGCGAACTTAGGCATTTCGAACACACCCATTGGGCCATTCCACAAAATTGTCCGCGAACTCTCGATCACCTTGCCAATCACTTGCTGCGCCTGCGGTCCAATATCCATCCCCATCCACCCCTCAGGGATGCTGTAGTTATTTACCAGCTGGGTGTTGGCTGCCGCGTCGAATTTGTCTCCGGCCACTGAATCGATGGGCAAATGAAGCTCAACACCTTTGGCTTTTGCTTTCGAGATGAGCTCCTTGGCTAAATCAAGCTTGTCTTCTTCCACCAAAGACTTCCCGATACTTCCACCCAGCGCTTTGAAAAAGGTATAGGCCATCCCTCCTCCAATGACGAGATGATTCACCCGGTCCAGGAGTTTTTCGATAATGAGAATCTTGTCTGAAATCTTTGCTCCACCCATGATGGCCGTGAAAGGTTTTTCCGCTTTTTCCAGCACGCGTCTCGCGTTGTCCAATTCGGCAGCCATGACATAGCCAGAACATTTCTCGCTGAGAAACTGGGCCACGATGGTCGTCGAGGCATGGGCACGGTGCGCGGTGCCAAAGGCATCATTCACATACACGTTTCCCAATGCCGCCAGTTTCTTTGCGAATTCCGGATCTCCCTTTTCTTCCTCTTTGTAGAAACGCAGGTTTTCAAGTACCAGCACCTCGCCGGCTTTTAGGGCGCTGGCCTTGGTGTTAGCCTCTGTGCCGATACAGTCGCTGGCAAATTGGACAGAACGACCCAACAGTTTCTCCAGGGTGCTTAATGTATGCTTCAATGAGTACTTCTCTTCCGGCCCGCCTTTCGGTCTGCCCAGGTGCGACATGAGCACGGCACTCCCGCCATCGCCCAGTATCTTTTTCAGCGTAGGAATTGTGGACCGGATGCGATTGTCGTCCGTAACTTGAAAGGACTTGTCGAGGGGCACATTGAAATCCACACGGATCAGTGCGCGCTTGTCTCTAAAATTGATCTGGTCTATGGTCTCCATGCGAGTGCAGTTAGTCCCCAAATGAAATACCAAGGCCTTTGGCGGCCTTTACGATATAGGAGTCTTTCTTGACGAAGCTGGGCTCCTGTGTGGCTTCCTCCAGCGTGACACTGGAGATGTCGTTGTTCTTATAAGTCACCATCCGACCGAATTTCTGGTTCAGCACCAGTTCAAAAGCATGCACGCCGAAGAGTGTCGCCAGCACACGGTCGAAGGCACTTGGGCTCCCGCCGCGCTGTGTGTGACCCAACACGGTCTCACGAATTTCCGCGGTGCAACCCGCATCCTTGAGCTGCTTGCTGAGTTGGTAGGCAACGCCGCCGAGGCGTACGTGCTCCGAGCCTTTGGAGCCTGTCGAGGAGGTAACTGTTCCATCCTTGGGCTTCGCACCTTCTGAGATCACTATGTTCACGAAGCCACGGCCATCCTTGTAGCGCGCGTTGATGCGCTTGACGACCTTCTGAACATCATAGGGTATTTCCGGGATGAGACAAACTTCCGCACCCCCCGCGATGGCGGTGTGCAGCGCAATCCAACCCGCATCCCGACCCATCACCTCCATGATCATCACTCGATGGTGGCTCTCGGCCGTGGTTACGAGTTTGTCAAAGCTGTCGGTGGCAATCTGAACGGCAGTCTGGAACCCAAACGTGACATCGGTGGCAGCCAGGTCGTTGTCGATGGTCTTGGGTACCCCCACAATGTTTAAGCCTCGTTTGGCCAAAGACTGGGAAATTCGCTGCGAGCCATCGCCACCGATGTTGATCACAGCGTCAAAACCAAGTGACTTGATCTTCTTTACCAGTTCTTCGCCGCGATCAATGAACTTGATGCTTCCATCGGGTTGAGGCGCCGGAAAATTGATAGGGTTTCCTTTGTTGGTAGTGCCAAGAATGGTACCGCCGCGTACGTGAATGCCGGCAGTCACGCGACGAGTGAGTTTTATGATTTCTGTCGGTTCACGGAAAACTCCGTTGAACGCCTCGATTGAGCCATACACTTCCCAGTTCTTCTCCTTGCGCGCACGCTTGGCGATGCCGCGGATCACAGCGTTCAGCCCCGGGCAGTCGCCACCACCAGTCAGGATAAGCACTTTATTGATCTTTTCCATAGAGTTGCTTCGAGATTAAGAGTTCGGGCTATTTCCAGGAAGCGGGGTCCAGCCTCCAGGCCTTAATATGAGCTAGCTGGGCACTATCAATGTACCGACTGCGGAGAGCCTCATCGAGAAGATGGTTAAAGTCGCTGAGGCATACGAGCGAGACCTTTTCCTTTTCGAAGTTGGCCACGGCAGTTTCAAATCCGTAGGTGAAAATGGCCACCATACCTTGCACTACGCCCCCGCCATCGCGGAGTGCCTGCGCGGCTTTAAGCGAGCTGCCTCCCGTCGAGATCAGGTCCTCGACAAGGACGATTTTCTGACCCTTTTCCAATTTGCCCTCGATGAGGTTTTCAAGGCCATGGTCCTTTGGTTTGGGGCGAACGTAGAGGAAGGGCAAATCAAGCTCATCGGCCACGAGCGCTCCTTGCGGAATTCCGGCCGTGGCAACCCCGGCAATACCTTCAACGCCCGGGAAATGAGTGCGAATGGCCTCTGTGAGGCATCGCTTGAGGTATGACCGGATGTGCGGGAACGAGAGGCTGAGGCGGTTGTCGCAGTACACTGGTGATTTCCATCCGCTGCTCCAGGTGAAAGGCTTATCGTGGCTCAGTTTGATGGCCCCGATCTCGAGCAACTTGGCGGCAACGGGTCCTGCGGTGGACTCCATGATCGTGATGGGCATAGGGATGGCAATTTATCAGGAATTGACATCAGACCAAGAGGAGGCAGATTTGAAAAAGGCTTAAATTGACGTTGCCCGTTTCAAAAATATTCATGTTTTTGCAGTGTTGAACCACCCATGAACCTGTTCGTGAACGACATACCCCTGCGTATTTGGGCGCCGGGCACGCAACCGGAGGACGGGAGCTTCAACACGGAGATTAAGGCCCACCGGGAACCCGTCACAAAGGCGAAACTCCTCAACCACGTTTACGTCAAGGATGCCTCTCTTACCCACCTGAACGAGATTCTTGACCTTGTAAATTCCAAGGTTCCGATCAACCTCTTGTCACTCGATGTGGCGGTCAATGATTACGAGGGGGTAAAAAAATACCTGCAGGAGAAATTCAAGATTGTGAAGGCAGCAGGTGGCTTGGTCAAGAAGAAAGACCGTTTCCTGATGATCTATCGGATGAAGCGCTGGGATCTGCCTAAAGGGAAGAAAGATAGTGGGGAGAAATCCCGTCAAACGGCCGAGCGAGAGGTGCAGGAGGAGTGCAATATCGACGTGAAGGTGGGAAAGAAAATCTGCACCACATGGCACACCTACAGCATGAACCGCAACAACATGATCAAGAAGACGCGGTGGTACCTCATGGACCTGGTGGATGATTCACATATGAAACCCAGCCTCGAAGAAGACATTGAGGAACTTCGCTGGATGACCCAGAAGGAAGTGTATCATGCCCTGGAAAACTCCTACAAATCAATCCGGTTTGTCCTGGAGGAATACTACAAGATGACAGAAAAGGCTAATCCCTGATCCCTGTCCCTATTAACTCACTTCAACGAGTAGGGGAGCATTACTGAAACATCGCCGCCGTAGCGGTGCACCTCACGTATGATAGAAGAGTTGATGGCTGCAAGAGGCGGTGAGGTGATCAAAAAGACGGACTCCAGGTCCGCGTTAAGATGCCTGTTCACCTGGGCAATGCTGTTCTCATATTCGAAATCGGTCGTATTGCGCAGGCCCCTGAGGAGATAGCGCGCATCGTATTTCCGTGCCAGGTCAGCCGTAAGTTGTGCGTAGGTGATCACTTTGATCTGCGGATACTCGGCAAAAGTCTCCTGGATCTTTTCGATCATGAAATCAATCTTGAAGTACCGTTGATCTTTTTGGCTGTTGTAGCCGATCGCGACGATGATTTCGTCGAAGAGTTGCAAGCCGCGAAGTACAATATCCTGGTGCCCCTTCGTGAAGGGATCGAACGAGCCGGGAAAAAGGGCTATCCGTTTCATGCGGATAGGCGATGCAAAGAAAACAAGTCGAAGAAGTGATGATCTTGGACCTCATCAAACAGGTAGCCGAACTTCAGATGCTCCGGGCGCTCACCAAAAGTGACGTTGCGTATGTATTTGATAAACTCCTGGTAGTGCGGCGAGTTCTTGCCAATGTATCCCCACAGGACCACGGGCGTGGTTTCCTGGTTAAGGCCGAGGGCGGTAAGCACCAGCATGATGGACTTGGCGTAGTCTGTGAATTGTTTGATCAGGAACTGGTTGTAGTAGGCCAGCTTCCCCTGGTTGATCCACAGGATGTGAAGTTTGAACCGGTCCACATAAACAAACAGCGGTTGACCAGGCCTTGTGGGGCTGGCCAACACTCCTTCGATCAGCGCGGCAGATTGGTGAAACATGCTCATGCGCGTGTTGGCGTAGGTGCGATTGAGAAAGTCGAGCAGGTCATTAGCGACACCAAAGACAGTAACGGCATCGGTCTTGTGGTTGGCGCAGTGCCGCACCGACTCACGGGTGAGGTCCAGCGATGCGTTGAGGGCCAGGTATTCGCTTGCAGCATCCGGTAGGAATAAGGCCGCTGGTACCTGGACAAACTTGTTATTCTTGATTGACAGCTTCACCTCTTTCCAGAATCCAGCCATGAGGTTTTCGTGTGACTCGAACAGGCCTTTCAGGGCGAGGGTCAGGTCGTCGGAGGAGTTGATCTCGCTCAGTACGTAATCCTCGAAAAAAATCAAGCGGTCGTCTTCACTGTCGATGACGGCTGCCTGGAAATCTTTTGCTCCGACTTGGGCTAAGAGCGTGTAGCGATGAAGTTTCTCTTCGTCGAACTTCTCGTCCTTGATCTTTTTGATCAGCTTGTGACGGGTGGCAATGGCTGACAAAGCAAGTGGTTATTCCCAGTTACCTGCCGTCGACACATCCAGGCGGGAGCCGAACCGAAGGGGTTTGCGTGCCTTCTGTTCGTTGCTTTCTTTACGCTTGGGATCGATAGGCTTCGGATCTTTAACCTCGATCACATCTACTTTCAAGCCGTTCTTGTCCACTTTGCCGGCGAAGATCTCAAACTTGAGGCCGTCTGTGCCGGGAACGATAGAAAGCGTGGAGAGGTCGATATTGGGGTTGAAGATGTAGTCCATGTAGCTAATCAGAATCTTCCCGCGAGTGATCGCTTCACCGATCTTGACGTCGGCGAGGGTCTGGATAATTCCCTTTTCCTGGAAGGGAGGCTCATTTACCTTATCGCCAACCTGGAGGGCGTAAGCTTTTTGGTTCTTGATTACCTGGTCGCCCACTTTAACCTTGAAACCCTGGAAAGTGCCATTTTCGGAGGCGCCGAGTGTGTAGTTCTTCTTGAAGATGCGCTCCTTGGCTGAAATGAAACCGAGCGTATCGATTTCGATCTTCACATCTTCCCCCCCATAGGCCTTTTGTGTGATGATCTCGCGGCGTTGAAGGATGGGTACCTGACCGTTGGCGATAAAATTGACCAGCGAGTCCCAGTTGGCGGTGTAACGACCGTTTTGTTCCTGAAACACTACTTCAGCTTCGCGAATAAGTTTGAGGCGCTCGATTACAGCTTGCTCTGTATTGGTAATCAACTCCTTGGTATCAATAACAGTCTGAATGCTGTTGTAGAGGAAGTATAGAAGGTATAGGCTGATGGCTGTGAAGACAATCGTCAGGATTTTCGTCAAGTTCATTGTGGTTCCGGTTTAGCCTGCAATTATAAGTTCGTTTTCCGAGATTTTTATGCCCATTTGGCCCTTTTTTGACCCTTTTCGCCCAAATCGTTCAAATCCGGTGATAGCCGTTTAGAGTTGCGATATCCTTCGCCGCAGGAATGAGCCGAAAGGCACCATGCCGGGCTTCAGGGGGCAACACATCCACTTCGGCAAACGGCATAAACCGAACCTGCTGGATCAACTGACCAGGGCTGTCAGGTTTAGCCTGTTGCCGTGCCCTGAGCTGCCTGCCCTGAGCGATAGTCGAAGGGTCGAAGGGAAGCCCCATCTCCGGGTCGAACCCGGTGCGAAGGGTCCCCCCAAGGACGGTCACCTCGAAGAAAAACTCCACCGCATGGAGGGGCAATTGGATAAACTCGGTGGTAAACATCCAGCGACCGGTGCGGACCTCCAGCCCCGTTTCCTCCCGAAACTCCCGCTCGAGGTTTGCCGCCGCAGACGATCCGTACTCCATACCACCACCTGGTGGGGCCCAGAAGGGTCCATCGCGAAGGCCCCGGTGGCTTACCATCAGGATGCTGTCGCCGCGCAGGCAGATGCCGCAGACTCTCATCCGCAGCCGGTTTCCAAATTTTTCCTCAACGGATATATCCACAGGTTTGTTAAGCCGTTTATTACTGTAATCCATAAATTTGAATAAAATCACGGTCATGAGGAATTTACTTACGATCCTCCTGTTGGCAGCCTGCCTCCCCTTGTTCGGCCAGGCACCGGCTGGGGCCATGATCACCTGGGAGAAGGCAAAGTTTGACTTCGGCGACATTGTGCAAGGGGACAAAGTGGAACACACCTTTAAGTTCCGCAATGCCGGCACGGAAGCGCTGGTCATCACCAATGTGCAGGTGACCTGCGGTTGCACTATCCCTAAAGGATGGGGCCGAGACCCGATCCCGCCCGGCGAAACAAGCGAGATCACCATCGGATTCAATTCAGCCGGCAAATACGGAAAGCAGGAGAAGGTAGTTACCATCGTCTCCAACGCCGTCAATCAGGACGGTGCACAGATTGCATTCTCTGCCAACGTAGTCGAGAAGAAGATACCCAACTGATGCCTTCGAGAAACCTCAGGCACCCGCTTGCGCTGAGGATCGGTCCCTGAGTTTATCGAAGGGGCCGAGGGGAAGACACTAACGCCTGACCACTACCCAGGCAGCTACCAGCCACCCTGCGACGAAGAGAGTTCCGCCAACGGGCGTCACCGCACCCCATGGGCCCCTGTTGGTAAACGCAAGCATCAACAGGCTGCCGCTGAAGAAAATCATCCCCGCCAGCAATAAGACTGCGGCTATGAAGAGCCTGGGTCTTTTGTCCATCAAGGCACCCAGAATAAGAAGACCCGAGGAATGGATGAACAGATATCGGACTGCGAGTTCGAACGTACCAAATCGGCCGGTGGTCTCAAGCGTTGCCTTCAGGAGGTGAGAGCCAAGAGCTCCCAGTCCAACCGTGATGGCCATCAGCAGTGCGCCAGCGAAGAGTGTAATGCGGGTCTTCATTTTATGTGTTGTCTTGCGATCCTCGTTCACCAAAGACTGCCGTGCCAATACGGACCAGCGTGCTGCCTTCCTCCAAGGCTACGGCGTAATCGGCGCTCATACCCATTGATAATTCTTTCAATTGAACATTGGGCGGCAGCGGCTGACCGCGGAGTTCCTCAAAGAGATTCCTCAGTGCCTTAAACTCACTTCGAACTTGTTGGATGTTTTCAGTCAAAGTCGCCATCCCCATGAGGCCATCGATGCGAATGAAGGAGAGGCTCCCAAGGACGCTGTCGCGAAGGAGGCTGCGCACTTCCTCCGGTGCCAGGCCAAACTTCGTCTCTTCAGAGGCGATGTATACCTGCAGCAGGCATGGGATGACCCGGCCAACTTTTTCACCCTGGCGATTGATTTCCTCCAGCAGCCTAAGGCTGTCGACCGAGTGAATGAGCGAAACAAACGGTGCTATGTATTTGACCTTGTTTCGTTGGAGGTGTCCAATCACATGCCACTCGATATCGGGGGGAAGGTGGGGCTGCTTGTCCACCAGCTCTTGGACCTTGTTCTCGCCGAACAGGCGCTGGCCGGCATCGTACGCCTCACGGATCTTTTCAAACCCGTGGGTCTTGCTGACGGCGATCAGGCGCGCCTTCCGCGGTGCCAGCAGGCGGTTGAGGTTGGCTATGTTATTGGCAATTCCCATTCTATCTTTGAAACCCCTGACTTGAATGCTGCAAAAGTATGGCGATCCTCGGAACGTTGTTGAAAAGAAGCATAAAACTTCGGGAGAACCTTGAACAGGAATACTCCTCGCCGTTCGAGCTGCAAAAGAACGTATTAAGAGATTTGCTCATCACGGCGTCTGACACAGAGATCGGCCGATACTACGACTTCTCCGGCATTTTACGTCATTTCCGAAGGGGACCAAAGGGGTTCTACAAGCATTTCCAGCAGATCCCGGTCCATGACTACAACAAGATCTACAAGGACTGGTGGCAACTTTCGCTGAAGGGTGTGAAAAACATCTGCTGGCCAGGTCGCATGAAATACTTCGCGCTCAGCTCTGGCACCTCGGAATCCGCCTCAAAGTATATCCCCATTACCAAGGAGATGACGAAGGCCATCCAGCGTACCAGCATCCGACAGATTCTTTCATTGGCAAAGTATGACCTGCCCAGCAAGTTCTTCGAGGCAGGGATTCTCATGGTGGGGGGAAGCACGCACCTGAAACGCAAGGGCAGTTACTACGAAGGCGACCTCAGCGGCATCCAGGCTGCGCGGCTTCCATTTTGGTTCCAGCGCTTCTACAAGCCCGGCAAAGCAATTGCGCGCGAGCGGAAGTGGAGCGCCAAGCTGGAAGAGATCACTGAAAAGGCGGGGTCCTGGGACATCGGGATTATCGTTGGGGTCCCGGCCTGGATCCAGATTCTACTGGAGAAGATCATTGCCTACCATGGTGTAAGCCACATCCACGAAGTGTGGCCCAACCTCAGGGTCTACGTGCACGGCGGCGTGTCGTTCGATCCTTACCGGAAAGGCTTTGAGAAACTCCTCGGAAGACCTATCAACTTCATCGAGACGTACCTGGCATCGGAGGGATTTATCGCTTTCCAGTCGTCTCCCCGGCACGGATCGATGAAACTGGTGTTGAACAACGGCATCTTCTACGAGTTTGTGCCGTTCACTGAGGACAACTTCCTCCCCTCGGGCGACATCAAGCCGGATGCCAAAGCACTCCTTATCGACGAGGTGGAGGAAGGGAAGGATTATGCATTGTTGTTAACTACCTGCGCCGGAGCCTGGCGATACCTCATCGGCGACGTCATTCGTTTCAATTCCGTTGAGGAGTGCGAGATTGTAATCACAGGCCGGACGAAGCACTTCCTCAGCCTCTGCGGCGAACACCTCTCTGTCGATAACATGAACAAGGCCGTAGAGTTGGTTTCAAATGAGTTGAACATTGACATCAAGGAGTTTACCGTGGCCGGCGTCCCGCACGATACGCTGTTCGCTCACCATTGGTACATCGGCACCGACCAGGCTGTAGACCCGATGGTGCTCCGGGACAAGCTGGACAATCACCTGAAGGCGCTCAATGATGACTACGCGGTTGAGCGATCCGCCGCTCTCAAGGAAATACGGGTCGACGTGCTGCCCCCCGAGACTTTTTATGCATGGATGGAATCAAAAGGAAAATCCGGCGGGCAGAACAAATTTCCCCGTGTGTTGCGCAAAGCCCAACTCGAGGAGTGGCAAGCCTTCATCAGCCGGTGATGGAAATCATCTTCAAGGGTGTTGAATTTGGTTTGGTGCTGGCCCTGCTGGTTGGCCCCGTTTTTTTCACCATCCTTCAGGCCAGTGTTGAGCGTGGTTTTTGGGCTGGCGTCAGAATAGCCATTGGTGTGTCTGTGAGCGATGCCCTTTACGTCTTCGTGTGCTTCTTTGGTCTGTCGGCCGCTGTCACACAGCCCGGGGTCGCCTTCTACATGGGAATCGTCGGGGGCATGATCCTCCTGGCTTTCGGTTCCTACTACCTTTTTGTGAAAAGCAGGGGCAATTCGCTCACGGGCTCGCGCCTGGGGACGGTGCGCAGCCCGATGATGTATGTGCTAAAGGGTTTTCTCATCAATACCATGAGTCCGCTGGTACCACTTTTCTGGATCGGTGCCGCAAGCGTTGCAACCATAGATCTTGCATACACTGGCACAACCAGTTTCTGGCTCTTCTTTGTTGGCGTCCTGGGGACCATCCTTGGCACCGACATCGCAAAAGCATACCTGGCGGGCCGCCTGCAGGCCTGGATTACTCCCAGCAGTTTGATGATTATGAACCTCGTGGTGGGAGCGGCGATGATTTTCTACGGCATTCGCCTCATTTACGGTTCCCTGAATGCGGGCTAGTCTTGCAACACATTGGCCAGGAAGGTTGACCGCAGGAGAAGCCAGAAGAGAAAGAGAATGATCGCCCAGCGGACGTAGATGAAATAGAAATCACTTGTGTCCTTGAACCGCGTCTCCTTGATTTCAGCCTTTTCCAGTTGATCGATTTTCCGGAAAACCTGCAGGAGCGCTTTTTGATCCGTCACCCTGAAGAATTCACCAGATCCGATTTCCGCAATTCGCCGCATGGTGGTCTCATCCACCGTGTTTTCAACCATGTTCGGCCTGCCGAAGAAATCCTTTCCGTAAGGAACAAGTCCCTCGCGGCCGACGACGATGGTGTATGTCTTGATGTTGTACGCCGCTGCCAGCTCAGCCGCCGTGATCGGGTCAATGTTGCCGGCTGTGTTGTCGCCGTCGCTCAATAAAATGCAGACTTTTGATTTGGACTCGGACTCACGCATCCGGTTTGTTACCACGGCCATGGCGCTCCCGATAGCGGTGCCCCGACTCTCAATCATATCGAAACTTAAGTCGTCGAGGTAGGCGTTCAGAAGGGCGTAGTCGGTAGTGAGTGGCGCCAGGGAGAATGCATCGCCCGAAAACACGACGATCCCAATTCGGTCCTGGAGCCTGCCTTTGATGAAGTCGCGAGCAACGTCCTTGGCAGCCTCAAGACGGTTAGGCGTAAAGTCTTCAATCTGCATGGACTGGGAGATGTCAATGGCCAGCATGATGTCGATGCCTTCTGTCCACTGCTCCACCTTTTCGTTGCTCCGCTGCGGCCGGGCCAGGGCAAGTAGCAGGAGGGTGGCAATGATGGCAAGCAACACCTCAGGAACGAGGCGCACCCAAGTGATCGGAGACGTGTGTGCTTCTTGCCGGGCGAACGCCACTGGGAGTTTTTGGTTGAAATAATAACGCCATGCCCACCGGGCGGCGAACAAAAGGGGTATCGCGGCGAGGAAGTAGAGGTACAGGGGATTTGTCCACGTGAACGCACGAAGCGTTGACGGTGCAAACCATTCCAGCGACCAGGGACTCAGGCTATCCATTCTTCACTTCGGCTTCTCGTTTCTGAAATTGCTCCTGCGAATACGTTTGGAGAAACTGAAAGGGTTCAGGCGTGGCGCCATAGCTGCCGTAAATGCCACGATCGATCGTCCGCAATGCCGTACCCAAACCACCATTTGCAAATTTTCTCAGGATTTCCCGGGACGTGGATTTGGTAAAGGGGTATTCCACGAGTCCTTCCATGTAGGACTTCCAAAGTACGAGCGCCTCTTCCGCATTTCGTGGCGACCCGTTGGCAGACAGTTTTTCCATTGCGCCCGTGAATCTTTGCATGAAAAGCGCGTAGTTCCGGTTCAGCCTCCGGAGAGCAAAGTATTTCCTGATCCGTTTTCCGAAGACGAGCCAGGCAACCAGGGCAGCGACGATCAGCACCGCTGTAGCGATGAGCAGGATGGGATAGTTGAAAATCCATTTCACACGTTGATAGGCGGTGTTGGCTTTCAGGGGAAGTTTGTCGGCACTGATGGAGTCGAGTGGCATCGTAACCCGGTACCTCATTCGTATGCTGTCGGATGCCGGGTACACGGCGACGCAATCTTTTGGCTGTACGACAAAAACGGGGAGGGTAAGTTGTTGGATGGAGTCGATCTCGAAGGTGGAAAGGAAGTACACCACACTATCGTAGCTGGTGCTTGCAGTTGATCGGGTCGGAAAAAATATCTTTCGGGCAGGCTCAAAGGGAGCAAACGAATAAGTAGTGTCGGGGAAGAGCACTTGCTTGTCGCGAGGGTAGGAGGCGGTGAGAATGTAGGGGATCACCTGGCCCACGGCAGCACTGTCGGTGCCGAAGTAGCCATTTACATGCACTGCCTGGGAACGCGCCGCGGTCCAGGAGCAAACCATCAAGAACACAGTCCAACCGATCACATTCCGGCGCATCACTTCAGTGGATTACGAACTCTTTACGCTTTTGTTTCTCACCTTGAACAAGCGGAGGAGTTTCGGGACGAAATCCTCGTCGGTGGAAATGCTCAGGTAGTTGATCTGGTGCTTGCGACTGAATTTGCGAAGTTCTTGTTCGCGCGAACCGTGGGCGAGCGCAAGCCTGTCGCGAAATTCACCGAATGAAGTGTTGATCCACAGCGTCCGCCTGGATTCCTTGTCGAGCACCGGGATGATGCCCAGTTTCGGCAAATGGGTTTCGCGCCGGTCTGAAATGTGGATCACCACCAGGTCGTGCTTTCGGGCCAGTGACTGAAGGTTGCGGTAGTAATTCTCATCGATGAAATCTGAAATCATGATGACTACGCTCCGTCGCTTGATCGAATTCAGTGCAAACGAAATTGCCCTGGCCAGGTTGGTCTTTGTTGAATGCGGTTTGAGCCTCTCCAGGCTCGCGATGATCTGGTAGGCCTGCCCTACGCCCTTCCTTGGCTTGATGTACAACTCCCGCACATCCGAATAGCCGATGAGGCCGATTTGGCTGGACTCTTTGGCGCCGGACAACGCAAGCACTCCGCAGATTTCAGTGCCGATATCAAACTTGGTCTTGCCAGGGCTTCCAATTTCTTGTGAAGCGCTGACATCAAGAATGAAGTAGATAGTTTGCTCTTTCTCTTCCTTGAATGTTTTGACAAACGTACCATGGCCTTTGGCAGACACGTGCCAGTCAATGGTGCGGATATCATCGCCATACTGGTACGGGCGCACATCGTCGAACTCCAGCCCTGTTCCTTTAAAGATGGAATGGAAATCACCCTGCATCTGGCTATTGATAGCCTTGCGGATCTGGATTTCGTATCGACGAAGTTTTTTGAGAAGGACCCTCACACTGGCATCATTTTCGATTGGTTCGGCTTGGGGAGGCCGGAAACGCGGCGCTAAAATATGAGTAATTTGTCCCCGAAAGAAAGGGTTTGTATGTGGTCACGGTTGCAATTGTTCGCCATTCTCGCCGTCATGGGTGTTTCGTGCGCCAAACAGCGCTCGGAAGTCGCCCCGCTCACCCGCGAGCAAATGGTAAGCATCATGATGGACGTCTACCTTTCAGAATCAAGATCCTCCTATCTGCCCTTCACCCGCGACTCAGCCTATCGCCTCTTTACCGCCCACCAGGATACCCTCCTGTATCGCCACCAAGTTACCGATAGCACGCTGCGCAAGGCCTATGGTTACTACCTCAATCATCCTGAAGAGCTTGAATTGATTTACGAGGCAATAATCGACTCCCTGAACCTGCGCCAGCAGTTGATGCACGGCCAGCCCGTATCCCAACCCTGATCATGATCTTTCCCGAAGATTTTGAACAGCGCCTTGGCGTAGACCAACTGCGTGAACGATTGCTTGCGCCTTGCCTTGGGGAGCCGGGACGAGCCCGGGTGAGAGCCATGTCCTTCATGATCGAACCGGGGCACATTCGCCTTGCCCTTTCCCTGGTTCAGGAAAGCGTGGATCGCAAACGGCGAGGCGAGGAGGTTCCACTTGCTCCGTACGCCGATCCAACTCCGTGGCAGGAAGTGCTGGCCGTAGAAGGAGGCTACCTGGAGTTGGAGGACCTGGCAGCACTAGTTCAATCCTTGGAAACTGGAGTCACAGCCAATGGGGCCTTGCTGAAAGGCCAGGAATCTTACCCTCGGCTACATGAATTGGCCTTACCAGCCGATACTGGGAAGAAAATCGCCTCGCGATTGAGGATCGCCATCGATGTGGATGGCAGTGTTCGCGATAAGGCATCTACCGAACTGGCCCGAATCCGGCGACGGCTGCGGGAGGAGGAACTTAAGGCAAGGAAGGTGGCTGATCAACTCATGAGGCAAGCAGTAGCCAATGGATGGTCGCCTGAAGGCTCAAACCCTACTCTTCGCGACGGTCGCCTTGTCATTCCCATTTTGGCCGAGCACAAACGCAAGATGAAGGGGTACTTCATTGACCAATCCTCTACCGGTCAGACGGTCTTTCTTGAGCCGGCGGAAGTTTTGGAAGCCAACAACGACTATCGCGACCTGGTGTTGGAAGAGCGCAAGGAAATCGTTAGAATCCTTCGTGAGTTGACAGGCTTTGTTCGAGGTCATCGCGAAGAAGTCCTTTCAGTCTTTGACTTACTGGGCCACCTGGACTTCCTCCGCTCCAAAGCCCGGCTTGCTATCGACCTGGAGGCGAACCTCCCCGAGATTTTGTCGGAACCCGCCCTGCAGTGGTCAAATGCCCGGCACCCGCTCTTGTACTTTTCACTCAAAGGCAAGCGACCACTGGTCCCCTTGAATGTCTCGGTCACAGACAAAGACCGGTTCCTGCTGGTATCAGGTCCCAATGCCGGAGGCAAATCGGTATGCCTGAAGACGGTAGGTTTGATTCAGTATATGATTCAATGCGGATTGCTTCCCCCCATTGGTGCTGACTCACATGTTGGCGTGTTCCGGTCGATTTTTCTCGACATCGGCGACCAGCAATCCATCGAGAGCGACTTAAGTACGTACAGTTCGCACTTGAAAAACATGGCCACGTTTCTTCGGGAGGGTGACGACCGGTCCCTGGTGCTCATGGATGAGTTGGGGTCCGGAACAGATCCAAACCTGGGCGGTGGCATTGCGCAAGCCATCCTGGAACAACTTGTTCGGCGTCGAGTATGGGGCCTGGCCACCACGCATTATTACAATCTGAAAGTGTTTGCAAGCGAGACACCAGGCATACGGAACGCGTCGATGCAATTTGATGCTGAGCACCTGACCCCGCTATTCCGCCTGGAGATTGGTCAGCCGGGAAGTTCGTTCGCCCTGGAGATCGCAGCCAAAACCGGCTTGCCGTCAGAAACGCTCGAGTCAGCAGGCAAAATTATTGGCAGCGAACTCATTGGCCTGGAGCAGCTGATGAAGAAAGTGGCTGAGGACAAAGTGAAACTCGAAGTTCGGGATCGTGAAGTCGCCGCACAGGAACGCGAATTGAGCGCGGCACGCGAACGGTATGAGGCACTGAACGCGAAATTGGAGACACAAAAGAAAGAGATCATCAACCAGGCGAGGGCGGAAGCTTCGACCTTGCTGCAGGAAACCAACCGGGAAATTGAAAAGACCATTCGTCACATTCGTGAGAACAGGGCAGACAAGCAGGAAACGCGTAAGGTAAGGGAGGGACTAAAAGACCTTCAGAAGAAAGTAAAAATTACCCCAGAACGAAAACCTGAACCCAACCAGGGCCCGCTGAATGTGGGCGATAAGGTGCGCATGATGGGTGGTGAAGTTACAGGCACGATCGTATCGCTGAAAGCCGGGACCGCCCGTGTTCAGTTTGGTGACCTCATGTCGTCGGTAAAGACGTCGCGACTTGTTCGCAGCGACCGTGCAGCCGATCAGAGGCCTTCTGGCAAGTCCGTCTCGCTGGGTTCAGTAAGCCGGTCGTTCTCCCCGCAGCTTGATGTGCGCGGCATGCGCGTGGACGAATTGGTGCCCGTGTTGACTCGGTTCATGGACGACGCATTGCTGTTTGGTGTTAATGAAGTATCTATCCTCCATGGCAAAGGTGAAGGTGTGCTTCGCACCGTGGTTCGGGATTATTTGAAAACACTAAAAAGCGTGAGTGGCTTCCGCGATGAACATGCCGATCGCGGCGGAGCCGGCATCACCCTGGCAACCCTTAAATAAAGAAACCCTCCTGAAAGCTGTCAGGAGGGTTTCTTTTGAAATCAGAGTCGCTCAGAGCCCGAACGTGAAACTCCACTGCCCGCTAACGCTGCTAGTACGGCTTGAATAGGGGATGCAAGCTGCGCAACTGTAATCAAAAGACAGTTGAAGGATCGTCCCAGCCGCGTTCAGGGAGTAGGTTACAGGAAGAGGGATGTCAGTGCGGATGACCACAGTGGAAAAATCTGTACCAAACTCCCAATTACCAGAAGCCGGCCAAGGGGTGGGAGTCCCGGGAGGTGATGGTCTGCCCGATGTGGTATAGTCAAATGTGCTCTGGCCGGCGGTGCCTGAAATAGTTAGCGTGAAGTTCTCGTATCCGGTTACCGGCGTGGCCGGACCTCCTGAAGTGTAAGTAACTGCCGTTGCCTTCCAGGTTTGGGACAATTTCGCCAACTGCGCGTCCTTGGGATCAACTGGAGGAGGGGAATCACCGCCGCAATTCCAGAAAGAGGCCGACGCTCCAAAGAGAGCCAGCGCAATGAAAACTTTGCTTCTTTTCATCATCATCGTAGTTAGGTCAAACTTACTAAAATCGGCCTTATTTTGAATGGCTACGCCCAAAAAAGGGACAAACCGGCTTTTTTAATGGGGGTTCCTGCTCATTTGTAACCCATCTTGTATTCAAGGATATTGATTTTGGATGCTTGTTCCGGGTACTCCGACTCGTTGTTTGAGCCAATGAATACCGTGGTTTCGGGGGGTAGCTCCCGGAATACCTTCCAGTACCAGCTTACGGAGGCCTTGTCAAGGTTCATGGTGGGTTCGTCCAGGAAGACCAGGGATACTTCTGACAAGAGGGCCAGGCCCAGCTTGAGGCGCTGTTTCATGCCCGACGAGAAATGACCTACCACTTTCTTTCGTGCATGGCCCAGTTCCATCTTGTCAACCAGTTCGTCAATGGTGAGCTTTTGCCGTGTACCCTTGAATGAAAAGTGAAAATGAAGCAGTTCTTCCAGCGTCAACTCGTCAATGAGATCGACATAGGGAGCCACAATGGATACATGCTGGTAAATCCCTTCGGCAGAAACTGAACCCTCCGGCGATTGATAGAGGACCTTTCCGGACGTGGCCGGCATCTGCCCCCAGAGTACTTGCAAGAGGGTTGATTTTCCCGACCCATTGGGTCCGGTGATGGCGTAGGTCCCGGGTTTAAAAAGGTAGGAGAAGCCCCTGAAAATCCATTCGCGACTGAACCGCTTGCAGAGGCTTTCCGCGGTCAAGGTCATTCAAAGGACGCCAGGCTGGTGGAGAAACCCTTCATCACGCCTCGTTCCGAACTGCGGATGAAATTGACGATGTAATCTCTTTCCTGGCTGACCGGCAGGTCGCGCTCAACCGCATCGAGCGCCTTGCTGTTATTGAGTCCCTTCAGGAAAATGTAGCGATAGATTTCCTGGATTTCCGTGATCTTCTCCGCCGAGAAACCGCGGCGACGCAAACCAATGCTGTTAACGCCCGCATAGGTGAGGGGTTCACGGGCCGCCTTGGTATACGGCGGCACGTCTTTTCGCACAAGCGACCCGCCCGAAAGCATCACATGCGCTCCAACTTTCACAAACTGGTGTAAGGCGCTTGCCCCACCGATGATCGCCCAGTCTTCGATACTAACGTGACCTGCTACCTGGACGGCGTTGGCAAAGATGCAGTGGTCACCAATGATGCAGTCGTGGGCGATATGAACATAAGCCATGAGCAGGCAATTCTTTCCGATCACGGTCTTGTGCTTGTCAACGGTACCCCGACTGATGGTGACGCTTTCGCGGATCACGGTATTGTCGCCAACGAAAGTTTCAGTTTTCTCACCGGCGAACTTAAGATCCTGGGGCAAGGAAGAGACGGAAGCCCCGGGGAACACCTTAACGTTCTTCCCAAGCCGGGCACCTTCACAAATCACTGCGTTCGGGCCGATCCAGCTCCCGTCGCCAATCACTACATCCTTTTGAATGGTAGCGAACGGTTCGATCACAACGTTGCTGCCGATGACAGCATCGGGGTGAACATTGGCAAGCGGGTGGTAGCTCATGAATCTTTTCTCACAATGCTGGCCGTCATCGTACCCTCACACACGAGGGTGTTGCCGACATAACCACGGCCGTACATTTTCGCGATACCGCGCTTGATGGGGGCCAGGAGGTCGCACTGAATAACCAGGGTATCGCCGGGGAGTACCATCTTACGGAAACGGAAGTCGTCGATGCCAAGGAAATAGGTCCAGTAGTTCTCAGGGTCCGGTACGGTATTCAGCACAAGGATCCCGCCAATCTGTGCCATGGCCTCTACTTGAAGTACGCCGGGCATCACGGGGTTGCCCGGGAAGTGACCGGCGAAGAAATTCTCGGTCATT